>CAYTKA010000006.1:41442-84970 GCA_964438255.1 uncultured Gemmatimonadaceae bacterium | reverse complement strand
GACTGTCTGACTGTCCGACTGTCTGACTGTCCGACTGTCCGGCAGCCCGCCCCCCCGCCATATTCCCCAGCCGATGCCTCTCCGCCTCATCCGCTCCGACGGCACCAAGGCGTACGACCTCCGCGAGGGGGTGCCGCTGATCGTCGGGCGTGCGCCGACGTGTGATCTGCCGGTGTTCGATCCCACGATCTCGCGCCGGCACGCCGAGATCATCTCGGACGGCAGCGCGCTGAGTCTGCGGGATCTGGGCTCGAGCAATGGCACCTTCGTCAACGGCGCGAAGGTCGAGAAGGCGAAGATCACCGTCGACGATCAGCTCGCGTTCGGGAAGGTCTCGTTCAAGCTGATGAGCTTCGGCATCCCGACGCCGGGGACGGCGCAACCGATCGTGACGCCGCGTCCGCCGATCGGCGCGACGATCGTGCGCCAGATGCCGGTGCGCGACTCCGCGGCGGCCATCCAGTCGCTGAACGAGCCACCCACGGGGCGGATGACGAAGCAAATCGTCTCCCCGCTGAGCGCGCCGCCGAGCGACAAGAGCCAGCAGAAGCTGGCAACGCTCCTCGAGGTGTCGAAGGGGCTGACGCGTGCCGTCGACGTCGACACGATCCTCGACAAGATCGTCGGCTACGCATACCAGACGCTCGAGGTGGACCGCGTCGCCATCCTGCTCCTCGACACGCAGGGCGAGCTCGTACCGAAGATCGCGCGCGACAAGCGCGGCGGCGACGTTCCTCGCTCGGTGCCGCAATCCATCGCGCGCACCGCGGTCCAGGAGAAGGTCGCGTTGCTCACCGACAACGCCGGCGAGGACGAGCGCTTCGGCGGCCAGTCGATCCTCATGCAACAGGTCCGCTCGGCGATCTGCGCGCCGCTGATCGGCAGCGAGGACCGCGTGCTCGGCGTGCTCTACGTCGACAACCCGAGCACCACGCACCGCTTCAGCGACGACGATCTCGAGTTTCTCGTCGCGTTCGCCGGGATCGCGGCGGTCGCCATCGAGAACTCGCAGTTCGCCGAGCGCATTCGCCGGGAGGCGCTCGTGCGCAGCAACTTCGAGCGGTACTTCGCGCCGCAGCTCGCGGCGCGGATCGCCGGCTCGGCGGAGGCGACGCGGCTGGGCGGCGACAAGCGGACGGTGTCGGTGCTGTTCAGCGACATCCGCGGCTTCACCGCGCTGTCGGAGACGATGAACCCCGACGCGATGGCGACGCTGCTGACGGAATACTTCACCGAGATGGTCGAGTGCGTGTTCCGCCATGGCGGCACGCTCGACAAGTTCATCGGCGATGCGGTGATGGCGCAGTGGGGCGCGCCGCTCGGCAGCCCCGATGACGCCGATCGCGCCATGGCCGCCGCGCTCGACATGATGCAGGCGCTCGACACGCTCAACGAGCGCTGGCGCAATGAGGGACGGCCGACACTCGAGATCGGGATCGGGCTCAACCATGGCGAGGCGTTCGCCGGCAATATTGGCTCGGAGCGCCGCCTCGAGTTCACCGTGATCGGCGACACGGTCAACACGGCGAGTCGACTGTGCTCCGCCGCGGATGGGGGGGAGATTCTGCTCTCCGACGAGATGCGTCGCGCGCTCGCCTCGCCGCCCGAGCTCGTGGTGTGTCCGCCGATGGAGCTCAAGGGGAAGAGCCAGGCCGTGCCCGTGTATCGCGTGAAGCACGGATGACGCATGACGCGCTGCCGGCCGGGTACGTGCGCGTAACGTCCGGCCGCTGCGCGGCGGTGACGCACGTCGAGCACGAGGCCGATGCGCGCGCCATGCTCGTCGACGGCACGCTGTACGAGGCCGCCGCCCGCAACCTCGCCGCGCGGCCGCTCGCCGGCCGTGGGCTGGCATACGCGATCGCGTTGCCCGTGAGTGGCACGCGCGCCGTGGTCCGACACAACCGACACGGCGGCCTGCTCGCGCCCCTCACGCGCGATCTCTTCCTGCCGCCGACCCGTGCGCCGTACGAGCTCGCGACGGCGCGCCGTCTCGCGCACGCCGGCGTGGCCACCCCGGACGTACTGATGTACGGGATCACACCGGCATTCGGGCTCTGGCGTCGCGCCGACGTCGTCACGCGCGAAGTCGAGGGAGGTCGCGATCTGTCTCATTACATGTTGCCGGGGGAGCGCGAGGGGGCGCGCCGCGAGGCGTGGCGGGCGACGCGTGTGCTCGTGCACGCCCTGAACGCCGCCGGCGCGCGGCACCATGACCTCAACGTCAAGAACATCCTGCTCGCGCCGGCGTCATCCCCCGCGGGACTCGAGGCCTGGGTGCTCGACGTCGATCGCGTGACGTTCAACGAATCGCACGCCGGCCGCGTACGCGCTGGTAACGCGGCTCGCCTCCTGCGCTCCGCACGCAAATGGCGCGACCAACACGGCGCGGTGCTCGACGAGCGCGAGCTCGCGGCGCTCATGATCGATCCCTGACCGCGAATGATGTCGGTGCTCACTCTCCGGGGGTACGCGTGCTGAGCCCGCACGCGGTTCGGCAGTGGTGGACGCGCGCGCGCGCGCGACGAAAAGCGTCCGCGTGGATCGGACGCGGCCGGGTGCCGGGTGGGCGCGGCTACACCGCCGCGAAATGGGCCGCGGTCGAACGGGCGCTTCTTTTCGATGGAAGCGGTCCATTCGGCGTCGCCGATGCCGGGCTCGACGAGCGCGTGGTGGAGTATCCGTGGGCGTTCGCCCGGCTCGCCGCGCTGCACACGCCCGGCGCTCGTATTCTCGACGCAGGCTCGGTGACGAATCATCCCGCCACTCTCGCCTACTGTCGGCGCGCGGGCTTCACGCCGCTGTCCATCGTGACACTTCGGTACGAGGGCTACGCCGAGGTGTCCGATGACGTCCGATACGAGTTCGCCGATCTTCGCGCGCTCCCGTATCGCGACGGCTGCTTTCAGATCGTCCTGTCGCTCTCCACGCTCGAGCATGTCGGCATGGACAACGCGGGGTACGGCGACTCGAGCGGCGCGAGCGTCGATCCGTCGGCGGAGACCGCACGCGCCGTGCGGGAGCTCGCGCGTGTGACGGCACCGGGCGGGACGGCGCTGATCTCGGTGCCGTTTGGACAGCGCGCGCACCGAGGGTGGCTGCGGGTGTTCGACGCGCAGGACCTGCGGGTCCTCACCGACGCGCCTGAATGGCGACTCGACCGGTCGCGCTTCTTCCGCGCGACTCCCGACGGATGGCGCGAGTGCGCGATCGGGGAGGTGTCGGCGGCCGGCTACAACGAGCCGTTCAGCAAGCATCGTCCGAGCATCAAGACCGCACCGGAGTGGGTGGCGGCCGCGGAGGCGGTGGCGCTGGTCGAGTTGAAAAAGCTGTGATCGTCGCGCACTGGACCGTGTGACGGTCGAACGGGAACGCGCAGGCCGTTTTGGGCCGCGGCGGCGCGTGCTAAGTTCCTCGCATGCTTTCACCCACCATCCGGCTGCGCCGCATCGGTATCGTGATGATGAGCGCCGTCGGCGATGCGGTGCACGTCCTCCCTGTCCTCACGGCGCTCAAGCGGCATTCTCCCGACGTGCACGTCACGTGGGTACTCCAGCCGGGTGCCGCGACGCTCGTGCGCGGCCACTGGGCGGTGGACGAGATCGTCGCCTTCGACCGTGCGAAGGGATGGCGCGCGTACCTCGACGTACACCGCGAGCTCGCACATCGGCCATTCGATCTCGTGCTGGCGCTCCAAGTGTACTTCAAGGCGGGGATCGTCACGTCGTTCACGCATGCGCCGGTGAAGCTCGGTTTCGACCGCACGCGTGCGCGCGATCTCAACTGGCTCTTCACCACCGACCGCATCCCGCCGCGCGCGGGCCAGCACGTGCAGGATCAGTACTTCGAGTTTCTCGAGGCGCTCGGCATCCCGCACGAGCCGGTGACGTGGGATCTCGGCCCATGGGACGGCGAGCGCGCATGGCAGCGCGAGTTCTTTTCGCCCTTCGATCGTCCCATCGCGCCCATCGTCGTCGGCACGAGCAAGCCGGAGAAGGACTGGATTCCCGAACGCTGGGCCGAGGTGTGCGGCGCTTTGTACGGCGACTTCGGCCTTCAGCCGGTGCTGGTCGGTGGGCGATCCGAGCGTGAGCTGAACGCCGAGCGCATCATTCTCGACCGGGCGCGGGTGCCGGTCGTCTCCGCACTCGGCAGCGGGCTGCGCAATCTCGTGAGCATCATCGACGGCGCGGCACTCGTGCTCTCCCCCGATACGGGACCGTTGCACATGACCGTCGCGCTGAACCGGCCGGTCATATCGCTGATGGGCTACACCAACCCAAAGCGCGTGGGACCGTACCGCCGCTTTCACGATCTGTTGATCGACGCCTACGGTGAGGCCGGCGAGGATTATCCGATCTCGATGGAGAACCGGCCCGGCCGCATGCGGCGCATCTCGGTGCGCGACGTGCTCGACAAAGTCGAGCTGTGGCGGACGCGCTACGCGCCGGCGTCGGCGTCCAGCGCGCCGCCGAACCGGTAACGCGCACCAAGCTCGCGCATCAGGCGCACGAGTCGCTGGAGCGGCAGTCCCATCACGGCGAAGTAGTCGCCGTCGACGCGCTGGACGATCGTCGCGCCGTAGCCCTGAATGCCGTACGCGCCAGCCTTGTCCATCGGCTCGCCCGTCGCGATGTACGCGCGGATGTCTTCCGTGGAGAGCGGATGGAAGGTGACACCGACATGTTCGACGGCTGAGCGCTCGGCCTCGCGCCAGTGCACGGCCACCGCGGTCATCACGGTGTGGGAGCGGCCGGACAGACGCGAGAGCATCTGCTCGGCGTGTGCGACGTCGCGCGGCTTGCCGAGCACCTCCCCGTCCACGACGACGATCGTGTCGCTGCCGATCACCAGTGCGTCCGGGTTTTCGCGCGAGACGACCGCCGCTTTCTCGCGTGCCAGCCGCTCGGCATGCGCAGCAGGCGGCTCGCCGGGCAGATAGGCCTCGTCGATGTCGGCCGGCCGAACGGCGTGCGGGATGCCCACGAGGGAGAGCAGCTCGCGCCGCCGCGGCGATTGCGAGGCGAGAATGACGTGAGGGGATGGAGACGTCATCGCTCGAGCCAGAGCGTCACTGGTCCGTCGTTCACGAGCTCCACCTCCATCATCGCGCCGAACTCGCCCGTCTCCACCGGCACGCCGCGGTCGCGCAGCAGCGTCACGAACCGCTCGTAGAGCGGGCTGGCAACGTCGGGAGACGCGGCATCGATGAAGCTCGGGCGGCGTCCCTTCGCCGCGTCGCCGTAGAGCGTGAACTGCGACACGACGAGCAGTGTACCGCCGACGTCGGCGAGTGCGAGGTTCATCTTGTCCTCGGCATCGGCGAAAAGGCGGAGGCCGACGACCTTGTCGGCCATCCACGTCAGTTGGACCTCGGTGTCGCCGTGGGTCAGTCCCACGAGGAGCAGATAGCCGCGTCCGATGCGTCCGGTGACGCGACCGCCGACACGGACTTCGGCACGGGAGACTCGCTGGAGCAGGAGGCGCATACGGTGAGAAAGGTCGCAGGAAGATAATCGGCATCTTGTTCGATCGCGGCGCAGGCAGCAGGTTCCGGCATGGTGCAGCCCTCCTCGTCTTCCTCCCCCGCCCTGCGCGCGTCGCGCTCGTACGAGCAGACCGTGGACGTCGAGACGCCGGAGCTCGTCGTCATCACCTACTCCATTGCCGGTGTGGGATCGCGCGTGCTGGCCGGGCTCACCGACCTGCTCATCAGCGCGGCCCTGATGCTCGCGCTGACCATCGCCATGGGTGCGTTGGTCTCGACCAATCCGGCTCTCACGGCCTTCGGCAGCTCGGCGGGCAATTGGGGGTTGGCGATCCTCGTGCTCGCGCAGTTCACCATCCTCTGGGGTTACTACGTGCTGTTCGAGGGGCTGATGGATGGCCAGACGCCGGGCAAGCGCGCGCATCGCCTGCGCGTCGTGCGCGAGGGCGGATATTCGGTGACCTTCGGCGTCTCGGCCGTGCGCAATCTCATGCGCATCGTGGACATGCAGCCGGGGTTCTTCTACCTCGTCGGGATCGCGAGCGTGCTGTTCACGAAGCATGGCCGGCGGCTCGGTGATCTGGTGGCCGGTACGATCGTGGTGCGCGAGGACGTCCGTGCCGGCGCGGCGATCGAGACAGGCGGACGCGACCGGCCCGGGGCGGCGCCGCTGCAAACCTCCCTCAGCGAAGACGAGTTTCGCGTCCTGGATCGCTTCGTCGAGCGTTGGGGCACCCTCGAGCCGCGACGCCGCGCCGCACTCGCGGAACAGCTCGCGACGCGCTTCGCGGCCGCGCTGCCCGAGGACGGCCGGCCGGCCGGCCCACGCCTCCTCGAGCTCCATGGGCGCGAGCAGCGCGCGCGAGCGCGCGGCGTGGCGTCGCGCGGCGAGACAGGCGCGGGACGCGAACGACAGGCCATCATCGCCGCCGGAGCGCCTCGCTGGAGCGCCTTTGCAACGCGCCTCGCCACCGTGCAGAAGCGCGGCCTGCGCTCGCTCGGGGAGGACGGCGTCCGCGATTTCGTTGCCGAGTATCGCGTGCTCGCGGCGGATCTGGCGCGCCTGCGGACGGCGTCGCGCGGTCGCGCGATCGACGAGGTGTTCCAGCTCGGACGGCTCGTAGCCGGCGCGCACAATCTGCTCTATCGCGATCGCGGCATGCCGCTGCGGTCGGCCATTCGCTTTCTGTTCACCGAGGTACCGCGCGAGATCCGCCGCTCGGCGCCCCCGATCGCCCTCGCTGCGCTGCTTCTGTTCGGACCGGCGCTCGTCGCCGGCGTCGCGGTCGTCCGCGAACCTGCGGTAGCCGCGCGACTCCTGCCTCCCGCGATGATGCGCCGCGCCACTGACGGCGTACGCCGCGCGCGCGAGGGCGAGGGGTACATCACGGATCCGGGGCTCTTTCGCCCGGTCATGGCGAGCGGCATCATCGCCAACAACGTGCAGGTCACGTTCGCCGTGTTCGCCGGGGGTGTGACCGCCGGTTTGATACCGGTGCTCCTGCTGCTGTCGAACGGCATCTCGATCGGCAGCGTGGTCGGGCTCTATGTGAGCAAGGGGATCGGGCCGCTGCTACTGGCGTTCGTCGCGCCGCACGGCGTTCTCGAGCTGTTCGCGATCTGCGTGGCGGGGGGCGGCGGGTTTCTCATCGCGGCGGCGTTGCTCACGCCGGGAGCGCGCACGCGCCGCCGTGCGCTGGTCGAGAGCTCGCGCCGCGCCGTGCGCCTGATCGCCGCGTCCACGCTGATGCTGGTCGTCGCGGGCTCATTGGAAGGACTCGTCTCGCCGATCGAATGGTGGCCGCTCGAGGCGAAGCTGGCCGTGAGCGCCACGACGCTCGTGCTGCTCATCGTCTATCTCCGCGAGGGGCGCACGCCGCGCATCACGCCCGCCGGCGACGATGCGCCGCACGACCTGGCGCTCGGCGCCGTCACAGCGCGCCGCGCGCCTTGAGGTCGAGGTACTCGCTCACCATCGCGGCCGCCATCGCGTCGGGAGCAACGTCGAGCACCACCACACCGGCGTCACGCATGCGCTGGAGCGCCGTCGCACGCTCGGCGAGCAGCTCCTCCGCCGCGGCGCTGGCGTAGAGACGCCGCGCACCACCCTGGTCGGGGAGCGCCGACGCGGCGATGAGCGCATCGTTGCGAAGCGCGACCACGACGGCGAGATGCCGCGACGCACCACGCGTGAAGTGCGCGAGCAGCGACCGCGCGGCGCGCGCGTCGATCACGTCGGTGAGCAGCACGAGCAGCGCGCGCTTCTTCTGCCGGAGCGCGAGAGCACGAAAGGCCGCGGAGTAATCGGGCTCGACGAGCGTCGGCTGAAGGGGCAGCAGCGCGGTGCGCAGGGCGTGCAGCGCACCGACGCCGCGTTGCGGGGGCACGATCGCCCGCAACTGGTCGTCGAACACCATGGCGCCGACCTGGTCGCCGACGCGTGCTGCAACGTCCGCGAGGACGAGTGCGGAAGAGAGCGCATACTCGAAGCGCGCGAAGCGGCCGGCGAGCTGCGCCATCGACCGGCCGGCGTCGACCATCACGTACACCGTCTGCGACTGCTCGATGGTGAACTCGCGCGTGATCGGATGACCGCGGCGTGCCGTCGCCTTCCAGTCGATGTGGCGCGGGTCGTCGCCGATCACGTAGTCGCGCAACCGGGCGAAGCTCTGCCCCTCGCCGCGCCGGCGCGTATGGCGCACTCCAGCAGCGGCCAGCCGCTGGTGTACGGCGAGCCAGCGAAAGCGTCGCACGCCGGCGAGCGACGGCGCGACGACGACACGATCGGACGGCGAATAATGCAGGGTCCGCGCGACGAGGCCGAGTGGGGTGCACACGCGTACCGCCACATCGCCGAGGGGGGTCTCGCCGCGCATGCGCCCCTCGACGGCGAAGCGCATCTCGAGCGTGCCACGCGGCGGCAGTGCTGCAGCCGCCGGCTCGCGATCGGACGACACGTAGGGCGGCAGCTCGTCGAAGACCGTCACGACGAGTGGTCTGCCCCAGCGCGAGGTGAGCCGATAAAACGCAGCGACGTGATCGCTCACCCCGACGCTCTCGGGCAGCGATCGGTCGACATCGACGTCGGAGGCCGACGGGAGCAGCGCGACGTCCAGCACCACGGCGAAGACGAGGGCACCGAGGCTCGCCACAGCGACGGCGAAGCCGGCGCCCGACGCGCTGAACAGCCAGAGCGGCGCGATGGCGATGAGCGCATACCCCAGTCGCGGTGTCGGCGCGAAGCCGAGCACGCGGCGGAGCCACGCTCGTCGCGCGCTCATCGTGTCACTCCGGCACGCGGACGCGCGCCAGCAGCGCGGCGAGCACGTCGTCGGCCGTGCGGCCCTCGACTTCGAGCTCGGGAGCGAGGGTGATACGATGCCGCAGCACGGCCGGTGCGACGCCCTTCACGTCGTCCGGCGTCACGAAATCGCGTCCCTCGAGCAGCGCCGCGGCGCGCGACGCGCGGAACAGTGCGACCGTGGCACGCGGTGACGCACCCAGCGAGAGCATACGCTCCTCGCGCGTGCTGCGCGTGATGTCCGCCATGTACACCCGCACCTCTGGCGCCACGCGCACCCCATCCACCAGCCCACGCAGCGCGTGCACCTCGTCCTCGCCGAGTGCCGGGGGCAGGTCGTCGTCACGCAGGCGTTCGGCGTCGAAGCCGGCTTCGTAGCGCGCGAGCAGCTCGAGCTCCGCCTCGCGCGGGGGATACGGCATCACCGTCTTGATCAGAAAGCGATCGAGCTGCGCCTCGGGCAGGGGATAGGTGCCCTCGTGCTCGACCGGATTCTGCGTCGCGAACACGGTGAACGCGGAGCCGAGTGGACGCGAGACGCCATCCACCGTGACCTGCCGCTCGGCCATTGCCTCGAGCAGCGCGGACTGCGTCTTCGCCGGCGCGCGATTGATCTCGTCACCGAGGAGAAGATCGGTGAACACCGGCCCGGGCTGGAACTCGAAGCCGCGCGCCGGATCGCGCAGCACGTTCACGCCGGTGAGATCGGACGGCATGAGGTCGGGGGTGAACTGGATGCGTGCGAAGCGAAGGCCGAGTGCCGTGGCGAGCGAGCGCACCAGGAGCGTCTTCGCCGTCCCCGGCACGCCCTCGACGAGCACGTGCCCGCGCGCGAGGAACGCGACGAGGGTGTCCGACACCGTCGCCTCCTGTCCGACGACGCGCGTGGCGACGGACTGACGGATGCGCTCGAGAAGATCGGCGCCCTGCTGCATCGAGATGACTGAAGTCATGCGACCGACGTGGAGAGAGAGTCTTCGAGCCGGCGCAGTGCGTCGCCGACGTCGGAAAGGTCGCGCGCGCTTACGCGCTCACGCAACGCGCGGCGAATGAGCGCGACGTCCGCGCCGCGCTCCGGTGCTCGCACCGCCGCAGCGGCGAGGAAATCGTCGTCGCTGAGATGCCGGCTCGAGCCAACGCTGAGCCGCGTCCGCACGCCGTGCAGCAGCCGGGCGGTGGCCGTTCGCGTCGCATCCACCTGCTCGTACGCGTGCGCAAGGGCGTCGATCTGCTCGAGTGGATCCCGCCGCTCGATTGTCTCGCTGTCGCGCGGCACGAGCGGTCGGGGCGCGGCGGCGATCAACAGCGCCAGCCCGCCGGCAGCGAGCACCAGGATCGCGCGCCCCACCGGATGGTGAACGAGGAACCCTCCGAGCAACGAACGGGCGGTCGGGAGGTCGCCGAATCCCTGATGATATTCGTCGAACGCGAGGATGTTGCGCGGTGCCGCGCCGCCGGCGCGTAGCCACTCCAGCATGCGCATCGCGATCACATCGGCGCCCCACACGCAGCGTCGCAGCACGTCGTTGCGCAGGAGATCGGGATCCGCCACCGCGACGACACGCCCGCGCCCCAACGCGAACCCGACGGCGCCGAATGACGTGGCGCCGTTGTCGAAGGACTCGTTCGTCAGCGGCGCGAACGTCGTGCGCTCGGGCAGCACGTCCGGCGCACGCACGCCGAGTAGGTGCACCCGGCCGTCCACCCAGAGCGACGGCGTCAGATCGCGCCAGCGGTCGCATCCTCCCACGTCCGCGTTGGCGACGGCAAGGACGTGACCGCCGGGCGTGGGCCGCAGCCGCAGCGAATCGGTGAGCGCGCTGCGTCCCTCGAAGACGAACAGCAGGGCGTCCCCCCTCCGCACCGCGTCGAGGTAGACATGCGCCTCGCGATCGGTCACTTCCACACGCGGCGCGAGGAGGGCGTGAATCGTCCGGCCGGCGGTATCGCGCGGGATTGGACTGTCGTCGCGACGTACCACCGAGTAGCCGAAGCGCTCGGCCATCTGCGACAGGACGCGCGCACCAAGCGGACCGGTCAGATGCGACGACAGGCGCGGGTCACCGGCGCGCCCGGCCTCGTGCTGTGGCGTGAGGAGTGCCACCAGCACCACGAGCGCCCCGACGAGTGGCAGCACGATGCGTGGCCGCGTCCACCAGTCGCGATCGCCCGGCGGCTTCAGGACGGCGTCGCTCATGCAGCGCGCGCCCGCGGCGCGAACACGGAGGCCAGTCGCCGGAGATCATCGACCAGGGCAGCGTCGCAGACTCCGTGACCGTATACGGCGACGTCAAACCGTCGCGCAAACGCGCGAAAGGCCGCGTGCGCCGACGACCCGCGCGCGCGCAGCTCCCGCGCATAGTCGCCGCTCGTCTTGGCGGGATCGATACGCACGCGCTCGGTCTGCGAGAGACTCGTGATCACGCCGCGATACAGGGCGTGCGCTGCGTTCTCGAACCGGCCTGCCGCGGCGAGGCGCTCCGCGGCGAGCCACGGATCGTCGGTCGCCACGGCGGCACGGCCCCGCCGCACGCGCACCGTCTCGTCGCGCGCGACGGCCGAGAGCACCATGCGCGCAACGACGAGCAGGACGATCGCCGCGGCCAGACCGAGTGCGAGCGGGCGACCGAGACCGGACCCGTGCAGCGCGTTCATGAGACGCCCGATCAACTCCAATGCCCAGCGCATCAGCCGTCCGAGAATCGTGCTCTGAACGGAGCGCTGATACTCGAGTCCACGCACGACGGCGTGCACGGTATCGTGCACCGCGCCCGGTGGCCATGCGCGCGGCACGACCTGCAGCAGCATGAGCGCTGCGCTCAGGGCGCGGGCGAGGCCGCCGGCGGCAACGCGGACGGCGCCGGCGTGGTCAGCGCGCCAGCCATCAGCTCGATGTCGAGCCCCTCACTCCGGATCCGCGCGTCGTAGTACAACAGGCCGAGCGACAGCACGACGATGGGGTAGACGAGCACCGTGGCCACAGCGCTGCCGACGGCTCGGACGACAAATCCGCCGACCAGCATGAGCACAATCGAGACGCCGAAGACGAGAAGCCAATAAATGATCGACGCGAGACCGAGGGTGTTGAGGACATGCCACTTCCGCCCCCCGGAGAGCTCCGCCGTCCGACGAAACGACCCCCTGATGGTCGCGTCCTCGAGTACGATCGCCGGCGTCACGGCGAAGTACCGCGCGGCGACATAGAGCACCGGCAGCAGAAACACCATGAAGGCGATGGCGTACACGACGAGCCGAAAGATCGAGGTCACGAGCACACGCCAGAGCCTCGGCAGGACGTGGCGCACTGCAGCGCCGACGTCCACCGGCTCGCCCAGATACGCCTGCGACGTGCAGACGAGCAGGACGCTCGTCATGAGGGTGAGCGTCACCCAATGCGCGGCGAACGACAGCGTGCTCTTCAACAACAAGCCCCCTGTCTCAGCGGCATCCGGCTGCGCCGCCCAGCGCATCGGGTCGCCGATGACGAGCAACTGGAGGAGCAGCATCGGGACGTACGCGATCGCGGAGCACATGACGAACGGCGCGAACTGCGTGCGGTAGATCTGGAACGCGGCGTCGACGATCTCGGACGCTGAGCGCGGACGCAGCGTCGGCGCGGCAGCGGGGGATGGGGAGGCCATCTAGGACGGGGCGGGAGAGGTTGGCGTTCGTGCGCCGGAAAGATGGTGCCGCACCGAGCCCCCAGCCAGACCATTTTCACCCGAGACCAGCACCTCGAGCTCCCGCTCCAGCAGATTGAGCCGATAGTGCGTGCCCACGATCCCCACGCGCAGGTGGCTGAAGGTGAGCTGGCGTCCCTTCTCCAACTCGGCGGCGTTGTCGAACCGCACGCTATCGCGGCCGTCGATGAAGGTCACTCCGCCTGCGCCGACGACGTCGCCGAGATGTCCGCGCACCACGAGCGCGGTGTTCTCGTCGATGCCCAGCCCGAGCAGCTGTGTGTTGCCGGCCACGACGACGAACAGCCGCTGCAGGCGCCGGCGCTGCGAGAAGTGCGTATCGATGACCGCCTCGTAGCCGAGCAGCCCGAAGCCCGGGCCGATGTACTGCTCGACGAGATTTCCTTCCTCGTCGATCTCGCCGCCGGCCATGGTGAGCGTGGTCAGCGCCGCGGCGCCGGCGCTGGTGCCGCACACGACGCCGCCGCGCCGGTACCGCTCCTTCATCGCCGAGCAGGTCTTGGTGCCGCTCAGCGCGGCGACCAGCTTCACCTGGTCGCCGCCACCGAGGAACATACCGGCCGCGTCGGCAATTCGAGCCGCTGTCTCGCGATCGCTGCGCGGATCGGTCCGGTCGACGCGAGGAAAGCTCACGTCGGTGAGACCGACGGACGCAAAGTCGCGCCGCCAGAGCCGCGCGCTGTTCACGGGATCCGATGACGCCTCGGTGATCCCCACGACCGGACCGCCGATCGCGCGCACCTCGTCGACGAACGCACCGAACGCCGCACCCTCCGGGGTGCACGCGCCGCCGATCAGGACGAGCGTGCCGCGCGGCTCGGGCTCGTGCGGAAGGATCGTCGGCGAGTCGACGCGAGGGAGCTCGGTCGAGACGTCGGCGTCACGCGTCATGCGCTGCACCCGTCGCGCAGCGTGGCCATGGCGAGCGCCGCCGCGACCTGCGACGACGCCGGCCGATCCGGATCGAGCGGGCCAGCGTCCTCGTCGTCCCCGCACCCCTCGATGCGAATGCGACCATTCCGCACCGAGCCGATCGCACGCGCCAGCTTGGCGTCGCGGTCGGTCACGTCGTCGCCCGTCGCGAAGACGGCGACACGACAGCCCGAATCGCTCGCATAGTCCTGAATCCCCCACTCCTTCGCCGGACAGATCACCACACCATTCCGCTCCACCGCATCGGCCAGCACGCTCACCAGCCGGATCGCGCGCTCCTCCTCTCGATATCGCCCCGGCACATCGCTGAGCTGTGCGTCGAGAATGATCGCCATCGTCGACCGGGCATAGGGTAGGCCGCAGTGTAGCAGGTAGCCCGGCGAGACGTCCACCACGACGGCCGACGGCCCGCCTACACGCTCGCGCAGCATCGCCTGCGCCGCCGCACGCCCATCGCCGCCGGTGATCCCGCACAGCACGTTGCCGAGCGGCGGCGGCGAATCTGGTGTCCGCGCAATCGCGCGGAGCTCGGCCACCGCGGCGTCCACCGACTCGAGCGACCGATCGAACGCCTGCTGCACTGTCTCGAGCGCCAGCGCGGCCGCGCGCAGCCCGACGTGCTCGTGCACATGCTCGAACACGAGCGTGTACTCGCCCGGCACGTCGCCGCCGCGCGTGCGCCCGAAGCCGACGTCGTGCCCTGTCATCGTCTGAAGCTCGAGCGCGACGTGCTCGATGATGTGCGGGGCATACGTGCCGCGCCGCAGCCGTACGAGGAAGCCGCCGCGCTCACCGATCGAACAGCGATGCTCGATCAGCCCCGGCATCGCACTCACCAGTCGCTCGGCGGCGTCGGGCACGTCGGCTGACGAGATGTGCTCGTACGCGCCGACGCTCAGATCCATCCGTGTGACGGGGCGGAGCGACCAGAAGTTCTTCCCCCGCGTGGCGTGCAGCATGGTGATGCGGATCTCGGTCGCCGCCTGCGGGCGCACGGCGGCGGCCGTCACGACGGATGCACCGCGCGCTTGCGCACCGTGTCGAGCGTCGCCGGCACGTTGTCCGCATGGATCACCAGGAGCTCGTCGCGGCCGAGGAGATCCAGCCCGCGCGTGATCGCCTCGTTCTCCTCGTACCGGATCTCGATGCACGACGGATCGAGTCCGCCCTCGATCAGCCCCTCGCGCAGGAGACCGGCGATCTCACCGCGCCCGCGGCCGCGGCGGTCGGCATCCTCCTTGAGGATGACGCGGTCGAACTTCGCGCAGAGCCGGCCACTCTCGCGAATGTCGTCATCGCGCCGATCACCAGGCACGGTCAGGACGCAGATCCGCTTCTCCGCGGGGGCGCGGAAGACGTACTCCACCAGACCGGCGATGGCGACGGGATTGTGCGCATAATCGATCAGCACGCGCCCCCCGCCGCGCACGCGAATCAGGTTCATCCGGCCCGGCGTCGTCATCGGCGACGGGAAGAACGAGAGCAGTCCGGCGCGGATGTCGTCGTACCGCATCCCCTGCACGTACGCCGCGGCCATGGCGGCCAGCACGTTCTCGCGCTGGAAGCGCGCCGTGCCATTGAGCGTCAGCGGCACGTCCTGCTCCGCCGCGATCGGGATGCGCAGCCGGCCGCGGCGGATCACGAACGTCCGCTGCTCCACCACCGCCGCAATGCCGCCGCGTTCGACGTGCTCCGTCACCCGCTCGTTCTCGCCGAGCTCGCGCGACGAGAAGAGCACGATGTCGGCCCCGCTGCGGTCGCGCATCGCGTACACGAGAGGATCGTCGGCGTTGAGCACGGCGTGCCCCTCGCGTTTGGTGACGGCCGGGATCACCCCCTTCACGTCCGCGAGCTGCTGCAGCGTATTGATGCCGCCCAGCCCGAGGTGGTCAGCGCTGACGTTGAGCACGACGCCGACGTCGCACTCGTCGAAGCCGAGGCCGGCGCGCAGAATGCCGCCGCGCGCCGTCTCCAGCACGGCGACGTCCACCGTCGGATTCGTGAGGATGATGTTCGCGGCGAACGGCCCGGTCATGTCCCCCTCCATGACGAGCCGGTTCTGCAGGTACACGCCGTCCGTCGTCGTGAACCCGACCGCGCGCCCGGTGTTCCGGAACAAGTGCGCGATGAGCCGCGTCGTCGTCGTCTTGCCGTTCGTGCCGGTCACGGCGATCACGGGGATCGTCGGCTCGCTCCCCGGCGGGTAGAGCATGTCCACGATCGGCGCGCCGACGTTGCGCGGCACGCCCTCCGTAGGATGCGTGTGCATGCGGATCCCCGGACCGGCGTTGACCTCGATGATGACGGCGCCATTCTCTCGGAAGGGGACGGAGATGTCCTTCGTCATCACGTCGATCCCGGCGATGTCAAGCCCGACGGCGGCAGCGGCCATCTCGCAGGCGGTGACGTTGTCCGGGTGCATCTCCTCCGTGCGATCGATCGACGTCCCCCCCGTCGAGAGATTCGCCGTCGGGCGCAGCGGCACTTCGTCGTCCAACGCCGGCACGGAATCCGGCGTGCGCCCCTGCTTGGCGAGATGATCCTCCGTCAGTTCGTCGAGCGGGAGACGCGTGAGGATTTTGGTGTGGCCGATGCCCCGCCGGGGATCGCGATTCGCCTCCTCCACCAGCTCGCGAATGGTGCGTCGTCCGTCGCCGACCACACGCGCCGGAACGCGCTCCGCACACGCGACCACCTTGCCGTCGATGACGAGGACGCGGTGATCGCGCCCCTGGGCAAAGTGCTCCACGACGACACGACGTCCGTACTCCCGCGCCACCGCCCATGCCGCACGCAGCGCTGCCTCGTCGTCGATGCGTGACGAGATGCCGCGTCCATGGCTCGCGTCGAGGGGTTTCAGGATCACGGGATATCCGATCTCTCCGGCGACCTCGATCGCGTCCTCAACGGTGCGCACGGCATCGCCGCGCGGCACGGGCAACCCGATGTTGCCGAGCACGCGCTTCGTCTCGTCCTTGTCCTGCGCAATGTCCGCGGCGATCGAGCTCGTGCGGTCGGTGACCGTGGCCTGGATGCGACGCAGGTTACGGCCGAGCCCGAGCTGGACGAGCGATCGCGAGTTGAGCCGCCGCACCGGGATGCCGCGCCGCCGCGCTTCCTCCACGATCGCGCCGGTCGAGGGACCGAGCCGCACGTTCTCGTAGAGGCGCTGGAGGTCCTGCACCATCTCGTCGACGTCGAGCGCCGCACCGGTGAGACAGGCGCGCACGACGCGCGCTCCCTCGTGCATGCTCTCGACGCCAACGGCCTCCTCCTCGTACGCCACGATCACCCACCACACCCCTTCGTCGCCCGACGGGACGACGCGCCCGAAGCTGACGTCGCTGCCCCCAAGGGTCTGGAGCTCGAGCGCGACGTGCTCGAGCACGTGTGGCAAGTGCGTCCCCTCGTTCAGCCGCTCGACGAAGCCCCCCGCACTGCCGCGCGAGCAGGGATGCTCCTCCAGCGTGGGGAGCGCGGCAAGCAGCCGCTCGTTGAACCCTTCGAGGTCCGCCGTCGTGCGATTCTCGAGCGAGCCGAGTCGTACATCGCACGCGATCACGGGCGCGAGACGCCAGTAGTTGGGGCCCCGGAGGGGACGGACGCGAGTCAGACGAAGATCGGTCGCATCCACGGCATCGGTGCCGGGGCGAACGTCGAGAGAGACGGTCATGGCGTGGTGAGGACTGCTGAGTCGGTCGACGCGCACGGAAGGGCCGGACCCGCCCGGTTTGGCAAATCGCATTCCTCGCCTGGTGGTTGCGTAGCACGCTCCCTGCACTCATCGGCCCGGCCGAAACCCTCCTCGGCAGGAGCAGCGCATGTGCGACGCCGAACGCACGGCCCCCGCAAGTACCCCGGCACACACCCCTCCGGAACCTCAGAGCCCCGGCGACGCACGCCGTGCCGGCTCACCGGGCCGCCCGGCGCCGGGCCGCACGCGCCATCTCGACTGCGCGGAGAGATCGTGCGGCGGCAGCCGGCCCCGAGCCGGCCGGGAGCTCCGCCTGGTGCGCAGCCCGGCCGCCGGCCACCGCATTAGCTTTCCCCGCTCGCGGCCGGATGAGCGCGGCGCGCAGCTTGCCTTGCCCCGGTGTGCCCAATCGTCCG
Organism: uncultured Gemmatimonadaceae bacterium; assembly: GCA_964438255.1. Taxonomy (GTDB): domain Bacteria; phylum Gemmatimonadota; class Gemmatimonadetes; order Gemmatimonadales; family Gemmatimonadaceae; genus AG11. The sequence goes on along the minus strand of CAYTKA010000006.1, from coordinate 67,437 downwards.
AAAACCTTCTCCACTGCCGACTAGGTGACCGAGCTCCGCCTGAAGCTCTTCGTTGCCGGTGACTCGACCCGCACCCGTGAGGCGGCGGCGAACCTCGCGCGCGCGTGCGGGGAGCTGCTCGCCGGTCAGGTTCACGTGGAGACCATCGACGTCCTGGAGCATCCCGAGGTCGCGGACGAGTACCGTATCCTCACCACGCCGACCGTGGTGCGGGACGCCCCGACGCCCCGGCGCCGCGTCACCGGCGATCTGCGCGACATCGCCCAGGTGCTCGCGGCGCTGGCCATCTTCCCCTCTCTCCCCGCTACCGAACCATGAGCCGCGCCCACACGGTACCGAAGCATCGGACCGGCATTCCCGGCTTCGACCTCATCTCCGAGGGAGGCCTGCCGCGCGCACGCGCCACGCTCGTCGCGGGCACGGCCGGAAGTGCCAAGACCGTCTTCGCCACGCACTTCCTCGCCTCGGGCATCATCAACGACGGTGAGCCCGGCGTCTTCGTGACCTTCGAGGATCGCGTCGAGGACATCAAGTCCAACATGCTCGGCTTCGGCTGGGACATCGCGGCCTGGGAGCGGGAGGGCAAATGGATCTTCATCGATGCCGCCCCCGATCCCGACGAGCCCACGGCGATCGTCGGCAGCTTCGACCTCAGCGGCCTGCTGTCGCGCATCGAGCGGGCGGTCGCGAAGATCGGTGCCAAGCGCATCTCCCTCGATTCGCTCAATGCGCTGTTCGTCCAGTTCCCCGATGCGCCGATCCTCCGCGCCGAGCTGTTCCGCATCACCACCGCGCTCAAGAAGCTCGGCGTCACCATCGTGTTCACCGGCGAGCGCGTCGACGAATACGGCGAGGTCACGCGCCACGGCGTCGAAGAGTTCGTCGCCGACAATGTCATCATCCTGCGCAACCTGCTCGACAACGAGCGCCGCCGCCGGACGATCGAGATCCTCAAGCTGCGCGGCGCGCCGCACCAGCGCGGCGAGTATCCCTTCACCATCACGTCGCGCGACGGGATCATCGTCATCCCGCTGTCGGGGATCGAGCTCACCCAGACGTCGTCCACCAAGCGCGTCACGTCCGGCATCGACCGCCTCGACGAGATGTGCGGCGGCGGCATCTTCCGCGATTCCATCCTGCTCGTCTCCGGGGCCACCGGCACCGGCAAGACGCTGCTCGTCACGCAGTTCATGGCGGGCGGCTTCGACGCCGGGGAGCGCTGCCTGCTGTTCGCGTTCGAAGAGAGCCGGGATCAGCTCTTCCGGAATGCCGAGGCGTGGGGCTACGACTTCGGCAAGATGGAGAAGTCCGGGCGGCTCAAGGTCGTGAACCGGTACCCGCACGCGATGGCGATGGAAGACCATCTCGTGGAGATGCAGCAGCTCATCACCGACTACGAGCCGACGCGCGTCGCCGTGGACAGCCTCTCGGCGCTCGAGCGCGTGTCGTCGCTGCGCAGCTTCCGCGAGTTCGTGATCAGCCTGACGTCGTTCCTCAAGAAGCAGGAGACGGCGGGGCTGTTCACCTCGACCACGCCGTCGCTGCTCGGCGGTGGCTCGGTGACGGAGAAGCACATCTCCACGCTCACCGATTCCATCATCCTGCTGCGGTACGTGGAATCGTACGGCGAGATGCTGCGCAGCATCGTGCTGCTCAAGATGCGCGGGTCGCAGCACGACTCGGCGATCCGTCAGTACACGATCGACAGCGAGGGCATGCACATCGGCGAGCCGTTCAAGCACGTCGTCGGCATCCTCTCGGGCAACCCGACCTGGAATCTCGACGCCGAGGATGGGCGCTAGCGACGGGCATCGCGATGTCGGGGCGCCCCTCGTGGAGCGCCGCACCGGGGAGCGCCGCACGACGCGGCGCTCCCAGCAGGTCGTCCTGCGCCAGATCGTCGACCGCCTCGCCGACGGCATCGTCGTCGTGAGCGGCGACGGCCGCATCCGCTTCGCCAATCCCGCCGCGGAACGGCTGTTCGGCCGCTCGTCGAACGAGCTCGTGGGCCAGGAGTTCGGCTTCCCGCTCTCGTCGAGCGAGGCGACCGAGATCGAGATCGTCCGGCGCGGCGCGGCGGGCGGTGCGGTCGTCTTCGCGGAGCTGCGGCTCGTCGACGCGGCATGGGAGGACGAACCGGCGACGCTCGTCTCGCTGCGCGACGTCACCGACCGCAAGCACGCCGAGGAGCACGAGCGTCAGCTCGAGCGCGAGCGGCGCGCGCGCGCCGAAGCGGAGGCGGCAAATCAGGCCAAGTCGGAGTTCCTCGCCGTGATGAGCCACGAGCTGCGCACGCCGCTCAACGCCGTCCTCGGCTATGCCGAGCTGCTCGACCTCGGCGTCGTCGGCACGCTCACGCCGGAGCAGCGGCAGCAGATCGGACGCATCACGGCGAGCGGGCGGCATCTCCTCGGTCTCGTCAACGAGATTCTCGATCTCGCAAAGGTGGAGGCCGGGCGGCTGTCCGTGGAGCGCGTCCCGACCAGCGTCGCCGACGTCGTGGAATCGGCGATCGTCCTGTCACAGCCGCAGGCGGAGTCGCGAGGGCTCACCCTCCACGCTCCTGCCGAGGTGCCGCGCAGCCTCGTGTTCCTCGGCGACCGCGACCGCGTGCTGCAAGTGCTGGCGAACCTGCTGTCGAACGCCGTGAAGTTCACCGAGCCGGGTGGCCACATCCACCTCGAGGTCGAGCAGCTGGCGTCGTCCAGGTCACGCCACCTGCACGGCGACGGCCCGTGGATCGTCATTCGGGTGCGCGACACGGGCATCGGGATCGCCGCGCAGCAGCTCGAGACGATCTTCTCGCCGTTCGTGCAGGCGCAGGCGGGACGCACGCGCCAGCGCGACGGCGCGGGGCTGGGGCTCACGATCAGCCGACGCCTCGCACGGCTCATGCGCGGCGAGGTCACGGCGGAGAGCGTGCCGGGCGACGGGTCCGTCTTCTCCGTCTGGCTTCCCGCCGCCACCTCGCGCGCGGGCGACGCGCACGCCGCGCCGGAGGATCGCCGCGCGCCCGTTCCGGTCGTGCCGCGCACGAGAGGACTGGCCGAATTCGGCGATACGCTCATGCACGAGATGGAGAACATCCTCGACGCATTCGCCGCGGCGCTCCGGCGCGAGCCCCTCATGCCGGCGGCGCCGACCCTCCGATTCTCGCAGCTCGTGGATCATGTCGGCGCGCTGCTGGCCGACATCTCGGCCGCCCTCGTGACGCTGGACGAGACGGAGGGCACGCCGTCGTCGCTGCTGCTCGATACGGCCGACATTCAGCGCTTCATCGCCGACCGGCACGGACTGCAGCGCGCGCGGCTTGGCTGGACGCCGGAAGCGCTCGCGCGGGAGTGCGCCATTCTCCAGGACGAGGTCGAGCGCACGATCCGGCGCTGCTTCAGCGATCGGAAGCACGCGCCGCAGCGCGACGAAGCCCTCGGCGTCATTCGCCGGTTCCTCGAGCAGGCCTGCGAGACCAGCCGGCGCGCACTCGACCGGGCCGGCTTGCACACACGCCGGAGCTGACCGTCAGAGTCCTCGCGCGCGCTTGCGGGCGCGCACCGCACTGACGAACCGCTGCGCATCCTCCGGGCGGAACGACTCGAGGAACGGCTTCCCGTTGATGCTCGTCTTCGCGAACACGATGGCGGGCCGCTCCTTCCAGTCGAACACGATCCGTCCCGACTCGTACCGCACGTCGTTGAGCGCGGAGATCGGAAAGGCGACCCGCGTCCCGAGCGCGGACTGCACGGTCCCCTTCACCATCTTCTCGATCGACACGCCGAGACCCGTGCCCGACACGCGGCTCGAGTCGATCTCCGGCCTGGCCCTGGCGAGCGCCTGCTGTGACAGCCCCGAGCTGATCGTGTCGCCCACGAGGGCGAGATCGACCTCGGCGCCGGTGCTCACGATGCGCACGTCCCCGGCCGCCGCGCCCTCGCGCGCTCCAGCCGCTGCGGCCGCGCTCGTGCCCGCGTCGCTCCGTTCGGCGCTCTGGTCGGCCTCGCGATCGCGGCGCGAGCACGAGAGGATGGCCAGCAGACAGAGGATCGACGTGGCGGTACGCATTCGGTCCGATCGGGATTGGGTTGAAGGACCGTGTCACGCAGGCGGTCTTTCCGTGCATCTCACGCGTCCTACCGGCACGATTCCACGCGATCCGCGCGTTGGTCGCGCCCGACGACGGCTGAGGAACCGGCGCCCGGCGCCCGGTCCCTCGACGAATCAGTCTGCGTTCGATCCGCGGGGCATCGGCCTGGTCCGCGATGCCGCTTGCCCCTTCCTACTCGACGGTCACCGACTTCGCGAGATTCCGCGGCTGGTCCACGTTGAGCCCGCGCTTCGCCGCGATGTAGTACGCCAGCAACTGCAACGGAATCGCCGCGAGGATCGGGTTCAGCATGTCGATCGTCTCGGGGATGCGGAACTCGTAGTCGATCTTCCCCTCGAGCGACGGCTCGTCGCGGCTCGTGATGGCGATCACCCTGCCGCCGCGCGCCTTCACCTCCTGCACGTTCGACACGACCTTGTCGAATACCGCATCGTGTGGCGCGATGAACACCACCGGCATCTTCTCGTCGATCAGCGCGATCGGACCGTGTTTCATCTCCGCCGCGGGATAGCCCTCGGCGTGGATGTAGCTGATCTCCTTGAGCTTGAGCGCCCCCTCGAGCGCCACGGGGAAGTTGTACCCGCGGCCGAGGTACAGGAAGTTCTTCGCGTCGACGAACGCCTCGGCGATCTTCTCGATCTCCCCCGCGCGGTCGAGGGTCGCTTGAACCTGCCCGGGTAGTGCCTCCATCGCCTGCGCGATCTCGCGTCCTTGCACCACCGACATGTTGCGAAGCCGTGCCAGCTTGAGCGTCAGCAGGGCGAGCGCGATGACCTGGCTCGTGAATGCCTTCGTGGAGGCGACGCCGATCTCCGGACCGGCATGGAGATAGATGCCGCCGTCGTCCTCGCGTGCGATCGTCGAGCCGACCACGTTCACCAGACCGAGCGTCTTGGCGCCGCGGCGCTTCGCCTCGCGCATGGCGGCCAGGGTGTCCGCCGTCTCCCCGGACTGCGAGATGACCACGCACAGCGTGCGATCCGTGACGATCGGGTTGCGGTAGCGGAACTCCGACGCGTACTCCACCTCGCAGCGGATGCGCGCGTGCTCCTCGATCATCAGCTCGCCGATCAGCGCGCTGTGCCAGCTCGTCCCGCACGCCGTGATGATGATCTGATCGAGACTCTGGAGCTCGTCCATGGTCAGGTTCAACCCGCCGAGCTTGGAGAACCCTTCCTCCGTGACGAGGCGACCGCGCATCGTGTTCTGGATCGTGGTCGGCTGCTCCATGATCTCCTTGAGCATGAAGTGCGCATAGCCGCCCTTCTCGATCTGATCGAGGTCCCAGTCGATGCGATTGACCTTCTTGCTGACCCGCTGGGCGTTCAGGTCGCAGACCTGGTAATCGTCCTTCGTCAACACGGCCATCTCGCCGTCGTCGAGATAGACGACCTGTCGCGTGTGCTGGAGGATCGCCGCGACGTCGCTCGCCACGTAGTTCTCCCCCTCGCCGATGCCGATCAGCAGCGGGCTCCCCTTGCGCGCCGCGACGATCTTGTCGGGATCCTTCGCCGAGATGACCGCGATGCCGTAGGTCCCCTCGACGAGCGCGAGCGCGTCCATCACCGCGTCCTCGAGGTTGCCGTCGAACGCCGCCTCGATCAGGTGCGCCAGCACCTCCGTGTCGGTGTCGGACACGAAGGTGTGCCCCGTCTTCTTGAGCATCGCGCGCAGCGGACCGTAGTTCTCGATGATCCCGTTGTGCACCACCGAGATCGTCCCCGTGCAGTCATGATGCGGGTGCGCGTTGCACTCGTTCGGCGGCCCGTGCGTCGCCCAGCGCGTGTGCGCGATGCCGACCTTGCCGCGAATCGGGTTGCTGCCGATCGCCTTCTCCAGCATGGCGATCTTCCCCTTCGTCTTGCGCGTCTCCACCCCCGTGCCATTCATCAACGACACGCCGGCGGAATCGTAGCCGCGATATTCCAGTCGCTTGAGTCCGTCCACGAGCAGCGACGTCGCCTGCTTGTCGCCGATGTAACCGACAATTCCACACATGGTCGCCTTCCTCGGTGAAAGATCTCGAGCCGATCCGTGCTGTGCTCAGCCGCTGCGCGCCAGGAGGTCCAGCGGCTCGCGCGAGCGGCGCACCAGGTCGCGCGCGCCGGCCTCGTCCGGCGCCTCGGCGATCACGCGCACGATCGGCTCCGTGCCCGAGGGCCGAACATGCACCCACCGGTCGGGCCAGGACAGGCGGAGCCCATCCTGCGTATCCGCCACCGCATCCGCCAATGCCGTGCGTAACGCGCCATAAACCGCGTCCAGACTCGCCTTCGGCCGTGCCAGTTTGTCCTTCACGATTACGTACCGGGGTCCCGACGCGACAATCGTGCTCAGCGGCCGCGCCTCTTCCACCAACAATTGCAGGAGCAGGGCCGCGCCGATCGGCGCGTCGCGCCCCAGATGGACCTCAGGCAGGATGACCCCGCCATTCCCCTCCCCACCGATCGGCGCCTTCAGCTCACGCATCCGCACCGCGACGTTCACTTCGCCCACCGGCGCGCGTACGAGCTCGACGCCGGCGGCGCGCGCGGCGTCCTCGACGACGAGGCTCGTCGAGAGATTCGTCACCACCGGTCCGCGGCGATGCCGCAGGACGACGCGTGCCGCCAGGGCCAGCGTGTAATCCTCGCCGATCGCCCGCCCGCCATCCGCCACCAGCGCCAGCCGGTCGACATCCGGATCCACCGCCAAGCCGACATCGGCGCCGCTCGCCTTTACGAGTCGCTCCAGCTCCTCGAGGTTTTCCGCCACCGGCTCCGGCTCGCGCGGAAACCGGCCGTCCGGTTCCATGTTGATGGCGACGACGTCGCACCCCAATCGCTCCAGGAGCTGCGGCATGATCGTGGCCCCCGCCCCGCGCACGCAGTCCAGCGCGACCTTGAACTTCCGCGCGCGAATCCGCGCGACGTCCAGATACGGAATGCCGAGCACTGCGTCGAGATGACGCGCAGCGACCGCGTCATCCTGCGTCACCGCGCCGATACGATCCCACGTCGCGAGTGGAGCTCCCTGCTCCATGAGGGCACGCATCGCCGCGCCCTCCTTCGCCTCGAGAAACAGCCCACTCGAGCCGATGAGCTTCAGTGCATTCCACTCGATGGGATTGTGGCTGGCCGACAGCATCAGCCCCCCCGCCGCGTGGTGATGCTCGACGGCGAGCTGGCACCCGGGCGTCGTGGTGAGCCCGATGTCGATCACGTCGCATCCGGCCAGTTGGAGCGTCCCCACCACGATGCGGTGAAGCATCGGTCCCGAGACGCGGCTGTCGCGCCCGACGACGATCTGGCGCGATTGCCCCTGCGCAATCGACCACCCACCGAACGCCGCCGCATACCGGGCCACGACCTCCGGCGTGAGCGACTCGCCCACGCGGCCCCGGATCCCCGACACGCTCACCATCAGCCCACCGGTGCCACCCTGCGACATGACGCCTCCGTCAACGAGAAACCGAAAGCTAGCCGTAGCCCTCGACCGGGCAAGCGATTCGCCGCTTGCTCCAACGCACATACGCCGTAACCTGGGACCCTGTCGGCGAGTCAATACTGACTGTTGCTCGACGCAAGCCCCGCCGTCCCCTCTTTCCGCAAGCACACTCTGCGCGCCACACGCGTTCCGGTGCGGCTCAAGATGGCAGCCCTCGCCGGGGCTGCCGTTCTCGTCACCCTCGCACTCCTGCTCGCGCCGACCTACGTCCAGGTACGCGCCGCGCTCGCCCGCGCGCAGGGTGAGCGACTCGTCGCCATCGCCCGCGGCGTTGCCGACCAGCTCCCGCAGCAGACAGCCGCCGCGCTGGCATCAGGCGCGCGCGACGCGGCCCTTTCTCCAGCCGTGCGCGAGCTCGTGCGGCGCGCACGCGTCGATTACAACGACGCGCTGGGCAGCGGCAACGAGCTCGTCGCGCTCGACCTCGCCGCACGCGAGAGATCCGGACGCTTCCGCTATGTGCTGCAGAGCGAGCGCCTGACCACTGCCGGCGACGTCTGGACCCCCGCCGACGAGCTCGATCAACTCGTCAGGGACGGCGTCGCCGGCGCGACCAGTGTGTACCAGATGGACGGGGACGACGTGCTCGCTGGCGCAGTGCCGATCATCACTCCCGACCGCAAAGTCGTCGGCGTGGTCGTCGCCACGGGACGCGCCGCCGGTCTCCTGAGCGAAGCGCGCCGCGCGTTGGCGGACCTGGCCATCTACGCGGTGCTCGCCTTCGTCATCGCCATCGGCGCCGCGTACTGGGGCGCCACGCAGCTCACGCGAGGGGTGAAGGAGCTGTCGCGCCAGGCCGAGCGGGTTGCGCGTGGCCAGCTCAAGGAAGAGCTGAACTTCGAGTCGGACGACGAAGTCGGCGACCTTGCGGCATCGTTCCGCGAGATGACCGCTGGCTTGCGCACTCTGGTCTCCGATCTCGGCGACAGTGCGGCCGAGATGGCCTCGACGGCCGAGGAGCTCGCCTCGGGCGCACAGGAGATGACCGCGTCCACCGAAGAGGTATCCGGCGCGGCCAGCGCGATCGCCGAGGCTACCGCGGCGCAGACGCGGGGCATCGGTGCCGTATCGGACGCATCGGGCCGGGTGGCGACGCGTGCCGTCGCCGTCGCGAGTCACGCCGAGCAGGCGCGCAACGCGGCCGACGTCGCGCAGCGCACGACGCAGCGCGGCACGGTGGCCGCAGGCGAGGCGCTCGCGGCGATGGCCGAGATCAGCGCCGTCACCGGCGCCGCCGTCCCCGCCGTCGTCGAGCTGGGAGAGAAGTCGCAGCGCATCGGCAAGATCACCGACGCCGTCGGCGCGATCGCGCGCCAGACGAACCTGCTGGCGCTCAATGCGGCGATCGAGGCCTCCCGCGCCGGCGAGCACGGCAGGGGATTCGCCGTCGTCGCCGACGAGGTGCGCAAGCTCGCGGCCGAGAGCGCGAAGGCGCTCGAGCAGATCCGTAAGCTGGCGGCGGAGATTCGCACGAGCGCGGTGCGGACGGAGGAACAGATTCTCGTCGCGAGCGACCGCGTCGCGGCGGGCGAGACGGTCATCCGCGCCAGCGCGGACGCGCTCACGCAGATCGACCGCGAGATTACCGGCGCACGCGAGGCGGTCGATCGGATCGTCAACGTCGCCGAGTCGCAGCGCGCGGAAGCCGAATCGCTCGCGAGGGAGATTCAGACGCTCGCCGCGAGCGCCGAGTCGAACGCAGCCACGGCAGAGGAGGTGAGCGCGGTGGCAGAGGAGCAATCGGCATCGATGTCGAACATCGCCTCGTCGAGCCAGCACCTCGCCGACGTCGCGGAGCGACTCAAGGAGTCGTTGCAGCGGTTCTCGATGTAGATTGTCCGGCGCCTGACCAACGCCCTCATGTCGAACCCCCTCGCCCTGCTGCCCCTCGCCATCGCGGCCGGCGGTGGGCACATCGCCGCCGCCGGCGACGCCGACGTCCTCGAGGCCCAGCAGATGGTCGCCGCGGGACTCACCCTGCTGCAGCGCAGCGCCCCCCTCGTTCGGGCGCTCAGCGGTCGGCGGTCGGCGATCCTGATGCCGACGTCGCCACAATTTCTCACCGCGCTCGCCGCGAGCGAGGGACGCGCCGCGGTCCTCGTGAATCCGCTCACCGACCCGGCGGAGATCGCGGTTCAATGTCGTGACGGCAATGTCGGCGCGCTGTTCACCACGCGCCGCTTCGCGTCGTGCGCCCCCGACGGAGTGGTCGTCGTCATCCTCGACGACGCACCACGCGCGGCGACCGTGCTGGCCGGCGGTGCGTCACGCGGGGTCGACCTCGGCACGCATCACGGTCTTTCCCTCGAGGGAGAGCGTGACGTCCCCGGACGTGACGAGGAAGCAGCGATCATCTACACCGCGGCGATGCACGGGCTCACTCAAAGTGCCGTGCTCACGCACGCGAACCTCCTCGCCACGGCACGATCGACGATCGAGGCCCTGGCGAACACCGCCGACGACCACGTGCTCGCGCTGCTCCCCTTCGCGCATCTCTTCGGGCTGACCGTCGCCTGCACCGCGCCCCTCATCGCCGGTGCACGCATCAGCACCATGGAGCACTTCCATCCCACGCGCGCCGTCGAGGTTCTGGCGTCAGAGGGGATCACGGAGATCGTGGGCAGTCCGGCCGTCTTCCACGCGATGCTGTCCGCCGTCGAGCGGCGAGGCATCACGCTGCGTGGAAGCGCACTTCGCCTCGCCGTATGCGGTGGTGCAGCGCTTTCGTCGGAGCTCCGGGAGCGCTGGGCCGATGCCACCGGCGTGGAGATACATCGGGGATACGGGCTCCCCGACGCACCAGCCGAGCTCGAGCGAGATCGATTGTACTCGCCCCGCCAGGGTTAGCCGGGCATTCGTGATCGATCACAGCTAGACCGCCTGCACGATACGGTACGCCCCCGTTCGCGGCACGATCGTCAGCCGCTTGCATTCCGCCGCCCGCGCAAGCGCCGTCACGACCTCCGGATCGAACTGCGAGCCGCTGCACCGCACGATCTCGGCGATCGCCGCCTCCATGCTCAGTCCCCCCGGACGATAGGGCCGGTCGCTCGTCATCGCGTCGAAGGCATCCGCCGCCGCCGCGATGCGCGCCTCGAGTGGGATATGATCGCGCTCGAGCCGGTCCGGCCAGCCGTGTCCGTCGTACCGCTCGTGGTGCGAGCGCACGATGTTGAGCGCCGCCGGCGTTTCGGCGAGCAGCGGCGCGAGGATGCGCCAGCCCACCACTGGATGCGTCATGATGTGATCGTACTCGGCGTCGGTGAGCTTGCCCGGCTTGTTCAGCACCTCCTCGCGCACGCCGATCTTGCCGATGTCGTGCACGTGTCCCCCCAGCTCCACCTGGCGTAGCATCTCCCCATCGAGCCCGAGCTCGCGCGCGATCACCACCGAGTAGTTGCTCACGCGCACCGAGTGGCCGCGCGTGTACGGGTCCTTCAGCTCGAGCACCTCGGCGAGCGATTGGATGCTCGCCATGAACAGCTCCTCGAGCCGGCGCGCCTGCACGGTGACCTTGGCCTGCAGGCTCTCGTGATAGCCGCGGTTCTCGATCACCAGCCGCCGCTTCTCGAGCGCCTGCGCCACCCGTGCACGCACCTCCTCCAGATGGAAGGGCTTGGTGAGATAATCCATCGCCCCGATGGCCAGACAGCTCACCGCGACCTCCACGTCCGCCACCGCCGTGATCATCACCACGGCGACGTCGGGCCAGCGCCCGCGCGTCTGCCGGAGCAGCTCCAGCCCGTCCATCTTCGGCATGCGCAGATCGCTCATCACGAGCGTGATCGGATGCCGCTGGAGCTGCGCCAGCGCCTCCTCGCCGTTGCTCGCCTCGAGACAGACAAAGCCGTCGCCGCGCATCAGGTGCACGAGCACCTGGCGCAGGCGCGGCTCGTCGTCCACGACAAGACAGTGCGGTGCAACGACGTTGGATTCGGCAGACATGATTGCGATGACGCGGTCTCACGCGGCTGAGTCGGAGCCGGAGGCTGCCTCGCCCCCCACTCCGCGTCCCATTAACTTGCGCCGCACGACTCTACAGGGAGTAGTATCGGCATGACGCGGGTTTTCGACGACGACCTTCAGGCGGGCTTCGCAACCCGCGCCATCCACGCCGGCCAGCGCCCTGAGCCACTGGCCGGCGCGATCATGACCCCGGTCTACCTGACCTCGACCTACGTCCAGGACGCCCTGGGCCAGAATAAAGGCTACGAGTACGCTCGAGGTAAGAACCCGACGCGGGAAGCCTTGGAGCGCAACGTCGCCGCCCTGGAGGGGGGACGGCACGGCTTCGCCTTCAGCTCCGGCATGGGGTGCGTCACCTCGCTCATGATGCTGTTCAAGGCCGGCGACCACATCGTGTGCAGCGAGAACATGTACGGCGGCGTCTTCCGCCTGTTCGACAAGGTGCTCAAGAACTTCGGGCTGACGTTCTCGTGGGTGGACACGCGCGATCCGCAGCACATCGCTGACGCCATGACCCGGGCGACCCGCCTCGTGTTCGTCGAGACACCGTCCAACCCGCTGATGCGCCTCACCGACCTGCGCGCCGCGGCCGACGTCGCCCATGAGCGTGGCGCGCTGCTGCTCGTCGACAACACGTTCTGCTCGCCCTTCTTCCAGCGCCCCTTCGACTTCGGCGCTGACATGGTCTACCACTCGACGACGAAGTACCTGAACGGCCATTCCGACATGGTCGGCGGCATCGCCATCGTGAACGACGACGAGCTGGCGGCGCGACTGCAGTTCAACCTCAACTCTGCCGGCACCAACCCCGGCCCGTTCGACGCCTGGCTTGCCCTCCGCGGGACCAAGACGCTGCACCTCCGCATGCCTCGGCACGACGAGAACGGCCGCCAGATCGCGGCGTGGCTGGCGGAGCGACTCGGTGAGGAGCGGGTCATCTACCCAGGGCTCCTCTCCCATCCGCAGCACGAGCTCGCGAAGCGACAGATGTCCGGGTTCGGCGGGATGATCTCCGTGGAGCTCGGCACGAAGGAGAAGGCGAATGCCGTGCTGAGCCGGTGCCGGTTGTTCTCGCTCGCGGAATCGCTCGGCGGGGTGGAGAGCCTGATCAGTCATCCCGCGTCGATGACCCACGCCAGCGTCGACCCCGCCCGTCGCGCCAAGCTCGGCATCACCGAAGGGCTCATTCGCCTGAGCTGCGGAGTGGAAGACGTGAACGATCTCCTGGCGGATCTCGAGCACGCGTTCCACGTCGTGTGAGACCAGCGGCTGACACTTTCTCCCCGCTCCGGTCGTAGTCCCCCCTGACCCCGTCCAGGAGCACACGTGCCGACCGTTCTTCCTCAGATCTCGTCCCGTGCCTGGGAGCATCCGGCAGACCGCGCGGCACTCGATACACTGCGCGCCATCCCAGGCTTCGATGAGGTCGTCCGCAAGGTGGCGGCGTTCATCACGGAGCGAGGCGTCCGGCAGCTCTTCCTGGCAAACGCCGTGCAGGTCGGCCCGCAGCAGCGTCCTCGCCTGCATACGCTCCTCATCGAAGTCTGCGCCACCCTCGACTGGCCCGAGCTTCCGGAGCTCTACGTCACCCAGTCCCCGCAGGTGAACGCCCACGCCGTCGGCTTCGAGCGCCCGTTCATCGTCATGACGTCGGGCGCGCTCGAGCTGCTGGACGACGACGAGCGCCGCTTCCTGCTCGCCCACGAGCTCGGGCACATCATGAGCGGGCACATGCTCTATCGCACGGTGGCGCTCGTGATCCTCGCGATCGGAACGATGGCGCTCCTCCCCGTCGGACTCGCACTCCTCCCCTTCCAGCTCACGCTCCTCGAGTGGCATCGCAAGAGCGAGCTGTCCACCGATCGCGCTGCGCTGCTCGCCCTGCAGAATCCATCCGTTGCGCAGAGCACGTTCATGAAGCTCGCCGGCGGGTCCTCGTACGGCGACGTCGCGAGCGTCGAGGAGTTCATGCGTCAGGCGGCGACGTACGAGACCGGCGGCGATACCTGGGACAAGGTGCTCCAGATCGTCAACCAGGCGTTCCGCGATCACCCTTTCCATACGGTGCGTGCCGGAGAGCTCGAGCGCTGGCGCGCGAGCGGCGCCTACGACGCCATCCTCGCCGGGACGTACGTGCGTCGCACCGATCCACGCCCGGATCTCGGCGACGACTACGCCGACGCGGCGAGCTACTACTCGGCAGAAGCTCGCTCCGCCGTCGATCACGTTGCCGACACCCTCCGCCGCGCCGGCAACGCGTTCCGCGATGCGTTCCGCGGGGGCGCGGCATCGAATGAAGGGCCGGCGATGTAAAGGACGCTATATTCACTCCGATGCGTGTCCTACTCATCGGCAGCGGCGGACGCGAGCATGCGCTCGCCTGGCGACTGAAGCGCGAGGAGCCCTCGCTCGAGCTCATCGCTGCACCAGGAAATCCCGGCATCGCGGAGCTCGGCGAATGCGCTCCGGTGAGCGCAACCGACCTCGATGCGCTCCTGCGCCTCGCACGCGAGCGTCGCGTCGGTCTCACCATCGTCGGACCCGAAGCGCCGCTCGCCGCGGGGATGGTCGATCGGTTCCGCGCCGCCGACCTCCCCATCTTCGGCCCCACACGAGCGGCGGCCGAGATCGAGACGTCGAAGGCGTTTGCCAAGCAGCTCATGCTCGAGAGCGGCATCCCCACGGCCCGCGCCGAGATGCACGACGATCTCGCCGGCGCGAAGGCGGCGGCACGGCGCTTCGGTACGCCTGTCGTGATCAAGGCATCCGGGCTCGCCGCGGGCAAGGGCGTGATCGTGTGTGAGACGCTGGAGCAGGCACACTGCGCGATCGACGACATGCTCGAGGGCAACGTCTTTGGCGACGCCGGACGCGAGGTGCTGGTCGAGCAGTTCATGGAGGGCGAGGAGATCTCTGTCTTCGCCATCACGAATGGCACCGAGTTCGTCGTGCTGCCCGGACTCCAGGATCACAAGCGCCTGCGCGACGGGGACCGCGGCCCGAACACTGGCGGCATGGGAGCATATCTTCCCGTCACGCACTCTGCCGACGTGAGTGAGGTAGCCGCACGCACGATCATCGCGCCCACGCTGCGCGCCCTCGCGGCGCGCGGCCGGCCGTTCACGGGGCTGCTCTACGCTGGACTCATGATCACCCGCGACGGTCCCAAGGTCGTCGAGTTCAACTGCCGCTTCGGTGATCCGGAGACGCAGGCACTAATGCCGGCGCTCGACGCGTCCACGCGCTTGCTCGATCTGATGCACGCCGTCGCGACGGGATCGCGACTTCCCGCGACCGGCGTCACGCTCGACTCGGCATGCGTCACCACCGTCCTCGCCGCCGCGAACTACCCCGACAAGCCGCGCACCGGCGATCCGATCTCGCTTCCTCCGCTCGAGCCGAACGTTCAACTTTTTCATGCCGGCACCGCACGCGACACACGGGGTCGGCTCGTGACATCCGGGGGGCGCGTGCTCGCCGTCAGCGCGACCGCCCCGACCGTGGCCGAAGCGCAGCGGAAGAGTCAGGCGTACGCGGCGCGAGTCGAGTTCAACGGCAAGCAGTACCGCCGCGACATCGGATGGCGTGAGATCGCACGGCAGACGCGGCAGGAGGCCGGTGCCGGAGCTGCCGGAGACTGAGACGATTGCCCGGGATCTCGACGGTGAGATTCGCGGGCGCCGTATCAACGCCATCGTCGTCCGGCGCCCCGACGTGCTGCGCGAGGTCTCGGCACACGAACTCGCTCGACGCGCGACCGACGCAACGATCGAGCACTGCTGGCGGCGCGCGAAGCTCGTCGTGCTCGACTTGAGCACCGGCGACCACGTGGTCGTGCAGCCGCGATTTACCGGCGCCCTGCTGCTGAGTCGCGGCCCGCTCCCCGACGTCGAAGCGCCATACTCCACCCTCCATCTCGCCCTCGACGACGGACGCGACCTGCACTACCGCGACATACGTCGCCTTGGTACAGTCGCGCTCATGTCAGCCGAGCGATTCGATGCGTACACGGACGCGCTCGGCATGGAGCCTCTTGACCCCGCGTTCACGGCAGCGCATCTATCGGGAATTCTTCGGGCGTCGCAGCAGGCAGTGAAGAAGGTGCTCATGGATCAGCACGCGGTAGTCGGGATCGGGAACATCTACGCGAACGAGGCCTGCTGGCGGGCGGGCATCGATCCGTCGCGCGCCGCCCGGTCCATCACTGCCGGGGAGGCCGAGACGCTGCGCGACGGGATCGTGAGCGTCCTCACCGAGTCGATCGCTGCGCGCGGGACGTCGTTCCGCGATTATCGCGACGCGAGCGGCGGCAAGGGCGACTTCGAGCGCTCACTCGCCGTATACGGGCGCGGCGGCGAGCGCTGCCTTCGCTGCGACGCGCGGCTGATCGAGACCCACGTCATCGACGGACGATCCACGGTCCTGTGCGCCGGCTGTCAAAGGTAAAGGAGCTCCTGCTCACGCCGAAATCGTCGGACGAGCAGATCGCGTGCATGCGCGACCACGTCCGTGCGCTCGCCAAGGACCGACCGGGCGTGTATCGATGGCTCTCGCCGGAGGGCGAGGTCGTCTACGTCGGCAAGTCGAAGAAGCTGCGCACGCGCCTCCTGAGCTATTTCCGCTGCGGCCCTGAAGAAAAGGGTGCGCGCATCGTGCGCGAGGCGACGAGCATCGAGTGGGACTACACGCCGAGCGAGTTCGCCGCGCTGCTCGAGGAGCTGTGGCTCATCAAACGACATCGCCCGCGGCTGAACGTCGCCATGAAGCGCGACGCGCGGCACTTCGCGTTCATCAAGGTGACGCGAGGCGCCGCCCCGAAGCTCGCCGTCGTGCGCGGCGCGGGCGCGGACGACGCGCAGATCTACTACGGCCCCTTCCAGGGCGCACAGCGCGTGAGCGACGCGGTGCGCGAGCTCAACGACGCGTTGGGGCTCCGTGATTGCCGCCTCGACCAGCCGATCCACTTCGCCGATCAACCGGAGCTGTTTCAGATCTACCCTCGCACCCCCGGCTGCATTCGCTACGAGATCAGGAAATGCCTCGGCCCATGCGTCGGCGGCTGCACGGCGCGCGAGTACGCCGAGCGCGTCGCTCTTGTACGCGCTTTCCTCGACGGCAACGATGATGGTCCCATGGACGCCCTCCGTGGGGACATGATCGCGGCGAGCAGCCAGCTCGACTTCGAGCGCGCCGCCGTGCTCCGCGACAAGCTCCAGCGTCTCGAAGGACTGCGTGAGCAGTTCGTCAACTTCCGCTTCGCCGTCGAGACATTGTCGTTCGTCTACGCGGTCCCCGGCTACGAGGGCGACGATCGTGTCTACCTGATTCGCCGTGGGCGCGTGCGCGGGGAGCAGCCGATGCCGCGTAGCGAGGAAGACCGCAGCCGGCTGCTCGAGATGGTCGAGAGCGTGTTCAATCCCGTCGAGCGCGACACGGCGCAAATCCCGTCGCACGAGGTGGACGAGCTACTGCTCCTGTCGTCCTGGTTCCGGCGCTTCCCGCACGAGCTCGCACGCTCACGCCGCGCGAGCGATTTCGTCGCCGAACCGCCGCCACTCGGCTACGATCCCGCGACCGACGCGGCGCTCGGCGCTCCGGCGGCCTCGTCGGCGGCGTGAGCGCCTCGAGCGCGCGGCGCATTGTATGGACCGTCCAATGGTTGGCGAGCGTCTTGCAGCCGCACGTCTCGGCGCCCGATTCACGGGCGACTGTGGCCGGCGATGCGATGACAACCTCGTGGCAACCGACGACCCTGGTTCAGTGCATCAGTGTGAAGCCATGGCTGACCTATCCCGGCTGCGACGAGCCTGGCGGCTGCCATGACCTGACGCTCGGCCGGATCTACGAGAGGATCGGCGTGGAAGCGGAAGGGAGCTTCTACCGGATCCTCGACGATTCCGGGGAGGATTACCTCTACCCGGCGTCGCACTTTCGAGCAGTCTGAAGCGATGGATGGGCAGTTGATCGTCGCGGCTGACTCGACAACTCCCACCTCTCACCTCTCTCAACTCGCCTCGAGCGCGACCAGCTCCACTTCGGCGCCGCCGTGCTCGATCGTCAGCCGTGCGACACTCGGCTCGAGGTTGAACCGCTTCGGCCCCGCCGCGCCCGGATTCACGACGAGCCGGCCATCCGCGCGTGAGATATGCTGCCGGTGCGTGTGGCCGTACACGATCACCTGCGCCGGATAGTGCGCGAGCAATCGAGCCGGCGTGGGACTGCCGAGCTCGTGTCCGTGGCTCACGTGCACCGACACCCCTTCAATGACGCGATCGATCGACTCGGCGAGGCGCGGATCTCCCGGCGCGTCGGTGTTGCCGTGGACGGCGAGCACCGGCGCGATCAGCGCGAGCTCGTCGAGGATCTCGTCCCCCCCGACGTCACCCGCGTGGAGGATCAGCTCGACCCCCGCAAGCGCGCGATGCACGTCCGGGCGCAGGAGCCCGTGCGTGTCGGAAATCAGTCCAATGAGCGCCATGCGCGGGCGACGTCGATCACGCCTTGCGTGCGCGGTGGATTGCCGCGATGCCGAGCGTCAGCGATTCCCATTTGACGTCGCGGAATCCTGCGTCGGTCATGCGGCGCGCCAGCTCCGGCTCCGCGGGAAAGTGCGCCACCGACTGCGGCAGATACCGATACGCCGTGCGGTGACCGCTGATCGCGCCGCCGATCAGCGGAAGCAATCGATGGAAGTAGAAGTGGTAGAGCGCGCGGACGACCGTGGAACGGGGCGTCGTGAACTCGAGGACCACGAACGTCCCGCCGGGTGCGAGGACGCGATGGACCTCGCGCAGCGCTGCATCGAGCGACGCGACGTTCCTGATCCCGAATGCCACGATCGCGCCGTCCACCGACGCGTCTGGCAGAGGCAGCCGCTGCGCATCTGCGGCGACGGGTGCGAGCGCCGATGCTGGCGCCTTTCCCTTTCCGGCCTCCAGCATCGGTACGGCGAAGTCCGCGCCGATGACGAATCCGTCGAAGCCGCGCTGGTGGCTCAGCTCCGCACCGACGTCGAGCGTGCCGGCGCAGAGATCCAAGTACTGACCCGTTGGTGCGCGGGTCCACTCGAGCGCACGCAGCGCGCGGCGTCGCCAGCGCCGGTCGATGTTCAGGCTGAGCAGATGGTTGAGGAGGTCGTAGCGCGGCGCGATCTGCTCGAACACGGTCCGCACATACGCCGACTTCTCCGCGCCGCCCTCGGCCGCAGCGTCGGCGCGGCGCTCCTCGATCGACGTCTCGTGCATCACGGAAAGCTCTCCCGCGGTCACGACGCGGGCAAGCGCGACGCTGGATTGCCTGTCGCGCGAGACGTAGCTTTCGCGCAGCCGCGCCGGCTTTCCTCCTCGCACGGGCCGCGGCGACCCGCACCTCCCGTCGTGCTCCGCACCCTCGATCTCGCGAATCTCCCCGATGCCGACGTCGTCGCCCTCGCCCTGGAGGGGCGGGACGCGGCACATCGAGAGCTGATCAAGCGGTACGAGCGGCCCGTCTTCTCGCTCATCTATCGCATGGTCCGCGATCGGGAGCTGGCCGAAGACCTCGCGCAAGACACCTTCGTCAAGGTGCTCTCGCACCTCGATCGCTACCGCTCGGACTTCAAGTTCTCGTCGTGGCTGTTCAAGATCGCCAACAACGTGGCGATCGATCATCTGCGTAAGCGGCAGCTCGACACCGTGAGCATGGACGGGTCCCCACATGCCGTGACCGCCGAGGCGGTGGAGTCCACCCGCTTCGACGTCGCCGACGACGCCGAGACCGCCCTGGACGAGATGGAAGCCCGCGAGCTCGGCTCCGCCATCGAGCGCGCCATCGCCAAGCTCCGCCCCGAATACCGCTCCTGCATCATGCTCCGGCACGTCGAGGGGCGTTCCTACGAGGAGATCGCCACCACGCTGGACCTGCCCCTCGGCACCGTGAAGACGTATATCCACCGCGCGCGGCACGAGCTTCGCCGTGCGCTGGAGCACACGCGAGAATGACAGCGCATCACCCCCGGTCGGCCGTCGCCCGAGTGAAACCCCACCTACCCCCTCTCCGTACAGGCGAGCAGAGGCCCCAATGAATCATCGGCACCTTCTCCCCAACGAGATCGATCTCCTGGTCGACGGCGAAGCCGGATTCGGCGTCGCCGCGTTGCGCGCGCACATGCTCGAGTGTGACGACTGCCGCGAGCGCGTCGAGGACGCGCGGGTGGTCGTCGAAGCATTGGAGGCCCTCCCCCACTTCGCCCCCGACTCGCGCCTCGCCGATCGGGTGATGGCCCAGGTGCCGGTCTTCGTCCCGGCGCACGTCGCAGCCCGCGAGACGGTGCGCCGCTGGACGCCGCAGTCGTCGGCGGCCCGCGTTGCCGCCGTCGCAGTCGGTAGCTCGGTGGCCGGTCTGCTCACCATCGCCATGATCTGGCTGGCCATGCAGGGCGACGCGATGGTCTTCATGGCCGGCCTCGTGGGCGACCGGTTCCGGAACGCGATGCTCGCCGCCGCTCGCGACGTCGCCGTCGCCCTGCTCGGAGAGTCGGCGCTCTCGACGCTCCAGACCATCGGACCTCTCGGGACTGCACTCCTGCTCGGCGGATTCCTGTTGGCGGCGGTGGCAACGGTGATCGGCATCCGGCGGCTGGCCATTGCGGGCCGGCGCGCTTAGGATGCGCGCCCACCCCAGCCTGCTCGCCCTCGTCGCCCTCGTGCCGGCCGCGCTCGGCGCGCAAGCCGGCGGGGGGGCTGCGACTCGCCAGCAGAATCAGCGTGATCTCGATCGGCTCACGATCGAAGCAATCGCCGACCTCCCGCCGGCTGACAGCATCACACCGGGCGGACGCACCATTCCCGCAGGGAGCGCCGTCCACGGCACCATCGTCGCGCGCGGGCCCGTCGTCGTCGCGGGACGTGTGGACGGCTCCGTCGTCAGCCTCGCTGGCGACGTGACGGTGCGGAAGGGAGGCGTCGTGACCGGCGATGCGCTGGCCGTCGGCGGACGTGTCATCGCCGACACCGGCGCCGTGCGCGGCGAAGTGCGCGGCGAAATGCGCAGCATGGATGCCCTGCCGACGGTGAGCGCCGCCGCTGTTCCGGTCGCCGCAACGCGAACGCCGGCACAGCGCACCCTCTACAGCGTGCGGCTCGTTGGCGGGGTGTTCGGCGTCCTGCTCATCATCGCGGTCGGCGTGTTGCTGTTCGCCGGGCCCAATCTCGACGAGGTCGTGAACACGCTCGAGCACCGCTTCGGCAGAGCATTCTGGGCAGGGCTGCTCGGGCAGCTACTCATCCTGCCGATGCTCGTCGTGCTCATCGTAGCACTCGCGGTGAGCGTCATCGGGATCCTGCTCATTCCGTTCGCCATCGTCGCGTACACCATCGCCGTCGCCGGTCTTCTCACGCTCGGCTTCCTTGCCGTCGCGCGACTCGTCGGCGGCGCGGTGCGTCCCGCGCCGGACACCGGGCCCCGGGCCCGGACGCTCCTGGCCCTCGGCGTCGGCGTCGCGATTTTCTTTGCCCTCTGGATGGTCGCGGCGCTGCTCGCGTGGGCACCCCTCGCGGCGACGGTGGTGCGCGCTGCAGCGCTCGCGGCGACCTGGGCCGCCATGACGCTCGGACTCGGTGCCACCCTGCTGTCACGCGCCGGAACGCATCGCAAGGTCGCCGCCGGCACGCGGCCCGTGGAGCTCGCCGATTGGCAGACGCCGACGCCACTCACTGGCGTAGTCGCCGCACGCAGACCCCGAGCCGTCGGTACGGAGGGCCGGTGAGGCAGCGTCGGATCGCCCTCGCACTCGGACTGGCCGGTGCGCTCGCCGCGCCGGCGGCATCGGCGCAGACGGCGCCGCGCTGGCGCACCGTCGACTTCGCGCGCCAGTTGCGCGACACGCTGCCACAGCGGGTTCGCGTGCAGTACGGCGCCGGCAAGATCGACATCCGGGGCACGGACGATCCGCTGCTCTACGCGATGCGTCTGCGCTACGATGAATCGCGCTCGCTGCCGCTCCATCGGTTCGACGCCGACCAGCGAAGCGTGGTGCTCGGCCTCGAGTCGCGCGGCCGCGCGCTGACATCGCCATCCGGCGAGAGCGGCGACCTGCAACTCGCCCTGCCCCGCCGCGTCCCGCTGGATCTGTCCTTCGAGCTCGGCGGTACACAATCGACGCTCGAGCTCGGAGGACTGGCGCTCCAGTCGCTGCGGCTCGAGTGTGGCGCCACCGACGCCACGCTCATGTTCACGTCGCCCAATCGCACCCGCATGCGCGATCTGGAGATCGACGCGGGCGCGGCCGACTTCTTCGCCCTCCACCTCGCCAACGCCAACGCCGAACAGATCCGCGTGCGCGGTGGCGTCGGCGTGATCGATCTCGAGCTCGGCGGCACCTGGACGAGCGACATGACGCTCATCGCCCGCCTCGGTGTCGGCAGGATCGTGCTTCGCATTCCGCCGGACGTCGGTGTCCGACTCGAGGTACAGCGAATCGCCGCGGGCTTCGAGCACGAGGGCCTCGTGAAGCGCGACGATGCCTGGTACTCCCCCAATTGGGACACTGCAGCACATCATCTACGCGTGCGCGCCGAGACGCTCATCGGCCAGATCGACGTACAGCACGAGATCCGCTGATCCTTCGGCGCGTGTGTGGCTGGCCCATGCCTTGCCCCGGTGCCTGGTGGCGTCATCCACCAGGCACCGCGCGCACCCATGGTCATCAAGGGCTACGACGTCGTCCCGCTGGTCAAGAAAACCGTCAAGGAAATCGGTGAGGACCGAATCCCCAGCCTTGCTGCGGAGACGGCCTACTATTTCTTCTTCTCGCTGTTCCCGCTGCTGCTCTTTCTCACGCCGCTCCTCGGTCTTCTCGGCAATGGGCAGCAGCTCATGGAGTCGTTGCTCTCACGCCTCTCGGCCACGCTCCCGCCGGATGCGCTCTCACTGTTGCGGCGCACGCTTACCGAGATCATCACGTCGAGTGGTGGCGCGGGCGTGATGTCGATCGGCGCGCTGCTCGCCGGCTGGACCGGATCGAACATCTTCGGCTCGTTGATGGAGGCCCTCAATATCGCCTACGACGTCCGCGAGACGCGGCCGTTCTGGAAGCGCCTGCTGATCCGCCTCGGGTGCCTCGTCATTTCCGGCGCCGTCGTCCTCGCCGCCACGCTCGTGTTTCTCGACGGCGAGCGACTCGCGCGATGGGTGGGAAGCAGTCTCCTCCTGGGCACGGCCGGCGTGACGCTCGTGAGCCTCCTCCAGTACGCCGTCGCGTTCGCGCTCGTCGTCGGCCTGTGCGTGATGCTGTACAAGCTGCTGCCCAACGTGCAGCAGCGATGGTGGCATCTGTTCGTCGCGGCGACGATGACGACCGTGCTCTGGCTGGTCGCGACGCTGCTCTTTCGCGTGTACGTGCAGCACTTCGGATCGTTCAACAAGACGTACGGCACGATCGGCGGCGTCATCGCGCTGCTCTCCTGGATGTACTACACGATGTTCGTCGTCCTGGCCGGTGGCGAGCTCGCGTCCGAGCTGCACCACGGCTCCGGCGCCGTCGATCCATCAAGGGGGTCGATCTACCTTGGCCGGATCGTCTCGGACAGCGGCCCGGGTCGCGCGTCGATGTCGACGCGTTGATCTCGTCGCTCCGGGCGCCTACCCAGGTATCAGCACGACCGGCATTCCACGCCGCAGTCCGAGCAGCGCGGCGGCACTCCCGTCGCGCACCGCGATCTCGACGAGCCCGCTCGATCCCACGAGCGCGAGCGGAGCGCCGGCGCCCACATCGCTGTAGGTGCGCGCAAGCGGGACTCGACGTCCGGCGATCTCCACCACGCCGCCGCGTCGCGCCATCAGGTTCGTCACCGCATTGCCAAAGCGATCGACCGTGATCACGATGCCCGCCATCGTGCCGTCGGTGCGACGGATTGCCTCGGGAGTGCGGCGCACGACCGGATCGGTGTGCGGATCGCCCAGGGCGTCGAGCGCGACGCCCTGGGCAAGCCGCGCCGCGGCAGGCGCGAAGACGTCTCGCCCGTGAAACGTCGGCGCCGCCGACGTCGGCACAGGCAGCGACACGCAGCGCGCATTCGCGTGCAGCAACGCCGGCGACAGCACGCCATTGTCCGGTCCGACCAGGAAGCGTCCTTCGCTCTCCACGGCCAGCGCGTCACGCGCACCGCCGACGCCGGGGTCGACCACGACGATGTGTACGGTCCCGGCGGGAAAGCGCCGCCAGTAGCGCGCGAGCGCGAGCCGCGCACCATCGACATCCTGCGCCGCCACGTCGTGCGCCACGTCCACGAGCGCCGCACCCGGCGCGCCCGTCGCGAGCACGCCCTTCATCTCGCCGACGTAGCCGTCCGCGGTTCCGAAATCGGTGAGCAGCGTGATGATGCGGGTCATGAGCGCTCGCCATCCGCCGTGGGAGTCAACTGACTGAGCTACCCTTCCACCGTCCCGAGCGCCAGATGGCCATCATGGCGATGGCCCGGCCCAGCGCCGTCAGCGCGATCGTCCACCAGATTCCCGCACTCCCGTACCGCGACGCGGCCCACGACGCGATCGGGATGCGACTCGCCGTGATCAGCGTTGACGTCACCATCGGCGCGAGCGTGTATCCGGCCCCGCCGAGCGCTCCCTCGAGCACGACCTCCGCACAGATCCCGAGTTGCGAGATCGCGGCGATGCGAAGATATCGCGCCCCCTCGGCGATCACGGTGGGATCATGGCTGAAGATCGCGGCGAACCGCTCGGGGACGGTCAATTCCACCAGGCACGCCGCCACGCCGAACAACGTGCAAAAGGCGACGGACATCCAGCCGGCGCGCTCGGCGCGGTCGCTGCGCCCCGCACCGAGATTCTGACCGACGATCGCCGCCGTCGCCGCGCCGAATCCGACGCCGATCATGAACAGCCAGCTCTCGACGCGGTGCCCGATCCCCAGCGCCGCGAGCGCCGGCGTCCCGAACTGCGTCGCCGTGCGCGTGAGCAGCACGTAGATCAGCGCGAAGATCACCCCCGTCACCGCCGTCGGCAGACCGATGCGCATGATGGTCGCGAGCGCGCGCCGGTCCGGGTGCCCGACCGAGAGCACCCCGCGCCGGCCGACGATCAGCAAGCCGAGGCCAAACGCGACCCCGCGCGTGCAGATCGTCGCGATCGCGGCGCCGGAGATGCCGAGCGCCGGAATCGGTCCCCAGCCGACGATGAGCATCGGGTCGAGCACGAGCGTCACGGCGACGGAGGCGCCGAGCAGGACGAACGACGTGCGCGTGTCTCCCGCCGCACGAAACGCCGCGTCGACGACGAAGAACCCGAAGATGAGGGGAGCGCCGAGGAAGTACGTGCCGAGGTAGCGCGTGCCCAACGCCGTCACGTCGGCCGGCGTATGCATCACGGCGAACAGATGCGGAAGCAGCATGAGCCCGGCCGCACTCACCGCCGCTCCGAGCGCGAGCGAGAGCACCAGAGCGTCCCCCGCGATGCGCGCTGCCTCGCGCCCGCGCCCTTCGCCGTAGCGCCGCGACGCCACCGCCGTGAGACCGATGCTCACCATCTCGGCGAGCGACACGAGCAGCCAGATCCAGAACACCGACGTGGACGCCGCGGCGAGCCCCGCGGCACCGACGCGCGTACCGATCCAGTACGTGTCGACCGAGAAGAACAGCGTCATCAGCAGTGACGACGCCACGGCCGGCAGTGCGACCCGCGCGATCGTGCGCGGCAGCGGGTCGACGACGAGGTGTGCGGCCTCCCACTCGTTCGTGACCGCGACCGGGGCGAGTCCCTCGTGGGCCTCGACCGGCAGCGATCCGCCGAGCGTCACCGAATCAGGCAGCGGGCACGGCGCCGATCGCTTCGGCGATGCGCGTGGCAATGGTGGCGAGTGCGCGCGCCGCCGAGGCGCTGGCGTCGGCGGCGACGATCGGTGCGCCCGTGTCCCCGCCCTCCATCACGCGTGGATACAGCGGCACCTGTCCCAGGAGCGGAAGCTCGACCGCCTTGGCGAGTCGTTCGCCACCGCCGGAGCCGAAGAGCGCCGTCGGCTTGCCGCAGTGCGGGCACTCGAACCAGCTCATGTTCTCCACGATGCCGAGCACCGGCACGCCCACGCGCTGGAACATCTTCACGCCGCGCAGCGCATCGCCGACACTGACCTCCTGCGGCGTCGTGACGATGACCGCACCATCGACGTTCGTCGCCTGCACGAGTGACAGCTGTGCGTCACCCGTGCCCGGCGGCATGTCGACGATCAGGTAGTCGAGCTGCCCCCACGCGACATCCTGGAGAAACTGGTTGATGATCTTCATGACGATCGGACCGCGCCAGATCGCCGGCTGATCGGGTTCGATCATCATCCCGAGCGAGATGACCTTCACACCGAACGCTTCCAGCGGAACGATCTTCTGGTTGATCACCGGCGGCGCACCCGACAGTCCCATCATGCGCGGGATGTTCGGGCCGTAGATGTCGGC
>CAYTKA010000006.1:0-41432 GCA_964438255.1 uncultured Gemmatimonadaceae bacterium | reverse complement strand
TGCAGGTTTGATCTTGCCGTCTTGCTGCTCTGGAGGCTGCGTCACTCCCATCATCATGGGGATGTTCGGGCCGTAGATGTCGGCGTCCATCAAGCCGACGCGCGCGCCCCCTGCCGCGAGCGCGACGGCGAGGTTCACGGCAACCGTGGACTTGCCGACCCCTCCCTTGCCCGACGACACCGCGAGGATCTTACCGAGATTCGCGAAGTGCTTCGGCGTGGGCGCAGCCGGGCGCGGCGGCGCGGAGGGCGCGGCGTCCATCACGGGAAGCGCGCGCCCTGCTGGGCGCGCCGGCCTGCTCGTGACCTCGAGCTGGAGGTCCGTGACGCCGGGCACGTTCTGGATCACGAGACGCACCTCGCGCGCGAGCGCGGGGTCGTCCATCGGGTCGAGCTGCAGCGTCGCACGCACGCGACCATCGACGGTCGTGGCGATGTCGCGCAGCTGCTGGGTCTCGTAGACGCTCGCGCCGGTGCGCGGATTCCGTATCTGGGCGAGCGCGTTCGCGAGGCGCTCCTGGAGTGGCGATCGCATGATGAGAAAGATAGCTCAACGGCAGAACCACGAGTTGCCGTCGTCGTTGTCGGAGCACAGTCAGCGTGCGGGCGCACGCGTGCGGCTCAACAGCTTCCGGGCGGCGTCCACGACCTGGTCGCGCACCTCACTCAGCCCGCCGCTCACGAGCGCGCCGGCGGCCTTGGCGTGCCCGCCCCCGCCGAACTGCCGCGCGAACGCGTTCACGTCGGTGTCGCCCGTGCTGCGGAACGATACCTTCACCTTCCCGTGCCCGAGGTCGCGAAAGAAGAGCGCCATCCGCGTGCCGGCGATCGACCGCGCATGCTCCACGATCCCGTCGAGATCCTCGGCGCGCACCATGTGCTTCTCCAGCGCATCGGCGTTCATCGAGAGCCAGGACAGGCCGACCGCCTCGTCCACCTGGAGCGTGCCGAGGACATCCGCCATCAGGCGGACGCGCCCCGCCGGTGCGGAGGCGTAGATGCGCGTATACATGTCCTCCGGATCCACGCCGCAGGCGAGGAGCTGCGCCGCCACGGCCAGGCAGCGCGGCGTCGTGTTGCTGAAGCGGAATCCGCCCGTGTCCGTCAGCATCCCCGTGTACAGCGAGCGGGCGATTGCCGGGGTGAGCTGCCAGCCCGTCGCCGTGGCCACGTCGTACACCAGCTCCGCCGTCGCGCAAGCCGACGTGTCCGACACCACGAGTGAACCGGCTGGCTCATCGGACTCGATGTGATGGTCGATCACGAGCTTGGGGATATCGAGCGCACGCACCGTATCCGTCAGCACGCCCAGACGCTTCACGTCGCTGATGTCGAGCACGATCAGCAGGTCGACGTCCTTCAGGGCTTTCGTCCCGCGCGCCGTCTGATCGTCGACGTCGTCGCCCAGCAGGAAGTTGAACATCTCCGGCCAGGGGGTGGGATTCACGATGCGCGGCACGAGCCCCCGCGCCGCGAGCATCCGTGCGAGCGCCGTCTCCGAGCCACAGCCGTCGCCGTCGGCGTTCAGATGCGTGCTGAGCGCGACGTGGCGCGGCGCTTGGAAGTACGGCGCGAGTCTCTCGATCGCCGCGCGGCGCGCGGGCGGAACAGTGAGCAGGTCGATCGACACGGGTTCAGCGATGCGGTGACGCTGGCGCAAAAGGAAGCGGCGCCCCCGGGGAGGCGCCGCTGGAATCTATCCTGTCCCGTTCGCGCGCGCCTAGGCGCCGGCCCTGGAGAGGAGCGAGTTCCGGCGACCGTAGCCGAAGTAGAACACCAGGCCGATCACGAGCCACACCGCCAGCCGCAGCCAGTTGGTCCAGCCGAGCCCGTAGATCATTGCGCCGCAGACGACGATGCCGAGCGTCGAGACGAGCGGGACCGCGGGCGTGCGGAACGCACGTGGAAGCTCCGGACGTCGCACGCGCAGGATCCACACGCCGGCGCACACGAGCATGAAGGCGAACAGCGTCCCAATGCTCGTCATCTCGCCGACGATGTCGCCCGGGATGAACGCCGCGAACAGCGCGGTGAAGACGAAGAACAGGATGTTCGACTTCCACGGCGTCTGGAACCGCGGGTGCACCTCGGAGAATACCGATGGCACGAGGCCGTCGCGGCTCATGGAGTAGAAGACGCGCGACTGTCCGAGCAACATGACGAGGATGACCGACGAGAAGCCCGCGAGGATGGCGATCGTGACGAACTTGCCGAGCCACGCGTAGCCGTGCATGTACTTGGCGATCGCGAAGGTGACCGAGGCTTCCCTGCCGGCCGTGCGGAAGTCCTCCACCGTGGCCACGCCGCTCAACACGTAGGAGAAGAGCACGTAGAGGACCGTGCAGACGACCAGCGAACCGAGGATGCCGATCGGCATGTCGCGACTCGGGTTCTTCGCCTCCTGCGCCGCCGTGGAGACGGCGTCGAATCCGATGTAGGCGAAGAACACCACCCCGGCCGCGCCGAGAATCCCCATGATGCCGCCGTACTGGTGGACGACTCCTTCGTGCGTGGTGTACGTCGTCGACGGCGGAATGAACGGCGTGTGATTCGCCGGATTGATGAACTGCCAGCCGATGACGATCACGAGCACGACGATCGTGACTTTGGTGATCACGATCAGGTTGTTGACCCACGCCGACTCCTGCGTGCCGCGCACGAGCAGGAGGGAGAGCACGAGGAGAATCGCGACGGCCGGGACGTTCATGATCCCCTGGATGCCGGCGCCCTGCATCGTCTCGAAGGGGGAGTGGCTCCACTGATACGGGACGTGGAGACCGACGTACTCGAGCACCTTGTTGAAGTATTCGCTCCAGGCGATGGAGACCGTGGCCGCGCCGACGGCGTACTCGAGGATGAGGTCCCACCCGATGATCCAGGCGATCAGCTCGCCCATCGTGACGTACGAGTAAGTGTACGCGCTGCCGGCGATCGGAATCATCGACGCGAATTCGGCGTAGCACAGACCGGCGAAGGCGCAGCCGATGCCGGCGACGATGAACGCGATCGTGACCGAGGGACCGGCCCGTTCCGCGATCGCCGCCGCGGTGCGGACGAACAGGCCGGCGCCGATGATGGCGCCGATGCCAAGTGCGACGAGGGCGAACGCACCGAGCGTGCGCTTCAGCCCTTTCTCGCTCGTGGTCGCGCTGTCGGTCAACAGCTGATCGATCGACTTCGTTCGAAACAGTGAGCCCGCCACGCTAGTCCCCCTTGAGATGTGGTCGAGTGAACATCGATGAATGAAAGGCCGTCCGGCTCAGACCGGTAGTCTGCGGAAATGCATACAAAAATGTCGGCAAATTTGGCGCCTGTCAACCGACGGCCGGCCGGGACGACAGGAAGGCGGTGAGGCAGCGACCGCGCGAGCAGCGACTGCCAGACCGCCTTACCACCCGACCAACAGGCGACAAACCTATGCCTCTGATACGCCCGACTACAAGCTGTAGTTGGGCGCCTCTCGCGTGATCGTCACGTCGTGCGGGTGCGATTCGCGCAGCCCCGCCGTCGTGATCCGCACGAACGCGGTGCGCGTCCGGAGTTCCTCGATCGTGGCGCATCCGACGTACCCCATCCCGCTCCGCAGACCGCCCACCATCTGAAAGAGGACATCGGCGACCGGCCCGCGATATGGCACCCGGCCCTCGATTCCCTCCGGCACCAGCTTCTTCGGCGAGAGCTCCCCCTCCTGGAAGTATCGGTCGGCGCTGCCGTCCTGCATCGCGCTGAGCGATCCCATGCCGCGCACCATCTTGAAGCGGCGTCCCTCGAGCAGGAAGCTCTCCCCAGGGCTCTCCTCGGTGCCGGCGAGCATGCTCCCCATCATCACGCTGCACGCGCCGGCGGCGAGCGCCTTCACCGCGTCGCCCGAGTACTTGATCCCGCCGTCCGCGATCACCGGCACGTCGCCCGCGCCCTCGACGGCGTCGAAGATCGCGGTGAGCTGCGGCACGCCAACGCCGGTGACGACGCGCGTCGTGCAGATCGACCCGGGACCGACCCCCACTTTCACGGCGTCCACTCCGCGCTCCACGAGCGCCTCGGCGCCGTCGCGCGTGGCGATGTTCCCGACGACGAGTTGCGTGTCGGGGAACGTCTCGCGGATTGTCGACGTCGCCTGGAGGACCCCCTCCGAGTGGCCATGCGCCGTGTCGATGATGATCGCGTCGACGCCGGCGTCGATGAGTGCCTTCGCGCGCGTGAGATAATCACCGGCCGCGCCGACGGCCGCCGCGACCCGGAGCCGGCCATGTGTATCCTTGTTCGCCGTCGGGAACTGGCGCCGCTTGTGAATGTCCTTCACCGTGATCAGCCCCTTCAGCCGACGGTCGCCGTCGATCACCGGAAGCTTCTCGACGCGATGCTTGGCGAGGATTCGCTCGGCCTCGTCGAGCGTCGTCCCCTCGGGCGCCGTCACCAGACGATCCTTCGTCATCGCGTCGGCGACCGGTCGATCGAGACTGCGCTCGAACTGCAGGTCGCGGTTGGTGATGATGCCGACGAGCCGCCCCTGCGCGTCGACGATCGGCACCCCGGAGACACGGAATCGCGTCATCAGGTTGCTCGCCTCCCGCAGCGTGGCGGTCTCGGGGAGCGTGTAGGGATTGAGGATCATCCCGCTCTCGCTGCGCTTCACGATGTCCACCTGCATCGCCTGCCGGTCGATGGACATGTTCTTGTGCAGCACGCCGATGCCGCCGGCACGCGCCATCGCGATGGCCATGTCGGCTTCGGTGACGGTGTCCATCGCTGCCGAGACGAGCGGAACGTTCAGCTCGATCTTGCGGGTGAACCACGACTTCGTCGTCACGTCCTTCGGATGCGTGACGGCGTGGCGCGGCACGAGGAGGACGTCGTCGAAGGTGAGCGCGACGTCGTCACGCACGCGGGCCGCACCGTTCGCGGCGGGAGCCCCGGTGCGCGACGGCCCGCGCTCAGGCTGCTGCTGAGTCGCGGGCCGCGGACTGACTGTCGGAGTGGTGCGGCTTCTGGTTGCCATGGCGAAACGTAACATCTGAGCCCAGAGCGCGCGAGCGGGCGACGGGGCGCCGGCGCGCCCTGAGATGCGCTACCGCCCGATGACGCGAAGGCGCCGCCGAACTCGTCGTGGAAGAAAGAACGCCGCTGCCGACAGCACTTCTCGCAGCCGAAGATCCGACAGGTCCTCCGCCGGTCCCGACCAATGCGCGAGAAGCACGCCCCGCCCCGCATGCTCGATCAGCCGCTGGAGCGCCAACACGAGGAGGAAGACGTCGTCCACTTCACCGAGGAAGGGGATGAAGTCGGGGATCAGGTCTACCGGCATGACGATGTACGCGATCGCGCCAGCCACGAGCAGCTTGTCCACGTTGCTCACGCGGCGATCGAGGAGCAGACCGCCCAGCAAGCGCAGATAGGCCGGAAGTTGCCTCATGTAGTAGAGCACGGTCCGCTTGGCGCCCGTGCGCGGCGACGTGGCCGCAGTGCGCGTCTGCCTCGTTGTCGACTCGTTCGACGCGGTCTGTCTGCGGCGGGCCTGCCTTCCGGTCGTCGGACTCACGCGACTACTCCCTTACCTGGTGGTAGACCCGCCCGTGCCCCCGGAACTGTTGCCGGTGCCGGACGGCGCGCCTCCAGGGGTGGAGACGTCTGGGGCAGACGCCGCAGTCGCACCAGTCGTGCCGCTCGTGTCCGCCGCCGCATCCGGCGCGCGCGAGGCCGACACGCTGCTCGCCGCCGATGTCGCTGCATCGACCACGCGCGACGTAGCGTTCATGAGATCGCTCGCCACCGACTTTCCCGCCGCCGCGGCGCCGCTCAGTACGCCCACTGCCTTGTTCATGAGCCCCATCGTCTCGGCGATGGTCGACGCGCTCACCTTACCCGCACGCAGCCGCTCCTCGACCGCGTCAGCAAAACGGCTGAACGGATTCGCCGCAGCGCCCGGCGCCGGCCGCTCGGCATACTTCGACTCCAGGAACTCGACGTAGTCGAGCACCTGATAGCCGCGCTCGTCGGAGAGGGATTCCAGCTTCTGGAACAGCTTGTCGCGGAGGTACGCGTTCATGATTCGGCGCTCATGACTCGGGACCTCAAGATAGTCGGACAGCGGGACGGTCGGACAGTCTGACCGTCCGACCGTCTGACCGTCCGACAGTCTGACCGTCTGACCGTCTGACCGTCTGACCGTCTGACCGTCTGACCGTCTGACCGTCCGACCGTCCGACCGTCCGACCGTCCGACCCCCTCACCCGTGCCAGCGCGACCGCTTTCCGCGAGCGTCGATGTGCAGGTACGGCGTGCGGTACCGGCGCGACGTGTAGATCCCGAGCCCGCCCACGAGATCCGGGTGCGCACGCTCCACCCGCTCCACGGCGAGCATGACCCGGAGCTCGTCGCGCATCGTGATCTTGCCGTCGCCGTCTGCATCGATCTGCACGTCGGCAGCATCCCCGTACTGGTGACGGCTGTCGCTCGCGGCGCGATGCGTCTCGTGGTTGTGCGCCGGCGAACGGAACCCCGAATGCACGTCGATGCTGAGCTCGGGGCGCGCCGCGCCCCCCAAATCCGCGAGGACGAGCTCGAGCTTGTCCAGCAGCCGCGGATTGAGCGCCACGTACTTCGGCCAGACGTTGTACTGATCGTCGTGCGTCACGAAGTCGGAGAGCTTGAGGTGCTTGCTCAGGGGAAGGTCGAGCAGCTCCGGGCGCACCTCGAGGAAGCCCGCCGGAGTCGCCGACTTGCTCGGGCGCGACCCCTGCTTCGAGTTGATGCGCTCGGCCAGATACGTCCCGATGCGATAGCCATTGAGCCAGTTCCCGAGCTTACGGTCGAACGGGACCATCACGGCGAGCGTCGGCTCGGGGATGATCTCGCGCGCCGTGTCGCGCACGATCGACACGCGGTAGAACCCCGCGGCCCGTGGCGCGAGCAGCGGATCGGCCGTGAGCGGGAGCGGCGGCCCGGCGATCGACGAATCGGCGACGGACACCCACTGATAGTGCAGCCCCTCTGTGTCGCCGCTCAACGCCAAGGGAAACTCCACCGGCTCGTCCGGCAGGGAGAAGCGCACTTTGACCTCTCCGCTGCGCCCAAACGCGTCCGGTGTCGCCGCCGCGGACGGGAGCGTGGGGGCGATCGCCGCGGCGAGATTGGGAAGCACCGGCGAGGGCGGTGCGGCGGGGTCGCGCCGCAGGTACTGGACGCCCCCAAGCGCGGAAAGGCCGAGCAAGACGACCACTCCGGCACCGCTACGCCGCGAACGACGAGGCCGACGAACCGGCGGCCGCCGCCGCTCGACGAAGGCGTTCGCCGTCGGGGCGGTCAAGGCTGGCCCCCGTGCGCCGAATGGGTTGGAGCGGAGCGGTTCATCATGACGAGTGCCTCCTGGCAAGCAGACGGACGATGACCGGACGCCGGCGTCGCTCGGCTTACGTGCCCTCGCCGGTCATGCGGTGAGGGCATGCCATAAACGGAAAGAGCCTCCGCGGGGAGCGGAGGATGATGCCTCGTGCCTAGCGCAACCTACTCGCGAACTAGACGACCGGAAGATACCGCCGGCAACGAAGAATTACACTGACTGGCTAGACAGTCAGCTTTGATAACCCATTATGAATAGCAGAGCTCGACAGATGGGCGTCAGTAGATGTACACTGGCGTGCCGACCTCGACCATGTCATACAGCTTGGCGATGTCCTCGTTCCGGAGGCGCACGCAGCCGTGGCTGACCGAGCGGCCAATTGTCTCGGGCTTATCGGTGCCGTGGAGAGCGTATCCGTCGCCCATCACCAGGCGGTGCGTGCCCAACACCCCTTTGTATTTCCGCTGGGTCGTCCCGTACGGCGGGATGACGATGTTCCCGCCGACGATGATCTCGCGCCCCTCCTTCCCCTCGCCGACAGGCTCCTCGCGGCCGTCCTGGAAGCGCCGGACGACCTCGGTGCCGCTGACGGTGAGGGCCGAGCCGTCGGTGCTCAACAACGACTGACCCCGATTGAGCCGGACGATGCCAAGCCCGCGCTTACGCGCCTGCTCGACGAAATGCCAGTCGGGAGGGATCCAAGCGGGGTCCTGCTCCTTGGCCTGAATCACGAGGCGTCCGCGCGGCGTCTCGAACTTCCAGTGTGACTCGCCGCCAGTCCCTTCGAGGACCTTGCCGCTGCCGGTGGCCACCTGGGTGGTGAACAACACGCTGTCGCGCAGCTTGTACCAGAGCCGATGGTCTTCGATGCTGACCACGATGTAAGGCTTCGTCGTCGGGATCGCGGCGCTCGAGCTGCGGGTGACCTGCGCGAGGCTGTCGTCGAGGGCGCCGCTCGTCTTCCGGACCTCGTCCAGTAGTTGGACGTTGTCGTTGAACACCATGCGGCTCACGTCGCGCTCGTGGCGCACGAGGGCGGTGTGCGCGAAGAGCGCCGAGCTGGCGGCCATGAGCAGCAGCACGGCG
Organism: uncultured Gemmatimonadaceae bacterium; assembly: GCA_964438255.1. Taxonomy (GTDB): domain Bacteria; phylum Gemmatimonadota; class Gemmatimonadetes; order Gemmatimonadales; family Gemmatimonadaceae; genus AG11. The sequence goes on along the minus strand of CAYTKA010000006.1, from coordinate 33,008 downwards.
CCGATCAGACCCCACGCCACCATTCCGCCCGTTCGAAAGAATCTCAGCAACCCCACGTGGACCTCCGGCCGAGCCGCGTCGGCGCGATCATGCGATCAGTAGAAGTAGACTGCTACCCCTGGTGTCAGATTCGGTGCGATGGCCTTCAGATCGGCGGTGCGCACGCGGATCGCGCCCGGGAGCACGTACGACGAATCGTTGAGCGGGCCGACGGTCGGGACGGAGTAGATGACGGTGCCGCCGTCGAGGATGATCGCGGCCGGCCCGAGCGCGCCGCGCAGAATCGAGTCGCCGCTCGGGATGCCGCGGTCGGCGTACAGCCAGCGCGGAATCTCCCACGGATCGTTCTCGCCGAGCACGCGCTCGACGGTACGCTTGCCGCGCGGGGCGGCGATGTGCACGGTGTCCGGCGGCGTGCCGACGCGCCGCTCGGGACCGACGACGATCGGCATCTCGCGCAGGAGAGCGCCGTCGCGCTCGAGGTACATGACGGCGCTGTCGAGCGACACCGAGAGGTGCAGCGTCTGGTCGAGCTTCGCCTGCCGCTTGAACAGCTCGACCATCACTTTGAGGCGATTCTCGTCCTGCGCGAGCAGCGCGTCGGTGCGCTTGCGCTCGACGTCGCTCATCGAGGCGCGGAGCTCGGCGATCTCACGCTGGTATCGGCGGTAGCGCACGAGGAGCCAGCCATCGATGGCGAGAAAGCTCGCGACGGCGACGGCCATCGTGACGAGAATGCCCGGATAGGCGTGCCGAAATTCGCGCCAGTTCGCGCGTCGCCGATCAGTGCGCGGACGGGTTGGATCCATGCGCCGACCCGCGTCCCACTCGTCGTGCGATGGGGGAATGGTCATGTCGTGATGTCGAGGGTGCGGCGCCGGCATCGGCGCCGAGGCGAGCGGAAGCGGGAGGGAACCGATACGGCGGTGCCGTCCCGTAGTCCATGGACGATCATCCGGGTACATTTCTCCCGCGCCGGAAGCTCCCGCGCGGCCCGCCGGGCGCAAGTCCCCCACACCAACGAATTCCCCCAACATGGCAGTCTCGTCTCGCCCGTCACCCGTCGTGCTCGTCGTCCTCGACGGCTGGGGATATCGCGCCGAGCGCGAAGGGAACGCGATCGCGATGGCAAACGTGCCGACGTGGGACAAGCTCTGGTCGCGCGCGCCGCGGACGCTGCTCGAGGCGTCGGGTGAGGCCGTGGGGCTCCCCTGCGGGCAGATCGGCAACAGTGAGGTCGGGCATCTGAACCTCGGTGCGGGACGCGTGGTGAAGCAGGACCTCGTACGCATCTCCCAGGCGATCACGGACGGCAGCTTCTACGAGAATCCGGTGTTCGTGGACGCATGCGCCGCCGTGCAGAGGAGCGGTGGGACGCTGCACCTCGTTGGCCTGATCGGCACCGGCGGCGTGCACGCGATCGACAAGCACCTGCTCGCGCTCGTCGAGCTCGCGGCGCGACAGGGCGTGCAGCGCATCGCCATCCAGGTGATGCTCGACGGCCGCGACACGATGCCGCGCTCGGGGCTCGGCTATCTGCAGGAACTGCTGAATCAGGTTGCCGGCCGCGCGGTAATCGCGAGTGTGGGTGGGCGCTACTTCGGCATGGACCGCGATCACCGCTGGGACCGGACGGAGAAGTGGTATCGAGCTGCCGTGATCGGCGCGCCGCCGAAGGCCACCGATCCGGTGGCGCTAGTCCGTGAGGCATACGAGCGCAACGAGACGGACGAGTTCATCACCCCCACGGCGATCGTGAATGACGCCGGCAGTCCGCTCGCGCCGATGCGCGATGGCGACGCGGTCATCTGCTTCAACTATCGCGCTGACCGCATGCGGCAGATCGTGCGCGCGCTCGCACAGCCCGACTTCACGGAGTTCGACACCGGCAAGCGCCCGAAGCTGCTCGTCGCCACGATGACGCAGTACGACAAGACCTTCGAGAGGTGGGGCGTGCGCATCGCGTTTCCGCCGCAATCCATGGCGAACATCGTGGGCGAGGTAGTGTCGAAGGCGGGGCTGACGAACCTGCGCACGGCGGAAACCGAGAAGTACGCGCACGTGACGTACTTCTTCAACGGCGGGATCGAGCAGCCGTTTCCGGGGGAAGACCGGCGGCTCGTGCCGAGCCAGAAGGTGGCGACGTACGATCTCGCGCCGGAGATGAGCGCGCCGGGGATCACCGACGTCCTCTGCGGCGCGATCGCCGAACGGGAACACGACTTCTACCTCTGCAACTACGCCAACGCCGACATGGTCGGACATACCGGCTCGGTCCCCGCCGTGCTCAAGGCAGTGGAGACGGTGGACGCCTGCCTCAAGCGCGTGATCGAGGCGGCCGAGAAGACGGGCGCACGGCTGCTCGTGACGGCGGACCATGGCAATTGTGAGATGATGATCGACCCCGAGACCGGCGGGCCGCACACGGCGCACACGACGAATCCGGTTCCCTTCCTCTTCGTCGACCCGACGGGGAGAGAGCGCGGCACCGTACTGCGCGATGGCGGCGCGCTCTGCGACGTGGGGCCGACGATCCTCGCGCTGCTCGGCATCGAGCAGCCGTCCGACATGACGGGACGCAACCTGCGTCTCGCGTGATGAACCATTCCGGCAAGTGGAGTGAACGCGTGAAGGCAATTCTAGTCGGCGCCGCCCTGCTGGCGCCGCTTCTGTCGGCGCTGCCGGCTGCGGCGCAGGTGGGGCACGACCCGGCGACGAGTCCGTACGCGGATCTCGAGTACTCGCAGGAGCTCACGCCGATGGTGGGCTACACCAAGGCGCGGCACGATCCGGCTGGGGTCGCGCCGAAGAGCGCGCCGATGATCGGGCTGCGCTACGAGTGGAGTCTCGTCGGGCCGCTCGCGCTGAGCAGTGAGGTGACGCGGACGTTCGCGAAGCGCGACGTCGTGGATCCCAGCTTGCCGAAGGCGACGCGAGACCTCGGTGCCGAGAGTTCGCCGGTGTATTCGGCCGATCTGGCGTTGGCGCTGAACCTCACAGGACGCAAGAGCTGGCACCATCTCGTGCCGCAGGTGCGGGCGGGGCTGGGGTTCGCGTCCAGCCCGGCCAAGGACGCATCGTCAGGGTTCGCGTTCGGCACCCCCTTTGCATTCACCTTCGGCGGCGGCGTGAAGGTGGTTCCGGGCGGGCGGATGCAGCTACGTGCAGATCTCACCGACCGGGTCTTCAAGCTTTCCTATCCGGACTCGTACTACCGGAACGCCAGCGACAACACGGCGGTGCTCGACACTCAGACCCCGCGATCGTTCTACACGCATCATCTTGGATTGACGGTAGGCGTGTCGTATCTGTTCGCGAGATGATCCGAGGGCCCGCGTCGACCCTTTGCCCGGCGGCGATCATGGCGCACGACTACGAGAATCTGCACGACATCGAGCAGCTCGACGACCGCGAGCTGCGGGATCTGGTGCGCGAGCAGTTGGCCGAGCACGGCGCGCTCGACGTGGACGACATCACGGTGAACGTCGTCCAGAATCGGCTCACGCTGTCGGGACGCGTGGGTACGGAGGCGGAGAAGCGCGTCGTCGAGCACGTGCTCACGGACGTCCTCGGCGTGAAGAACTTCGCGAACGAGCTGGTGGTCGATCCGATCCGGCGCGGCGAGAGCCCGGCGGACATCGACGAGCATCTCGCCGACGAGGATCGGCGCGCCGGGACGCTGCTGGGCGACGTCCCGGTCCCACTGAGCCCCGAGGCGGAGCATCTCGCCGACGCCTTCCATCATGATCTCGCCGGCACGACGGACTACAAGCAGGTGATGGAGGATGGGATGACCTGGAACCCGCCCGAGAGTCCGACGCCGGAGGGGCTGCGCGGGACCGATGCCGGGCCGGAGGACATGGGGGAGCGGCACTGACGACCGTGCACCGTGCGGGCGGCGTTTGCAGTTCACGCCGCGTTCATGGTGCACGACCGCCGAGTGCCAGACCGGCGTTACGGCCGGACTCGCACGAACCTCCCGTCCCGATCGCGGATGTAATACTCCTGCGTCGGGTCGAGTCGGGCGTCGTTCACGACGCCGCTGACTTTCTGGTCGACGGCACCCTCGAGCTTCGTGGCCTCCACGTCGGCGTTTGCTTGGAGGGCGCGGAGCTCGGCCTGCTTCTGCTCGAGGACGTGGCGCGCGTCGTCGACCTCGCGCTGCTTGTCCATCACGCGTTCGTTGGCGGTCGCGAGATCGCGCTTGGCCCCGCGGGCGCCCGAGGTGTGCCAAATCGCGAGGATGAGCAGGAGCGCAAGCAAGGCGGCACCGAGGATGACCAACAGCCGGCGATTACGCGGCTCGGTGAGCGCGGCCCGGTTGATGATTGGTTCGTTCATCGCGGTTCTCCGTGAGTGGGTACCGCGCATAAGGCAAGGTTTGGGCGAGCGTAGCTCCGGCAGTACGTTTCCCCCATGCCTACCTTCCTGACCCGCCGCGTGACGTTCTCCGCCGCGCATCGCTACCGGATTGCCGAGTGGAGCGATGAGCGCAACACGGCCACGTTCGGGCTCTGCGCGCGGCCGAACTTTCACGGCCACAGCTACGTGTGCGACGTCACGGTCACGGGCGAGATAGACCCGGTGACCGGGTTCGTCGTCGATCTCGGTGTGCTTGATGCCGCGCTGCGGCACGAAGTGCGCGAGCGGTTCGAGCACGCGAACATCAACCTCGACGTCCCGGAGTTTGCCGACGGCAAGCTCGTGCCCACCGGTGAGAACCTCGCGCGATTCATCTGTGAGCGCGTGCAGGGGGCGATCGGTCGCGCGGCACGCGTCACACGCGTCACGGTGGCCGAGGACGCCACGCTCAGTGCGACGTACGAACCCGGCTGAGGTCGGCGAGTGACGTTCAGCGCCGTGGGTCGTGCTATGAGCGAGGCATCGCGGCGCTGGCACCCCGCTGGCCGCGGGTGCCGCTTTGGAGGAGTCGTGGCCACCGCATCACCAGCCCGCCAACCCACCGTTCGTAGCACACTCGCCGAGCAGTTCGCGCCCGTCCTGCACGTGCATACCGACCTGCTGGGGGGCTGTGCGCCCGCAGTCGATCGCGACGCGGCAGCGCGACGGATCAGGAACGGTCAGGTCGCCTACGATGCACTGCGCGTGCTGCGCTCGTGTGGTGACTTGATGCCGCGCTTCATCCGCGTACTCGATGCGTTCGAGGTCGCGGGCTTCCTCTCCAACGACGACCGCCGTGCGCTCCTGCAGGGGGAGCTCGACGTCGACGATCTGGTGAGCGGGTGGTTCACCGGCGATCGCACGCCGCGCGACCCGCGGCGACGCGTCGCGAGACAGGCAGCGATCGTGGTGGGCAATGCACTCCTCCGCGCCGCGAGCGCGCTCGTCGGAGCGCCCTCGACCTGGCGTGGGTGGGTGCGCACGGTGTGCCCGTGCTGCGGCGGCTCGCCGGACATCGTGCTCGTGGAGCGTGGCGCGCAGCGGACGCTCGTCTGCGCGCGCTGCGACGCACAGTGGCGCGCGCGGCGCAGCGGCTGTCTCGGCTGCGACACCGACTCGGCTCCGGCCATCGCACGCATCGGCAATCCGGCGCTCGGCTACGACCTGGTGATGTGCAACGCCTGCGGGCGATTCATCAAGGAGCGGCCGCGGCGCGGCGTGGAGTCGTTCATCGTCGAACGCGCGCTCACGACGGAGTTGGATCTCGCCGCCGAGCAGCGCGGGCTGCGCATCTGAGTCGCCCTGCGATCTCGACATCCTGCGTCGGCGTCCTTCTCGCAGGGGGCGCCGCGCGTCGTTTCGGAGGGTACCCGAAAGGGCTGGCGACGATCGGCGGCGTACGCATCGCCGACCGCGTACTGGACGCCCTCCGAGGGGCGAGCGAAGAGCAAATCGTCGTCGCAAACGACCCGCGCGCGCCGTCGTGGTTTCCCGCCATGCGGGTGTTCTCCGACGAGCGACACGGCGAAGGACCGCTCGCCGGCATCGCGACCGCGCTGGCTGCGGCAGAGGGAAGACCTGTGCTGGTGGTCGCGTGGGACATGCCATTCGTGACGGACGCGCTCCTCGCATCGCTGCGTCAGCGCGGCGAGCGCGGGACCGCCGACATCGTGGCACCGTCACATACCACGCCACGCGGACTCGTGCACGAGGCGCTGTGTGCGTACTATGCGCCCGCTGCGCTCCCCGTCTGCCATTCGCTCCTCGACGCCGGTGAACGCCGCGCCGGCGCGCTGCTCGAGATCGACCGCGCGGAGCGCGTGGGCGATGCCGAGCTCGCGCGCTTCGGCGATGCGGCGCGCCTGTTCACCAGCGTCGACACCCCCGAAGTGCTGGCGGCGCTCGGCGGCACGATGCCGGAGCCCGGTTGAAACGAGCGAGCGGCCGCTCGACGCTGTTCCGTCCGGTGGTCATCTTTCGGGACGCTCGCGCGCGTGGCGCGAGTCATCCTGCTCTCGACCACTCATGCGGAACTCTCGCCTTCGGATCGTGCTGCACCTCGCGGCGCCCGCGCTGCTCGCCGGTTGCGCCATGTACTCGAGCGCACCATCCGGCGCGCCGCAGCCACTCGGCACGCGTGCCGCGCTGCGACAGTTCATCGACTCACTCGTCGACGTGCCGGACTTCCGCAGCGCACACTGGGGAGTGCTCGTCGTCGATCCCGGGCGCGGTGAGACGCTGTACTCTCGCAACGCCGACAAGCTTTTCACGCCGGCGTCCAATCAGAAGCTGCTCACCGGCTCGACTGCGCTGACGCAGCTCGGCCCGGACTATCGCTGGCCGACGACGGTGCTCGCGCGTGGCTCCATGCGCGACGGCGTGCTCGACGGCGATCTCGTCGTCCGGGGGAGCGGTGATCCCTCCGTGAGCACGAGTGCCCGCAAGGACGCGCTGGCGCCGCTGCGCGACCTCGCCGACACGCTGCGCGCCCGTGGCGTGACGCGCGTACGCGGCCGGGTCGTCGGCGCGCCGTCCCCGTTTGTCGACGCGGCGCTCGGCTTCGGCTGGGAGTGGGACGACCTGGACGAGCCATATGCGGCCGGCGTGGACGCACTCTTCTTCAACGAAGGTTTCACACAGATCGTCGTCTACGGCGGCGCGCGGGCGGGCGAGCCCGTTCGCGCGATCACGCGCCCGGCGTCGACATACCCACCACTGATTGTGCGGGCACGTACCGTGGCCAACGCCGCGCCCGGCGCGCCGGCGGCGGACTCGGTCGCTGCGCTGCCGAGGATCGTCGTCGGGCAGGATTCGTCGCATGCCGGCGTGGCGGTGAGTGGTACCATCGCCGCGGGTGACAGCGCCGTCGTGGAGATCGCCTTCCGCGATCACCCGGCGGCCTATCTCGCGGCGCTGCGCGAGGCGCTGCGCTCGCGTGGCATCGCGGTGGACGACGCGCGCACGGACACCACGGCACGGCTGGACTCCATCACGACGGTGATGTCGCCCCCGCTGCGCGAGATTCTCCCGGTGTTCGAGAAGCCGTCGCAGAACCAGATTGGCGAGCTGCTCTTCAAGACGCTCGCGCTCGTGAGGACGGGGGTGGGAACGGCGGACAGTGCGCAACAGGTCGTGAGCCGGCAGCTGCTCGCCTGGGGAGCCGCACCGGATGGATTCGCCGTACGGGACGGCAGCGGCCTTTCGCGGCACGATTTCGTTACGCCGCGCACGATCATCCACGTGCTCGACGCGATGCGCCGATCGCCCGACTTCAGGCTGTTCTACGACGCATTGCCGATTGCCGGCGTGGATGGCACGATCCGCAACCGCATGAAGGGCACCCCCGCCGCGGGGAACGTGCATGCAAAGACCGGGACGCTCGACAAGGTCCGCTCGCTCTCGGGCTACGTGACCGCCGCCGATGGCCGCCTGTTGCTCTTCAGCGCGCTCTGCAACAACTACGTGGTTCCGACGCGCCGCGTCGATCAGGTGTCCGACGCGCTGAGCGTGCGCCTGTCCACGCTGCATCTGGACCGCTGATGACGGTGATGCGGCTTGGCGTGGGCGAGGCGAGCGCCCACATGCTCGCCGGCGTCGGGCCGCTCGGCGCGAGCGCAATTCCGTTGGCGCGCGCGCTCGACCGCGTGCTGGCACGCGACGTGGCGTCGCCGGTGTCTCTCCCACTCTGGGACAACGCGAGCATGGACGGCTACGCCGTACGCGCGAGCGACGTCCGCGGCGCGTCGGCGGATCGACCGGTGCGACTGCGGGTCGTGGAGACGATTCCCGCCGGCAAGCGTGGCACGCGCGTCGTTGCAGCAGGCGAGGCGGCGCGTATCATGACCGGCGCACCGGTGCCCGAGGGTGCGGATTCGGTGGTGCGCGTCGAGGACACGGACGCCGGCGATGGCGCGGTTCTGATCCGCGACGACCGCGACGCGATGCGCAACATACGGCAGCGCGGCGAGGACGTGCGCGCGGACTCGATCGTCATGCGCGCCGGTACCCGCATCGGCGCGGCGCACGTCGGCGTGCTCGCCTCGGTGGGGTGCGTGTCGCCCGTCGTGTACGAACGACCGCGCGTCGCCATTCTCGCGACGGGTGACGAGCTGGTGCCGGTCGAGCGGTTCGACGCAGTGCTGCGTGGCGAGCGCATCGTCTCGTCGAACAGCTACACACTCGAGGCGGCAGTGCTGGCCGCGGGGGGTGAGCCTGTGTCGCTGGAGATTGCGCCCGACGATCCGCGCGTGCTGGCCGAGCGGTTGCGTGGTGCCGAGGGATGTGACATGGTGCTCACGAGCGGCGGTGTGTCGGTCGGCGACTTCGACTACGTGCGCGACGTGGTGAGCTCGCTCGGCGGATCGCTCGCGCTCTGGCGGGTGCGCATGCGACCCGGCGCACCGATCGGGTTTGGTACACTGTTCGGCGCCCCGTGGCTCGGGCTGCCGGGAAATCCCGTGTCGACGCTCGTGACGTTCGAGCTGTTCGCGCGACCCCTGCTGCGTACACTCGCCGGACACCGGCGCCCACATCGCCGCAGTGTCCCGGTCGTGCTGGACGAGCCGCTCAGCCTCGCCGCGCCCCTCACGCACTTCATGCGCGTCATGCTCGCGCGCGGCGACGATGGTGCGCTGCACGCCCGGCTGACGGGTGCTCAGAGCAGCGGCATGCTGACGTCGATGTCGAACGCGGACGCGCTGCTGGTCGTTCCACCGGAGCCGCTCGAGGTCCCCGCCGGTGCCGGCTTGCGCGCGATTCCACTCGACGGCGATCTGGGCGGCGACGAGAGCTTCCCGGCGTGAACAATCCGTTCTCGGCAGGAGATCGGGCAGCGCTCCGCATCGATCTGGAGCGACGCTTTCGCACGATCACGCGAACGGTACAGATCGGCGGACGCGACATCGAGCTACTCGGTCCCGCCAGCGCCGATGAGTTGATCCGCGAGGACGAGTTTCTCGAGGACGAACGTCTTCCGTATTGGGCCGACCTCTGGCCGTCAGCGCGCGTGCTCGCCGAGGACGTGCGCACGATGCGACTCGCGGGACAGCGCGTCCTGGAGCTGGGCTGTGGGCTCGGCATGGTCGCGATCGCCGCCGCGCTGGCCGGCGCGGACGTCACGGCGACGGACTATTACGCGGACGCGCTGTTGTTCGCGTCACTCAACGCTGCCGAATCGACCGGGCGCATGATCGCCACGCGCCTGGTCGACTGGAACGCCCTGCCGCCGGATCTTGGCAAGTTCGACGTCGTGCTCGCGTCGGACGTGCTCTACGAGCACCGCTACGCCGCATTGATCGCCCACGCGATCACCATGACGCTCCGGCGCGGGGGCGAGGCAATCATTGCCGATCCGGGTCGCATCGCGGTGAGCTCGTTCGTCGACGAAGCTGCGGCGCGCGGCCTGGTCTCACACCCCGACGCCCGCCCCTACTCGGAAGACAGGATCCGGCAGACGATCACGCTGCACCGATTGCGCTGGCACACGGGGCGGTGAACGGTGAACGGTTATCAGTATGCTGCGCGGCGAGCTTCGGCCTCGGGCGTGCGCTACTGCTCACCGCATGGCGCCGGCCACGATTTCGGAAATGTCCAGCACGGGAATCTCGGCTCCCACCGCCTTCACGCCGTCGGTCATCATCGTCATGCAGAACGGGCACGCGACGGCGATGGTGGCGGCGCCGGTGGCGAGGAGCTCCTCGGTGCGCTCGGCGTTGATGCGCTTGCCCGCGCGCTCCTCCATGAACATGCGCCCACCGCCGGCACCGCAGCACAGGCCGCGATCCTTCGTGCGTGGCGGCTCTACGAGTGTGACCACGGGGAGTGCACGCTTCATCACCTCACGCGGTGCATCGTAGACGTCGTTGTAGCGGCCGAGATAACAGCTATCGTGGTAGGCGACCGTCAGCCGCTTTCCTTCCTCGGTCGTCAGCGGTACACGCTCTTCCTGGAGCAGTCGCTCGATGAACGTCGAGTGGTGGATGACGTCGTAATTGCCGCCGAGCTGCGGAAACTCGTTGCCGAGCTGGTGGAAGCAGTGCGGGCAGTGGGTGACGATCGTCTGCACCTCGTAGCGATCGAGCGTCTCGATCACATTCTTGGCGAGCATCTGATAGAGGTACTCGTTCCCCATCCGGCGCGCCGGATCACCGTGGCAGCTCTCCTCTTGACCGAGAATCGCGAAGTTGATCCCGCACGCCTTCATGATGCGCGCGAAGGCGACGGTGATCTTCTTCGCGCGGTCGTCGAAGCTGCCCATGCAGCCGACCCAGAACAGCACGCTGGGCCGTTCGCCGCGCGCATGCAGCTCGGCCATCGTCGGGATGTCGAGTCCCTCTGCCCAGGCGGCGCGATCGGCGGGCTGGAACGCCCACGGCGAAGCATTGCGCTCGAGCGACTCGAACACCGGCTGCAGCTCCGACGGAAAACGGGACTCGGTGAGCACGAGCTCCCGCCGGAGCTGATTGATCACGTCGAGCTGATCGATCGAGACCGGACACTCGGTCACGCAGGCGCGACAGCTCGTGCATGCCCACAGCTCGTCTTCCGTAATGTACGTGTCGAGCAGGCGATGCTCGAGCACCTCGTCTACCGTCGTCGCGCCGGCGTCGGCGCCCTCGCCGTGCAGCAGGGCCGGACGGCGAAATTCCATGCGGTCACCGGTGACGATGGGCGCCTTCTCCATCAGCCGCTGGCGCGTGTTGACGATGATCTTGCGTGGGCTGAGCGGCTTGCCGGTGATGTTCGCTGGACAAGCGGCCGTGCAGCGTCCGCACTCCGTGCACGAGTAGCCATCGAGGAGGTTCTTCCACGACAGATCCTCCACGTCGCTCGCACCGAACTTCTCGACGTCGGCCTCGAGATCCATCCAGCGCATCACTCCCTTCGGACCGGGACCGCTCGTGTTGGCGAGCCAGACGTTGAAGAGCGACGTGACGACGTGCAGGTGCTTCGAGTACGGCAGGTAGTTGAGGAAGGTGAGGATGAGCAGCGCGTGCGCCCACCAGAACACCGCTGCCGCAGCCACTGCCGCGTCGGGGGGGACGCCACGCGCAAGGATCGCAGACAGCGGCTGCGACACCACCTTCTCGGGGCCGAATGCATCGGGGCGGGCCGCGAGCTCGAGTGAGGTCGTGAGCAGCAGCGTGACCATCAGTCCCATGATCATGCTGAGGATGATGATCGCATCGGTGTGCTCGAGGCTGTCACCTTCGAGCCGCTTCGGGTGCACCACGAGCCGCCGATAGAGCGCAACTGCGACTGCCCCGACGACGAGCATGGCGAACACGTCCTGCGACGCCGAATAGGCGCGATACAGCACGTCCGGCAGGACGAGACGATACGAGAAGCCAGGCACGATGCCCTGGACGATGATCTCGATCGTTCCCGCCGTGAGCACCATGAACCCCCAGAAAATCAGGGCGTGCATCGGACCGGCGACGGGATCGCGCAAGATCTTCTGTTGCGCGATCCCGATCGTGACGAGGTTCTTCAGCCGCGCGAGCGGGTGGTCAGTGCGATCTTCCGCATAGCCGAGTCGGAGGTAGCTGACGAGCCGCTGCACGTTGAGGGCAAAGAAGCCCGCGGCGGCGAGGACGACGAGGAGGAAGACAGTGTTGCTGACGTTCATCAGCTCGTGCTCCGTTAGTGACCCTGGCGCGCCTCCCTCACTGCTGCGGTCAGCGCTGGAACGACTTCGAGCACATCACCCACGATGCCGTAATCGGCGACCTTGAAGATCGGTGCTTCCTTGTCCTTGTTGATCGCGACGATCGTCCTGGACGACCGCATGCCGGCGAGGTGCTGGATCGCGCCGCTGATCCCGACGGCGATGTAGAGCTGCGGGCTCACCTGCCGTCCGGTCTGCCCGATCTGGTCGCTGTGCGGACGCCAGCCGTCGTCGGTGACGGCACGCGTCGCACCGACGGCGGCGTTGCCGAAGGCGTCGGCGAGATCCTCGATCAACTTGAAGTTTTCCTTCGCCTTGAGCCCACGCCCGCCGGAGATGATGATGGGTGCCTCACCGAGATCGGGGCGGCCCCTCGCGCCTTCGATTATCTGCGTCACCGTCACCGTCGCGCCGCTAGCCGGCGACGCCGCGCCCTGCTCCACGCGCCCACTCCGCGGCGATTCGCTCGCCGTGAACGCACTCGGCCGCACGCTGAGCACGACCGGTGAACCCGTGATGGCGAGCGTGAACAGGACCTTGTTCGCGTAGCCTGGGTGCTTCGCCGTGATGGTGTCGCCGCTCACGGTGAACTCGATTACGTCGCTCACGAGGGGCGCGTCGATCCGTGCGGCGACGCGAGGACCGAGATCGCGCCCCTGCGCCGAGAAGCCGAGCACCACGGCGCGATAACCGCCGGACCTGGCGCGATCGGCGAGCGTCGCGGCGAGCGACTCACGCGCGAACTGCGCGAAGTCCGGACGCTCGATGACGATCACGACGTCGGCGCCGTATTGCCCGAGCTGCGCTGCTTTCGAGATGACACCCGGCGCGTCGGCGAGGAGCGCGTGCACCTCACCACCGCCGCTCGCGTCGGCAAGCGTGCGCGCTGCCGTCACGCTCTCGAGCGCAACCTTGCGCAGCTCGCCGTGGCGCGTCTCCGCGAACACCAGAACGTTGGCCATCAGATCACCTTCGCTTCGGTGTGGAGGAGGCGCACGAGCTCGGGAACCGCGGCCGGCCCTTCACCGACGATGCGGCCCGCGGGACGCTCCGGGGGCAGCTCGGCTTTCTGCACGGTGACGCGCACGGGACCGAGCTGCGCCGGCTTGGACTCGAGCGGCTTCTTCTTCGCCGCCATGATCCCCTTGAGCGACGGATACCGCGGGCGCGCGACGCCTTCGTCGATCGTCACCACGGCGGGAAGGGGAAACTCGACGATCTCCGCCGCGCCCTCGAGCTCGCGACGCGCCGTCCCCTTGCCGCCGTCGATGCTGAGCTGCGACACGGCGGTTACACCGGGCACGCCGAGGAGCTCTGCGGTCGCCGTGCCGACGATCGCGGCCGACGTGTCGAAGGATTGCTTGCCGAACAGGATGAGATCGTAGCCGCCGCTCTTCAGCTCTGCGGCGAGCGCCTTGGCGACGGCAATGCCGTCGGCGGGGATCATGTCCGCCTTGAGGTGTACGGCGCGATCGGCGCCCATGCTCATCGCCTTGCGCAGCGACTCCTGCACGCTGTCCGGCCCGAGGGCGTAGACGACCGTCTCGCCCCCGCCCGCCTTCTCGTTGATCTGCAGGGCTGCTTCGACGGCGTAGCCGGCAAAGTCGTCCATGTCGAACTTCAGCCCGGTCTCGTCGATCGCGGCCCCTGAGGCGGCGATCCTGAAGCGCGACTCCGAGTCGGGAGTGCGCTTGATGCAGACGGCAATCTTCACCGCCGGTGCCCTCATGTGAAAAGATTCACGAGAATTGTAGACGCGAGGGCATCGGAGAGGTAGGGCCGGACTCCCGACGCGTCAGTCGGCGCCGCGTCCCGGCCCGTGGCCGTGCTCTTCCTCGTCGTAGCTCGACAGCGCGCCGCCGGAGTTCTGCGTCGCCCCGCCCGGTCGTGCGACCGCGCCCTGCTCCGTCCCCGCCCGCACGTGCTGCCGGGCGCCGGCCGGCGCTCCCTTGGCCGTCTGCGCGTCGATCGATCCCGGCTCCTGCCGCTTACCATGCTCGGACATGCGCTGCTCCTGAGGGGTCCCTGAGAGCAAAGCAAAGCCGATGCCTGATTTGTGCTGTCACCCAGCAGGAGCGCCGCGCGCCTGTCATCCCGCAGGAGCGAAGCGAGTGTCGGGATCTATTGTCTGGGTCGAGACGCCGACCGATATGGTAGGATCCCGACACTCGCGGCCTTCGGCCGCTCCTGCGGGATGACTCGAGGCGCTTTGCGCCTCGAGTCACTTGAACGCGTTCAACCCCGTGATCGCCTGACCGAGAATCAGCGCATGGACGTCGTGCGTGCCCTCGTACGTGTACACGCTCTCCAGGTTCTCCATGTGACGCATCGACGCATACTCCGCCAGGATGCCGTTCGCGCCGAGGAGACGGCGCGCCTCGCGCGCGATCTCCGCCGCGATGTTCACGTTGTTCCGCTTGGCGAGCGACACCTGCTGCGGCGTGAAGGTGCCCTTGTCCTTCATCCGCCCAAGGTGCAGCGACACGAGCTGCGCCTTCACGATCTCCGTGAGCATGTCGGCGAGGCGCTGCTGCTGGATCTGAAAGCCACCGATCGGCCGGTCGAACATGATGCGTTGCTTGGCGTAGTCGCTCGCCTCCTCGAAGCACGCCATGGCCGCACCGATCGCGCCCCACGAGATGCCGTAGCGCGCCTGCGTGAGACACATGAGCGGGCTCTTGAGGCCACCCGACTTCGGGAGGATCGCCTCCTTGGGCAGGTGGACGTCCTGGAAGACGAGCTCACTCGTGTCGCTCGCGCGCAGTGAGAGCTTCCCCTTCTGATCCTTGGCCTTGAAGCCCTTGCTGTCCGTAGGGACGATGAACCCGCGGATCGACGTGTCGCTCTTGTCGCCGTTGGTCTTCGCCCACACGACGGCGATGTGCGCGGTCGATCCGTTCGTGATCCACATCTTCGCGCCGTTGAGGATCCACGAGCCGTCCGGCTGCTCCTTGGCCATCGTGATCATCCCGCTCGGATTGGAGCCGTAGTCCGGTTCCGTGAGGCCGAAGCAGCCGATGATCTCGCCGGCCGCCATCTTCGGCAGATACTTCCGTTTCTGCTCCTCGGAGCCGAAGGCGTAGATCGGGTACATCGCCAGCGCGCCTTGCACGCTGGCGAAGGAGCGCACGCCGGAGTCGCCACGCTCGAGCTCCTGCATGATGAGGCCGTACTGTACGTTGTTGAGCCCCGCGCAGCCATACTCCTCGGGGAGATTTGCGCCGAAGACGCCGAGCTCTCCCATCTCGGGAATGAGCTCCTTCGGAAACCGCCCCTGAACGTATGCGTCGCCGATGATGGGCAGCACGCGCTCGTCGACGAAGCGGCGCACGCTGTCCCGCACGGCGCGTTCTTCTTCGCTCAGAACGCTGTCGATGTCGTAGAAATCGAGCATAGGGAGACCAGGCTAATCACGGTTGCGGGACGGTGTTTGTTGGTTCGTCGGTCGGCGGTCATCGGTCGTTGGTTGACCGCTCCTCTGGTTCTTAGCCCTTCCGAGCAGCCCGGCGCCCGACCGTCTGCGCGCCTTCTGCACGACCGGGTCTCGTCGCCAGGACCCGCCGCGCGTACGGCGCGATGCCCACCTCGCGCGCCTTGGCGCGGAACGCCGAGCCGTGATCGATCGTCTGCCCCGTCTCGTCCTGCCACTGATGCACCATTTCGTGCAGCAGCGTGTGCAGCGCTTCCTGCCACCCGTGGCGGCGCAGGTGTGAGCGGCTGATTGCGATCTCTGCGCGTTCGCCGCCGGCCATCGCCGCGGTGTAGTGGCCGAGGCGCGTCTTCATCCGGCGCGACACGCGGATCTCGATCGGCTTCAGCGCTCCGCGGAAGTGGCGCTCGTTGTAGCGGCTGTGCCACCCAGTGAGCTGTGCCGCGATCTCGACGTCGTCGGGATGCGTGCGCTCGCGGCGCGACGGTGGGCGGGGCGACCGGATGGGATACGATACGATCTCGCGTTGTGCGTCACGCCGTTCCGCACGCGTCCGTCCCTCGACGAAGGTGACGATGGCGCGCAGCACCGATTCGGGCGCGCCGAGGTAGCCCTCGTGCACGCGCAGCTCGCTCCCCCCGAAGCTGACCATCACGTTGCGGTTGCGCGTGAGCCGGCAGCGCGTGATGCGCCGCAGCCCGAGCTCGCACAGCCGCGTCAGCAGCTCCTCGGCGTTGTGCGGTGTGCCGCCATGAAAGCCCAGCTCGAGCTGCGCGAGATCGCGCCGGCCGCGGAACAACCGCGTCAACGTGCGAAACACTTCACCGGCCCTGGGACGAAGCCAACGTCGGACGCGGACCAGACCAGCGTGGACACCTCGATGCTCTCCTTCGTGATGCGAATGCTGTTGACCGACGACGGCCGCCCCCCGCGCATGCGGTTCGAGACGGTCCCGGCCGTGGAGATGACGGTGCCCTTCTTCGTGTGCTCGATGAAGTGCACCGCCTCCTGGTGATCGTGCCCGCAGAGGACGAGATCAGCTTGGAGGTCGGCGAACGCGCCGAGCGCACGCGTGGTGTTCTTGAGCCCGTGGCGCTGCGAGAGCTCGCCCTTCATCGGATTGTGGTGCATGACGATCACGCGCGCATCGTCCGGCGGCGCTTCGGCGAAGACGCGCCGCAACCGCTCGATCTGCGCGCGACGCACGACGCCGATGATCGAGATGTCCCGCACCCGCCAGGTGAGCGTCTGCGGGATCACACCGTGCGACGTGTTCAGGCCGGCGAGCGTCGCACCCGGCACGTGCAGTACGGGCTCGATGTCCTTGTCGATGTACTTGCGGTAATTCTCGAACAGGGCGTTCTCGTCACCGAAGCCGAGCGGCGCACGCCACCATTGCACGTCGTGGTTCCCCGGGATGACCATGACCTTGCTATATGCCTGGCTGTGCTTGATGAACGCCCGGGCGCGCTGGAACTCCCCGGACCGCGCGCGCTGTGACAGATCGCCCGAGATGGCCACGACGTCGTAGCGCCGCGTCTCGATCAGCGCTTCCATCGCCTCATACTGCTCCGGGACGGCGGGGTGGCCGAAGTGGAGGTCGGAGCAGTGGAAGATCGTCGCGCTCGTCACGGCCTGCTCACAGGTGCGCGATGACCGCGTCGGTGAACTGATCGGTCGTGGCCGTACCGCCGAGGTCAGGGGTCACGGCCGTCCGCTCGCGGATCGTCGTCTCGAGGGCGTTGCGGACGCGTTGCGCGCGCAACCCATCGTTCATGTACTCGAGCATCATGCAGGCAGCGAGAACGAGCGCGCTCGGATTCGCGATTCCCCTCCCCGCAATGTCGGGTGCCGTGCCATGGACCGCCTCGAAGATCGCGCCGCCGAGCCCGATGTTGGCGCCCGGCGCAAGCCCCAGCCCGCCGACGAGCCCGGAGATCTCGTCCGAGAGAATGTCGCCGAACAGGTTCGTCGTCACGATGACGTCGTAGCGCTCCGGCTTCAGCACGAGGTTCATCGCCATCGCATCCACGATCGCTTCCTCGAACTGGATGTTCGCGTACTCCTGCGCCACCTGCCGGCCGACGTCGAGGAACAGCCCCTGGGAGAACTTGAGGATGTTGGCCTTGTGCACGAGGGTGACCTTCTTGCGCCCGTGCTTCATCGCGTAGTCGAACGCGTACCGGACGATGCGCTCCGAGCCGACGCGCGTGATGATCGCCATCGATTCTGCCGCGGCACGGGGATCCGCGCCCATCTTGATGTAGTGCTCGATCCCGACGTAGAGCCCTTCGGTGTTCTCGCGCACGAGCACGAGATCGATGTTGTCGTAGCGCTGGCCGGGAATGATCGTGTACGCCGGTCGCACGTTCGCGTAGAGATCGAACGTCTTGCGGAGCGCCACGTTGATCGAGCGGAATCCGTCGCCCACGGGCGTCTCGAGGGGGCCCTTGAGCGCGACGCGCGTACGCTTGATGGAGTCCAGCGTCTGCTCCGGGATCGGGTCGCCGTACTTGGCGACGCCGGCCTGACCGGCGTACTGGATGTCCCATTGAATGTCGGCGCCGGCGGCCTCGAGAACGCGCACGGTGGCGCTGCTGATTGACGGTCCGATGCCGTCGCCGGGAATGAGCGTGACTGCTGTTGCCATTGGTATATGTGAGAACGGTCTCAGCGGACCGTGATCAGGTCGGCGAGCTTGTTGGCGAGGCTCGTCGCGAGCGCCGAGGAGAGTGTCGGCGACGGATCGCTGCGCACGTCGCCGATCCAGCGTAGCTCGCCGAGCCGGCCGTCGATGAGTGCGAGCCTCAGGACGGCGACGCCCTGTCCCGGCTTGTCCTTGTCCCGCTCGAAGCGCACCTCGACCGGGAGGAGCACGGGCCGCGCCGACTCCTGCAGCGCGACCATCGTGCGGAGCTGCGTGGCGAGCGGATCGCCGAGTCGGGCGCCGCTCACGACCGCGGGGTTCTTGAGGGGGCCCGCCGCGAGTGCGTAGGGGTCGACCGCGTACGACGGGTTCGCCCGCGCCGAGCGCACGAGCGCGGGGGGATATACCCACGACGTCCCCAAACCGCGCGCGCTCAACTCGGCCGCGATCGCGTCGTCGAGCGCACGCAGGTACTCGCGGGAGCGTGGGATCTGCGCCGTCCAACCGAGCGGGTCCACCTCGCGGAGGCTGTGTGTCGGGGTGACGATGACCTGCTGAGCCACCAGCGCAGCGAGGGGGCGCGCCGGCGCTTCCTTCGGCTCGGGACTCTCCGAGGGCTGCTGGCCAGCGCAGGCGACGAGCCCGAGCGGAGGCAGCAGAAGGGCGAGAAGCAGGCGGTAGAGGCGTCGCACGGGTCAGGGTGGCAGGTTGTGGACGAAAGCTAAACGGCGGGCCGGACCCGGGCGACCGCGCCCGACGGCCAGACGGCACGTCTGCATTGACCCTGCCCGTACCTGATTCCAAGTTGGCGATCATGACCCCGTCTTCTTCCACCTCCCTCGCCCGGAGCCCCTCGGTGCCGACCCGCCTCCTTTCTGCCCTCCTGTGGGCTGTGGTCGCGCTGGCTGGTGCTGGTGCGCTCGCCCTGCTGGCGCTGCGGCGTGGCGAGCCCGTCAGCGCCGCCTGGCTCCTCGTCGCGGCGGTCTGCACCTACGCGATCGGCTACCGCTTCTACAGCGCCTTCATCGCCGCGAAGATCTTCGCGCTCGACGACGCGCGGCCGACGCCGGCGCGCCGTCTCGACGACGGCCGCGACTACGTGCCGACGAACCGCTGGATCGTCTTCGGGCATCACTTCGCCGCGATCGCCGGCCCGGGCCCGCTGGTCGGCCCAACGCTGGCCGCGCAGTTTGGCTATCTCCCGGGCATTCTCTGGATCGTCGTCGGCGTCGTACTCGGCGGGGCGGTCCAGGATTTCGTCGTGCTCTGCGCGTCGATGCGCCGCGACGGCAAGTCGCTCGGTCAGATGGCGCGCGAGGAGATCGGCCCGGTGGCCGGCGTCACTGCAACCGTGGCCGTGCTCGGGATCATGGTCGTGCTCCTCGCCGTACTCGCCCTCGTCGTGGTGAACGCGCTGCGTGCGAGTCCGTGGGGCACGGTGACGATCGGCCTCACGATACCAATCGCGATGCTGATGGGCGCCTACATGCGCTGGATCCGACCGGGCCGCGTGCTCGAGGCGAGCGCCATCGGTCTGGTATTGCTCGCGTTCGCGCTCTACGCCGGCCGCTGGGTCGCCGCGCAGCCCGAGCTTGCCGCGACGTTTACGCTGAATGGCAAAGCGCTCGCGCTCCTGATCATGGTCTACGGCTTCGCGGCATCGGTGCTGCCCGTGTGGCTGCTCCTCGCGCCGCGCGATTATCTGTCGGCGTTCGTGAAGATCGGCGTCGTAGTCGCGCTCGCGGCGGGGATCCTCATCGCGCTGCCCACGCTCCAGATGCCCGCGCTCACGCGCTTCACCGACGGCTCGGGTCCGGTCTTCGCCGGCAATCCCTTCCCCTTCGCGTTCATCACGATCGCCTGCGGCTCCATCTCCGGATTCCACGCGCTCATCGCGTCCGGAACGACCCCGAAGTTGCTGGAGCGTGAGACGGACGCACGCCTCGTGGGGTACGGCGGGATGCTCATGGAATCGTTCGTCGCCGTGATGGCACTGATCGCCGCCTGTGCGCTCACGCCCGGTGTCTACTTCGCCATCAACGCGCCCAGCTCTGCACTCGGCACGACGGCGCAGAGCGCGGCGACCGCCGTGGCCAATTGGGGATTCGTCGTCACGCCAGCCGAGCTCGAGACGCTCGCACGCAGCGTCGGGGAATCATCCCTCCTCTCGCGCACCGGCGGCGCGCCGAGCCTCGCCGTCGGCATGGCGCACATCTTCTCGCGCGTGCTGGGCGGGCAGGAGGCGCTGGCCGTGTGGTACCACTTCGCGATCATGTTCGAGGCGCTGTTCATCCTGACGACGCTCGATGCCGGCACGCGCGTCGGCCGCTTCATGCTTCAGGATGTCGGAAAACACGTCTGGTCGCCGTTCGGACGCACGGCGTACATGCCCGCCGTCGTGATCGCGAGCGCACTCTTCGTCGCCATGTGGGGCTGGTTCCTCTGGCAGGGTGTGATCGACCCACTCGGCGGCATCAACTCACTGTGGCCGTTGTTCGGGATCTCCAACCAGCTCCTGGCTGCCGTCGCGCTGTGCGTGGCGACGACGGTGATCATCAAGATGGGGAAGGCGCGCTACGCGTTCGTCACGATCATCCCGCTCGCCTGGCTCGCGGTGGTCACGATGACGGCGGGATTCGAGAAGCTCTATTCCCCCCTCCCGAAGCTCGGCTTCCTGGCGCACGCGCACCTGCTGCAAACGGCGCGCATCACGGGGACGTTGCCGCCCGGCGTGAACGCGCCGAGCGATCTCGGCCACATGATCGCCAACGACTATCTCGACGCCGCCGTCGCAGCGTTCTTCCTGTTGTCGGTGCTCGTGGTGATCGTGGACAGTGCGCGAGAATGGTGGGCGATTCTGCGTGGGGGTAAACCGGTTCGCACGACAGAAATTCCGTTTGACGCCCGGGTGTCATCAGTAAGCGGCTAAAGCGGCGAAGACGCGCAACGCCTCGACGCACGGGCCAACGTTCGCCGCAACGAAAGATCCCGGTGGACCCGTACGGTCTTCCGCGTGATCCGTGTTGCCGCCTTTGGGCACAACTCACAACTCCCCCGTCTCTTGCATGCGGCGCATTCTGGTCTCCGTGATGATCATTCCGCTGGCGTTGGGTGCGCAGAGCCCCGCGCCGGCGTTCGACTTCAGCATCAAGAACATCATGCGCGGCCCCGAGCTCTACGGTCGCGCCCCGACCAACGTGCGCTGGAGCGCGGACGGTCGCTGGATCTACTTCCAGTGGAATCCGCCGGGCACCGATTGGCGCGAGCCGTTGCGTCAATATCGCGTACGTGCCGAGGTCAATGCACAGCCCGAGCGGCTGACGATCGCCCAGGCTGATAGTGCCGCACCGTACGTCGCCGATGGTCCGCGTTCTCCCGATCGGCGCTGGCGGGTCGTCGAGGCGAACGGCGACATCTATCTCGTCAGGCTGAGCGATGGTTCCGCCCGACGGCTCACACAGACCGTCGCGCAGGAGACGCATCCCAGCTTCTCCAGCGACGGGCGCACCGTGTATTTCGTGCGCGACAACAACGCTTTCGCGCTCTCGCTCGCTGATGGGATGACGCGGCAGCTGTCCGACATCCGCACCGGCCCGGCGCCGGCGGACTCGGCGAAGGCAGCCGGCCAGCGCGGGCGACTCGAACAGCAGCAACGCGATCTGTTCGAGGTGGTGCGTGACCGCGCGGCACTCGACAGCGTCGCGCGCGCCGAGCGCAAGGCGCGTGACGCGGCGGGATTGCAGCCGATCTACATCAGCGCGAGCGAGCGTGTGGTCGGAATCGACGTCTCGCCGAACGGCCGCGCCGCGCTCGTGGTGATCGGCCAACCGGCATCGAACCAGCGGCAGACAGAGGTGCCGCAGTTCGTCACGGCGAGCGGGTACGTCGAGAACATGAAGGTGCGGACCAAGGTCGGCGACGCCGTCTCGAAGCAGCGCGTGCTCTGGATCTCGCTGCCGTCGGGCAAGGCCACACCGCTCACGGTATTCGGCGCAGATTCGACGGCCGTTGGTCGCGTGGCGGTCGTCGGATGGAACGAGGAGGGCTCGCGGGCCGCACTCTTCGCCTTCCCTGAGAACCACAAGTCGCGGCTGCTGCTCAGCGTGCGCGGCGATACGGCGGCGTTCACGACCGTGGAGACGCTGCGTGACAGCGCCTGGGTCGGCGGCCCTTGCTCCTCGTGCGCGGGTTGGTACGACAACGGCCGGCGCCTCTGGTTCGTCTCCGAGGCGACAGGCTACGCCCAGCTGTACTCGGCAGCGGCCGAAGGGGGGAACATCCGTCCGCTCACGCAGGGCAAGTGGGAGGTGCTGAACGTCGAGCTCTCGCCGGACCAGCGCGAGCTCTATCTCACCACGAACGAGCCATCCCCCTTCGAGCAACAGCAGTATCGCATGTCCGTCAATGGCGGCGCACGGACGCGCGTCACGACCGCATCCGGGGGACATGCACCGGTCGTCTCCCCGGACGGCCGCTGGCTCGCCGACGTGTACTCGTTCGTCAACCGCCCGCCCGATCTGTATCTCGTCGCGAACCGCGCCGGCGCCGAACCGGCGAGGCTGACCACGTCGCCGAGCGCGGAGTTTCTGCGCGGACCATGGATCGTGCCGGAGATCGTGCAGATTCCCGCGTCCGATGGCATCAGCGTTCCCGCGCACATCTATCGTCCCGCCGACATCGGCGCGCAGCCCAACGGCGCAGCGGTGATCTTCGTGCACGGGGCCGGCTACCTGCACAACGTCGGCAATTTCTGGTCGGAGTATCCGCGCGAATACATGTTCAACCAGTATCTCGCACAGCACGGTTACGTCGTGCTCGATCTCGACTATCGTGCCTCGGCGGGATATGGCCGCGACTGGCGCACGGCGATTTACCGGTGGATGGGCGGGCGCGATCTCCAGGACCAGGTCGACGCCTCGAAGTGGCTCACGAAGACCTACGGCATTCCCGCGTTCCGCATCGGCATGTACGGCGGCAGCTACGGCGGCTTCATGACGCTGATGGCCCTCTTCACAGCACCGGACTATTTCGGCGCCGGCGCTGCGCTGCGGTCCGTCACCGATTGGGCGCACTACAACGAGGGCTACACGTCGAACATCCTCAACCACCCGCAGGACGACACGCTCGCGTTTCGGCGTTCGTCGCCGATTTACTTTGCCGAGGGACTGCGTGTGCCGCTGCTCATGGCGCACGGTATGGTGGACGTCAACGTGCACTATCAGGACATCGTCCGCCTCGAGCAGCGACTCATCGAGCTCGGCAAGCAGGATTGGACGCTGGCGTCGTATCCCGTCGAGGATCACGCCTTCGTGCGTCCGTCGTCGTGGACCGACGAGTACACGCGTATCTTCGGCCTGTTCGAGCGAACCATCGGACGCTCTGCCGCCGCTCGCGCGACGTCGAGCGACGGTGCACACTCACCTCGTGACTGAGAGGCCGGCCTCGAGCATGTGGGAGTCCATCCCCGGATTGACGCGCCCGCGTCCGCCGTTCGAGATGTGATTCAATCGCGCACCTGCCACGAGCGCCACGCGCTGCGTGACGCGGACGTCCGCCAGCACCCCGCCGTCGGCAAGGAAGTTGAACTTGCAGGCAAGCGGATCGGGAACGGGCGACTGGAAGGACACCACGCCCCCGCTCGCACGCAGCCGAAGGCCGACCGCCGGCGTGACACGCCAGCGCGACAGGAAGCCCAGTGGTGCGACACCGAAGCCGTATGTGTCGTGCGGCGGCAGCGCGGGCGATGCCGGCTCCTGTGCGCCGAGTGCCCCGCTCAACAACGTGAGCACGGCAATCCCCATCGCGCCGATGCGCCGCGTCGCCCAGCCTTTGCCTCCGATCGCCACGCCGGCCTCTCCTGTGAAGCGCGCACGGCCCGCCGCGCGAGAGCCATCTTCTGTTCGTCACGGCACCACCCGGCAACGGCACAGCGATGACCCGCCGCGCTCTCCTCACCGTGCGCAAACGCCTCGCCCGCACTGCCGCCATCCTGCGCCGCATCATTGGCGCGCCGGACTATGAGCGATACCTGGACCACATGCGCTGCGCGCATCCTGGGGCCGTGCCCCTTTCCCGCGACGAGTTCGCGCGCGATGCGCTGGCGCGGCGGTATGACAAACCGGGGGGACGGTGCTGTTGAGACAGCGGGAACGGTTTACGGCTCGCGGTTCACCCGCGGTCCTGCGACCATCGTCATTCCGAGCGCCGCTGCGAGCGCGAACCCCGCGCCCATCACGAACGCCACCGGCGCACCAGCGCGATCCCACACGTAGCCGAAGAGGAGCGACGCCGGCAGCGCACCGAGGCCGATCGCCAGATAGTACCACCCGAACGCCGTGCCGCGCCGTGCGAGAGGCACCAGGTCGGCGATGAGTGCGCGCTCGGTCCCTTCCGTGAGTCCGAAGAAGATTCCATACACGCCGAACAGCGCCCACGCGTGCCACGTGGCCGTCGCGCGGGCGAAGGCGAAATACACCGCGGCGTAGAGCAGCCAGCCGGCGATCAGCGTCGGCCGGCGGCCGATGCGATCGGAGAGCGCGCCCCCCGGCGTGCTCGAAAGGGTCTTCACCACGTGCAGCGCCGCCCACAAGACGGGAGCGAGCGCCACGGGCACGCCGAGTTGGTTCGCCCGCAGGAGCAGAAACGCGTCCGTCGAGTTGCCGAGCGTGAAGAGAAAGATGACGACCATCACGCTCCAGAATCGCGCGCCGAGGGGCTGGGTGAGGTCGGGTCTGCCGCGCACCGGTGCCGTGTCGGCGCGCTGGATCTCGCGCACGAACAGGACGAGCACGAGGAACGACAACACGCCCGGGATCGCAGCCAGCCAGAACACCGTGCGAAGCTCGGCGATCTTCCACGTCAGGACGGCAAACGCGATCAGCGGGCCGAGCACGCCGCCGGCATTATCGGCCGCGCGATGAAAGCCGAACGCGCGGCCACGGATGCTCGGATCGACGGACTCGGCAATCAGCGCGTCACGCGGAGAATTGCGAATTCCCTTCCCCACGCGATCGGCGACGCGGATGAGCAGCACCTGCGTCGCCGATCGAGCAATCGCGACGAGAGGACGGGCGACCGTCGCGATACCATAGCCGAGCACGACGAGCGGCTTTCGCTTGCGCACGCGGTCCGACCACCAGCCGCTCGCCAGCTTCAGCAGCGCCGCGGTCGTCTCCGCCGCACCCTCGATCGCACCGATGAAGCTCGCATTCGCGCCGAGAACACTGGTGAGGAAGACCGGAAGGAGCGGATAGATCATCTCGCTCGACACGTCGGTGAGAAAGCTGACGGCGGCGAGCGCGTAGACGTTCCTGCCGAGACGAGGGCGCGAAGGTCCGGCCATGCGTGAAGCCTTGACGGGTTCGATCATCGGTGAAGCATACCGGGCGGCGCCGCTGAGCCCGACGGGCGCGTGGGAACTTGCGCGGAGGGCCATCCGCGAGCCATAGATAGCGTATGCGCACCGCCGTCCGCGACTCCGCGCTCGATGTACCGGCCGTCGTAGATCCACTCGACGTGCCGGCGCTCTTCGACCGACTCGCGCCGGCCAGAGCGCGGTTGCTCTCGTTGGACGAGCGCGTGCTGCGCACGCAGATCGCCCTCTCGGAGATTCCGTCGCCCACCGGCGGTGAGAGCGCACGCGCTGCCGCGATCGCGACGCGTTTCCGCGCGCTCGGCTTGCGCGGCGTCCGTACGGACGGCGCCGGCAACGTGCTCGGCGTGCGCGACGGCGAAGCGGCCGCGCTGCCCGTCGTCGTCTGCGCGCATCTCGATACTGTCTTCCCCGAGGGGACCACCGTGGACGTCGCGCGCGACGGACAGCGCATCACCGGTCCCGGTATCGTCGACAACTCGCGCGGGCTCGCGGCAATGCTCGCTCTCGCCGAAGTGATCGACGGCACGCGCGTGCGCACACGGCGGCCGATTGTCTTCGCCGCCACGGTTGGTGAAGAGGGGGCAGGTGACTTGCGCGGCGCCAAGCATCTCTTCTCTCGACTCGACGCCATGCCGGCGGCCTGCATCGCGCTCGACGGCGCGGGCGACGACCGCATCGTCCATCGCGCGCTCGGTGCGCGGCGCTTTCGCGTCACCTTCCGCGGCGCAGGCGGTCATAGCTGGGCGGCGTACGGCGTGCCGAACCCGGTTCACGCGGCCGGCGCCGCGGCGGCCAAGCTCGCGGCCATGCCGCTGCCTCGCGTGCCGCGTACGACACTCTCCGTGTGCCGCATCGGCGGGGGGCTGAGCGTCAACACCATTCCCGACGAGGCATGGCTCGAGGTCGACCTTCGCTCCTCGTCCGCTGCCACGCTCGACGAATGCACCGCTGAGGTGCGACACGCGGTGCGTGCCGCAGCGCGCGAGGAGAATGCGCGCCGCGCGCCCGGCACGACCCCGCTCACCGTCGACGTGACCGCCATTGGTGATCGCCCGTGCGGCGAGCTGTCACGCGAGCATTCCCTCGTGCGCGCCGCGGCCGCGGCGACGCAGGCCATCGGCCGGATCCCCGAGCTCGTGACCGCCTCGACCGACGCCAACGTCCCCATCAGCCTCGGCATTCCCGCGATCGCGATCGGCGCGGGTGGTCGCGGCGGCGGGGTGCACACCGCCGCCGAGTGGTTCGACAACACGGACGGCTCACTCGGCGTCGCGCGCGCGCTCACCGTCCTTGTGGCAGCCGCCGAGGCGGCGACGATCGGATAACCGCAGCGTCGATCTACGGTTCACGACGTTGCACGAATCTCCGAGTGATCCGCCACGGTGAGCTCTCCCCTGAGCCCCTCGATCGTCACGTCGTCGCCGATGAGCGAGTTCCTGAGCGTCGCCCCCTTCACCTTCGACTTCCGACCGATGATCGTGTCGGTGAGCGTCGAACCGTCGATGTTGCTGCCCGCACCGATGGTCACGTTCGGTCCGATCGTCGACTTCGAGAGCGTGACCCCGTCCTCGATGTAGACGGGATCCTTGATCGTCACGCCTGCCGGGATCGACGCCGGCTTTCGTGCCTTCCCCTTCTCGAGCACGATGCGGTTCGTCTCGAGCAGCGTGTCGAGCTTGCCCGCGTCGTACCATCCCTCGACGTCGATCACCTCCAACTTGGCGCCCTTGTCGATCATGTACTGGAAGGCGTCGGTGAGGAAGTACTCGCCCTTGTTCGGCGGCTGCTTGAGGACGTGATCGATTCCCTCGTAGAGCAGCGTCCAGTTCCTGACGTAGTACAGCCCGATGTTCGCACGCTTGGAGATCGGCGTGTCCGGCTTCTCGACGATCTTCGTCATGTAGCCGTCCTTGTCCGTCACGACCACGCCGAAGCGCTGGTAATCCTCGACCTCCTTCGTCCAGATGATCCCGTCGGCGCTTGTGCGCTTGATGACGGAGAGGTCCGTCTCGAAGATCGTGTCGACGAAGATGATGAGCACGTCCTGTTCGACGTACGGCTGTGCGAGCTTCACCGCGCCGGCCGTTCCATCCTGCACCTTCTGCTCGACGAACACGGCGGGAAGCTTGGCGAACTTCGTACGGGCATGCTCCTCCACCTTCTCCTTGAGGTGCCCCGTCACGTAGATGACCTGCTCCACGTTACCGAGCGTCTCGAGGTCTTCGAGGATGTAATCCATCACCGGCTTGCCGGCGATCTTCAGCATGGGCTTCGGCACGAGGTGCGTATGCGGGCGGAGCCGCGTTCCCTTGCCGGCCAGGGGAATGATGACTTTCATGGTGGGTGTAGCGCGCGAGTCGGAGTGGGACGCTGCGGGTGCAAGGAGCGCACCCGCGGCGCAGCGGGGGAAATATCGCGGTGCGGCGGTAAGGCGGTAAGGCCGAACGCGCTACCGCCCTCAGTTCTGGGCCGCGACCCTCTCGTCGGCCGAGCCCTTCCCCGCGCTCTTCATGTACAGATCCAGCCACGCGATCCACCGCCCCCACTGATCGAGCAACGTCTCCTGCATGCGCGGGCCGTGGTCCTCGTACGGGTACATGTACAGCGCCGCCGCCTGCCCATCCCGCGCAGCGCGTGGAAGAGACGGATCGAGTTCTGCGGATCGGTCCCCGTGTTCTGGTCCTCGATCGAGTGGTACATGAGCAGCGCCCCCTGCAGTCGATCGGCGTACAGGAGGGGCGACATCTGGAGATACGTGTCGCGCGCCTCCCAGAAATCGCGGCGCTCGCTCTGGAATCCTGTAGGGGTCAGCGTGCGATTGTGGTTGCCGTCGGCGGCGATTCCGGCCTTGAAGAACGGCGTGCTCACCACCGCGTTCACCGTACCGAATGCGCCGTATGAGTGGCCACCAATGCCCAACCGGCGTCGGTCGATGATGCCACGCGCGTCCAGCTCGTCGATCACCGGCGCGAGGTTGTTGCGCAGGTCGTTGATGTAGTTGTCGTACATCCGTCCCGTGCTGCCGACGATCGGCGCGTCGGGCTGCACGACCGCATGTCCCTGCGTCGCCATGATCTCCATGGAGCGCGGACCAACCACGGGGAATTTGTGCTTGTTGTAGGGCCCGCACGCGATGCGAGACCCGCGTCATGCGATAATAGGGTTGGAGGGGCGTTCGTACCTCCGTACCTATTATGCGGACGTGCAGATTCCGTCGACAGACCGGGAACCGTTCGCCGTGAACGATAGACGGTTCACCGCGAACAGCTCACGGCCCTACCGTAAGCATCCTCTTTTTCAACGTCAGGAGCCGCTTCCGCGCCGAGCCGTCGAGCACGGTATCGCCCACGTGCACGACCAACCCGCCAAGGATCGATCGATCCACGCTGATGTTCGGCACGACGTCCTTGCCGAACAGTTGCGAGAGGCGCTTGGCAATCCCGGTCCGCTCGGTGTCCGTCGGCTCCATCGCGACCGTCACGCGTGCGTGCATGCGTCCCTCCGCCGCGTCCACGAGGTCCATGTACTCGCGCGCGATCTCGGGGAGCAGCATCTGCCGTCGGTTCTTCACCAACGACTGGAGAAACCGCACCATCAGCCGCGGCATCCGGTCCTGAAGGGCCGTCGCGAGCACGGCGTTCTTCTGCGCGGCCGAGATTCGGGGCGACTCGAGGAACAACCGCAACGTCTCGTTCTGCTCCATCGACGTGGCGACGTCGTTCAACATCGCGCCCCAGCCGCGCAGGTCATCCGCCTTGCGTGCCAGCTCGAGCAGCGTCTCGGCGTAGTTCCGAGCGATCGTCGTGTCGCGCATCGCTCTAGCGGCTCGCCTTCACGGCAGCCGGCGTCACGCTGGAGAGAAAGCTCTCCACGAGCTGCCGGTTCGTCGGCTGGTCGAGATTCTTCTCGATCACCTTGCTCGCGCCAGCGATTGCCAGCTCCACCGCCTCGCGCCGCAACTCGGCGATCGCATCGGCCTTCTCGGCGGCGATCTCGGCGCGCGAACGCGCCAGCAGTTGCGCGTGCTCGGCGTGCGCCCGCTCGACGAGCTCGGTGCGGACGCGCTCGGCCGCCTCGCGCGCGTCGACGATGATCTTCTGCGCCTCGGCGCGCGACGCATCCAGCGCGGCACGATGTTGCGCGAGCACCTGCGCCGCTTCCTCGCGATCGCGCTTCGCCGCCGCGATCGCCGCCTCCAGCGCCTGCTCGCGGGCTTCCACCGCCGCCGTGATCGGCTTGAAGGCGAACTTCGTCAGCACGCCGAGCAGGATGACGAAGATGATCAGCGTCCACACCATCAGCCCGTAGCTGGGCGACAGCAGGTCGGCCTTGTGGGCGGCCTCCTGCGCGAGTGCAGGGGTGGCGGTGAGGGCGATCAGCGCGATCGAGCGAAGCAGGGTACGCATCGGAGACTCGAGAATCAGAGATGGGGCGACAGGCCGGCCCCCCGGGGAGTCGGCCTGTCGAACGTAGTTAGATCTTGCCCTGGATCTGGAACGCGACGACAACACCGAACAGCGCGGCACCCTCGATGAGCGCGGCGAGAATCAGCGCGGCCGTCTGGATGCGGCCCGCAGCGTCCGGCTGACGCGCCATCCCTTCGACGGCCTGCCCACCGATGCGGCCGATGCCGAGCCCGGCACCGATGACGGCGAGACCACCACCGAGTCCGGCGCCGACAGCCATCATGCCGCGCGCGCTCGCCGCCGTATCGGCAGCAGCCTGAAGAAGCGGAAGGATCGTGTGAACCATGGATCTATCTCCACTAGTGCTGAACGTGAGACAACAGCGCCCGCGACCCGTGCATCGGTCGCCGTCCGCCAGCGAGACCCGGGTCTCAGCGGACTTCCCTGATCACTCGATCAGGTACGCGGTGCGCGGAGGGCGAACCCGCGTCCCGAACTACACATCACTTGTCAACTCCTCGCCGAGTGGCGCGCAGCGCTAGTGATGCGCCTCTCTGATCTGGCCAATGAACACCGCCGCCAGCAGCGAAAAGATGAATGCCTGCAGGAACGCGACGAACAGCTCGAGCATCATGATCGCCACCGCCATCAGCAGCGGCGCCACGCCGAGCAGATAGCTGTGGAACGCGAAGATCAGCCCGATCAACGCGAGCACCACGATGTGACCCGCCGTCATGTTGGCGAACAGACGGATCGTCAGCGCGAACGGCTTCGTGAACTTCCCGATGATCTCCACCGGAGTCATGATGAAGAACATCGGAATCCGCATCGCCAGCGGCAGATCCTTGTTCCAGTAGAAGATCGTGTTGAGATAGCCGAGCCCCTGCTCGCGAACGCCGGCCGCCTCGACCACGAAGAAGGTGATGATCGCCAGCGTCGCCGTCACCGAGACGTTACCGGTGGCGGTCGAGCCGAACGGGATCAGCCCGAGCAGATTCGCGATGAGGATGAAGAAGAACAGCGAGAGGATGAACGGCGCGTACCTCTCGCCGTGATGCCCGAGGTTCGGGATGGCCACCTCGTTGCGGATGTAGAGCACCATCGCCTCGATGCCGGCGGCGAAGCCGCGCGGATTGCCCTCCGACCGCGACTGGAACGCGTGCTTCCGCGCCGCCGTGATGAGGATGATGCAGGCGAGCACCGCCGCGACGAGCAGCATCACCACGTGCTTCGTCGGCGACAGATCGATCTCGAGCCCACCGACGTGGATCGGCGCCCAGCGGGGCAGCACCATCTCGTGCGGCTCCCAGAACTTCGGGAATCCCGGAACCTCGAGGCAGTGCGAGTCCGTGATGTGCGGGGTGATGATGTCCGCCGGATCATGCTCGGCGCACGAGCCGGCCGGCTCTTCATGCGGCGCGCGCGAGTACGCGGCAATCGCTGCCGCCGACGGGATGGACGTCGACTCGGCCTGCGCCGTCGTGGGCTGCGCGCCAAGCGACGTGCCCGCAAGCGTCAGGGCGAGAAGAAGGGCACCAGTCTTCATACGTTGAGCAGCGGCGGTTCGATCAGTTCAGTCAGAAAGAAGAACGTCGCGAGACTCAGGAGTGCCGCGTTCGACGGCAGACCGAGTGCCCGGCTTGCAAAACCAAAGATCACCAGCGCGGCCAGGCAGATCACCGCACCCAGCCCCCATCCCGCGATGCCGTGCCCGCTCGTCGCGAGCAACCTGGCGATCGCGAACGCGAGCAGCTGGACCACCAGCGCGACCGCGGCGCTCGCCAGCACCGCGCGACGCTCCGCGCCCGTGCTCAGCAGGGCTACGAACACCCCTCCGGCGAGGCCGATCAGCACTACACAGGCCAGCGCATAGAGCGCGACCGCGCGACCACCAGCCGTCCGACCGGTCATGGCCGCCTCTGCTCGGCACGGCGAGCGGCTTTCGCCGCCTCTTCGCGCGCCTGCGCCGCCATGAGCTTTCGATACATGCTGTAGAAGCCCCCTCCCGCGCCCACGAACACTCCGACGAGGAGCATCCATGGCGCCGTGCCGAGCTTCCGGTCGAGCCACTGCCCCGCGTACAGGAACACGATGATGGCCATGGCGAACTGGAGCCCGAGGCCGGCGTACTCTCCGACCGACGTCCCCCTGTCCTCGACCTCGGACGGGCGGGTCGATCCCTTTCCTTCGGGCGTTCCGGCCGGCGTCCCTGTCATCGCGCGGCGGAATCTAGCGCTTGTGAAATTTTTCGCAAGCGATTTGGGCGCCCGAACCGAACATGCCCCGAAGCGTTGTGCGCAGGTCGCAAGTGTAGCCAGCGTCACAACTTCTGTGTGACGGTTCAAGTTGAGTATTCGTCAAGATGGCGATAACTTCCGCGCCGGTTGGACGTGCGAGCGGACGCCCGCTCCCCCGACCCTCGCCCTGCGTTTCTGGTCAGTTGACAAATGAGCTCGCGTCCTCTCATTCCGTTGCTCCTCGCCGGAGCCGTTGCCCTCGCCTGCGGTACCCGCTCGCATTCGGACGCAGCAGCCACACACACGCTGAGCAGCAAGCGCGTCGCGACCAGTCGTAACGGACCGACGCCCATCACCAGCGCTTTCCACGTCCGCGCGAATCAGAAGACGATCGATTTCGCGCTGCACCTCACGAACCCAACCAAGAAGAGCGTCGAGCTCGAGTTCCCGAGCGGCCAGGAATACGACTTCACCGTCGTCGATTCCGCGGGACACGAGGTGTACCGCTGGGGCAACGGTCGCCTGTTCACGCAGGTGCTCCAGAATCGCCTGCTCGACGGCGGCGAGACGATGCGCTTCGAGGAAAGTGCCGAGAAGTCCCTGCCGAGTGGCAAGTACGTCGCCGTCGCCACGCTGCGCAGCTCGAACTATCCGGTGAAGGAACGCTACGAGTTCACACTACAGTAGGATGGTCGGACAGTCGGACAGTCGGACAGTCGGACAGTCGGACAGTCGGACAGTCAGACAGTCAGACAGTCAGACAGTCGGACAGTCGGACAGTCGGACAGTCGGACGGTCAGCACGAGGCGCCACTCATTGAGTGGCGCTTTGCATTGGTGTCGAAGC
>CAYTKA010000005.1:0-95861 GCA_964438255.1 uncultured Gemmatimonadaceae bacterium | reverse complement strand
GTTCAGTTCTCAAGCAACGCCGCGCGCCGGCCGGGTCCGTGTACCTCGATCCTGTCACGACTTCGGAGGCAGCGGTGCTGCACGACTCCGCCCCTCAACACCCCGTTGTTGGAGACTCCATCGGACGACTGGCTGGGGAGCGCACTCAAGCGTCGGGAGCCGGCACGTGCGGTGGGCGAAGCTGACCTCGCCCACCGCACGTCCGCTCCGAGAAGACTTCGGCTCTGTATCCCAGCCCGCCGGTACTGCTGCGCGGCGGCCCCGATGTCCCGGGGCCGGTTCCTGTGCCTAACCTATCATGCCCTGGGCTCGGCGTCACCCTCCGTCGTGGCCGGGAGGGTCGTCGCCCACCGCGCGTCCGCCGGGACGTGCACGGGGACGAAGTCGCGCCGCTCGCGAGCGACGGTGTACAGGATGCGGAGCACGTCGCGACTCAGTGCCGTCAGGGCCTTGATCTTCACCCCGCCGTTGCGTTCGACCATCGCCTCGAACTCCTTCCGGAAGAAGCCGCTCTTCTGCACGCAGCGGAGGGCGAGGAGGTAGGCGTAGCGCCGCAGCACCGGGCGGCCCCGCTTGGAGATGCGCTCGCGCCCCTTCCGCGTGCCGCTCGACGCCTCGACCAGCGAGAGGCCCGCGAGCCGCAGGATCTGCTTCGACGATTCGTAGACCTGCACGTCGCCGACGCAGCCGAGGAAGGTGGCCGCGGTGACCTCGGCGACGCCGGGGATCGTGAGCAGGAACTTCGCCTCGGGGAGCTGCCTGAGGATCGCGACCATCTCGTCCTCGACCTGTTTCAGGTGCGCGGCGAACATCCGGATCTGCGCGACCACGAGCGGCAGCTCGCGCGCCGGGGCGCCCTGCGCCAGTGGGAGCCCGAGGGTCGCCTCGGCGGCGCTCACGAGCCGGTCGTAGGTGTCGCCGCCCAGATGGTTGCGGCTCGCCTTCTCGAGCACGGCCCGCACCTTTCGCTTGGGCGCGGCGCTGAGCGCGGCGGGCCCCGGGAAGGCCTCCAGGATCGCCAGGGGCGTCGGCTTCTGGATCTGGGCGAAGAGGGACTCGAACTCCGGGAAGACGAGCTCCAGGGTCGAGGTGACTGACCCGGAGGGTGGCATTTCGCCTTGCGTCGCGCCCTACCGAGCGCGATCTTACCAGTAAGACTCTTACCGGAGCCACCATGAGCGAAGCCGCCACTACCACCCTGTCGTCCAAGGGCCAGGTCGTCATCCCCGAGGAGATCCGGGTGCGCCTCGGGCTCAAGGCCGGCGCGCAATTCGTCGTGCTCGGCGACAAGGACGTCGTAATCTTCAAAGTCCTACAACCCCCCGCGAAGGGGGACTTCACGGCGCTCGTCCAGCAGGCTCGGAAGGCCGCGAAGCAGCGCGGACTGCGACGGAGCGACGTGACGAAGGCGGTCGCCACGGTCCGCGGTCGCGCCAGCAGGACGAAGTAAGTCCGAGTCGTCACGCGTGATCGCTCCCGTGTCGCGCTCGACGCCGCTGCGCGTCATCCTGGACACCAACGTGCTCCTCTCCGGGATCTTCTTCGGCGGGGTCCCGGGCCGGCTGCTGACGGCGTGGCAGGACGATCGGCTCGCACTCGTGCTCTCGCCGGCCATCCTCGCCGAGTACCACGAGGCGGGCGCGGAGCTCGCGGCGCGCTACACGGCGCTCGCGGCCCCACTGGACTCGATCATCACCCTACTCGCGCAGACTGCGACGATCGTCGATGCGCCCGAACGCGCGGAGCGGGTATCGGCTGATCCGGACGATGACAAATTCCTCGCATGCGCGCTCGCGGCGCGGACGCCGCTGATCGTGTCAGGCGATAAGCACTTGCTCCGCGTGAGTGGCTGGCGCGGGATCACGGTCGTCACGCCGCGCCAGTGTGTGGATCGGTACCTCGCGGCCGACGAGCACGCCACGCCCGAGTAGGCTCGCAGGCCCGCGCCCCAGGCACCCGCAGATATCGCCGTCCCCAACGCTCGACGGTGCGCAAGCTAGTGCAGAGATATCTCATGCTCCGTGCGGACGAGGAGATATCTCCGTGCGATCGTGCTCGCGTGCGCTCGTCTAAACGTGCATCCTCACACGCACGACCTCCTGTCGGCCCTTGAAACTGCACCTCAAGGCCGATCCATCAAAAGTATGACGGAATAACCGGTGACGTGACCCCCGGAAGCTGATCCAGGTCTTATGTCAGTCCTCGACCCGAAGAGGACTGATGCGGAAGAGTCGATTCACCGAAGCGCGGATTGTTGGCGTGCTGCACGAGCACGAGGCAGGGGCCAAGATCGCGGAGCTGTGCCGCCGGCACGGCATCACCGAGACGACGTTTCACCGAGGGAAGCGGAAGTGAAGTGGCTCCGCTTCTCTGTACAGGTTCAGCGGGGGCGCGGTCGTTCAAGCTCGAGTGCGGCCGGCGCGAGTTGTAGAGCGTGACGTACCGCGCGATGCCAGCCGTCGCATCGGACACCGAGTCATCGCCATGCAGGTACACCTCTTCGTACTTGAGCGAGCGCCGGCACCTGGCCGGCACTGGGGGAATGACGGCTTGGTTTGGCGGCAAGCCAGCAACGAAGGGCATGATGACAACTCGGTTTCGTCGAGGGCTATCTCTACTGCCACGAGAAGCTGGCGAAGAACAAGGGCGGCATCTTTCCGAAGACGCCGGAGGAGTATCGTGCGCTGATCACCCAGTGGTATCGCTTCGATGAGAAGACCGACGACATCGATGCGAAGCGCGAGCCGGAAGCGATCGCCGACGTACTCTTCAAAGTCCGCACCGGCATCAAGTAGCGTCGAGTCGTGAGGCGAGAGAAGCCCGGCCGGAGCGATCTGGCCGGGCTTCTTCTTTAGTCGCCCGTGGTGTCAGGCGGCAGCGCCTTCTCTTTCCTACCATCCGCTCGCCGAGCCCGTACCAACAGCGCGACGATACGACGACTACGTCACATAGACACGCAAACGTCGTCCGATCGAGCTCCGGTGCCCAATACGTCCCGCACCGCAGCGCGAGGATCGCATCGAACCCCGGTCGTGTTCCGCCCCCCCCGCCAACCTTCTGGCGGCGTCGTGCGTCTAAGAACGACGGGCCCGCAACAAATGCAGATGTAAGGAACCCCTGTCAGAGGCATCGTCCAGTAGGCGAGTCGTTCACCCGGTCCATCTTTCATGATGCATTCTCTCTCCCGTCTCGTACCGCGCAGTCGCGCGTTCCTCATTCTGCCGGCGCTCGCCATCCTCATCGGCGTCGCGCGCGGCGCGGAGGGGCAAATGACGCCCACTGCGGGACCGCGCGCGGCAGGCGGTGCGGGAGAGATCCGCGGCCGCCTCGTCGAGGCCGGCAGTGGGCGCGGGATCACGGGTGGCTCGATCACGGTGCGCCGAGCGACTGACACGGCCTTCGCGGGTGGCGCGCTCCCTCGCGCCGACGGCTCCTTCCAGGTGGACGGCCTTCCCATCGGCCGCTACGTGCTGCGCGTGCGCGCACTCGGCTACGCGCCGCTGGCGCGCGCCGACATCGCGATCACCGCCGAGCGTCCGCTGGTCGACGTCGGCACGCTCACGCTCTCGCAAGTCGCCACCAAGCTCGAGGGACAGACGGTGACGGCCGAGCGCGAGGAGGTCACCATCGCCCCCGACCGGAACAGCTACAGCACGAAGAACATGGCCACCGCGAGCGGCGGCACGGCCGTGGACGTGCTGCGCAACGTCCCCTCGGTCGAGGTGGACGGCAACAACAACGTCAGCCTGCGCGGCAACACGAACGTCGTCGTCCAGATCAACGGCCGTTCGTCGCCGCTCAAGGGAGACCAGCTCGCGCAGTTCCTCACCCAGCTCCCCGCGAGCGCCGTCTCGCGCGTCGAGGTGGCCACGAACCCCTCGGCGAAGAACGACCCCGAGGGCACGGCCGGGATCATCAACATCGTCCTCAATCAGGAGACCGACGCCGGGTTGAGCGGCGGCTTCACCGCAGCCACCGGGACGACCGGGCAGGTCAACGGATCGGCGAACGTGGGCCGGCAGTCGGGACCGCTCACGCTGTATCTCTCGGGGAGCATGTTCCGCGACCGCCGCGTGTTCACCGGCTCCTCCGATCGGACGAATCTCGTCGTGCCCGTTCCGGCGTTCGTGGAAGGACGCTCCGCCGGAACGGGACAGCCGCAGTTCGGAAACATGACCTTCCGCTCGGAGTATCGCTTCACCGAGCGCGATGCCCTCTCCGCCGACGCGATGCTCTCGGGGGGACGCTTCCACCGGATCAACACGACGGCGTACACCAACCTGAACGGCACGCGCGACGTGATCGGACTGTTCGATCAGTCCAGCGACCAGATCGGCCATAGCCTCTCGCAGGATTACGTCGTCGCCTTCCGGCGCGTGGTGAACTCGTCCACGCCGATGTTCTCGACCGAGCTGCGCTACTCCTCCAACCGATGGGCGGGGGACAACGAGCTGTACGGCGTCCTGCACCAGGCGGATGCGTCCACGGGGACCCAGATGCCGCCGCGCGAGCACGACAGCACGAAGGAGCGGACGCCGTCGTGGAATCTCCAGACGGATTACACGCATCTCTTCGGCGCCGGCAGGAAGCTCGAGACGGGATTCAAGGGGACACTGCGCTCGGACGTGCAGTCGTTCAGCGCGGCGTATCTCGACACCACGTCGGGCACGTACGTCCCCAACGCGCCGCGCGCGAGCGGCTTCGACTACCGCGAGCAGATCGGCGCCGTCTACGGTGTCTTCTCGCAGCAGATCGGTAAGGCGCAGACGCAGGGCGGGCTGCGGCTCGAGCAGGCCACCACGCGCTTCACTCTCCCCTCCGTGAATCAGGAGTACGACACGCGCTACGCGAGCGCCTTCCCGAGCGCGATCGTGTCGTACAACCTCACGGACATGCGCCAGGCGAAGGTGAGCTACTCGCGCCGCATCAGCCGTCCCAATCCGTTCCAGCTCAGCCCCATCGGTTTTCGCAGCGACGCACGCCACGAGTTCCGCGGCAATCCGGATCTGCGTCCCGAGTACACCGACGCGTTCGAGCTCGGACTCACGGAGACGCGCGCCTGGGGCTCCATCCAGCTCAACCCGTATCTGCGCCGGACGGCGCATGCCGTGCGCTACATCCAGCTCGTCGACACGAGCGGCGTCACGCTGAGCACCTTCGACAACGTCGCGAGCACGGAGACGGTCGGGTCGGATCTCAACCTCACCTACCGGAACGGCCCGCTCACCCTGTTCGGCGGCGGGAGCGCGTGGCGCTACACGAGCAACGCGTCGAACCTCACGACCGATCTCTCCACGCGCGCCACCGTCTGGTCGCTGCGCGCCAACGCGACGTGGAAGCTCTCGCCGGTCACCGACGCGCAGCTCTTCGCCAACTATCGCGCTCCTACCGCCACGGAGGGAGGCTCGCAGAGCGCGTTCGTCTTCATGAACGTCGCGCTGCGCCGCAAGCTGTGGGGGGATCAGGGAAGTGTGTCGCTGCGCGTCGCCGATCCCTTCAATCTCATGAAGTGGGGCTACCGCAGCGCCGACGGGCGCGTCATCGAGCTCAGCGAGCAGCACTTCGGCCAGCGCGGGCTGTTCATCACCGTGTCGCGCAACTTCGGCCAGCAGCTCAAGCTGCGCCCGCGGCAGCAGGACGATCAGCAGCAGCAGCCACAGGGGGCGCCGCAGCCCGGGCCATAACAGGAGCCGCTCGGCCCGGCTCCTCAGCCCAAGGTCCATCCGCTTCATCCGCTTCATCCACTTCATCCGCTCATTCGCTTCATCAGCTCAACAGCCGCTCGGGCTGGCTCCTCAGACGAAGGTTCATCCGGATACGGCGGAGAGGCGGATCAGACAGATGATGCTTTGGGGCTGCGCCGAATACGGCTCCGACTGGGGACCAAGCCCAAAGCGGGGCCAGTCTTAGCGCAGCGCTCTGTCCCCGCAGCCATCAAAGCTCCCGGTCCTGGCGCGTTGGACGGTCGCCGGGCAGCTCCGCCCCATCCGCGTTTCCGCCGCATCCGGATGAACCTTCGTCTGAGGAGCCGGTCCGAGCGGCTGTTCAGAGGAGCGGATTGGGCGGATGAACCGTCGTCTAAGGAGCCAGGCCGAGCGGTAGTTAAAAAGCGGACGGGCCTCCGTCTGATACCTGCCCGTTACACGGATGATAACTCGAGTCTGGTTGCGCCATCTACACTCCAGGCACCGCTTCGTACTCCACTTATCGGGAGCGGCGCCGCCGATGGTGTGCGCTCCTCTTCATGGCAATGCGCACGCCCACCCTGCGCTTCCGCACGCGCATCATTCTCGTCTGCTCGGCGCTCGTCGCGCTGACGACCGCCCTCATGATCGTCCCGCTCGTGGTGAACGGGGGCAGGCAGGCGGAGGCGATCTACCGTGAGCGACTTACTGCAGTCGCTCACGGCGCGAGCACGGCACTGCAGGCGGACACCGTAGAGCAGCTCGCCGCATCCACGGCGCAGACGTCGATCCCGTACGTCGTCGCGCGCAACGTGCTGCGCGACTTCGTCTGGCGCGCCGGTGACTCGGCGCGTGTGTCGGCCGACGACGGACTGCTGCTCGTCGTGGCCGATCACGGCAACTACCGCGTCATCGCGCACTCCGACTGGCCGATCCTCCGTCCCGCCCAATTGCCGACGTGGACGCCGCCGGAGGGGCTGTCCGACAGGGTCGGCAACGTCCGCGCGGGCACGGTGTCGCTCTGGTGGTTCAGCGACGGCACGCGCATGATGGCGATCTCGCCGGTGTTCGCCGGAACGGTTCCGGTTGGACTCGTCGTCGCTGCTGCACCGAGAGCGGTGGCGTCGGCAGAGATGCGCCGCTCGCTGAGCCGGCTCGCGTGGTACCCTGTCGTCGCACTGCTGCTCGCCGTGCTGCTCGCGTCGATCGTTGCGCGCCAGCTCACGGCGCGCGTCGAGCGGCTGGCGCAGCAGGCGGAGGTGCTGGCCACCGGTGACCTGCGTGTCGGCGTGACCGAGATGGGCAACGACGAGTTCGGCCGACTCGGCAGTGCGCTGCGCGATCTGGCGGAGCATCTGCGCACCGTGTTGAGCGGCGTGCGCGCGAGCGCATCGGCCGTCGCAACCGCGGTGGACGAGCTGGGCGCCAATGTACAGGAGATGAAAGCATCATCGCAGCAGGTCGCCGCGGCTGCGCGCACGATCGCGGATTCCGTCTCACGACAGCAGGACGGGATCAGCTCGATCACGACGCTCGCGACCGCCGCGGCGTCTCAGGC
Organism: uncultured Gemmatimonadaceae bacterium; assembly: GCA_964438255.1. Taxonomy (GTDB): domain Bacteria; phylum Gemmatimonadota; class Gemmatimonadetes; order Gemmatimonadales; family Gemmatimonadaceae; genus AG11. The sequence goes on along the minus strand of CAYTKA010000005.1, from coordinate 88,619 downwards.
GGACGACGTGAGCGGCCACGCCAGCGCCGCGATGCGGACGGTCGCGACCATCGCCGCCGTGGCAACGCGCATCAGCAACGACTCCGAAGTGACGCTCGCCCGGATGACGGACATCAGCAAGGTCACGGCGGAGGCGGCGCCGGCGGTATCCGAGCTGACGGAGAAATCGCGGCGGATCGCCCATGTGGCGCGAACGGTCTCCGTGCTGGCGGATCAGGCGCAGTTGCTCTCACTGAACGCGGCGATCGAGGCGGCGCGCGCAGGGGAGCACGGGCGCGGCTTCGCCGTGGTTGCGCAGGAGGTGGGCAAGCTGGCCGAGGGTACGAGCTCCGCGCTCGACGACATTCAGATGCTGGCGTCGGAGATCGAGCAGGTGTCGCACCGCACCGGTCAGCGTATGACCGACGTGCGCGCGAGCGTGGCGCAGGGTGAATCGGTGATTGCCACGTCGGCGCGCTCGCTTGCCGAGATCCTGGACGCGGTGTCGTCCGGCCACGACGCGACGAAGGTGATCGTGGAGCACGCGGCGGCGCAGCACGCGCGCGCCGAGACGGTGTCGTCGCACGTGCTGGCGATTCACGATGCGGCGGTAGAGAACGCGGGGATGGCCCTTCAGGTGGCCGGCGCCGTGGAGGCGCAGACGGCGGTGTCGTCGTCGGTGGCGTCGTCGACGGAGCGACTCGTTGCGGTCGCGTCGGAGCTACGCGAGGCGCTCGTGCGGTTCGCGCTCTGACCGGCCGGACGCCGTCTTTGGGAGCGGGCGTGCCCTCCCGCATCCAGCGCTAAGAAATCGTCAATTCGGCGCGGAGATCTCGACCTGGCGCGTGCTGGGTGCAATCGTCACGGCATGCGCGTACCCTATCGAGTGGGCGTCACCCCGCGCCACGCCGCCGCGCTGGCGACGTTGCTCTTGCTCGGCGCTTGCGCGCGTCCGTCGCGCGTCGCGGTGCCAGAGCCGGCGCTCAGCGAGAGTGCCGAGCCGCGCGAGCTGGCGGTGGATCAGCAGGTCAAGCAGGCGCTCGATCGGCTCACCTACGGTCCGCGACCCGGCGAGGTCGTGGACGTGATCCACGAAGGGCTCGACCACTGGCTCGTTCGTCAGCTCACTCCCGAAAACTGGGACGACCACGGCGCCGACAGCATCGCGGCGCGTCATCCGGTACTCGGCATGAGCGTACGTGCACTGGTGGACGGGAGCCCACAACAGGACGTCTTCCTCCGCCGGCGTCGCCGCGAGCTCGGGCTTCCCGACACGGCGCGCTACATCATGACCGCCGAGGACAGTGCGCGCTTCAAGGCGATGAACGACCTCGGCAACCGCCGCGTCCAGGAGCTACTCGGTGCCAAGCTCGCCCGCGCCGTGGCCGCGGATCATCAGCTCCAAGAGGTGATGACGGACTTCTGGGAAAATCACTTCTCCGTCTTCCGTGGCAAGATGCCGACGCAGTTCACGCTGCTCGAGTACGACCGCGACGTGATCCGTCCGCACGCGCTCGGCCGCTTCCGCGATCTGCTCGGTGCGGTGGCACACAGCCCGGCGATGCTCTACTTCCTCGACAACTACCAGAGCGTCGCCGACTCGGCACACCTCACGCTCACCGCCTGGCGCAACGTCACGCGCGCGCAGACCGCGGCCGACGCGGCGCGCATCCGTGCCGCCGCCCGTCGGCGCCGCGGTGGGCTCAACGAGAACTACGGCCGTGAGCTGCTCGAGCTCCACACCCTCGGCGTGCACGGCGGCTACACGCAGCAGGACGTGATCGCCGTGGCACGTGCGCTCACCGGCTGGACGATCGAGACACCACGAGAGGGCGGTGGCTTCCTCTTCAACCCGAGCGCGCACGATGCCGAAGAGAAGATCGTTCTCGGACACGTCCTCCCCGCGGGGCGCGGCATCGAAGATGGCGAGGACGTGCTCGACATCGTCGCGCGGCATCCGATGACGGCACTCTTCATCGCGACAAAGCTTGCGCGACACTTCGTGGCCGACAGCGTTCCGCCGGAGCTCGTACGCCGCCTCGCCGACACCTTCCGCCGCACCGATGGCGACATCCGGCAGGTGATGGCCCAACTGGTGTCGAGCCCCGAATTCTACAGCCGCGCCGCATTCCGGGCCAAAGTGAAGACGCCGTACGAGCTCGTGGCGAGCGCGTATCGCGCCATGAATGCCGAGCCGGACTCACTCGGCCGCTCGGTGCAGCTCGCTGCTGCCCTCGGCCAACCGCTCTGGGGACATCTCACACCGGAGGGGTGGTCAGACGTCGCCGATGCGTGGATGAACACGGGCGCCATTCTCAATCGCATCAACTTCGGCACCGGACTGGCCGCGGGGCGCATTCCGGGGATTGTCCTGAGTCGCTGGCCGCTCACCACTGTGTTGCGCGATGCCCCACTCGCCGAGCAGGTGACGCGCGTATCGGACGCGCTGCTCCAGGGTGAGATGTCCCACGACACACGCGCCGTGCTGGTCTCCGGCAGCAATCCCTTGCTCGCACGCGACGGCGGCGCGCCAACGCAACCCCGCGCCAATCCCACGTTGGCCGACATCATCGGTCTCGCCATCGGCTCCCCCGAGTTCCAGCGTCGCTGATACGGTTCAGGCTCGAATGGACTTGTCCGACCGTCGCCCTCTCGAGGGGCTGCTGATCCTCACTGTCATCGCGTTGATCATCGTCGGCGTCGTCACGTTTCTGACGCACGTCGTCGCGCCGCGACTGCTCAGCCATTATGAGCATTTCCCCGCGCTCGCCGGCGTGCCGAAGCGGACGCTCGACGCCAAAGGCCACCTCGGCGACCCGGTGAACGTGGCGATCGTCGCCAGCGACTCCGAGCTGACTACGGCGATGCGGCTTGCTCACTGGACCCGCGCCGATTCGCTCTCACTGCGCAGCGACTTCGGGATCGCGAAGAGCGTCCTGCTCGACCGTCCCGATTCCACTGCCCCTGTGAGCTCGCTCTTTCTCTTCGGTCGAAAACAGGACGTCGCCTTCGAGCAGCAGGTGGGCCGGAGCGCGCGCCGCCGTCATCATGTGCGACTGTGGCGGGTGCCCGGCATCTCATATGACGGGCGCCCGGTGTGGATCGGTGCGGCGACGTTCGATGAGCGTGCGGGAATCAGCAAGCGCGGGATGCACCCGACGCATCACATCGCCCCCGACGTCGACGAAGAACGCGACGCACTCGAGCGAGCACTCGCGAACGCGCGGCAGGCGAAGGCGACCTTTCGCGTGACGGGCATGGGCGTGCGCGTGGACGACCACAACGCCGAGGGCGACCGCTTCGACACCGACGGCGAGTTGCGGGCGGTCGTGATCCCGCCGGCCAACGCGCCGAGCGCGCCGCCGGCCGATCCGGGCGTGCCGCCACTCGTCGCGCTCAAGGACAAACTCTGGGCACTCGGTCACCACCTGGGGCGACCGGAGTCGCGACCGTCCAACTTCATCCGGTAACGACGAGCGGATGAACCGTCGTCTGCGGGGCCGTCCCGAGCGGGCGTCAGGCCGTGCTCCGGAAGAACCGCGTCAGCTCGCCGAACAGCTCCGCCTGCGCTGCCATCTGCTGCGCCGTGGCTGCCAGGTCCTCGGCGGCCGCAGAATTCTGACGCACCACGTTCGTCACGTCGTTCATCGCCGCACGCACCGTCGTGAGCCCTTCCGCCTGCGTCCCGGCCGCGGCGACCACCTCGACGATGAGCGCCGTCGTCTGTCGGATCGAGGGGACGAGATCGGCGAGCGCCCGCTCCGTCGCGCCGACGATGTCCTCCGTCGACTTGCTGAGCGCGGCGATCTCCTTCGCGGCCGTCTCGCAGCGCAGTGCCAGCGCGCGAATCTCGTCGGCCACCACGGCGAAGCCGCGTCCCGCGTCGCCCGCCCGCGCGGCCTCGATCGATGCGTTCAGCGCCAGCAGGTTCGTGGCGCGCGCGATGTCGCTGATGATCGTCACCTTCCCGGCGATCGACGACATTGCCGTCGCCGCGTCGCGCATCGTACGGCCGCTCGACTCTGCGTTCGCCTCCCCGCGCTGTGAGAGCTCTTCCATCTCGCGGTTGCGACGAACACTGTCGGAGACGAGCTCGCTGATGTGCGCGAGACTCGCCGTCGTACGGTCCACCGCATCCGTTTCCGTGTTCGTGCTGGCGGAGAGTCGCTGTGCCGACGCCGCCACCTCGTCTGCCGCCTGGGCCATCGCCTCGCCACCGGCGCGAATCTGGCTGATTACCTGCGCGAGCGTCTCCGTCATCGACACGAACGCCTGCCCGAAGCTGTCACGCTCCGATCGCGGCTCGAGTCCCACGGCGAGATCACCCGACGAGATGGCGTTCGCGATGCTGCCCATCTCCTCGAGGTACGCGGTCATGCCGACGAACGCCGTCCCGAGCGCGTCCTCGGCCGAGCGCGGGTGCGCGCGCGCGCTGAGATCGCCTGCTGCAATTGCCGTGGCCACGCTCGACATCTCCGTGAGATATGCGACGAGCCGCTGCATCGCGCGGAGCACGTCGCCGACCTCGTCATCGTCACCATGAGGGATGCTCGTCCGTACGTCGCCGCGCGCAAGCTGGTTCGCGGCGCTGACTGCCGCGCCAAGGGGTGCCGTGATCGATCGGGTGACGAACGGTGCGAGCGTGCCGAGCGCGGCGATGCAGGCGAGGGTCACGATGGCGATGAGCAGCCACGTCGCGCGCTGCAACGTACGCGCGCGACCGAAGGCGTCGGCAACCCGACCGTCCTGCGCCAGAACACGCACCGCGAGCGCCTCCCGGAGCGCCGAAAACCGCGCCGCCGCCGTGTCGTTCGCGGCGCGAACGTTCACGCTGTTTGCGTCGGCAGCCGGTGCCGCTGCCACCGTGTGCGCGGCCTGATAGTACGCCAGGAACGCGTCGCGCAGGCGCGCGAGCTCGCTCGCGTCCTCGCCGGGCGCCGCTCGCCCGAGCGATGTCACGACGCGTGCGCGCAACGAATCGGCGGAGCGGAGCGCCGCGGGATCGTGCGACGCGGTCGCATCGTCGAACGCGTGGTCCACGCGGTCGAGAAGGGTCAGCAGACTGTCGCTGTGGCGCAGCGACGGATAGTAGTCGCGCTCGATGCGCGAGACGGACCGCTCGTTGACGGCGCCGAAGAGCACCGTGAGCAGCAGGATGAGCAGGAGCGCCATGGCCGCGACGAGGGGCAGCAGACGCACCTTCTGGTGTACGCTGGCCCCCTCCGTCAGACGGCGGATGAGACGCGGAGTCGTGTCGGCAGCCAAGTCCTGCATCGTCGCAGTCTCGGATTGCGTGGAGGGGGAACCATCAAGGGCGGCGCTGTCCGCGACCGCCCCTGACACTGCTGTTGCGTGTTACCCGCGGACCGCTGCCCGTTGTGGCGCGAACCACATCGCCCAGAACCCGAAGCCGGCGAGCCCGAGGGCGAGCACGAGGTGGAGATAGACGTCGTTGCCGCCGATCGGCACGATGCCAAGGAGGTCGGTCGTGAACATCCCCAGCACGGCGAGAACGAGATACGCGGCGCCGCTACCAAGCGCGTAAGTCACGGAGCGTGAGGCACTCCGTCCCGCCCACACCCCCCACACGCCGAAGAGCACGTGCACCGCGCTGTGTAGAATGTTGACAGGGAACATCCCGAGCAACATGCCGGCGTTACCGCCGCCCATCGGCATGATGCCCATACCGGCCGGCGTGAAGCCGAGCAGGCCGACGAGGATGAAGATCACGCCTGAAATCGTTGCAACTCGCTGAATCGAAAGCATTTGGGGCATTTGTTCGCGGGAGCTGCGATCGTGAAGGGTCGCGTGGAAAACCCTGCTGTCCACTCGAGGGCGGGCGGCCTCCCTGAGAGGACGTCTGGTGGACAACAAGGCAACGATGTCCCAACTGCTGCGCAGGTATGCGACAGCGCCGATACTGTGATAGGGATCACCGGCCCGCGATTTTTGCGGCGTTGCCGCAATGGTCCGCGCCGAGTCTTCTAGGACACGACCCCACCCCCGACGCCGGGAGATGGATGAATGTTTGACGACGCACACGACGCCCCTGCCAAGGCATGGGTTGAACGCTTTCAGACGTTGTTGGAGCAGACGATGCCCTACATGCGGCGCGCGGCGCCCGAGCTCTCCGAGGAGGAGCTGCTTATCCACGCGTCGTATCTCGTCGAGGTGCGACTCGGAGGCATCGCGAGCGTGCCGGCCGCCTCGGTCTTCGCGCACGAATAGCAGCGGCGAGCGAGTGCGGGAAGTATTCAGTTGGCAGCAAGAGTGGCAACGCGATTGCGCGGATGCTTCGCACACGGAGCGGCCCGATCCGCGTTGCCCGCTCTTATCGAACAACTGACTACCAGACTTCCTCGAGACTCAGCGCAGGACGAACAGGATCGTCGGATCCACGGGATACCGGCCGAACTGCGCGCCATAGATCGCCAGCCCACCCGGCAATGCGTCGTCGACCTCGAGCCGCACTGTCAGGTACCCGCCGCGCGCTCCGTCGGCGAGCGCGTCCGCGGGGACGGGGACGCGCAGCAGCTCGCCGTATGATCCCGCCTCGTACAGATGGCGATCGTGCGGCTGCGCATGCCAGCTCAGAATGCCGCGCGAATCGGCGGGATCGTCGGCCAGCTCGTAACGGCCAGCCGCGCGCCCGTTCACGCGCACCATGACGGCGCTCGGGAAGGATGTCGTGCCGGTCATCGGATAGCTGTTCGGGTTGCGGCTCGGATCATGGAACCCGCCGCCTCGCATGTAGTCGCCGCTCGACGACGTCGTGTCGCGATCTTTCCCGTTGAGTCGCTTGGCTGACGCTTCCACGAGGAATGTCGCACCGGCGACGTCGCGCACGTCGAGCCCGGCGGGCCATGGGATGTGGTACTCCACATAGCCGCTCCCGGCGCCGTTCACTTTGCGTCCGCCGAGCACGGTCCATTGCTTGAGCGACCAGTGCGCATCGCGGACGTCACTGGCCGGCACGCTCGCTACGCGCACTCGCTGCCCGTCGGCGAGCGTGGCCGACGTGGGCCGCTCTCCCTCGACGACGAACGTCGTGAAGTTGCGCTGGAGCACGCTGCCGTCCGCACTCTCCAGCCGCGTCGCGAGCACGGCGACGACGGGCTCGTTCGGCATGACGATGCCGAGCGGTGCGAGCGGCGCCGACATCCACGGACGGTAAGGCACACGCCGCGACGACGTCGCGTACGTACGGCGCTCGCCGAGCGCGTTCCACCCGTACAGCTCCGTGCGCAGCGTGAGGGAATCGCCGTAGGCCGTGCTGCCGCTCAGGAACGACGCATAGAGTGGAACATCCACCCGCTCGCCGGGATGCATGCTCCGGCTCAGCATCGAGTCACCGACGGCGATGTACAGCGGGGCGTGTAGATCGCGCAGCGTCATGCCGTCGACGATGTCCCCGAAGCCGGTCTCCTTGCGCGAGCGGTCGAAGCGCCAGTAGCCGTTCCACTCGTTGATGACGTCGTGGTGCTCCGTGTAGAGCCAGCCGGCGAGCGCGGGATGTCGACGGAATGCGTCGACGGCGCGATGATAGTCCCAGCTCCAATCGACGTCGCCCGTGCTCCCCGCGTAGCCCCACACGTTGCCGAACTCGGAGTTGAGCATCGGCTGGGCGGCCTGCTTCCATCCGGGCTCGAAGTTCCACGTCGAGCCGGGAAAGGTACTGTCGCTCAGGGTACGTACGAGGTTGGCCCAGCGCCATCCGGGCTGATACTCGTGCCACGAGTTGAGATCGGTCTCGGTGTGGCCGCGGCGGCAGCACACCGAGTTGTCCTCGACGAGCCGCGTCGAGTCGAGCGACTTCGCGAGACGGTAATCGCCTGCCACGCGCCGCTGCGTCTCGGGGAGATAGCGATCGCGTCCGTCGACCTTGCTGAAGAGTCCCCACGTTTCGTTGAACAACACCCACGAGAACACGGCGGGGTGATTGTAGTCGCGGTCGATCATGCCGCGCAGCGCGACGTCGTGCTCGTGGAACGCCGCCGAGTCGGGCGATCCCCACCAATTGGGGACGTCGGCCATGATGAGCACACCGAGCTTGTCGGCCCAGTACAGCTTGCGCGGCGACTCGATCTTGATGTGCTCGCGCAGTCCGTTCAATCCGATCTGCCGCGCGCGCAGGATCTCGTCTCGCAGGACGCTGTCGGTGGGGAAGGTGTAGTAGCCGCCGGGATGGTACGCTTGGTCGAGCGCGAGCTGGAGATAGACCGGCGTGCCGTTGATCGCGACGTAGCGATGCGTCGTCCCGGGAAGATCGACGACGCCGATCGTGCGCATGCCGAAATATGTCGACACGCGATCCTCGGCGACTCCGGGACCGCTCACGGTCGCCACCACGTCGTGCAGGAAGGGATCGTCGAGCGACCAGCGACGTGCATTCGGCAGCGGCACGTCGACGCTCGCCGTCGTTGCACCGCGCGGGATGCGCTGCGTGACGACGAGCTGTCGGTCGCGGTTGGTGAAGGTGAGCCGCAGGGTCAGCTCGGTGGGCGCGGGCTCGTGCAGTCGCGCGTCCACCCGCACGCCGGCGAGATCGGCGTGGGGGGTGAAGTGCACCGCTTCGAGGGGATCACCCCCGCGCGCCTCGAGGTATACGGTCTGCCACATCCCGCGCGCTTTTCCATAGCCCTGTTTCCCCTCGAGCTTGAATGGGTGCGGCGAGTCGTCGACGCGCACCACGAGCGGCTGCGTGGCGCCGGGCCGCATGTACGGCGTCAGCTCGAGCGAGAAGGGCGTGTAGCCTCCCTGATGCTCACCGAGCTTCTTGCCGCTCAGCCAGGCCGAGGTGCGCCAGTCGGAGGCGCCGAACACGAGGAACACGCGCCGGCCTCGCCACGCGTCCGGCACGGTGATGCTGCGCGCATACCAGCCGATGTCGGCGCTGTCGGGCACGCCGGAGAGGGGCGCGCCCCAGGAGAAGGGGACGACGATCTCGCGCATCCCCGGCAGCGTACCCGCCATCCAGCCGGCGCGCTCCCCCTCGTCGCGCGCGTCGAACGAGAACCGCCATCGTCCGTTCAGGTTCAGCCACTCGGCACGCGCGAAGTCGGGGCGTGGCTGCTCGGGAAGCGGAACCTGCGCGCCGAGCGGAGCGGCGCACACGAGCGCGAGGATCAAAGCGCGCTGCGCAGCGCACAGAGCGTTCAGCATAGACGGCGATCGGGGGCGATGTGGTGAACGATTGATGGTCCGGTTGACCGGCGTTGCCGAGCGATGCTCGCGAGGGCATACTCACGCCTTCACGACTCGCCTCGCCAATATGCCCACCCTCGCCTCCATCCGCGATACCACGTATGCGTGCGCCAAGCGACTACTCGGCGGCGCGCTCCTCCTCACGACCGCCTGCATGACCGTCCACACGAGCACTCGTGAGCCGACACTCACTCGCGCGCCCTTCGGCTCCCTCCCTGACGGCCGGCCGGTGCAGCTTTTCACGCTCACCAATCCACACGGCATCGAGGTCCGCTTCATCGATTATGGCGGTATCATCCTGTCCGTCCGCACGCCCGACCGCACCGGCACGTTCGACGACATCACGCTCGGCTACGACTCGCTCGACGGGTATCTCCGCAGCACGCCGTACTTCGGTGCGCTGATCGGGCGCTACGGCAATCGCATCGCGAAGGGGCGCTTCGCCCTCGACGGGCGGACGTACACGCTCGCCACGAATGACGGGCCCAATCATCTGCACGGCGGGGTACGCGGCTTCGACAAGGTGCTCTGGCATGCCGAGCCCTTTCGCGACGCGCGCGGTGTGGGCGCGGTGTTGACGTACACGAGCCCCGAGGGCGAGGAAGGGTATCCGGGGACGCTCACGACGCGTGTGACGTACACGCTGACGAACGATGATGCGCTCGTCTTCGAGTATCACGCGACGGCCGACCGCGCGACCCCGGTGAACCTCACACAGCACACGTACTGGAATCTCGCCGGCCCGGGGAGAACGGCCATCCTGGGCCACGAGCTCACCCTCGCCGCGTCACACTTCACCCCCGTGGACGCGACGCTCATCCCTACAGGCGAGATCCGCGATGTGACCGGTACGCCATTCGATTTCCGAACACCGGTGGCGATCGGCACGCGCATCACCGGCCCCGACGAGCAACTCCGCTTCGGCCGTGGTTACGATCACAACTGGGTGCTTGATCGTACGGCGGGCGACTCGCTCGCCTTCGCCGCGCGCGTCTACGAGCCGCGCAGCGGCCGCGTGCTCGAAGTGTACACCACGGAGCCGGGGGTGCAGTTCTACTCGGGCAACTTTCTGGACGGCACGCTCACGGGAAAGAGCGGCCAGGTATACGCGCACCGCACAGGGCTCTGCCTCGAGACGCAGCACTTTCCCGATTCGCCGAACCACGCCGGGTTTCCATCGACGATCCTGCGGCCTGGATCAGTCTATCACACGACGACCGAGTACCGCTTCCGTACGCGGCGTTGAGCCGTGTGCTGCGCGACGGTCGCAGGCAGGCAGGCGTTTTCCGTGCATGCTGTTTCGCGCGGTGAGATGGCGATCGACCATCAATGCCGCCGAGGAGCGGACCGCCTCGGGTGCAGGGCCCGATGAGCGGCGGGCGTCGCGCTCGTCGCCGACAGTCGCGCCATGGCCGCCGCCAGCTTCACCCGCGCAAGCTTGAACGAGCCGTCGAGCTTCGCGGCCCGCTCGTAGTTGCGCGCTGCTTCCACGTGATCGCCGCGCGACTCGGCACGCACACCGCGGCTGAATGCGAGAAACCCGTCGAGCGACGGCGCGACACGTTCGTCGAGGGCGCGCTGTTCGCTCGGAGTGAGCGCCACACCGAACGCCGCGAACGTCGCCATCGCGAGATCGTGCTCGATGCGAAACACGTCGGCGAGGTCGCCGGACGCGGTGCGGCGCAGCTCGACGGCGCCGCTCTCCACCCGCACCGACCGCGCCTGCATCGTCGAGGCACCAGTCTCCGACGGCGCGACGATACTGCCGATCACGATGTGCTGGGCGCCGAGGATCGCCCGGGCGTCGTTCCGCAGCGTGCTGTCGGCGGCCGGCGACGCCTGGAGCTCCCGCTCGCGCTCGATCTCGCCGATGCGCAGCCGTTCCAGCACGCGCAACGTATGCGACCGGGCGAGGTCGTCCGCGAGCAGCTCTGCCACGCCGTAGCCGAGGGGAGCGAGTGCAGTGTCGGACGTCTCGACGGAGAAGTGCAGCACGGCGACGCTGATGCGTCCGTCGTCGGCCGGTGCGCGCTGCCGCTCGGCACGCACCGCGGCGGCTGTTGCCGAGTCCACCTGCTGCGGACGCTGCGCGTCCAGAGCCGGTACGACGACACACGACAGTAGGATGAGTGCGTGACGTAGGCGCATAAAGAAATCTTAGCGTGACCGGGCGGGTAAGGTCTCGTCATCTGACGGAGACACGGTCCCACGATATCGACTGACTTCCCACCTCACGAGTCACGCAACATGCCGCGCTCTCGCGTTCGATTCGCCGTGCTCCTCGCCGCGTCCATTGCGCTCGCGGGAACGTCCCCGCACCGGCTCTCGGCGCAGGGGACAACACCGCCGGCGGACACGGTGAAACGTGCCGATTCGACCACCGCGCAGCCGGACTCGCTGCATGCGGACGACGAGGGCGGAGTGCAGGCTCGCGTCACGGCGGGGCTCACCGTCGGCGCACTGAACTACCCCGCGGGGCGGACGGAGCGCGCCACGAGCGCGACCTTGCGCTATCGCCCCGTCGCGTGGTTCTCCGTCGCCGCGACGCCCACGTTTGCACACACGGAGCAGCCGGCGGCCATCGCCGGGCGCCGCCCGGTCATGGCAACCGGCATCACCGACCTCCCGGTGGAAATCGGAGCAGAGCACGCGTTCGACATACCGCTCTCACCCGATCTCGGTCTCGGCCTCGGCATCACGCTTCCCCTCGGTGATTCGGCGACCGGGTTGGGGGCGGGACACATGGGTGCATCGCTTTCACTGAGCGGCGGGATCTCACCAATCGATCACGTCGGACTCCACGCGAGCCTCGGTCGCTCGCTCACTGACTTCTCCATCCAATCGTCGTACAGCAGCGGTGCGACGGGGTTCGGCGACGCCGGCGTGTCGGTCGAGGTGAACGACGGGTTGTCGTTCAATGTCGGCGTCGACGGCGACGTCGGCCGCGTCGACGCGCAGAACGGCCGGTCGTCGTCGCTCACTGCAGGCGTGAACGTGTCCACGCCGACCATGGGCGCGATATCACTGAATGCGAGCCACGGGGTGAGTGGCATGGCGCCGTCGTGGAGTGTGGCGCTGGGGATCGGCAGCGATTTCGCAGCGGTCGGAACCACGTCGGCCCGATCGCTCCGCACGGCAACCAGCCAGCTGCGCCGCGCGTTCGGTGGGGGCCGCCACGCACGCACGCCGCGCGGGTGATTGGTTTGGGGCGATTGGTTACGGTGCGTTCTGGGTGATCTGCTCGCGGGGTCGAGATCTCGGCTCGTCACGCTCGAGCTGAAACTTTTCAACCAATCCGGCCGGTAGAGTGTCCATCCAACACTCCCCCAACAGTCGTGAACCATGGCCGGATTCGTCGCGCTTCTCGGGCTCGCACTGAGTCTCCAACCCACCGATACCAGCGCCGTCGCCGTTCGCGTTACGGATACCAGCGCCGTTGCCGTTCGCGCGGTCGATCCGCCGACGATCGACGGCAAGGACGACGATCCCGTCTGGCGCACCGCGCCCGTGATCTCGGCGTTCAAGCAGTGGAACCCCACGGAGAAGGAGCCGCGCTACCGCACCGAGGCGCGCGTCGCGTACGATGCCGCCAACCTGTACGTCTTCGTCCGCGCTTTCGACCCGCATCCCGACAGCATCATCAAGCTCCTCGAGCGGCGCGACAGCTTCACACCGTCGGACATGATCTGGATCTTCGTCGACTCGTACCACGACCGGCGCACCGGCTACGAGTTCGGCGTCAACGCCGCCGGCGTGAAGATCGATCAGGCCATCTACGACGACGGCAACGAGGACGGCGCCTGGGATGCGGTGTGGGACGTCGCAACGCACATCGACTCCCTCGGTTGGACCGCTGAATTCCGCCTCCCCCTCTCGCAGATGCGCTACAGCACGGACCGGTCGCACGTCTTCGGCCTCATGATCGATCGCGACATCTATCGGTATGCCGAGCGCGTCTCCTGGCCGGCGGTGAGTCAGGCCAAGGCGGGGTTGACGTCGCAGTTCGGCGTGCTGTACGGCCTCGATGATCTCGAGACTCCGCGCCGTCTCGAGGCGATGCCGTACGTCGTCACACGGAGCGCCTCGGCGATCGTCGACAACCGCTTCACGCAGCGCTCCACGCTCACTGGTGGTGGCGACGTGAAGTATCGCGTCGCCTCGAACGTCACGCTCGACGCGACCGTCAATCCCGACTTCGGGCAGGTCGAGGCCGACCCGGCCGTGCTCAACCTCACCGCCTACGAATCGTTCTTCGACGAGCGGCGTCCCTTCTTCGTCGCCGGCCGCGGACTGTTTCGCTTCGACGTCAACTGCAGCGCGGTCAACTGCTGGAGCGAAGGACTCTACTACAGCCGGCGCATCGGTCGTACGCCGCAGCTCGCGGGCGCCTACGGCGATACCGTACCGCTCAAGCCGACGACGATCTTCGGCGCGGCCAAGCTCCTCGGCCGGTTTCCCGGCGGCATGACCGTCGGCGTTCTCGACGCCGTCACCCAGCGCGCCGTGAGTCCCGGAGACACCACCTTCGAGCCGGCGACGAATTACGCCGTCGTACGCGCGATCCAGGAGCTCCGTCAGGGGAACAGCACCGTCGGTGCCATGATCACCGCCGTGAATCGGCGCATGGACGCGTGGACTTCGCCGTACCTCGCCGACAACGCGTATGTCGGCGCCGTCGATTTCCGCCACCGCTTCTACAACAAGACCTACGAGATCTCCGGCTCGTTCGACCAGAGCCGGGTCCAGGGCAGTCGCGAGGCCATGCTGCTGCGCCAGCGCGACGGCGTACATGCCTATCAGCGTCCCGACGCGAACCTGCCGCTCGACTCCAATCGCACCGTGCTCGCCGGTGATGCCGAGGAGCTCAGATTCGGCAAGGTCGGCGGCGATCTGCTGTTCGAGTCGGCGTATCAGCGCCGCTCCCCCGGCTTCGAGGTCAACGATCTCGGCTACCTCCGCCGCGCCGATCAGCAGTCGTGGAGCACCTGGGTCGGTTTCTTCGACCGCACCGAACGTCGCTATACCAAACGCTTCCAGTGGAACAACAACTGGTGGCAGTGGTGGACGACGGCGGGAGTTCCGCTGGAAGCGGCGTACAATACCAACATGCACGTGAGCTTCAAGAACAACTGGGGGTGGCACATCGGCGGCACGCTCGGCCAGCTCGGCACGACGTACGACGATCGCGCCACACGCGGCGGCCCGGCCGTGCGGCAGGATCGGTATGTCGCACCGTGGATGTTCATCAACGGCAACGACCGCAATGCACTCGTGCCGATCATGTCGGTGAGCTACTTCCGCGGTAGCGATGGCCGGAACGGGTCCTGGAACGTCAGCCCCGAGATCGACTACAAGACGGCGGGCCGCTTCAGCTCCGCCTTCTCGGTCGGCTGGTCACACAACGTCTCGGACAACCAATGGTACGGCCGCTACAGCGATGCGGCGGGGACGCACTACACCTTCGCGCATCTCGATCAGACCACCACGTCCGCGACCGCTCGCCTGAACTACACCTTCACCCGGGACATCTCGCTGCAGGCGTATCTACAACCATTCGTCTCCAAGGGGACGTACACCAACGTCCGCCAGCTCTCGGCCACGCCGCGTGCGGCGGCGTACGGTGATCGGTATGCGCCCTACGACAATCCGTCGGTCACCAGCAACCCGGGTGGATTCAACTACAAGCAGCTTCAGTCCAATCTCGTTTTCCGCTGGGAGTACTCGCCTGGCTCGTCGCTGTTCGTGGTGTGGAACGAAGGGCGCCAGGGAAACGAACCGATTGCCGGGTCGACGAACTTCCAGGGCGACGTGAAGGAGCTGTTCCGCCTGCATCCGGCGAATACGTTTCTCGTCAAGATGTCGTATTGGTTGAATAGGTAGGACGCCGAGTCTGCGTTCGGCGCCGCAGGCCGGCCTGGTATCGCCGCCCACGACGCCGTGAACGTGGGATTGACATCCCGGCGATCCTCGCTCTCGGCATGCCACGTGCTCCATGGACTCACGACCTCAGCGAAGGAGCCCCCCATGGATCGCGACACGAGTGCCGACCGCCAGACCACCCCGCACGAGGAGCCGGAGGACAGCGACCGCCGGAAGCCGGAGGTTGTGCCCCCGAACCCGCCGCGCACCCAAACCGGCCCGATCGCCGCGCCGAAGTTCGGCAGCGCCGGCAGTGGGGGTGCGGAGCTCGAGCCAGGCCCGGAACGGGATTGATTGCCGAGCATTGGCGCGCGGCAACCTTCGCCATTGCACCTCGGTATCGGACTGCCGGGTCGACTGCGCGTCGCGTCGATCGCTAGCGGCCCGCTGCTCCAGCCACGGTCAGGCGCGCCATTGCATCGTGGTCACTGAGTCCGCCGGCAACGACACCCGAACGGCGCTCGCACCAACCGCCACGCGTGGCATCGCCGGTGCGTTGCCCGAGTTCACGAGCACGAGCGCCACGCTCCCGTCGGGGTTCGCGAATGCGACGTGCGAGAGCGATCGCTGTGCGCCGGTCGTCTCGATCACGCGAGCCCCGCGGCGCACGTGACGGCCATAGTGGGCGAACGCCCAGTACTGCCCACTCCGCGTCACGTCGTGCGTTTGACTGTGGATCGTCACGAGGCCGCCGCAAGGGAAGGGGCCGATGTTTGGCCTGCCCTGCTCGTCGAGCGCGTAGTTCCACGCAATGATGCATCGCGCCCAGTTGTTCATGATCCCGGCGAACTGCGCCCCCCACCTGCTCCAATCCGTGAGGTACTTCGGGTCGGTGTAGTCCGGCCCTCCCTCCGTCCAGTACGCATGCTTGTCCGGCACCGCGTCGTGTACGCGCGTCATCGCTTCGGGTGTCCCGAGGTAGCCGTGCCACGCCACACCCTCGGCGTACTGACGAACCTTCGCGTCCTCGAACGACGCGATTGCACGCCCCCATAGATTGTAGTTGTGGTCGATGAGCCAGATCTTCGTGTCGATCCCGGCGCGCACGAAGGCGGGACCGAGCTGCTCACCGACGAACTGCACCTCGATCTCTTGCGGCCAGGTGCACGCCGGCATCCGGCTGTCCTGATCGGTGTCCACCTCGTTCTGAGAGGACACGGCGTCGATGCGCACCCCCTCCTTCGCGTACGCATCGATGAACTTCGTGAAGTACTGCGCATACGCGGCCAGGTATCGCCGCCGGATCGTCCCGCCAAGGAGCGAGTTGTTGTCCTTCATCCAGCCGGGCGGGCTCCATGGCGTCGCCAGCAGATGGATGTCCGGATTGACCTGCCGCGCCTCGCGTAGCATGGGCAGGATCCACTGCCGGTCGTGCGAGATGTCGAACTTCGACAGCGCGGGATCGGGGGTGTCGCTGTCGTCGTAGCTGTACGCCTTGGTGGAGTAGTCGCTCGAGCCGATGCAGGTGCGTCCGACGTTCAGGTTCATCTGCGTCGGATCGAACAGATCATGGAACAGCTCCCGTCGCGCGTCGGGTGAGAGCCGACTGAACATGTAGCACGCCGCATCGGTAAACGCCGCGCCGAAGCCGAGCACTTCCTGTCGGCGTCGTTCGGGGATCACCCGAACGTCTGCCTGTGCACCGCGCGCCAGTGGTGACCAGGCGAGCTGCGGCTTGAGCGCATAACGCTCGACGCCGGCGGTCTGCCGCACGATGATGGGTCCCGCGGGTGCGTGGGATGCCGACGCGTTCGACACGGTGCGCGACAGCACCGAGGGGTCCGGCAGTGCGGCCGCCGCACCCAGGCCCGCGATCCCCGTGCGAACAAAGTCTCGGCGTGAAACGGCGTCGTGCAGGTCGCCGGCGTCATGCTCCTGTCTCGTCTCGGTCATCGGTCACCGTGAGTGCTGGGTCGATCAATTCTTTCGCCTGGCTGGGCCGGCCCGCCGAGTGCTCGATCGAACGCCATCTCGATCCGCTTCCCCACGACGAGCACGAATAGGGCGAGCAGAAGGGCGATCAGCGCCGGCAGCCAGTAGCCGGCGCCGGCCGCCATTCCGAACGTCGCCGCGGTCCAGATCGCCGCGGCGGTGGTGAGCCCACGAACACCGCGTTGATCGTTGGTCTGCGTCTTCAGAATCGTCCCGGCGCCGAGGAAGCCGACGCCCGCCATGATTCCCTGGATCGCACGGCTGACGGCGCCGCTGTCACCTCCCCCATCCAGTAGATCCGCCGTGAGCACGGTGAGCGCGGCGCCGAGACTCACGAGCGCATGCGTGCGCAACCCTGCCGCTTTGCCATGGAGATTGCGATTCACCCCGAGCACAGCGCCGAATACGGCTGCGATCACGAGGCGGAAAACGATCTCGGAGATCGTCATGCACCCGATCCTAACTGTCGGACCGACAGATCGTCAGAGCACCAGGCCGTTCCGAACTGACACACCTGTCCCACTTCGCGGACGGGCCGAAGCCCTTGCGTGCCCGTAGACGGGATCGGCACATGGCGCGAGGGGTGCTGCGCGTGAGCATGGTCGTACGCTCAACTCCCTCAGCGACACGTGACACCCATGCGAACGGACTGGAAAGTCACGACGCTCACGCTCGCCATCCTCCTCGGTGCGTGCAGCAAGCGGCCCGAGCAGAACGCAACGCTCCCCGCCGATCTCGAACAGGATCTCGCGAAGACCGCCGCGGCGAACGGTGAGCTGGCCACCGCGCCTCGAAACTTCCAGCCCATGCGCTTCGTGTCCGCCGTGGAGCAGTCGAGACCGGGGGTGCCGGCCAAGCGGCCGGCGACGTCGCACCAACACGCGCACGCCACCTCGAGCCACACGCCGGCGCCGGAGCCGGCCGTCGCGCTGGCGGAGCAGACTGCGGAGATTGCGTCGACGTCCGAATCAGCGGCACCCGAGCCCGTCGCCGCGCCGAAGGCAGCCCCTCAGCCGGCAGACATGGGCGCGACGATTCCCTCCATGCCGTCGTCCGACGGCATGGGCGCGAGTGGAGATGTGGGAGCGGGATCGCGAGGTGAAGGTAGCGGACTCGGCGGCCTGCTCGGCGGGATCATCGGGGCGGTAGTGATTCGCGGCGGTCACGGTGGTATCGACAAATGCGATCCGCGCACCGATGGCCGCATGCACCCGCCGATCGTCGGCCGCCCGGACTTTGGGCTGCCGCTCCCGACCGGAGCGCCGACGTTCCCCGGTTCGCGGAGGCGGTGAGGTGGCGGGAAGGTCGCGCGGTAACTTCACAGGATGCCGCACACCCGCCACGCCCTCGCGACGCTCGCCCTCTGCTGTTCGATCGGGTGCGCACATCGCGAACCGCGTGACCTGACGCCGGCACGTCGCGCCGCGATCGCCGACACCCTGCGCAGGCTGGTCGTGAACGCCTACGATCTCACCAAGCCTGGCGACGCCGTCGTACGGCTCATGAGCCTTTATCCCGCCAGTGGTCCCATCGTGTCGGCGAGCGGTGGTCAGGTCTCCACGTCGCGCGATTCCCTTCAGGCCGGAATCCGCGCCTTCTGGGAGAACGTCGGACGCAACATGCGCGATCCGAGATGGACGTGGGGCCCGATGCACGTCGACGTCCTCTCTCCTGACGCTGCGGTCCTCACGACGACGTATCGCGTCCCGCATCTCACGCCGCGCGGCGAGCCGCACGTCATCGCCGGCGCGTGGACCGCCGTGTTCCAACGGCGAGGAGGACGATGGGTGATCGTGCAAGAGCATCTGTCCGACGTACCGCATCTCTGATCTCGGGGAGGGTCGTCCCTGCTGGCGCCGCAGTGCGCCAGTGGCGAGCATAGATCGTCGCTCCTGATCGCCCACCCCGATCGCGAACCGTTCATCATGCGTTGCCACGCTCATTTCCTGCTCGCACTCGCCGCCGCCGTCGGTGCGGCCCCGCTCCACGCGCAAACGTCGGATGCCGCACAGCGCGAAGCGCGCGACATTCTCCGTGAGCTGGTCGGCATCAACACGACCTACAAGCACGGCAGCACGACGCCTGCCGCGCACGCCGTCGCGCGGCGCTTTCTCGCCGCCGGCTTCCCGGCGCGCGACGTGCGCGTGATCGGTCCGGCGGGCGACAAGGACTCCAACGTCGTCGTGCGCTTCCTCGGCAGCGATGCAATGCGCAAGCCGATTCTGCTCATGGCGCATCTCGACGTCGTCGAGGCGCTGCGATCGGATTGGTCGCTCGAGCCGTTCGTGCTCACCGAGAGGGATGGATTCCTCTATGGCCGCGGCACGAGCGACATCAAAGGCGGCGCGGCGACGCTGATCGAAGCGCTGCTGCGCATGAAGCGCGAGGGCATCGTGCCGCCGCGCACGCTCGTCCTCATGCTCACCGCCGGCGAGGAAGGTGGCGGCGGCTATGACGGCGCGGAGTGGCTGGTCAAGAACCACCGCGATCTGATCGATGCCGAGCTTGCGCTCAACGTGGACGGCGGCGATCCGCTGCTCAGGAACGGCAAGCGTATCCTGCGCGCCGTGCAGTCGAGCGAGAAGGTGTACCAGAACTTCCGCCTCGCCGTCACCAGCCCCGGCGGCCACAGCTCACGTCCGCGGCGCGACAATGCCATCGTGCGTCTCGCCGCGGCGCTCGTGAAGGTCGGTGCGTACCGCTTCCCCGTGCATCTCGACGAGACGACGCGCGCGTACTTCGCGCGGTCGGCAGCGCTGACGTCGGGGCAGGAGGCGGCCGACATGCGCGCCATCGCTGCCACCGAGCGCGACTCCGCCGCGGCCGACCGGCTGTCGGCGTCGATCTTCTACAATGCGCTGCTGCGCACGACGTGCGTACCTACCATGCTCGAGGGTGGCCATGCGCCGAACGCGCTGCCGCAGTCCGCGAGCGCCAACGTCAACTGCCGCATCCTGCCGGTCGAGACGCCTGCCGAGACACAGGCCGCACTCGTGCGCGCGATCGCCGACGATTCGGTGCAGGTCACGCCGATCGACAGCGCCCGCGCGGTGGCCGCGTCGCCGCTGTCGCCGCTGATCATGGGCGCGGTGCAGCGGGTGAATGATGCGCTCACCCCCGGTCTTCCGATCATCCCGCAGATGGAGACCGGCGCGACCGACGGCTCCGTGCTGCGCCCCGCTGGTATTCCGACGTACGGCGTGAGCGGCATCTTCCTCGACGTGGACGACGAGCGCGCCCACGGCCGCGACGAGCGGATCATCGCGAAGGAGTTCGATGACGGCGTGGAGTTCATCTATCGCCTGGTGCGTGAGCTGAGCACCGCGCCCTAGCCTCGAGGAGGCCTGCATGCTCACCGTTCCCACTCAGAGCTCATACCCCGTGGTGCCCGGTGGCACCCGGGTGAACTTCGTCTCCGTGCTCCTCACCGTCGGCGTGACCGCGGTCGGCGGACTCGGCTTGCTTTTCGTCGGAAGCGTCGGCGCAATCGTCGGGGCCGGCGTCCTGGGGCTGCTCATCGGGATGTCGCCGCAGGTCGCGCAGCAGTGGGAGCGCGCCGTCGTCCTGCGCATGGGCCGGTTCGACGGACTTCGCGGGCCAGGGCTGTTCTGGCGCATTCCCTTCGTCGACAGCGTCGTCGCGTGGGTCGACCAGCGCGTGATCACCACACCGTTCGCCGCGGAGGAGACGCTGACCTCCGACACCGTGCCGGTGAACGTGGATGCGGTGCTGTTCTGGATGGTGCACGATCCCGAACGCGCTGCGCTCGAGGTGCAGAACTACCCGCAGGCGGTGAGCTGGGCCGCACAGACCGCACTGCGCGACATCATCGGCCGCACGTCGCTCGCCGATCTCCTGCACGGGCGCGAGCGCATCGAGAGCGAGCTGCAGGAGCTGATCGACGCGCGCTGCATGCCCTGGGGGATCGCCGTACAGGCGGTGGAGATGCGCGACATCATCATCCCCGCCACGCTGCAGGACGCGATGTCGCGCGAAGCACAGGCGACGCGCGAGAAGCGTGCCCGGATCATCCTCGGCGAAGCCGAGGTGGAGATCGCGTCGCTGTTCGAGCAGGCGTCGCACGCGTACCAGAAGAACGCGACGGCCCTGCAACTGCGTGCGATGAACATTCTGTTCGAAGGAATCAAGCAGAAGGGCGCGCTGATGATCGTGCCGAGCAGCGCGGTGCAGGAGATGGGACTGGGTGGAATGATGGGTGCTGCGGCGCTGCAGCAGCAGGTGAAGACGGAGGAGGCGGAAGGTCAAGCAACAGCCGACTCGAATGTGCGGGGCGTCGTCATCCCTTGACATGTCGGCCGGACAGCGTCGGTCGCCCGTTTCGGTATGCTGTGAGAGACGCTTTGTAGCCGTCGGGCATGGTCAGCGCCGCGATGTCGTCGTAGGCAAATAATCGCAGCGCTCCGTGCTCGGAGCTCACACGCATCGCCGCATCGCGATCGACGACGTGGGTAGCAAAAGTGACGACGACGACGTCCACCTTGCCGAGGATGTTGTAGACCCAAACATCCAACAGCGACGTCACCTCGACTCTGACATTCAGTTCCTCGAGGATCTCCCGCTCGAGACACTGAACGGGCTGCTCGTTCGCTTCCAACTTTCCGCCGGGAAGCTCCCATTCATCGCGTCCGTTCTTGAGTAGCACGAATTGTCCATTTACCTCGACGATGCCTTTGATCGAGACAGGAAAACGCATCGCCAGGACGTCCGAAGGAAACGCCGGGTTGGACATAAGGGCGCTCGTGCACCGATGATGAGAAACCTCTCACAATTGGCGTGCGATCGACGACACGCCGACCAGGCGCGCACTGCTGCCGATGGAAGCCATGCGCCGCACGAACGTTGCGCGCACGCCCCGGATACGCAATGTTTGCTCTCTCACCTTCGGGAGCGAATCGATGCGACGCGTCGTTGCCGTTCTCCTCGTGTGCGCATGCACGTTGCCGCTGCGCGCGCAGCAGCATGCCGTCGCCACCGGCGGCGTGAATGTCCGCTCCGGCCCCTCACGCAAGTCCCGTGTCGTCGACCACCTCGTGGCCGACGATACGATTGCCCTACTCGACACCTCGATGCGGAAGGGCTACTACCACATCGAGGAGCCCGACGGCACGCGCGGCTGGGTCTACTCGCAATATCTCGATCTGCTGGGCGATTCCTCGGCCACGACCAAGGCCACGACGAACCCCGGTGGGACGACCGGCGGGGTGACCACCGGGGGAACGACTACCGGCGTCGCAGCGGCCGCCGTCGATTCGACGTGGGACAAGCCGGCGCCACAAGTTGCGACCTTCCACCGCGCCGGCTTTCCGGACTGTGCGGCCGCGGGCTCGCCCGGCGACACCCTCACCGATCGCCTGAAGAATCGCGTCGACGAAGCGGCGGAGTACCATCCGGTGACGTTCGATGCGATCCTCGCGCTGCCGTACCCGAAGAATCACAAGCCGCAGCGCACGAGCTGGCCGCCGCAGGATCTCGCGGTGCTCGAGCCGTACGAGGGGATCCCCGTGTCCGTCACCGCTTTCATCGCGAAGACTCGCGGCATCATCGTCGAGGCCGCGCCATACAGCAGGAACGGTGAAGCGACCAACTGCCACGCCACCGACTCCACCGGCGTCGATTGGCACATGACACTGGTGAAACATCCCAACGATCCGAAGTCCAGCGGCATCGTCGTCGAGACGACGCCGCGGGTGCGCGCGAACGGGCATCCCTGGACGCCCGAGATGCTCGCACCCACGATCGCTGCGGGAGATTCCGTGCGCATCTCCGGATGGCTGCTGTACGATCCCGAGCACTTCGCGCAGACGACGAACTACGATCCCGCGCACCCGTCGCACGGCAACACGGTGCGAGCGACGCTGTGGGAAGTGCACCCGGTCACGGGAATCGAGGTGTTCGACAGCACGACGGGACAGTGGCGCCGCCTCCCGTGAACCGGCCGAGGCAAACGGGTCATCTCGCGCTCGCGGCTGGACGCCGCGAGGGTCGGGGTCCGCCGTCGGGATGGCGCAATCGATACGCGAGATACGCCACCACGGCGACGTTCGTCACCAGCGCGAGCGCGCGCACCACAGTGGGCCGACGTAGCAGCTCGTAGATCTCGAACGGGATGAGCGATCCCGTCGCGATCACCGTGAGCCACTCGGCCCACCGCTGTCCCTTCCAGAGCCCGACCCCCTCCACCACGAACAGGAGCCCGTAGACGATGGAGGTGATCCCCGCCGCTTCGATCTGAATCGGCTGGGCGACGTCGAGCAGCGCGAGGGCGCGCTGCACGATCTGCTGCACGATCTGTTGGCCGCGCCTCACGGCGAGCTCCGCGAGCCACTCGTGCACGCCAGCCGCGATATCGGAGCGCAGCAGCGACAGCGCACCCACACCCGCAAGGGCAAGCAGCGCGGCCTTCACGAACTTGAGCGCGGCGATCAGCTCGAGCCCACGGTCGCGGCCCGACGGAGCGGTCAGCATGGGCACGAGACCATGCGGCAGGATCTGTGAACTCCGCTGCCGGGCCCGGCCGTACCGGCCGCGCCCTTGGTGCCGTGGGCAGGTCGTACTTCATCAACGAACGACATCATGCACTCCGCTGCTGTCACCAGGCCACCGGTGTCATCGTCATTCGGATGATACCAGCGCGCACTCCCCAACTGTACCGTAGGTCGCCATGCCCTCTCGTCGCCGTGCCGTCCTCCTCGCGGTTCTCGCCGTCGCGCTCGGGCTCTATCTGGTGAACGCTCATGACAGTCCGCGTCAGCTCTTCGCCGACCTTCAGCAGACGTACCGCGACCTCACCGCCTCGGATAGTGATGCCGTGCGGGAGCTCGCGAGCCGTGTGCGTCCGCCACATTTGCCGCACCCGCTGCGCGCGCGAGCATCGGACACATTGAAGTAGCGCCGGCGCGGAGCGGGTCGAGACCTGAAGGTCGGTGGGGGCTATGCTATTACCTGAGCATCTTCTTAGATTCGGGGCGAGCGCGGCGCGAGACCTGCGAGAAACCGCCGACCCGCTCGCTCGTCGTTGAAGGCTGCGGTGCCCGTTACCCCCGCCCGCTGCGGCCACCTCGCTACCAGCCTGTACCGAACCGCCGTCCTGGATGTCGACGCTCGCCAGCGCCAACGCTCCATTCGACGACGCGGCCGACGTGCCGCGCTCTGCCGCCACACTGCGAAATGCTGCCTGCGCCGTAAGCGCCGGGGTGATCGCCGCCGGCATGCTCGTGCTGTTCGGATGGGCCATCGATCACGAGCCGCTCCAGCGCCTCTTCGCGTACGGCGTCACGATCAAAGCCAACACGGCGTTCGGGCTGGTGCTCGCCGGCGGCGCCGTACTGCTTCGCCGCGATGACGTCGCACATGGCGATGCCACGAACCACGTCGCCCGTGCGCTCGCTGTTGTGGTCGCATTGCTCGGCATTGCGACACTGGCGCAGTACACCTTCGCCGTCGACCTCGGCATCGACCAACTGCTCGTCCGTGCCGAGCGTGACGCGAGCCGCACGGCGACGCCAGGACGTATGGCGGCGATCACCGCCGCGGCGTTCGCGTTGCTCGGTATCGGGCTGGCCACGCTCGACGTCAAAGTCGGGCGCCGCCGGCCAGCGCACTACCTGATTCTCGCCACGATCGCGCTCGGCCTCACCGCGGTACTCGGCTACGTCTACGGCGCCATACCCACGGCGGGGCTCGGACAGGGAATACAGATCGCGCTCCCGACCGCCGCGGGGTTCATTCTCCTGGGCTCTGCCGCGCTTGCGCTGCGCCCGCGCGTGGGATGGATGCGCCAGTTGCTCTCGATACACGCCGGTGGAATGCTCGCCCGCCGCATGCTCCCCTTCGCCGTCGTCGTGCCGTTGGCACTCGGCGCCCTGCGCGCGCTCGGGAGTTGGACGTCATCGCTCAGCGCGGCCACGCTGAGCGCGACGTTCGCGGTGCTGACGATGCTGGCGTTCGGGGTGGTGATCATGCGCACGAGCGCCGCCCTCGACGACGCCGACCGCAAGCGCGAAGCATCGGAGGTGGCACGCCTCGATCTGAGCGTGCGCGAGGAGCGCGCACGTGCACAGGCCGCGGCCGAGGCGGCGGCGCGCGATTCTGCCGAGACGGCGCGCCGCGCCGCCGAGCAGTTGTTGCGCGAGAAGGCCGAAGCGCTCGGGCTGCTCGATGTCGTGCTCGCCGGCGCTCCTGTGGCATTCGCGCTCTTCGATCGCTCGGCGCGCCTCGTCCGTGTGAACGCCGCGCTCGCATCACTTGGCGACGACGCCCCGGAACGCTGTGTCGGCCGGACGGCGGCCGACGTCGTGCCGCAGCTCGCTGGGGCAATCGAGGAGGGAGTGCGCCGGGTGCTCGCCACCCGGGAGACTATCCTGGACGTGGCGCTCACGCTCGACGTGGCTAGCCACCGCCAACGATCGCGGCACTTCCTCGCGAGCTACTATCCCGTCGCCCTCGGCGATGGAGAGCTGGTCGGCGTGGGCGCCTGTCTCGTCGAGACGACGGAGCAACTCCTCCTCGAGGCGCAGCTTCTCCAGTCGCAGAAGATGGAGGCCGTCGGACGACTGGCCGGCGGCATCGCGCACGACTTCAACAACCTGCTCACCGTGATCGGGACGTACTCCGATCTATTACTGAAGAACACCCCCGCGGCCGACCATCGCCACGCCGACCTCGCTGAGATCCGCGACGCGGCAGCGCGCGCCGCGCAGCTCACGCGTCAGCTCCTGGCGTTCAGTCGCAACCAGGTGATCGAGCCGCGCGTCCTCAACGCGAACGATGTTGTGCACTCGACGGAGAAGATGCTGCGCCGACTGATCGGCGAGGACGTCGTACTCGACGCGAAGCTCGACCCGGAGCTGGCAAATGTATTGGTCGATCCGGGACAGCTCGAGCAGGTGCTGATGAATCTCGTCGTGAATGCCCGCGACGCGATGCCGGAGGGTGGCCGGATCACGTTGGAGACGGCGAACGTCGAGCTCTCGGAGGATTACGCGCAGCATCACGTGGGTGTCGAGCCGGGGCCGTACGTGATGCTGGCGGTGAGCGACACGGGCACCGGGATATCGCCCGACGTGATGGCGCATCTGTTCGAGCCCTTCTTCACGACGAAAGCGCCGGGACAGGGGACCGGGCTCGGACTCTCGACCGTGTACGGTATCGTGAAGCAGAGTGGTGGCGACATCTGGGTGTACAGCGAGGTCCGTCACGGAACCACCTTCAAGGTATATCTCCCGCGCTACACGGCCTCGGCCGAAGCAGAGTCGACAGCGAGTGTCGCGCATCCGGCCGGAGGGCACGAGACGGTGCTGCTCGTGGAGGACGAGGACCGGCTGCGACAGCTCGCGGCGCGCGTGCTGCGCGACGGTGGATACACGGTGCTCGAAGCCCGCGACGGCACGGGCGCGGCAAAGATGGCCCGCGCGCACGATGGTCCGATTCATCTCGTGCTGTCAGACGTCGTGATGCCGGGCGCGAATGGTCGCGTGGTGGTGGAGCTCCTGACCACCATTCGTCCCAATGCGCGCACGCTGTTCATGTCCGGTTACACGGACGACGACGTGATGCGCCGCGGCATTCTCGCCCGCCGCACGGCATTTCTGCAGAAGCCGTTCACGGCGGACCTGTTGCTGGCGAAGGTGCGTGAGGTACTCGATGCTCCGTCGCCGGCGCAGTGACAGCGGCCGGCGCTCGGCTGCTTCGCGACGCGGCACACACATTTGTATTTCGCGTCTATAGTCGCTCGGTGCCGCGGGGTCAGGCACGCACTATGCCCTCGGTGTGGTCATGACTGTTCGCACTTTCGTCGCGCGCGACGGAGCGGCGTGGTCGGTGAGGCGAATCCAGTCGACCGAGGACGGCGTGCCGGGAACACCGCGGGAGTGGCTCGCGTTTCAGGACGCCGCGGGGACACAGCGGCGGCGACTCTTCGAGATCCCGCCCGACTGGAGCGAGTTGCCCGACGACCGCCTGCATCTGCTTTGCCGGATGGCGGAGCCGGTGACGTTGGGGTGGCAGTAGGCCACTGCCGTAGGCCGTAGGCCACGGGACCGAGAACCGCCGATCAAGACGGGCGTTCTCGCGCCGGCCCCCCTGCACGCTTCAGTGCGGTACGCCGAGCGCCCCTCCCCGCCGACCGCTACTATACTTAAAATCGAAGACCAACCTCACTCGGGATATGCGACAGGTCGTTCCCTATCGAAGCCGCCCGGCGCTGAGCGCTCTGCTCGGCCTGGTCGCGGCATGCGCCGCCGCGACGAGTGGAGCGCAGAGCGCGGCGTCCGTCGATGCGTCCACCGCTGCCGTCGCTCGTGCCCGCGCCGACAGCGTCCGGCATCCGTACACGGAAGCGGACATCAATTTCATGTCGGGAATGATCGGCCATCATGCGCAGGCCATCGTCATGTCGAAGATGGCGCCGACGCACGACGCCGGCCCGACGGTACAGACCCTTGCCGCGCGCATCATCAACGCGCAGCAGGACGAGATTGCCACGATGCAGACCTGGCTGCGCGACCGACGGCTTCCCGTGCCGGAAGCCACAGCGGGGCCAATGCGCATGATGATGCACGGCATGGAGCACGAGATGCTCATGCCCGGCATGCTCACCGACGAGCAGATGAAGCGGCTCGACGCCGCGCGCGGTGCCGACTTCGACCGCCTCTTCCTCACCTACATGATCCAGCATCACCGTGGTGCCGTCTCCATGGTAAAGGACCTGTTCGACACCTACGGCGCCGGCCAGGACGACGTCGTGTTCAAGTTCGCCTCCGACGTGAACGTCGATCAGACCACCGAGATCGCCCGCATGCAGAAGATGCTCGCTGCGCTCGTCTTCGAAGGGGCGCGATGATGCCCCCCTTGCTGCTGCTCACCGCCCGTTACTCGCACCATCACCCGCGTTGCTCATGACTCTCCTCCGTCCCGTCACCAGGCTGTCGCTCTCGCTCGCTGCATTGGTGCTCTCTTCCGCCTGTGCATCGTCGGCCTATACCTCAGCCAGCAGCATCACGCCGTCGACGAGCGGCATGTCGACGGCCGCGCCGAGCCCCGATCCGCGTGTCGGTCTGCACGCCGGCTTGTTCGATGCCGGTGAGGCGGCCTGGAACCTGCGCGTCGTCTCGAAGACGCCGCCGCCGGAGAACTTCCGCGCGACGATGAACTCCGACCTCGCCTTCCTCGGCAAGTACGTCATTCAGGGGAACTACAACGGCTATCAGATCTGGGACATCTCGGACCCGAGCCATCCGGTGCTGGCGACGGCCTTCGTCTGCCCGGCGTCGCAGAGCGACGTGTCGGTGTATCGCAACCTGCTCTTCGTTTCCGGTGAAGGGCTATCCGGCCGCGTGGATTGCGGTACGCAGGGCGTGCAGGACACGGTGAGCAGGGACCGGCTGCGCGGGCTCCGCATCTTCGACATCAGCGACATCAGGCATCCGCGCAATGTCGGCAACGTGCAGACGTGCCGCGGCTCGCATACGCACTCGCTCCTCGTCGATCCGAAGGACCCGGAGAACGTGTACGTCTACATCTCGGGCTCTGCCGGCGTGCGGTCGCCGAACGAGCTTGCCGGCTGCTCGAAGGCAGCGCCGGCCGAGGATCCGAACTCGGCGCTGTTCCGCATCGAGGTGATCAAGGTCCCGCTCGCCCACCCAGAGCAGGCGGCGATCGTCTCGTCGCCGCGCATCTTCAACGATCTCGTTGCACCGGTGCGGCATGGCGAGGCGCCGGAGGACGTCGCGGCGGCACAGAGGGCCGCCGCGGAGGCACGCGCGCACGGTGAGTTCACGGGGACAATCTTCGGTACGGAGCGGGTGCTCCCTCCGGCGTTCATCACGCCGCTGCTCGACAGCGTGGTGAAGACGCGCGGTGGCAGTGGCGCCGCAACGGCGACGCACGCCGACAGCGCCGCGCTGCGCGACGCACTCCCCCGGATCATTGCCGCGACGTTCGGTGAAGGACGTGCGCGCACCGGACCGACCCAGTGCCACGACATCACGCTCTATCCAGCGATCGGGCTCGCCGGCGGCGCGTGCGAGGGATACGGCTTCCTGCTCGACATCCGCGATCCGGCGCACCCGGTGCGCCTCTCGGCCGTATCCGACTCGAACTTCTCGTACTGGCACTCGGCCACGTTCAACAACGCCGGAACGAAGATCCTCTTCTCCGATGAATGGGGCGGCGGCGGACAGCCGAAGTGCCGCGCGACGGATAAGAAGGAGTGGGGCGCGGACGCGATCTTCACGCGCGTCGGCACCCAGATGGTGTTCCAGAGCTACTACAAGATGCCCGCGCCGCAGACGTCGCTCGAGAACTGCGTCGCGCACAATGGCTCGCTGATCCCGATTCCCGGCCGCGACGTGATGGTGCAGGCATGGTATCAGGGCGGGATCTCGGTATTCGACTTCACCGACGCCGCGCACCCGCGCGAGATCGCCTTCTTCGACCGTGGTCCGGTGGACTCCACGCATATGGCGATGGGCGGCTCGTGGTCGGCGTACTGGTACAACGGCAACATCATCAGCTCGGAGATCGCACGCGGGCTCGACATCTTCGAGCTCGTACCGAGTGGCTTCCTCACCCAGAACGAAATCGACGCGGCCAAGTCGGTGCGCTTCGATTACCTGAACGCGCAGGGGCAGCCGAAGTTCGTGTGGCCCGCGACGTTCGCGCTGGCGCGCGCGTACACCGATCAGCTCGAGCGGTCGAACGGATTGTCGGCGAGCCGGATTGCCGACGTGCGGCAGACGTTGGCGAATGCCGAGCGTGCGTCGGGCTCGCAGCGCCAGGATATGCTGGTGCAGCTCGCCGCGCGGCTCGACGCGGATGCGACGTCGTCGAGCGATCAGGGGAAGGTGAGGTTGCTCGTCGGGGCTGTGCGAGGGATCGAGTAACTCGAACGGTCCCTGCCATCCGTCGATATCTCGACCGGGCGGGATGGAGTGAACGCACGGCAAGAGCGGAAACGGCGGAACGATCCGGTGACGGTGCGGTGCGCGGGGCCTCCCCGCGCACCGAGCAGCCGCGCAGGCGGTAGATGCGTGGTCGGAGCCCTGCCAGCGGATAAGTCGCTCAGTGGTCGTGCGGGCCCGATGCCAGCTCGCCAGCCCGCTCGGTGCGATGCGCGGGCAGCGACTCGGTCATCAGCGTCACCATGAAGCGCTGCGCCTCGGAGATGCGCTCGACCTCGATCGCGATCGCGTCCACCGCAGTCTCGAGCCGCTGCATGCGCTCATCGTCGTGGAGCATCGGGCGGGATGCCCCGGTCCGCGAGCCCAGACGCCAGAGGATCCGCGCGCCCAGCCCGATGGCGACGAACGAGGCGGTCGAGAAGACGAGAACCGCCATGACCTGTGCGAACTCCAGGGCACTGCTATCCATGCATCCCTCCGTGGCGACCAGGACACTACGGGGCGAAGATCGGGAAGTTCCTCGAGAAGAGCATTCCCGAAACCCCCGCGGGCCCCTAGTGTAGAAGGGGTACTGGACGGCGTTTGCCGTCAGCGAAGCTGGAGCAGGAGGAGCTATGATCGGAGCAACGCGCGCGGCTCGTGCCGCCTTGGTTCTTGCCGGAGTGCTTGGCATCTCCGGCATGTCGTCCACCGCCACAGCCCAGGTGCGGCGGCAGCCGCAGGGCGCGCAGCCCGCACCCCCGCAGCCCATGCAGGCTGCGCCGCGGCCGCTTCCTCAGCCGACGACCGGACCGCGCATCGGCTTTGCGGCCGACCCGAACCAGTTCCAGGTACCGAACCGATTCCAGGTGCCGGGCCAGTTCCCGTTCCCGAGCCAGTTCCAGTTCCCCTTCCGCCGCCACTTTCAGCAGCCGTACGCGCCCGCGGTGATCTACTACCCGGTGCCGATGGGCTATTTCTACTATCCGAGCGGGTGCGGCGCCTCGGTATGCGACGTGAACGGCAATCGCGTCATGCGCGGCTTCGACGAGCCGGAGCCGTACCGGCAGCCGCAGTCTCCCGCCGCGGTGCCCGACCTGACGGGCTCGCCGTACGTCGCGCTCGATGGAGGTGCGATTGTGGCGGACTTCGGCAACGGCGACCGTCGCACGATTGCCTCGTGTGCCGCCGAGCAGTCGGTGATGACACCCGATGGGCAGCCGCGCACCATCTTCTACTCGCCTCCGGCTGACGGATTGATCCTCCGGCAGGGCGCGCGTGGCAACATCATGGGGACGCCCGCGTCGCCGGGGGTGCGCATGTGCTACGGGCTGGATCAGTACGGGCGGGTGACGCTGCTCTACTAGCGGCCCATCTCGTAACTCGTCGGCGATCCCGTGATCCCTCTCCTTTTCCTGCTTTCAGCGGTCGCCGACTCCACCACCTTCATTCGCGTCAACCAGGTTGGCTACCTGCCGGGCGCGCCGAAGGTCGCAATCGCGTGCTCGCTCGACAGCGCTCGCGTCGATCAGTTCGAGCTGCGCGACGAGCGTGGACGTACCGTGTTCGGCCCACACCGCGCTGAACCGGCGCCGGGCTTCGGGCCGTGCGTCGTCACACATCGGCTCGACTTCAGCGCGCTCCGCCGTCCGGGACGCTATCGCATCGTTGCCGGAGCGTTCATGTCGCCCGAAGTACGCATCGGCGCGCACGTGTACGACGGCGGCGCCGACACGCTGCTCTACTACATGCGGCAGCAGCGCTCGGGGTGGAATCCGCTGATCGGCGACTCCGTGCACACCCACGACGGCATTATCGTCGACTCGCCGCGCGCCGGCGCGTTCGTGCCCGTGTCCGGCGGATGGGCCGATGCGTCCGACTACCTGCAATACGTGGCGACCTCGGCGAACGCGACGTTCGTGATGCTCATGGCGTACCGCGATCATCCGCGCGCCTTCGCCGATGCATTCACGGCGCGCGGCACAGCGGGCGCGAACGGCCAGCCTGACGTGCTGGACGAAGCACGCCATGGGCTCGAGTGGTTGGTGCGCATGTTCCCGAGCGACAGCGAGATGTTCAACCAGCTCGCCGACGATCGGGACCACACATACTTCGATCTGCCGTGGAACGATTCGTCGGACTACGGCTGGGGGAAGAGCAAGGAACGGCCGATCTATCCCTGCACCGGCAAGCCGCAGGGCCTCTTTCAGTACAAGAACCGCTCGACGGGATGGGCCTCCACCGCCGGCAAATACGCGTCGGCGTTCGCACTCGGCGCGCGGCTCGTCGCCGCGCGCGATCCCGCGTTCAGCGCCTTGCTGCGACGCAAGGCCGACGCGGCGTACGCCGCCGGTATCGCGCATCCTGGAGTGTGTCAGACGGCGCCGGGTCGGGCGCCGTACTTCTACGAAGAGGACAACTTCGCCGATGACATGGAGCTCGGCGCGGCGGAGCTCGGACGGTTGTCGGACGCGGTGCAGTACGCGACACAGGAGCCGGTGACGCCGTGGATGGGCGCCGACACCGCACGACACTACCAGTGGTATCCCTGGCACAACAACGGACACTACGAGACCTGGCGTCTCGCGCGCGAGCGCGGCGACGTCGCCACGCAACGGCGCATGATCGACTACTACCGCCGCGGTCTCGAGGCCGTGGTGTCGCGGGCCGACAATGGCTTCCGCATCGGGGTGCCGTTCATCTGGTGCTCCAACAATCTGATGACGTCGTTCGCCACGCAGGCGCTGCTTTATCGCCGGATGAGCGGTGACCAGCGTTTCCGCGCGTACGAGCAGGCGGCCATCGACTGGCTGTTCGGCACGAATCCGTGGGGCGTGTCGATGGTGATCGGATATCCGAATGCCGGCGTGACCGCCAGGGATCCGCATTCGGTGGTGGCCGCGCGGCTTGGTGTGGCCAAGCTGCTCGGTGGCCTGCTCGACGGGCCGGTGTATCGCTCGATCTATGGCAATCTCAAGGGGATCGCGCTGCATCACACCGATGCCTTCGCGCGATTCAACACCGGGCGGATGGTGTACCATGACGACCTCGGCGATTACTCGACGAACGAGCCGATCATGGACGGTACGGCGAACCTCACGTACCTCCTGTCGGCTCTCAGCAGCAGCAGCAAGCGGTAGCGCGGACGAACCGCCGCTGCATGCTCGTCACGAAGGCCTGCTTGCGGCGTCAGTTCAGTGGCCGACCCCGGTGCTCAGGACTTCGCGCCAAGTGCCTCCATCTTCGCCTCGAGCGCCGTGAGCGCGCGCATGACCTCCTGGTGCCGTGTGTCATCCTCCGTCGGCACGCGCGGCACGAACGTCAACGCGCCGCCGATCTCGAGGCGGCAGGTCTCGACCTGATGCAGCCCGTCGATGCCCTGCCGTCGCGCCGCAGCCTCCAGCTCGGCTTGCGTGATCAGCTCCCGCTCGAGCCGCGCTTCGTGCAGCCTTCCCTTCTCGATCAGCACGTCTGCGTCGCCCTCGAGCCAGCGCGCAATGCGCGGGTGCGTGTACAGGTAGCGCACGACGAGCCAGTTCACGATCAGCAGCGCGCTCGCGCCGATCACGCCGCCGAGCAAAGAGTTGTCGTTGCCGATGATCGCGTTCTGCACCGTGTTCGACAGCAGCAGGAGCACGACGAGGTCGAACGGATTGAGCTGTCCGAGCTCGCGCTTGCCGGCCAGTCGAAGTCCGACGAGCAGAAAGACGTAAACGCAGAGTGTGCGGACGATCTTCTCGAGGACGGGAACGCCGAGGACGAAGAGATCCTGAAGCATTGCAGGCTGGTTGGAGTGAGCGGCAAATACAGCGGGGACGAACGCGCTAACCTTTCGATGCCCATGGGAGAGCGGTCACAAAGATTTCACAAAAATTCGCCCGGCGCGTGTCTCGGGCGAGGCACGGCCTGTTGAGCCGGCGGCGGTCACGCCGCATGCTTCTAGCATGACTCCACTCCACGCCGACACGATCCTCGTCATCGACGACGAGGTGCAGATCCGCCGCGCGATCGCCAACGCCCTACGGGATCTCAGCGACCGCGTGCTCGAGGCGAGCACGGGCGCGGAAGGCGTGGACATTGCCGCGACCGCTCGCCCGGACCTCATCGTGCTCGATCTGGGGCTTCCCGACATGGAGGGCGACGCCGTCTGCCGCGAGATCCGCCGCTGGTCGTCCACGCCGATCGTCGTGCTCTCGGCACGGCACGCCGAGGTGGAGAAAGTGGAGCTCCTCACCGCAGGAGCGGACGACTACGTCACCAAGCCGTTCAGTCTAGCCGAGCTCGTTGCACGCATCCAGGCGCATCTTCGCCGCGCGCGCACACCCGCGCGCTCGATGAGCCAGCCGCTGATCGTCGACGGGCTGACGATCGACCTCGTACGGCGCGAGGTGCGCCGCGACGACGTCATCCGGCTCACGCGAACGGAGTGGTCACTCCTGCAGACGCTCGTCACGCACGCCGGACGCACGCTCACGCATCAACAGCTCTTCGACGCGGTGTGGGCAAAGTCGTTCGGCAACCCGCAGCAGTATCTGCGCGTGCACATGACGAACCTGCGCCGCAAGATTGAGCGGGAGCCCGCGTCGCCGAAGCTGATCGTCACGGAGCCCGGCGTCGGCTATCGATTCGAAAGCGGTGAGTCATGACACACCAGCGCCAGCTCCTCGTTCGCTGGACGATCTGGGGTGGCCTGCTGGTGCTCACGACCGCAATACTGCTGCGCGTTCGTGAGGAGATCGACGTCGCGTACGTCGTGCTCACGATGTTGCTCATCGTGCTCGGCGGCAGTGCGGCAGGAGGCCGGATGCTGGGATTCACGCTGGCCGTCGTGGGCTTCCTGTTCATCGACTACTACTTCCAGCGGCCGTTCAATCTGTTCTCCGTGAACAAGCCGCTCGACGCCCTGG
Organism: uncultured Gemmatimonadaceae bacterium; assembly: GCA_964438255.1. GTDB lineage: Bacteria > Gemmatimonadota > Gemmatimonadetes > Gemmatimonadales > Gemmatimonadaceae > AG11. The sequence continues at coordinate 53,779 of CAYTKA010000005.1, read as the reverse complement.
TCTTGTTGGCGTTCCTCGCCACGGCCGGCGTGACGACCGATCTGCTGGCGCGCGCACGACAGGAGGCGGCTGCGGCGCAGCAGCGTACGAGCGAGGTCGAGAGCCTCGCTCGCCTGGGCTCGGCGACGCTCCGTTACGCCGAGCCGGAGGACTCCCTCACCGCGCTCGCGGAGCTTGTCCGCGAGACGACCGGCGCCAGCGCATGCTCGATCTTCCGCGTCGACGCCGAAGGAGCGCTGTCCATCGCGAGCCGTTCGGTAACGACGGCGACGGAGCCACCCGATGCCGGAATGGAGCTACGTGCGGCGCGACGGTCGGCACACCAGATCGCGCCCGTGACGCTGTTCGACGACGACATCTGTGTCGAGCACAACACCGTCGACTTCGTCACCGGCCGCTCGTCGGCGCTCATCACGACGGTGGTCGCGCTGCCGCTCGCCGCCGAGCAGCGCATCATCGGTGCGCTGGCCGTGCGCGGCGATCCGCTACTCGTCCTGGATGCCGCACGCCGCCGGTTCCTCGCCGCACTCAGTCACTACGCCGCGCTCGGACTCGAGCGCGCGCGTCTCACGGCAGAGGCCGCGCACACCGAGCGGCTCCGCGAAGCCAACCGAGCGAAGGACCAGATTCTGGCGTCGGTGTCGCACGATCTGCGCACGCCCCTCACCACGATCAAGGTGCTCGCGCAAGGTGCCGAGGCGCGCGGCGATCCCTCGGCACCGGCGATCGTCGAGCAGGCAGATCGACTGGAGCACATGGTGCGCGACCTGCTCGCGCTCTCTCGCATCCGTGCGGGCAGCTCTGTCGTCACTCCGGAGATCAACACCGCAGAGGATCTCGTTGGCGCAGCGGTGCGACAGGCACAGGGAGCGCTCGACGGTAAGAGCCTCGTGCCACACGTCGATCTCGAATCGCCCGTGCTCGTCGGCATGTTCGACTTCGTGCACACCCTGCGGATCCTCGGCAATCTGATCGACAACGCCCTGCGCTTCACGCCGGCGGGCGGTACCGTGGATCTCGTCGTGCGGCGCGAGGGGCACGAGCTCGTGTTCGTCGTCGCCGATCGGGGGACGGGCGTGGATCCGGCGGAGCAGGAACGCATCTTCGAGCCGTTCTATCGGCCGGCCGGCTCGACGCCGGACACGGGACATGCCGGACTCGGATTGTCGATCGCCCGCACGCTTGCCGAGCTCCAGGGTGGCACGGTCGCGTATGCGCCGCGTGAGGGGGGCGGGAGTCAATTCACCCTGCGGCTTCCCGCTGCCGACGTCGAGGACTCCGCGGTGGAAGAGCCAGCGTAGCAACCACACACAGAGCACATGCCTGAAGAGATCGAGGTCGACACCGACAGGCTCCGCGAGACGATCGATGCGGAGCTCGAGCGCGAGAGTGGGAGCCTGCTTCGCTGGATCTCGCTCACTACCGCCCTGCTCGCCGCCCTGGCAGCGATTGGTTCGCTGCGCGCCGGCGCGACGGTCAACGAAGCGCTGCTCCTGAAGACGGAGTCGACGCGACTCCAGTCCGAGGCCTCCGATCAATGGGCCTACTATCAGGCCAAGGGGATCAAGGGCGCCGTGGCGCAGGGCGCCATTCAGGCATGGCAGGCGGCGGGCAAGCAGCCACCGCCGGCGATCGTCGCGCAGGCTGCACGCTACGCGCAGGAGCAGAGTGACATTCAGAAGCACGCGACCGCACTCGAGCGGGAGCGCGACGCGCGCTCACACGAGGCGGACCGGCTGCTCGAGCAGCACCACCACTACGCGTACGCCGTGGCTCTCTTTCAGATCGCCATCGCGCTCGGTGCCATTGCCGCACTCACGCGTATCCGCCTCGCGTGGCTCGCCTCGCTTGCTGCCGGCGCCATCGGCATCGTGGCTCTTCTTCTGCCGAGTCTGCACGTCGGCTGAAGCAGGCACTGCCGGCGCTAAGGTTTCACAAAGAGCACCAGACGCGCCGCGGCCGTCGTCGCAGGCGGCACACCTCTTTCACCTCCGGCGGGCACGATGCGCTGCATTGTGCGGCGCACTACACATCAGTAGCGCACGGACGCAAGGAGGACATGATGACACGCACACCACTCGTGCTGACGTCGGCACTCTGTATCGCGGCGATTGCCGGTTGCCACCGGTATCAAACGCCCGCGCCGAACGAGCGGGTGGTCGAGACGACGACCACTACGACGACCACCACGACGTCGGGGGGCGACATCACACCCTCGCCCAATCGGGATTCGACCGTGACGACGACCTATCGCGATTCCACGGCGATGCATGTGCGGCACACCGCGGCCGGCGGCGCGAACGTCGAGCGCCGCGAGCTGCACATGGCAATCCACTCGCTGACGAGAGCACGGGCCGAGCTCGAAGGCGCCAAACATGATTTCGGTGGCCGTCGCACGGATGCACTACGTGCCGTGGACGATGCCCTCCGCGAAGTTCGCCTCGCCCTGGGGCAGGAGACCGGCCCGTACGCCAACGCCCCACGCGAAGAGCGCCGCGAGCGCAACGAGCTTCATGCGGCGGTCCAGTCGCTGGAGCGGGCACGTGCAGACATGGAGCATGCGACGCACAACTTCGGCGGACGTCGCACGGAAGTGCTGCGCGCCGTGGATAACGCCCTGCGCGAGCTGCGGCTCGCTCAGCAGTACGAGTCGTGATCGCACCGTCACCCCACCATACACGGACCAGGTCGATGATGAAACGCCCACCGCTGCCAGTCGCGCTGCTCGCTGCGGCGACTCTCCTCGCCGGCTGCTCGAAGAGCAACCGCAATGATACCTATCCGGCTGCCACGTCATCGGCGCCGGCGGCAACCACCACCGCGAACGGCACGATCGACTCGACGGCGGCGCCGCAACACCATAGCAAGGTCAAGGGGGCGTTGCTTGGAGGCGCCGCCGGTGCGGTGGTCGGGGGAAAGAAGGGTGCGCTGGTCGGCGCCGCGGTCGGCGCGGAGGTGCAGCACCACCGCAACAAGAAGGCGGGATACTGATGATGTCGGTCAGGCGCTCAGCACGCGGCTGGGCGCCTCGCCGCCCTATCGGGTCACGCTGACGACGTCGGCTCCGACGGCGGCGTTCAGGGCATAGACGCTCACCGAGTAGTCGTGAAGGGCGGTGAAGTAGTCGATCCTGACCTCCTGCTGCGATCGCGTCGCGTCGAGGACGTCGAGCAGCGACGTGGCGCCTCGACCGTAGGCGTACCGCGTGGCCTCGACGGCGGCATCCGTCTTGGCGAGCAGTCCGGATTCCAGCCGCTGCACGAGCCCACGCTGCGCGCGTAGATCGGCTGCAGCGGCCGTCACGTCTCGGCGGATCTGTGCCGTCACTCGACGTTGCGCGAATGTCGCTGCCGCTGCGCCCGCCGCTGCGCGCTCGCGCTGGCCGCTGTAGAGATTGAGGACCGGCACTTCGACGGCGATGCCGAACGCGTAGTAGCGGCCGCTCTCGAAGGGCGCCGAGTACTGCCGCACGTAGCTGAGCTGCGGCGTCGGCACGAGACTGGCGGCGGCAGCGTTCCGCTGCGCGCGGCTCTGCTCGACGCGCACGGCGCTCGCCGCCGCATCGGGACGACGGGACAGCGCATTCTGGACGAGTGCCGAATCGTCCGGCACGTCCGTCGGCACGAAACGCAGCGCCCCCGCGATCGTGAACGTGGTATCCGGCGAGATTCCCATGAGCACCTGGAGCGTCAGACGGGCGCTCAGAGCGGCGGTGTGCGCGCGTACCAGATCGGCGTCGGCCCGGGCCAGCTCGCCTTCGACACGAAATAGATCGCGTGCCGCCAGGTCTCCACTGCGCAGACGCACCGAGTCGGCGATCAGAACCTGTCGCACCACCTCGCGCCGGCCCCGCGAGATGGTCTCCAGCGTGTCGGCGAGCAGGGCATCCACGAACGCACGCTGGACGTTGAAGGTGACCTGTCGCGTGACGTCGCGTTGGTCGGCGCGGCTGGCATCGACACCGCGAGCGCTGGCGCGCGTCCGATAGAGGCGCTGCGGCCCCACGTCGATCGGCATCGTCACACCGTACTGATACGGCGTCCCCGGGATGGCGGCGTACATGGGGTTGGGCCAGGCCCGCGCGACGCGCGATTCGGCGCGCGCTGAATCGAGCGTGGCCTGGGCGATCCCGAGGTCCGGGTTCTGACGGAGGGCGACCTCGAGCACGTCGGCCAGCGTCATCGGGTGTCGCTCGCCAGCCGCGTCGGGAGCTGCCTGCGCGGTCAGAAGCCGCGGCATGAACAGCAGGAGTGCGCAGCACGCGCGCCGCGCGATCGTCACGTGATGGCGGTACATCGTCGTTGCCATGATGAGGGGAGTCCCACTCCGATGATATGCATATCACGACGACGCGCGCGACGTACGACCAGCACCTTAGCGAAATCTTTATGCCAGCGTGACAGCTCTTTGTCGAAACTGAGTGATAAGTTCCGGTACATTGTACGTCTTACGGTAAAGCAGGTTCGCGTGCGGCAGCAATTCGGCACTCTTCATACTCGTGTGCTTCATCTCCTCTCCTGGGACCGTCCACGTGCGGTGGCAGCGCTGTGCATGATGCTCGGTGCCGCCGCGTGCACGCGTGATAGCGAGGCGACGGAGCGCACACCGCCCGCCGAGGATGGTACGATCATCATCGCCCCGGCAAAGCTCGGTGCACTGACCATCGACTCGGTCCGCACGCGATGGGAGCGTCTCGTCGCCGTCGTGCCGGCGCAGATCGTCCCCGACGAGGATCACATGGTTCGCGTGATCCCTCCGATCTCCGGCCGGATTCGCTCCGTGGACGTCTCGCTCGGCATGCACGTCGAAGCCGGGCAGCCGCTGGCGCACATCGCGTCGGGCGATCTCGCGCAGGCCACGAGTGACGTCGCCAAGGCGGAGGCGCAGCTCGCGCAAGCGACGGCCAATCTCCGGCGCACCCGCGATCTCTACGAGCACAACGTCACGGCGGCAAAGGACGTGGAGCAGGCCCGCACCGACGAGGCACAGGCCCGGGCCGAGGCGGAGCGCGCGCGTGCACGCGCCCGCATGCTCGGCGCCGGCGGTCCCGCGGTGGCCGGCGATTTCGTGCTGCGCGCTCCGATGTCCGGCGATGTCATCGATCGCGCTGCCAATCCGGGGGCCGAGGTGCGCAGCGATGCCGCGACACCGCTGTTCACCATCTCGTCGCTCGACGCGCTGTGGGTCACGGCGAACGTCTATCAGCGCGAGCTCGCGGTCGTCCGCCGCGGATCGCGGCTGGTGTTCGAGACCGATGCCGTACCCGGGAAGCAGTTCGAGGCCCGCGTCGTGACCGTGAGCGGCGCGCTCGATCCACAGACTCATACCGCGACCCTGCGTGCGACTCTCCCCAATCCAGGCCACGTGCTTCGTGTGCTCGAGACCGGGACGGCAAAGCTGTACGCCTCCGACGCCACCCCGGCGCTCGTCGTACCGACGCGCGCCCTGGTCACGCACGGGAGCAGCACGGTGGTGTTCGTGGAGGTGGGACGCGGGCGCTTCATGCGTCGCGTCGTGACCGTGGGCGACGACGACGGCGACGCCGCGACGATCACGAGCGGCCTCACCGCCGGCGAGCGCATCGTCACCAACGGCAGCCTCCTCCTCGAAAGCGAGAGCGCGCATCAGGCGCAGGGCTCGTAATCCCCCCGTCCGTGCTGCGCAAACTGGTTCGCTTCGCACTCCGCCAGCGGCTGCTGATCATCGGCGCCGCGCTGCTGCTCGTCGTCATCGGCCTCCATGCCTTCGACGATCTGCCGATCGAAGCGTTTCCCGACGTCGAAGACGTGCACGTGCAGATCATCTCCCAGTGGCCCGGTCACGCCGCGGAGGAGATGGAGCGGTCGGTCACGCTGCCGATCGAGCGCCAGCTCAACGGCACGCCGAATCTCTCGAACATCCGCTCGACGTCGATGTTCGGCCTGTCGGTGGTGACGCTGACGTTCGAGGATGGCACCGCGGACTACTTCGCGCGCCAGCAGACGCTCGAACGGCTGCAAGCCGTCGCGATGCCCACAGGCGTCACGCCGCAGATGGCATCGCTCTCCAACTCGACCGGTGAGATCTATCGCTACACCGTGGAAGGTCATCTCCCGCTCACCACGCTCAAGGCGATCGAGGACTGGACGATCGAGCCGGCGATCCGCACGGTGTCCGGTATCGCCGACGTCGTGTCCTTCGGCGGGCAGGTGAAGCAATACCAGATCGATCTCGATCCGGTGAAGCTGCGCAACTACGGCATCACGCTCCCGCAGGTGGAGCAGGCCGTTGCCGCCGCCAACGCGAACGCAGGTGGCGGGTACATCACGCACGGCTACGAGCGGCAGGTCGTGCGCGGCGTCGGTCTCTTCCGCTCGGTGGACGACATTGCGAACGTCGCGCTCGCGACCCGCCATGGCATTCCGCTCCGCGTGGCCGACGTCGGCACGGTCCACGTCGGCGGTGCGCCCCGCGAGGGGATCGTGGCCAAGGACTCTCTCGATGACGTGGTCGAGGGGATCGTCCTCATGCGCAAGGGCGAGAACGCCGTGAAGGTGCTCGCACCGCTGCGCGAGAAGATCGCGCAGCTCAATAGCACCGTTCTCCCGAACGACGTCCGCATCCGTCCCTTCTACGATCGCGAGACGCTCGTCCGCCGCACCGTGCGCACGGTCGAGGAGAATCTCGCCATCGGTGCGATCCTCGTGCTCCTCGTGCTCACCGTGTTCCTGGGTGATTGGCGAAGCGCAGTCATCGTCGGCCTGGTGATCCCGCTCTCCCTGCTGGGCGCCTTCATCCTGATGGGCCGCGAGCACGTCTCGGCGAACCTCATCTCGCTCGGCGCCGTGGACTTCGGGATCATCGTCGATGCGGCCGTCGTGATGGTCGAGGCGTTCCTCGTACGGCTTGCCCTGGCACCACCGCCCACCGCCGAGGAGCTGCGGCATACCGCGGAGATGGAGGCGCAGACCGCACCCGCCGACGCGGCGCCGCCGCCGGCTGATGAGCAGGAGCGCCGGCACGATTACGCCCTGCGTGCGTCGGTGGAGAAGCGCCACCTGCTCGCCGGTGTCGCTGAGATGATGGGCCGGCCGATCCTCTTCTCGAAGGCGATCGTCATCACGGCGTTCCTGCCGATCTTCACCTTCCAACGAGTCGAGCGCCGCATCTTTTCGCCGATGGCGTTCGCGCTGACCTTCGCGCTGCTCGGCTCTCTGATTCTTTCGCTCACCCTCGTGCCCGTACTGAGCAGCTTCTGGCTCACGCCGGAGCAGGGAAAGCGCGAGCCGGCCGTGACGCGCTGGGTGCAGCACGGCTATCGATCCCTGCTCGATTGGGTGCTTGCGCATCGACGGCTGACCATCGCCTCTGCCGCCGTAGCGCTGCTCGTATCGCTCGGGATCGGGACACGGCTCGGCACGGAGTTCCTTCCGGAGCTCGACGAGGGCAACATCTGGCTCACCGTCGTGCTCCCGGTCGGGATCTCGCTCGACGATGCCAAGGGAATCGAGCGGCAAATCCGCGCTGTCATGCGCAGCTATCCCGAGGTGACGCGTGTCGTGTCGCACCTCGGCCGGCCCGACGACGGGACCGACGCGAAGGGGGCGAACAACCTCGAGATCTACGCCGATCTCCGTCCGCGCAACGAGTGGACGACGGTGCACGACAAGGACGCGCTCATCGCGCTGATGCAGCAACGCCTCGAGCACATCCCGGGCATCGATCTCAACTTCTCGCAGTACATCAAGGACAACGTCGAGGAGGCACTCTCCGGCGTGAAGGGCGAGCTGGTGATCAAGATCTTCGGACCGGACCTGGCCGTCCTCCAGAGCAAGGCGACCGAAGTGGAGCGTGTCATCGAGCGCGTGCGTGGCGCGGCGGACGTCGGTGTCGAGCAGCAGTTCGGGCAGCCGCAGCTCCGTGTCGAGCTCGACCGGTCGGCGCTCGGCCGCCAGGGCGTGGCGGTCGCGGACGCCGCGGACGCGCTGGAGACCGCCGTGGGCGGACGCGCCGTGACGCAGTTCCACGAGGGCGACAAGTCGTTCGACGTACGGCTCCGCTTCACCAGCGCAGCGCGCGACAATCGGCAGGCCATCGAGCATCTCGACGTCCCGTCGACGGAGGGCCATCTCGTGCCGCTCAGTGCGCTCGGCAGGGTGGTGACGTCGGAGGGCGCTTCACGCATCGCGCGCGAAGCGAACGAGCGCCGCATCGCCGTGAAGTGCTCGGTGCGCGGACGCGACGAAGGTGGCTTCGTCGCAGAGGCACAGCGGCGCGTCGCCGAGGCGGTAACGCTCCCCCCTGGCTATCACATGACGTGGGGCGGCCAGTTCGAGAACCAGCGCCGCGCCACCAAGCGGCTCGCCGTCATCGTTCCGGCGAGCATCATCCTCATCTTCATCCTGCTCTTCAGCGCCTTCGGCTCGGTGAAGTACGCCACGCTCATCCTGGCGAACCTTCCCTTCGCCCTGATCGGCGGGATCATCACGCTGTGGCTGCGCAACATTCACTTCAGCGTCTCGGCCGCCGTGGGCTTCATCGCGCTGTTCGGCATCTCAGTGCAGAACGGCGTGCTGCTCGTCAGTGAATTCAATCGACGCCGGCAGGAAGGGGCGCGCATCGATGAAGCAGTGCGCGAGGGCGCCCTCGACCGCGTGCGCCCCGTGCTGATGACAGCGCTGATGGCCGCGCTGGGGTTGCTGCCTGCGGCGCTCTCGCACGGCGTCGGCGCCGAGACGACGCGTCCATTCGCAAGCGTGATCGTGGGTGGATTGGTGACCGCCACCGCACTCACGCTGCTCCTGCTGCCGGTGCTGTACGACATCTTCCACGAGGAGCCGCATGCCGAAGTGCCGGCATAGCGCATCGTTCCTCATCGCGCTCGTCGTCGCCTGCGCCGGCAACGGACGGCCTGCGCTGGTCGGGCCTCTGCGCGAGCAGCCGGCAGTGCTCGTCGGCCGGTGGATGCGCGCGCCGGATGCCACGCCGCGCACGAACGAGGTGCTCGTTCTGCGCGCCGACGGTGTGCAATGGATGGAGGCGCCGATCGACTCGGCGCATGGAGAGCTCTCGCGTGTTGGTCCGCGTGCCTGGTGGTGGATCTATCGCGGCGCAGGCGGCGGACCGGATCGACTCTGTCTTCACTGGCGCGCCGGCCGGCACGCTGCGGACTGCGCGAGATACGAGATCGACACAGTGCGCACGACGGCCGGCACTGTGGTGCGCCTACGTTGGGCCGACGAACGATTCCATGCTGCTCCTCCGAGCAGCGTGGCGCCCGATCAGCGTAGCGCCCGATAAGCGCAGCGCGTCAAAGCAGACGCTTGGGCTCGGCGCGCTCCTCGGTCACCGAGTACGACTCGCGCGGCGGCGGCGCGATCGACGGCCGGCTGTCGTACTGATCGCCTCTCATCGCACCCGCGACACTGTCCTCGACGTCGTTGAGGTTGCGCTTGAACTCGCGGATCCCCTTGCCGAACGACGCGCTGATCTCCGGCACCCGCTTGGCACCGAACAGCACGAGCACGATGATCATGATGACCATCAGCTCGCCGAATCCCAGATTGCCGAACATCGAAAGTCTCCTCAATACGTGAGTCGAGGTCGCGGCGGCTACCGCGCGCTGACTCCGGTCATACCCGCAATCTCACGCCGCGCGCCGCATCATGGACACCGCCCTCGATTTCCTTGTGCATTCTTAGCGCGCCCTCGGCCGGAGGCCCACCTCGCGCTCCATGGCGAGCTCGGCGCGCAGGCTCTCCTCGTCGCGGAAGATCGTCGCCAGGGCGAGCAACTTCCCGCCTTGCTCATAACGTACCGCTACGTCGCGCTGCTGCGGCGATCCGTCGACGCGTATTGCGTCCCACGATTCGGCATGGCCGACGTAGTTGATGCTCACGTCGTAATGCGCGCTCCAGAAGAACGGCACTCGATCGAACCGCTCGCCGGCGCCGAGCATGTTGCGTGCGGCCGTCTGGCCCATACGCTCGGCGACGACCCAGTGCTCGACCCGAATGCGCGCGCCGCTGTGCGGATCGGGCCAGCGCGCGATGTCCCCCGCCGCATAGACCTCCGGTACGCTCGTCTCGAGGTACTCGTTCACCGCCACCCCGTGATCGAGCGTGAGACCCGCTTGCTCGGCGAGCGCGAGTCGCGGCCGCACCCCGACGCCGATCACCACCAACTCGGCGTCGAGCCTCGTACCATCGTCGAGCACGACCGTCGCCTCCTCGATGCGCGCCGGCTTGTGCCCGAGATGAAACACGACGCCTTTCTCCTCGTGCAACGCCTTGATGAACTTGCCGAGCTCCTGGCCGAGGACGCGCTCGAGGGGAAGTGATTCAGGGGCGACCACGCGCACCGTGAGCCCACGCGCGCGAAGCGACGCTGCGACCTCGAGCCCGATGAAGCTGCCACCGATCACGACGGCGGCCTTGGGTTTCGACGCGGCTGCGATGATCGTGCGACTGTCGGTGAGCGACCGCAGATACCGCACGTGCGGCAGATCGCTTCCCGGTAACGGAAGATGAATCGGCTCGGCACCCGTTGCGAGCAGCAGCGCGTCGTACGGCAGGGCGTCGCGACCTTCGACCTCGAGCCTGCGCGCGCCGACGTCGAGGCGCGTGGCGCGAGCACGCACGAGCGTGATGCCATGCTGCTCGTAGAAGCCCCGCGGTCGCAACGGGATCCACTCCTCGGGGGCATTTCCGGCGAGGTAGTCCTTCGAGAGGTTCGGACGGTCATACGGCGAGTCGGACTCGGCGTCGACGATCGTCACCGATCCATCGAAGCCGCAGCGGCGTGTCATCTCCGCGGCCGCGGTACCAGCCGCACCCGCGCCGACGATGACGACGCGCTTCACGTCGCGCGACGGACTCACACGTACGGGGTATGTCGGTGCGAGCGGATCGCGCTCCATCTTCTTCGTGACCACGATGCGATCGCTGCGTCGCTCGACTTGCCAGCACGCAACGGGCGACAGGGCGGGCGCGCGCAGCGCTTCCCCCGTGCGCAGACTGAAACAGGCGTGGTGCCAGGGGCAGCGCACCGTGTCCCCGTCGATCACCCCCTCGTGGAGCGGCCCGCCGTAATGGGTGCACGTCGCGCCGATCGCGAACACGTCGTCGCCGCGGCGCGCAAGGAGTACGGCGTCGTCGCCGACGTGGCCCTGCAACATCCCGCCGTCATTCAGCTCGGACGACGAGATGCCCTGCGTCAGGTCCGGTCCAGTTGGCTGCCCTTGGTCGCTTGCCATTGTCGTAACGGTGAGAGAAGAACGGGAAACATGGCGCTCGCTGTGACCGACCGGAACATGCGAAAAGCCCGCCGGACATGCTCGCCGGCGGGCCTCTTATCGCATTCGGGTCCGGGCCATCGAATCAGTCCGCCACGGCATATCCCGAGAAGTGGTCCGTGACGAACGTCACGGTGTGCGTCAGCTTGTTGTCGACGCTCACCATGGGCTGGAGCAGCTGCTTCGTGATCGGATCGATGTTCCACGCTGACAGCAGCGATGCGTCGTACGCCGACCCGCAGCGGCCGTAGTCGACCGAGACGGTAATCGTACGCGCGAAGGTGTAATGATCGCTTCCCGCGGGCGTCACCTCGAGCTCGACGTAGTTCGACGCGGGCACCGAGAGCGTGAAGGTCACCGGATCTCCGAGCACCGCATCCGCCGGGATGATCACGCTCACGCCGCCGGCCGAGATCACGCCGCCCGCTGGCCCGATCAGGGCACTGCTCGTGGCCGGCGCGGCCGGAGCCGGGCACTGGATCAGCGTGGCATTCGTGCTCTCCAGCCACGACGCCTTGGCGTCCGCGAGCACCCCGGTGGGCGAGGCAGCAGGATGATTACTGCATGCGGCCCCCATACCGACCAGCACGGCAAGGGCGAGCATGTAACGAATCGGCTGACGCATCGTCCCTCCAACTCGAGCAGCGCTTGTATATTGCTGTGGTGACCCGACGCCGACGGGGGCGGGGTTGCACCCTGGATTATTGCAGAGTGCGTACCGCTCCTCCGTGATGGGGAGCACAAGCGCCCCGGATCTGCACCGTAAATGGCTCCGCCGCCGCCCCCCCAAGGGCACCACCCTCGCCACGACGACGCTCAGGATGCCCTCGACGCGGGGCTCCGGGCGGAACACGCCGACGACCTCCAACGGGCGCTCCATCATTATGCCGACGCTGCCATCCGGGCAGGGGACGACCCGATCATCGTCGCCCAGGCTCTGACGCGGCAGGCGGCAGTCTATCGTCGGCTCAGTGAGTGGGACCTCGCCGCCAGTTACGCCCAACGCGCTCGGGAGATCGCCGAAGGCGCCAACCTGCCCGAGCTGCGCGCCGATGCCCTCGTCGCGGAAGGAAACGCGCTGATGTGCAGCGGCCGGCTGACGGAGGCCGCAGCTGTGTATCACCGCCTCGTACGCGTGGCACTCAATGACCGGCAGCGCGGGATCGCCATGCAGAACATCGGCTCCATCCACGCGCAGCAGAAGCAGTTCGAGTGGGCCGCCGAGGCCTACGAGGCGTCGCGCTCGCTCTTCCGGTCAGCGGGCTACGCGCGTGGTGAGGCGATCACCCTCAACAACCTCGGCCGCCTGGCGCACGACCTGGGAAACCTCGCCGATGCAGAGCGGCTCTTGACGGAGGGACTGGCCGCGGCGCGCGAGGTGGGGGATGCCGAGCTCGCCGCGCTCGCTCGGCTGAACCTCGCACAGCTCCGCGTCGATCAGAACGCACTCCCCGCCGCGGCGGCGATGGTCGCTGAAGCGTACGGTCACTTTGTCGTGTCGGAGAATCGGTGGCGACAGATCGAGTGCCTCTGGGTCCTCGCCGACATCGCTGAACGCGAGGGACAAAGCTCCCTCGTGCGCACCTACCTCGAGCGTGGGCGTGATATCGCACGGCAGATCAACGCGAAGGTCGAACTGGAGCGGATCGAGGCGAGGTTGGGCGCGTAACACGGATCCGTCGAATCCGCGATGTCGCTCAGGCCTGGGTGCAAGCCGAGCGAAGTGCCCGAACCTCGTCGTCATTCTCCGTATGGGATCCAGATGTTCTTCACCTGCGTCGCCTGGCGCAGGAACTCACGTCCCTCGCCCTCCTCGGTCGACATCCACGCGCGCGCCTCCCACTCGGCGAAGGTGCGCTTCATGTTGCCGGCACTCGCCAACTCGACCGCCTTCACCCCCTCGCGCGAGCCGAAATACCACACCGCATCGACATCGTCGTGCTCGGCCAGCGTCTTCGCGAGCGCATTCTTGTCGCCGGTGACGATGTTGATCACCCCCGCCGGTACGTCCGACGTCTCCAGCACCTGGTAAAAATCGGTCGCCGCCAGCGGGGATTGCTCCGACGGGATGGCGACGACGGTGTTCCCCATGGCGATCGCCGGCCCGATGAGCGATACGAGACCGAGCAGTGGAAACTCCTCCGGTGCGCCGAGTCCCATCACGCCGATCGGCTCGTTCATCGCCATCGCGACGCCGCGGAGCGGCACCTGGTGCACCTGGCCGTCGTACTTGTCCGCCCATGCGCCGTAGGTGAACAGTCGACGGACGCTCGCCTCGACCTCCGCATCACCATCGGTGCCGGTCATCGCATCGATGCGCAACGCGAATTCCTCCGCGCGCGCCGAGAGATTCTCGGCGATGTAATAGAGAATCTGCGCACGGTTGTGTCCCGTCGCCTTGCTCCAGCCGCCGAGCGCAGCATGCGCCGCCTCGACGGCATTGCGGAGGTCCTTGCGATTTCCCTCGCCGGCTTCCCCAAGCGTGTGACCGTCGACGCCGATCACGCGACGCGAGTAGCCCGAGTCGGGGCGCGCTTGCTTGCCGGCAATGTAGAGTTTCGGCGTACGATCAATGGGCGGTCGGACGGTCTGACGGTCTGACGGTCGGACAGTTTGACGGTCGGACAGTTTGACAGTCTGACGGTCGGACGGTGAAGGGGACGCCGAACTGAGCTCGGTGTGCCCCTCGTCGTTCACTGTCTGACCGTCCGACGGTCGGACTGTCCGACTGTCCGCCCGTCCGGCCTTCAAATACTCGTACAGTCCCTCACGCCCACCCTCGCGTCCGAAGCCGGACTCGCGATATCCGCCGAACCCTGCGGCAGCATCGAACAGGTTCGTGCTGTTGATCCATACCACCCCCGCCTTGATCTTCGGCGCGATGTCGAGCGCCAGATTGATCGACTCGCTCCACACGCTCGCCGCAAGCCCGTACGGCGTGTTGTTCGCCAGCGCGACCGCTTCACTCGGCGTGCGGAAGGTCATCGCTACGAGCACCGGCCCGAAGATCTCGACCTGCGCGATCGTGGACGACGGCTGCACGTTGGTGAACAGCGTGGGCGGATAGAACGAGCCCTCGGTGGGACAGGCCCACCCCGGCTGCCACATGTCGGCGCCTTCGCTTTTCCCCTGCTCGACGAGCGAGCGGATGCGCTCGAGCTGCACCGGTGCGACGATCGCGCCCATGTCCACCGCCTTGTCGAGCGGCGAGCCGAGTCGCAGCGACTCCATCCGCGCGCGCAGCTTGGCGTAGAGTCGATCGGCCACGCCTTCCTGCACGAGCAGGCGCGAGCCGGCACAGCATACCTGTCCCTGGTTGAACCAGATGGCGTCGACGACGCCTTCCACCACGCTGTCGAGATCCGCGTCGTCGAACACGAGGAACGGAGATTTGCCGCCGAGCTCCAGCGAGAGCTTCTTGCCCGACCCGGCCGTCGCCTTGCGAATCATGCGACCGACTTCCGTCGAGCCGGTGAACGCGATCTTGTCGATGTCGGGATGATCGACGATCAGCGCACCGGTGCCGCCGTCGCCCGTGACGATGTTGAGCACTCCCGCCGGCAATCCGGCGGATTCCGCCAGCTCGCCGAACAGGATGGCGGTGAGCGGAGTGAGCTCGGCGGGCTTGATGACGATCGTGCATCCCGCCGCGAGCGCCGGGGCGATCTTCCACGCCAGCATGAGCAGGGGGAAGTTCCACGGAATGATCTGTCCGACGACGCCCGCGCCATGGGAGCCGGCGAACTCCGTCTCCATGAGCTGCGCCCAGCCGGCATGATGGTAGAAGTGGCGCGCGACGAGCGGGATGTCGATGTCGCGTGTCTCGCGGATCGACTTGCCATTGTCCATCGACTCGAGCACGGCGAAGAGGCGCGAGTTGCGCTGCATCGCGCGCGCGAGCGCGTACAGATACCGCGCGCGCTCGTGGCCGGCCAGCGCCTGCCATGCGGGAAGCGCCCTGCGTGCTGCCTTCACCGCCGCGTCGACGTCGGCTCTCGTGCCCTGCGACACGGCAGCGATCCGCTGCCCCGACGCCGGGTTGATCACCTCGAACGTCTGCGCCGGCGTCGTCCACGCGCCGTCGATGAAATGTCCGAACCGTCCCTCGTGCGACGCGAGCCATTCCCTGGCCGGCGCATCCGCCTCGGGCGCCGGACCGTACTCCATGGTCTCGAAGATCTCTCGAACGGTCGTCATGCTCACACCATGGGATGACGGTGCGCCGCCGAGTAGCGCCCGGTGACGAAATGCTCGAGCTGACGCTCGATGTCGGTGAGCAGCGAGCTCGCGCCGAAGCGGAAGAGATCGGGTTTCAGCCAGCGGTTCCCGAGCTCCTCCTTCATGAGATAGAGATACTCCAGCGCGCTCTTGGCGCTGCGAATCCCCCCCGCGGGCTTGTAGCCCACGGCGTAGCCGGTCTGCTGGAAGTATTCGCGGATCATCCGCACCATCACGAGCGAGAACGGAAGCGTCGCGTTCACGCCTTCCTTCCCCGTCGACGTCTTGATGAAATCGGAGCCGGCCATCATCGCCACCATGCTGGCGCGTGCGACGTTCCCGAGCGTAGCGAGCTCCCCGGCGGCGAGAATGCTCTTCATGTGCGCGTCGCCGCACGCATCGCGGAACGCGCGCACCTCGTCGTACAGTGCCTGCCAGTTTCCCGTGAGCACGTGCCCGCGCGTGATGACGATGTCGATCTCCTTCGCGCCGGCGGCGACGGACGCGCGAATCTCGCGCACGCGTTCCTCGAGCGGAGAGAGGCCCGCGGGGAATCCGGTGCTCACCGCGGCGACCGGAGTGTCCGTCCCGCGCAGCGCGTCGACGGCGGTCGGAACGAGGGCGTGATAGACGCATACTGCGCCGACCGTGAGATCGACGTCCGCCATGCCGAGCGAGTCGAGCAGATCACGCCGCACGGGGCGAATCGCCTTGGCGCAGAGCCGCCGTACGTTGCCCGGCGTATCGTCGCCGGCAAGCGTCGTGAGATCGATCAACGTGATCGCTCTCAGCAGCCACGCGGCCTGCCATTCCTTCTTTACCGTCCGCCGAGTGGGGATCGTGGCGGCACGCCGCTCCACTGCGCTGCGGTTCACGCGCAGCGACCGAACGACGTCGAGATCGAGTGCCGTACCAGGGTTCCGCTCGACGTGCGTGTCGGTAAGACGGGGGCGGGGAGCGGCGCTCTGTTGGGTCGCGGCCGGCTCCGACCTGGCAAGGCGGAGGGTGGGGGTGGAATCGGATTTGGCCTGCATGAGTCCCTGCTTGGGATTGAGGCAGCGGAACACGTCGCCGCAGGTCGAATCTAGGGTCGCATCAGGGCCGGCGCACCTGCGAACCGAGCGGTGGCAGGTGCCCGGCACCGTACGCACAGTCGAGCGCTGGAAGGGTAGATTGCAATATGAGCTCTCAGCCTCCAAACCGTCCGGACGACGTCCCCAATGAGTCGCCGGACGAGCTGCCCGACGAAGGGCGGCCAGACGAGTCCGACGAGTCCGACGCCCCCGACGCCGCAGGCGAGCCGGCGGCGCCGCGCGGGCCGTTCACGCGCGAGAATCCGCTCACCTTCATTGTGCCCGAGCCGTTGCTGCTGCGCATCGAGCGCGTGGACCGCCCGGGTGCAGCGCCGGACGAGCAGCCGGTGGCCTTCACGCGTGCCGGCCCCGGCGAGGTGCTCCTCGCCGTCAACGCGTACCCGAAGCGGCTTGTCGATGCGTTCTTCGCGAGCGACGCCTTCGGAGAGCCCGTGATCGTCGTCGGCGCAGCGTGGGAAGAGGACGGCGGCGTGCGCGGCGAGCTGTCTACCCTTCTCCCCGAGCGCATCATGCGCTTGATTCAGGAGAGCGTCTCGCCGTCGGACGAGGATGACGACGAAGGTGACGAGCGCGAGCCCTGGGCCGCGTCGGCTCACACCGGCGGTGCGACGTACGAAGACGTCATCGGGCGTGACGACGAGGACGGCGAAGAGGGCGAGGACGATCCCGATGCCGAGCCGCACTTTCCTCTCGTGATCGGCGCCGTGCTGCGCTTTCCGGAGAACCGGAAGTTCCCGCAGGACTTCGAGCTCGAGGTCGACGATCTCATGCGCTCGATCCTCGAAGGGCGCGCGATGGACGCGAACCAGAAGCGGATCGACAACTTGCTCGGCGGGCTCTGACGCAGTACCGGCAGCGCTCGCCCCAGCGGCACGAAGCTTCCTACTGGAAACAGTTGTAAGCTGGGATCCCCGAGCAGCCGGCGCGATGGGTTACCAGCACAGCCGTAGGTGATCCGGTGTCCTGGAGTGTCGACTCGAACGGCCACGTCTTTCCCGCCCGGGGTGGCCCCGCTGACGATCCATATCCTCATGTCGTCGTCGATCGGATGGGCGTGAAGTGGACGGTCCGCGAGGTGGACACACCCCAGTCATGGGCACGAGCCGAGCGCTGCCTCGTCCTGAACTCCCGCGAATGCGTCCGGCGGATCTGGCGCTATCCATCGGACTGGCGCTCGCTCGACGCCGACGTCCTGCTGAGGCTGGACACCGCCGACTGAGGTCACGAAACCGAGACGGCGACGCTGCGTAATGAGTGGCGGATGCCCTTTCCGGAGCCCGTCATGCGCAAGTTTCTCAAGTTCGCCCTGCTGTCCGCGCTCATCGTGTTCGTCGGTCTGCCCGTTGCACTCGCGTTGTGCGTCGCCGTGCTGGCGATGTTCGGCATCGCGATCGGCATTGGCAGCGCGATCCTCGGGCTCATCATGGCCGCGATCAAGATCGCGCTGATGATCATCCTGCCGATCGCGATCATCTGGTTCGTGGCGAAGAAGCTGCTGGAGCCGGAGCGGACGTACTGATCGCGACCGGGCCAAACCAGCACGCAGTACTCGGTATGACGTACTGAGACCCTGTCGAGTCGTCACTGGGTACGGTCCCAGCCGCCGGCATGGACGACCAGCGTTCAACGGATTGAACGCCGGTCGCGGTATTTGCGGGAGTCGTGACCCGTACGCCGCAAATCCACGGTATGGGCGCGTGCACCCGTACATCACCGTACCCGACACCGGATACGAAATACCGCTCCAGTCGTATATTGGTTATATGGATATCCATACAACGACGCCGGAGCCGTCGGTTCCACCGTCCCCAGGCCTGGCCGCCGAGGTGGCCGTGCTCCCCGAGGTCCACGCGCCCCCGGAGGTACGGCCGGTCGGCGGACGCACGGCCTTCATTGCCGGCCTCGCCATTCTCATCGCGATCGGTGCCGGGCTGTCCGCGCAATTTCTCACGGCGCTCATCGCCCTCATCACCAACATCGCGTTCTATCATACCCTCTCGCTGACCCTGCGCTCGCCCGCCGGAGCCGGCGTCGGTGCGTGGGTGCTCGTCATCCCGGTCGTTGGCGCGCTCATCATCGGCGCCATGGCACGGTATGGCTCCGCTGCCATTCGTGGGCACGGCATCCCGGAAGTCATGGAGCGCGTGCTTTACGGGGAGAGCCGCATCCCGGCGCGGTTGATGATCCTCAAGCCGCTCTCGGCCGCCGTTGCCATCGGAACCGGCGGACCGTTCGGCGCCGAGGGACCGATCATCGCCACCGGCGGCGCGATCGGATCGCTCGTCGGGCAGGTGGTACACGTCAGCGCCGAGGAGCGAAAGATCCTGCTCGCCGCGGGCGCCGCAGCCGGCATGTCCGCGACCTTCGGCAGTCCGATCTCCGCGGTGCTGCTCGCCATCGAGCTGCTACTGTTCGAGTATCGCCCGCGATCGCTCGTTCCCGTCGCCCTCGCCGCCGCCGCCGCGATGGCGGTGCGCGTCGCGTTTCGTGGTTCCGGCACCGACTTCGCCATCGGTACGATCGCGCAGGCGCACGGCGAAGCGCTCGCATTCTACACGCTCATCGGGGCGCTCACCGGCGTCGCCGCCGCCTACGTCACGCGTGCGACATACGCGGTCGAGGACCTGTTCGAGCGACTGCCGGTCCACTGGTCCTGGTGGCCGGCGATCGGCGCGCTCTGCCTCGGTATCATCGCCTACTTCCAGCCGCGCGTGCTCGGCATCGGCTACGACAACATCGACGCGATCATCAATGGCCAGATGGTGGGGGCCGCGCTCGCCGCGTTCGTCGTCGCCAAGTTTCTGGCGTGGGTGATCTATCTCGGCAGCGGTACGTCCGGCGGCACGCTTGCGCCGTTGTTCACCATCGGCGGGGGGATCGGCGCGGTGCTCGGCGCGCTCGCGGCCGCAGTTGCTCCCGGCGCGATGGTGAGCCCGCAAGTCGCAGCGCTCGTCGGCATGTCGGCCATGTTCGCCGGCGCGTCGCACGCACTGCTCGCTGCCATCGTATTCACCTTCGAGATCACGCGGCAACCGTTCGGGCTGCTGCCATTGCTCGCCGGCGGCACCGCGGCGTACTTCGTGTCGCTCCTCATGAACCACAACTCCATCATGACGGAGAAGCTGGCGCGCCGCGGTGCGTCGGTGCGCGTGGAGTACACGGCAGACTACCTGGCTCAACGGCTGGTGCGCGAGAGCGCGCTGCGCGACGTCGTGACGCTGCGCGCGTGGGATACTCTCCAGGAGGTACGTCAGTGGCTCATGTCGGGTGCGCCGGGGAGCATACACCAAGGCTACCCCGTGGTCGACGAAAGCGGGCTGCTCGTCGGCGTGCTCACGCGACGCGACCTGATCGGCAGCGCAGAAGACGAGTCAACGCCGCTGCTCGCCCTCGTTCGACGAATTCCCGTCGTGGTGTTCGCCGACAACACGCTGCGCGACGCCGCCGACCAGATGGTGCGCAGCGGTGTCGGTCGCTTGCCGGTGGTGAGCCGCTCCGACCCACGCCGGGTCATCGGGATCATCTCGCGCTCCGACTTGCTCGGTGCCCACGCCGGCCGGCTGGACGCTGAGCAGCGCACCGAAGGACCTATGCGGGTGAAGATCTAGGGTGCTCCGTGGCGGCACGCGCCGCCACCGAGCACCCTGTGACGAGAGGGCCCGCTCATCGGTCCACAGTCGTGGCCACCCCCAGTCAACTTGGGCGGCGCTCGCGCGCCGCAGTGCTGCTTGTCATCATTGCCGCCGTGGCCATGCTCGGGGTGCTCGTGCGTCAGACGTCGACACTCGGCAGGGAGGCCGCGCTCGTGCGAGCGGCCGGCCGGCAGGGACTGCTCAGTGAGCGCCTCCTCGCGGCGGCCCTCGCTGCGCGCTCGGCGCCACTGCATGAGGCGGACGTCTGGCGCCGGCGGGTCGACGCCACGGCGCGCGATTTCGGCGGCGCGGCCGCGCGACTCCGCGGCGCGAGACCGGGCGGGCCATCGCTACGGCCGGGCACACGGCCGGCCGATTCGTTCGCTGAGCTCGTCACACTCCAAGACGAGCTGATCGCTGCGGCACAGCAGACCGCGGCAACCGGCGAGCCGGTTGCGGCCGACTCGCTCGTCTCCAAGCAGTGGCGCTTCATCGCGGCGATGGAGCGCGTCACAGCCGAGCTCGAGGGCGAATCGGCGCGACAGGTCGAACGCCTGGTGTTCGAGGAAGCAGCGTGCGTCATCCTGCTGCTCACTGCGCTCGGCTTCGGGATGCGTCTCGCCCTCCTCCCGACCCAAGAACGCCTCGAGCAGACCGTCACTGCACTCGCCGAGAGCGAGTCGCGCATCCGCGCCGTGATGGACTCGATGAACGAGGGAATGATCCTCACCGACGCCAACTCGCGCGTGCTGCTCTGGAATCCGGGTGCGCTGCGGATTCTCGGCATCTCGAATGACGAGCCGGATCTCGGCATCCAGAACGTCGCCCTCCGCCTCTACGACGAGCGCGGCGAGCCGATGCTCATCGACGACACACCGGTGCGTCTCACGATACGCACTGGCGAGCCGCTCACCGATACCATCGTCGGTGTGCGCGGTGAGGGCGGGGGGATGAAATGGCTCAACGTCAACACGCATCCGCTCTTCCCCGAGGGGGGCGATGTCCCGCAGGCGGTCGTGACGATCTTCCGCGACGTGACCTTCGAGCGGCGCGTCACTGAAGAGCGTGCTGCACAGGCGCACGCGCTCGAGCTGCAGAATCAGGAGCTCTTCGCGCAGGCCGAGGCGCTCGAGCGTGGCCAGGCGCTCTTCCGCTCGCTCGTCGACACCGCCGGCAGTGCCATCGTCGGGCTGGACAGTGAGGGACGCGTGTTCGAGTGGAATCGCGAAGCCGAGACGCTCTTCGGCGTGTCACGTGCCGACGCCATCGGCCGTGTCTACGCCGACGAGTTCGTGACGGCGCCGCACCGCAATCGGATGCGCGGCGGCATCGCCTCCGTGCTCTCCGGGCAGGCGCTGCGCAACTGGGTCGGTCCGGTGAAGAGCCGCACCGGCGAGCGGCGCACCGTGCTGTGGAACATCACCCCCCTGCGCGTCGCTGAAGGAGCGGCGGCCGACGGCGTTCTGGCCGCCGGGCTCGACATCACCGAGCGAGAAGCGTCCGACGAGCGCTTCCGTGTGCTGTTCGAGCGCTCCTCCGATGCCCACCTGCTGTACGACGAGCGGGGGGTGATCGATTGCAACGATGCGACCCTGCGAATGCTTCGCGCCGAGCGCAAGGACATGGTGCTCGGCCGCAGCTCGGTGGAGCTTTCGCCGCGCCGACAGGCCGACGGCCGGCTATCGGTCATCGTCGGCGAGCAGATGCGTCAGCTTGCGCGGCTGCGCGGCTACCATCGCTTCGAGTGGATGCATCAGCGAATGGACGGCGTGGAGTTCCCCGTCGAGATCACGCTCACGCCGGTGCGACTCCACGGCCGCGACGTCATCCTTGCCGTGTGGCACGACATCGCGGAACGGAAGACCGTGGAGGACGCCCTGCGCGCGGCGAAGGACGCCGCGGAGTCGGCGAATCGCACGAAGAGCGACTTCATGGCGCGCATGAACCACGAGCTGCGTACGCCGCTCACCGCGATCATCGGCTTCTCGCGCATGCTCCTTCAGGGGAAGGAGGGCACGCTTCCGCCGGGCGTCTTCCGC
Source organism: uncultured Gemmatimonadaceae bacterium (assembly GCA_964438255.1). GTDB lineage: Bacteria > Gemmatimonadota > Gemmatimonadetes > Gemmatimonadales > Gemmatimonadaceae > AG11. The sequence goes on along the minus strand of CAYTKA010000005.1, from coordinate 31,524 downwards.
TACGTCGAGCGCATCCGCGTGAACGGCATGCACCTGCTGTCACTCATCAACCAGATCCTGGACGTGGCCAGGGTGGAAGCGGGACGCATGGAGCTGGAGCTCGCGCCCGTGGCCGTGGACGGTCTCGTGCGCGACACGATCGCGATGCTCGAGACGACGGCCGAGGCGAAGGGGCTCGTCCTGCGCGGCGAGCTGCCCACGCACGTGGCGCCGCTCGTCACCGACGAAGGAAAGCTGCGCCAGATTCTCATAAACCTCGTCGGAAACGCGATCAAGTTCACGAACGAAGGCGAGGTCTGCGTACGCGTCGAGGCCAATCCGATCGATGGCCGCCCGCTCTCGATCGTCGTGCGCGACACCGGCATCGGCATCCCGGTCGATCGCCAGCTCAAGATCTTCGATCCGTTCGAGCAGGGCGACTCGTCGATGCGGCGGCGGTTCGGCGGCACCGGACTCGGGCTCTCGATCGTGAAGGCGTTCGCCGCGCTGATTGGTGCGCGCATCGCCGTGGCGAGCGAGGTCGGGCGCGGGACGTCGTTCACGCTCTGGCTCCCTGATGCGGAGGCGACGGCGGCGCCGACCACGCAGAAGGCGGGATAGCGCTGCGATCCGCGTCACCACTCTGGCGGTATGCAGTGCTAGCGCGCATGGCTGGCGTCTCGACAGATTGCTGTTCCCTCTCGCACTCTCGCCTGCACATGACGATCCTGCGTCCAATTGCCGCAACCGCGTCCGCGCTGACGCTGCTGTTTGCCGCTGCCTGCGGCCCCTCGAACCCGTCGCCGCGGACGGAGCCCACGTCGCGTGCTCCGCGCACGCAAGCCGAGCTCGATTCGCTGCGGCGCAACACCGTCATCGAGAACAATCGCCCCGATCTCCCGGCGCGAGCCGGCATGCTCGTCGTGGCGGACCAGCAGGGAGCGAGCGCCACGGTGCTCAACGCGACGACGCTCCGCACGATCGCCACGGTACCGGTGGGCGTGGGGCCGCACGAAGTTGCCATCTCCCCCGATGGCCGGTGGGCGGTGGTGACGAACTACGGTACGCGTGATGCGGAAGGCAGCTCGCTCAGCGTGATCGATCTCGCGCTCGCCACTCCGGCGGTGACGCGCACGATCAACCTCGGTCCGTATCATCGGCCGCATGGAGCGGCGTTCATCGCGAGCGGAGCCAAGCTCGCCGTCACGAGCGAGACGTCGCAACGGCTCGTGATCGTCGACTTCGCGAGCGGGCGCGTGGACACCGCCCTGGCGACGAACGCGCGAGGCTCGCACCTGGTGACCGTACAACGTGACGGCCGCCGCGGCTGGACGGCCAACATCACCGACGGCACGGTCACGGAGTTCGACCTCGAGCGACGCGTCACCGGCCGCACATATCCTGCCGCGAAGAACGACGAGGGCATCGCCGCGACGCCGGCCGGCGCGCAGGTGTGGGTCGGCAGCAACAGCGAGCACACGGTCACCGTGCTCGAAGCGGCGAGAGGGGAGCCGCTCGACGTCCTCGATGGCTTCGGCACCCCATATCGCATCGGGATCATGCCGTCGGGACGTCTCGCCGTGATCAGCGATCCGGCGAGCAACCGCATCTGGCTGTACGAGGTCGCGACGCGGAAGCGTGTTGCAGAGCTGGACCTCGGAGAGGAGCGGAGGATCACGCCGAGCGGTGGCGCGCCCGGAAGCACCGGCGCAGGCCCGGAAGGCGTGACGTTCGATCCGATCTCGGACTTCGCCTACGTCACGCTACACGGAACGAACCAGGTCGTCGCCGTGGACCTGCAGCAGAATCGACTGGCGGGCTTTGGTCAAGTCGGCGCCGGACCGGACGGGATCGGCTACTCGCCCCTCGTTCCGCGCTAGCGCGCGAGCGGTTCAGCGGGCGGCCCGCGCCGCCCCTGAGCGCTCTGCTATCTCGTCTCGAGCCAGTCCACCAGTCCGCCCCACACCGACGCGTCCTGAAGGAGCAGCGTGAGGAAATAGGTGGCCACCTCGTCGGCGGGGTATCTGGCCACGAGCGCATCGGCCGCCGTGGCGAGCTTCGCCGCATCCTGCTGCGGGACCTCGGTGGACTCCGAGTCGATGCGGCCGTTGTCGTTCGGGATGCCGAGCGAGTCGAGGAACGCTCCCATCATCGGTCGGCGATGGCCGAGGTGCAGATCGACCAGATAGGCGCTGAGGAGCTGCACATCGTCGAGTGGCAAACGGGCCGCCTCGCTCACCAGCTTCGCTCGCGGCCACGTGGCCACCGTTTGCGGGCGGAACCTGAGCACGCCGGCAATCGCGCTGCGCGTCGTGTTCTTCACCCACCCGCTCTCGTCGTCCGCGAGCGATGCCGCGATTGCCTGCGCCCGCTCCTCGGGCGTGAGCGCCTTCCAGAGCTTGCGGACCGTGGTGGCCGTGGGGTTGGCCGCCAGTGCGGCCAGGGCGGGGCGAAGAGAGGCAGTCGGCATGGGACGAACTTAATGGGTCGAAGGCGCGCAGCGAGAAGGGAAAGGGCTCGACGTTCGAGCTCGTGGTCTACCGATGCGTCGCGCGTGTGTGCGGACTAGCTTGTCGGCATGCGCCGCACACTCTGCAAATCGAAAATTCATCGCGCCACGCTCACCGGCGCGGATCTCAGCTATGAGGGTAGCCTCACCGTCGATCGCGCGCTCATGGATGCCGCCGGCATGCTTCCCTATGAGCGCGTCCAGGTCGTGAACGTCAACAACGGTGCTCGGCTGGAGACCTACCTCATTCCCGGCGAGCGGGGCTCGGGCGTCGTACAGCTCAATGGAGCCGGAGCGCGACTCGGCGTTCCCGGCGACATCGTCATCCTCATGACGTACGCCGAGTACGACGAGAGCGAGCTCTCCGATGATTTCGCGCCGACGGTCGTCCTCGTCGACGGCGCGAATCGCATCGCACGCTCCACGTAACGCGCGACTCATCCCGCCATCGGAACGGTTCGTCCCGACGCGACGCAGTTTGTCTCACCGTCGCCACCGCGTGGGCGGAGCCAGCGCACTCGCTGCGCGACCGAATGTTCCAACCCTTCCGGCGCAACGAGTGTCCTAGTCGGTGCACTGCGTGAAGGAGAGTCGGCGACATGTCTGCTCTTCTTGGCGCGCCCACACTCCGATGGCGCCATGTACTCACTTCCCCACTTGGATCGCGTCGGATGCGCCGCGGTCATCGCGCTGCTCGTCGTCGCGAATGCAGACGCTCAGACCACCATGAGTGTCGTTGCCGCCGGCCATCCCCCGCCTCCCGCGGGCGCGACCGCCGGCAGTCGCGCCGGCGCGACGTCGGCGCTCGCCACGCGTGTCAGCACGCCACCCGTGCTCGATGGCCGCACGGACGATCCCGCGTGGCAGCACGCGCAAGTGATCGACCGGTTCCTCGAGTACGATCCCGACGAGGGGCGGGAGACGCGCTTCAAGACAGAAGTACGCGTCACGTACGACGACGGCAATCTCTACGTGCTGGCGCGCATGTACGACCCGGCCCCGGACAGCATCATCTCCTTGCTCTCACGCCGCGATGTGCGCACGCAGTCCGAGCAGCTCAAGCTCGTCATCGATTCGTATCACGACCGGAAGACCGCGTTCGAGTTCATCGTGAACCCCGCCGGGGTGAAGCGCGATGCCTACGTCTCGAACGACAACAATGAAGATCCGTCGTGGGACGCCGTGTGGGACGTCGCGACGACGATCGACTCCGTCGGGTGGGTCGCCGAGTTCCGCATTCCGTTCAGTCAGATCCGCTATGCACCGGGAGACGAGCACACCTTCGGGCTGCTCATCGTACGGGATGTCGCGCGCACGGGCCAGCGTATCTCGTGGCCGCTGTTTCATCGCGCGGTACAGGGCTACGTGTCCCAGGCGGGAGAGCTGGGCGGCATCGGACGTCTCCCCACGCCGCGCCGACTCGAGCTCCTGCCATACGCGGTCGTCAAGAACGACACGCGCGACTTCGGCAAGACGCCGCCTGCGGGAATTGCCCGCTACGATCATCCCAACAAGATCACCGGCGGCATGGACCTCAAATACGGACTCTCGTCGAACCTCACGCTGGACGCGACGATCAACCCGGATTTCGGCCAGGTCGAGGCTGATCCGGCACAGCTCAACCTCACCGCCTTCGAGTCGTTCTTCGACGAGCGGCGTCCCTTCTTCCTCGAGGGCGCGGGCATCTTCACCTTCAACACGAGCTGCGCTGACATCGACTCTGGATGCACGGGGCTGTTCTATTCACGTCGCATCGGCCGCAGCCCGCAGCTCGGAAGTCGGTACGGCGACGCGACCAGTCCTACCGCGACGCCGATCGCCACGGCGGCAAAGCTCACCGGCCGCCTCGCCAACGGCATCTCCATCGGCCTGCTCGACGCCGTGACGCAGCGCGTCGAGGGCATCACGCGCGTGAGTGGACAGCTCGCCGCCATCGAGCCCCGCACGAACTACGGCGTGCTCCGCCTCCAGCGCGACCACGACGACGGACAAGGTGACATGGGTCTCCTGCTCACCGCCGTGAACCGCGCGCTCGATCCCGGCAGTGAGCCCTATCTGCGGAGTGGTGCCTACACCGGCGGCGTGGACCTGCGCCGTCGCCTCTGGAACAGGAACTACGAGATCCGCACCTACGCCGCGATGAGCGACATGCGCGGCTCGCAGCAAGCGATCGCCGCGCTCCAAACGAACAACGTGCACGCGTATCAGCGTCCGGACAACAGTCTCGTGTACGACTCCACGCGCACGTCCCTGCACGGCGACGCGGAGCGCATCTCGTTCAGCAAGTTCGGCGGCGGGATCACCCGCTTTCAGACGGTCTACGAGCGCTTCTCGCCCGGGTTCGAGTCCAATGACCTCGGGTACCAGCAGCGCGCGGACGTGCAGATGTTCCGCAACTGGTTCGCGCTGCAATTCCAGCAGCCGACCAGCTTGTATCAGCGCGCATTCTTCAACTTCAACGCGATGGGCCGTTGGACGACCGAGGGGCTGACGCTCGGCACGGGACTGAACCAGAACTCGCACGTCCAGCTCGCGAATTTCTGGTGGATGCACCTCGGCTTCAACTACAACGAGTTCGTGCCGTCCCACGCCGACCGTGACGCGCGCGGTGGACCAGCGGTGCGACGCTCGCCCAACCGCAGCTTCTGGAGCGGCGTCGAGAGCGATGGCCGCCGTGCCGTCACCGGTAGGGTCTGGGTCGGCGGGTGGAAGGGTGACGAGGGCCGGTCCTTCGACGCATGGCTCAATCCCCGTCTCGACTTCCGGGTGTCGAGCCGCTTCTCGACGTCGCTCGGCTTCATGTACGAGCGCAACGCCGACGACAAGCAGTACTACGGCACCTATGGCGCACTCGGCAACGATACCACGCACTACACCTTCGCTCGCCTCGACCAGACGACGGTGAGCGTCAACGCGCGGATGAACTTCACGGCGACGCCGAACCTCTCGTTCCAGTTCTACGGCGAGCCCTTCGTCTCCAACGGCCTCTACTCCGACTGGAAGGAATTCGCCGCGCCGCGTGCCGCAGCCTACGCCGACCGCTACAAGCCCTTCCGCTCGGGGAATGGCATCGTCGACGGCTTCAACTACCGGCAGTTCCGCTCCAACACCGTGGTGCGCTACGAGTATCGCCCCGGAAGCACGCTCTTCGTGGTGTGGCAGCAGGGGCGCAACAACGTCCTCGCGCCCGGCGACGAAGGCTACATGACTAACTACTCCTTCAGCCGCGATTACAACACCCCCTTCCGCGACCACCCGAACAACACGGTGCTCGTGAAGTGGTCGTACTGGCTGAACCCCTAGCGCTAGGGCGCCCCGCCCGGCGCCACGTGACCCTTTTAGGAGCTTGGGGTATTACTGCACAGCAAAAACCCCTGGAGGGTCCCTTGTCCAAGTATCAGTTCGCCATCAGCTCCGGTCTGGAGTCGATCCGCCAGGCCGGGGTCGTGGAAAGCGATTCCTTCGATGCCGCCGTCATCCTCCTCGGGGAGAAAATCCCCGTGCGTGTCGGCGACTGGTTGGAAATCGGTGTCGCAGGTTTCCCCCCTGCCCGCTATCAGTGCGTCGGTGCCGTGAAGACCGGCCAGCCGGTCTGGGTACCAGAAGGACGGATGGCGGCATGACGACCCCGTGAACCGTGAACCATAACGGCAAAGGCACACCAGACTCAGTCTGGTGTGCCTTTGGGTTTTACGGCCCACGGTAAACGGTTCGCCGTGGCCGGCAGTTCACATCCCCTTCCTCACCTCTACGCGTCCATTCCCCGTCGTCAGCCGCAGCGTGGGACCGCCGTTGCCGATCGTCGCCCGAATACGACGCGGACTGACGCGACCCTGCACTTTGAGGTCGAAATCGGAGCGGATCTCGCCATTGCCCGTCGACGCCTCGAGCTCGCCGCTGTAGCTCGCCGGCAGCGTCACACGCACCGTACCGCTGCCGGTGTGAAAGCCCATGCTCTCACGCGAGCGTACCGCACCCATCTGGACATCGATGTCGCCGTTCCCCGAACGCGCGTCCACCGGCCCCTCGGCCGTGGTCACCGTGACGTTGCCATTGCCAGTCGTGACGCGAACCGGGCCCTTGGCTTCGCGCACGTCCACGTCGCCATTCCCCGTCGAGACATGCACCGGTCCGTCCGTCGCCGTCACCTGCACGCGGCCGTTGCCCGTCGTCGCGCTGACGTCGGATCCCACACGCTCGACCTGCACCGCGCCGTTGCCCGTTGCGACCTTCACGAGAACGCCGCGTGGTACGAGCAGGGTCATCGCCACCGTCACCCGACGGCGATCATCGTCATCATGGCTCGACCACCGACGGTCTTCGTCGCATGGATCATTGTCGCGGAAGGTCGAGCAGATGATCACGTCGCCACTCCTCGTCGTCGTCACGTCGAACGCGACGTCACGGATGTCCCCGCCACCGCGCTCCGTGCGCTTCTCCGCGCGCATTTCCGCGGTGTTCCCACTCGCCGGCCGCACGTCGATGGGGCCGTTGTAGTTTCGCACCGTGAGCTGTGCGCCCGAGGGGATGGTCCCTCGCCACGTGTAGATCGAATCGTCGCGACCAACGAGCGACTGCGCGCTGGCGAGCGACGGAAAGACGAGCAGGGCGGCGCCAAGCGCCCGGACACGAAGTGTGAGCATGGGAGTCGGCAACGGGTGAGCGGTGAGCGACGAGCCGTGAATGGTCACGGCGGGCCTCGATTCGACAGCCCCGTCCGGCCGAAGGTTGAAGCCGGTTTGCGATCACCCGCGAAGCGCGACCTTCCCCAGCAGCACGCCGCCGACCAGGCAGCCGGCAGCCACGTAGGCGGCGGGCACGTACACGCCCTCGTCCCGACGAAAGGCGATCACGGCGATATAGCCCAGTACGGCGGCGCCCGTGAACAGCACGAGGGCGACCACGAGAGCGGCAATGCGCAATGGTACAGGCATGGCACCCGGCCGGACGTCGCACGTCACACCGGCGTCAGGCTGGTGCGACGGGCGAGCTATCCCGCACACCCATTAGAAGTGGGGCGGGATGATGAAGGTCACCTCGTCACCCGGGGAAACGGTGATCTCTTGAGAGAGCGCCGGCCGATTGCCGCCAATGGGATCCGCCTGAAACCGCAGCGGGGTCGCGCCGAAGATCAGATTCGACGGGATGGTCATCCGCGTCGTGCTGTTGCCGCTGGCGGTTCCGAGCCGCACGCGTTGTGAGCTGCGGTAGACGTAGATATTCATGTCCAGGAATGCCTGATTCTCTACGCGCAGCGTGGTAGGGGGTACCGGTTCCGCATTCTCGTCCGGATTCTTGTTCAACGCACAGGCGCTCAGCACCGCCATGCCCGCCGCCAGCACCGTTGTCAGAAGGCGCGGAACGCGGCGCGATTGCATGGCTCCCCACGTCTCACGCACCCCACGTTCGATAGTCATGGTCTCTCCAGCGATGCCGGCGCGGGCCGGCCGTAAGAAATACGACGAAGCCTACTTCGCGAAGTGGTACCACGATCCGCGTACACGTGTCCATTCGCCGCATAGCGTGCGCCGGAAGATACGCATGGTCGTCGGCATCGCCGAGCACTTCCTGGGCCGACAGCTCCGCTCCGTGCTCGATATCGGCGCCGGTGAAGGCGCCTGGCGTCGCGAGCTGCGCCGCATGCGGCCAGGTGTGCGCTACATCGGGGTCGATCCCAGCGAATGGGTCGTTCGCCGCTACGGCCGGCGCAGCAACATCCGGCTCGGCAGCTTCGAGGAGCTGCCGCAGCTCGCCCTCGGCAAGAACCACGATCTCATCGTGTGTGCGGACGTCCTGCAATACGTCCCCACGGCGTCGCTGAAACGTGGGCTGCGTCACATCGCCTCGCTCCTTCACGGTGTTGCGTATCTGGAGGCATACACCACGGCGGACGACATGGAAGGCGACCTCGCCGACTGGCATCCGCGCAGCGCGGCGCAGTACCGGCGGCTGTTCGCTGACGCGGGGCTCGTCGCGTGCGGGCTGCACTGTTACCTGCATCCTCGCCTGGCGGTCAAAGCTGTGGACCTCGAGCTGGCCTGAACAGGCCATCCCCTCACCCTCGCCGACCATGCGACGCATCCTTCCCCTTCTCCTCCTCTCGTTGTCAGCGGCGCGATCGGGCGCGCAGAGCCCGCATCGCAACACCCCATCGACTCCCACGCCGGCCAGCGCCGACTCTGCCGCCGACAGCACGAACGTCGAAGCGGACGACGAAGGAGTACCGCTCGGCCTTCAGTACGGCGTGGCGACAGGGGCGCTGCATTATGGCGGCGGTCGCACCGAGCAAGCGCTCGGTGTCCTCATTCGCTGGGCGCCCGTCCGCTGGTTCTCTCTCTCCGGCACACCCACCGTGGCGCAGGTTGCGGAAGCGTCCACGCCCACCACGACCACGCGCCGGAGCGGTCTCACCGATCTGCCCATCGAAGCAGCGGTGAGTCACGCCTTTTCCTCCACAGCGTACAAACCCACGCTCTCGGCGGCATTGGGAGCGACCCTTCCCGTCGGCGACAGCGCCACCGGCTTCGGCCAAGGGCGACTCGGCTACTCTGCCAGCGTCGGCCTTGGTCTCGCGCCGACGGACGAGATATGGTTGCATCTAGGGGCAGGGCGCACGCTAAGCGGATTCTCGCCGCAGGCCGCCTTCATGAGCGGCTCTGCCTGGGGAGACGTGAGCACCGGGACCTCGCTCACGGAGCGGCTATCCGTCAGTACCGGTTTCAGCTCCGATCTCGGTTCCGTTGATCCGACGCTTGGCAGGTCGATGACGGTGAACGCGGGAATGGCGTTCGTTGTCAACGCGCCCACGACGGTGCACATCGTCCTTGGCAAGGGAGTCAGTGGACAGGCGCCGTCATGGAGCATCGGGCTCGGCTTCGGAACTGCGTTCCCCTATCTGAACCACCTCGGCGCCGACGCGTTCTCGCAGCTCAGCCGATCCTTCGGCGGCGGGTCACACGGGCTCGTGGGGTCGGTAGTCGGGCGACGCGGGAGACCGTGATCTGAACGTCCCTCGACTCGCGGAGAGTCTTGTCATCGCCGCAGTACACATCTGTATCGAATTCAGGACGAAATCCCGGGCGTCACGACTATCACTCTGGACGGATAAGTACCTGTAATTCATACACTTAAGCGAATGCAGCCGCGTGGCAGGCATCGTGCCTTGCCACGCGGCATGCGTTATCGCGGCGTTCTCCTTCCCACGCCGGTCTCCCCCGTCGCTCCCCTCGTTCCCCTCTGCTTCCTCGCCATCAGCGGGTGCACGCAGGGAATGATGAGTCGCACGGCAGTCGACGTGCTCTCTTCGGTGATCCTCGCGGGCGGTCCTGTCGTGTCGCACCCGACGTCGACCGGATCCGCGCCGGCACCGAGCGCCAGTCGAGTGATGGGCACGGCCGAGGAGTACATCGGCATCCCGTATCGGTGGGGCGGTAGCACCCCCTCCGAAGGGTTCGACTGCTCCGGGTACGTCAAATACGTCTACGGCCGGCAAGGGGTACGGCTGCCTCGCACCTCTCGCGAGCAAGCGAGAGCCGGCGAGGCGGTGTCGGTGCGCCTGTCCGTGCTGCGGCAGGGCGATCTCGTGATGTTTGCCGAGTCGCGGAAGCCCATCTCACACGTCGCCATCTACGCCGGCGGCCGCCGCATCATCCATTCGTCGAGTAGCGGAGGCGGCGTGCGGTACGACGACCTCGATACCCGACGTGGTCAGTGGTACATGGACCACATGGTGGCGGCGCGCCGGTTGGCGGTGGATGGCCGCAGCCTGGTGCAGGCCCTCGAGTTGATCTCGCAGCCCGGCCTGCCATTCGATCCACCGGACCATGCACCGCCACCGCCGCCGCGATGAGGATCAGCTCGCTGACGACGTGTGTGGCCCACAGTCCCGCTGTGGTGTAGGACCCGTATCACTGTCGCGCATGACGCGCGGCACATCTAGGAGGCGATGAATGAATAGACTTGGATACGCGATTGCGATCGGTGCCGTAATCTTCGCGGCTGCACCATCGGCCCGTGCGCAGGTGCGCGCGAACGGCCGGACCAACGCCTCGGTCGTCGTGCCGGCCGGGATGTGCCGCATCTGGATCGACGGCGTGCCGATCAACCAGCAGCCGGCACCCACCGATTGTGGCACCGCCCGTGCTACCGTGCCGCCGCACGGCCGCATCATCTATGGCGACCAGCAGGGCAGCGTGTACGGCCGCAACGGCAGGCGGGAGGCCCGCGCCGACCACGATCGCGCCAAGTGGGAGCGCAAGCAGGAAAAGGAGCGCGAAAAGTGGGAGCGCAAGCAAGAGAGGGAGCGCGAAAAGGAGTTGAAGAATTCGCGCCGTTGGAACAACGGCGACGATGAAGGCGACGACGAGCACGAAGACATCGATGATGACCACGACGACGACGATCACGACGGGCAGCGTGGCGTGCTCGGCCAGTATGGACAGTACGGCCAGAATCGTCGACATGGGCACCGGAAGGGCTAATCCCGTCTATATCGCGAGATAGCGAGACGTGAGAGAGGGGCGACCGAAAAATCGGCCGCCCCTCTCGTCATTTCTCTCGGCAGTGCGTGAGATGACTAACGTCGCTCCACGGGCACGCCACTGGACTCGCCGCCACTCTGTAGCTTCGCCATGAAGCGCTGCGATTCGGAGATCCGCTCGACCTCGATCGACATCGCCTCCACGGCCTGCTCGATCCGCTGCAGCTGGCTCGCCACGACAGGATCCATCGTCGCGACTTCGCCACGCCGCTCGATGCGGCGACCGAATGCGCGCGCGATCGGCCAGCCGATGATGATCACGGCGCACATGATGAAGAAGGCGAGGGCCATGTCGACGGCTTGAGGGGGAATGACATTGTCGGAGCCGCCACCGACGTACACCTGTGTCGGGGTGCCCGGGATTCCGGGAGCGATCACCGGTGCGCCGTCCACTCTCACGATGGGATGTGTCGTGCGCAGGGCGGCTTCTGCGTCGGCGAGCCGTGCCTTCGCGTCAGCGACTGCCTGGGTGGCTGCGGCCCGCTGGTCGGGGGTGCGCGCATTCCGAAGCCGTTGCTCCGCGTCGCGGACCTGCAGTCGGGCGTCGCGCACGCGCCGATTGGCATCGCGGGCCTCCTGCGCCGCATCGCGAGCCGACTGCACGGCATCCTGAATCGTCTGCCGGATCTGCTGGCGCAACTCGTCGCGGCTCACGCCGGCCCGATCGGGCGTCGGCGTGCCTGCCTGCTGGGACTCGATGTAAATGAGGGACATCTCGACCTCGTGGGCTAGGCGGGGCCGACAGCGGCCCCGCCTGATTGTAGGCATTACGACCCACGAACGGGAGAAGTTACACCGCCGGCCGAGCTCCTTCGCGCGCCAGCAGGGCTGCTTTGCGAGCGATTCCCCACCGGTAGCCGCCGAGGGCTCCGTCGCCGCGCACGACGCGGTGACAGGGAATGAGCACGGCGATGCGATTGCTCGCGCACGCGCGTGCGACCGCGCGTGCTGCGGTCGGCCGACCGAGCTCCTCCGCGACGGCCTGATACGTACGCGTGGCGCCCTCGGGAATGCGCTGCAACGCCCGCCACACCTGCCGCTGAAACGCCGTTGCCCGGACGTCGAGCGGGAGCTCTTCGGCGCTCGTCTCTCCCTCCACGTGTGCGACGACGGCGTCGACGAGACGATCGTTCGCGTCGGTGGTGCGCTCGAGGTGTGCGTGCGGATACTCGTCGCGGAGCGTCTCGACGAGCGCGTCTTCGCCGTCGCCAAGGGACACGCCGCAAACGCCGCGCTCCGTGACGGCCACGAGCAAGAGGCCGAGTGACGTCGGCACGATCGTATAGTGGATGGTCACGCCCGTTCCCCGACGCCGATACGCACCGGGCGTCATGCCAAATGCCTCGTGGGCCGTCTCGTACACGCGACGTCCCGAGGCGAATCCCGCCTCGTAGGTGGCGCTACTGACCGTACGGCCGCCGCGCAGGGCGCTCTTGAGTGCGCCGACGCGCTGCTGCTCCTGATATCGTCGCGGCGACAACCCGACGATGCGCGTGAAGGTGCGCTGCAGGTGTGCCGGGCTGACGCCCGCCTCTTGCGACAGCCGGACGAGTGGCAGCGGCTCGTCCGCGTGCGCGTCGATGTAACGGCGAACGCGTTCGGCCAACGCCAGGTGCGTCTCGGTGCGGCGTGGCCGTGCGGATCTAGGGCGGGGGCGGGAACCGGGCTCGTGGCGGGGCGTCATCATCGTGGACATCGGTGTCCTCCTGGGTGCGCAGGAAGAGTATGCCAGGGGGGCCGATGCAAGCTATCCGAATAATGCTCGCTCAAGCAAAAAAAAACGTGAACGGCCTCGTGAACCGTCTACGGTTCGCCGTTCAGCCTATCAGGCGGCCTTCACCTCGGAGATGAGCTTCGTGAGTGAGGTCTTCGCGTCGCCGAACAGCATGCTCGTGCTCGGGGCGTGGAAGAGCGCGTTCTCGATGCCGGCGAATCCTGCCGCCATGCCGCGCTTGAGGACGATCACACTCTTCGCCCGATCCACGTCGAGAATCGGCATGCCGTAGATCGGCGATGCTGGATCGTCACGCGCCGCCGGGTTCACGACGTCGTTCGCGCCGATGACGAGGGCGACGTCGGTCTGCGGGAACTCGCCGTTGATCTCGTCCATGTCGTACAGGCGGTCGTACGGGACGTTCGCCTCGGCGAGCAGCACGTTCATGTGCCCAGGCATGCGGCCGGCCACCGGATGTACGGCGTACTTCACCTCGCCGCCGCGCTTCTCGATCAGCTCCGCAAGCTCGCGCACCTGATGCTGCGCCTGTGCGACGGCCATGCCATACCCTGGCACGATGATCACGTGCTGCGCGTAGGCGAGCTGGATCGCCGCGTCCTCCGCCGACACCGAGCGCACGGGCAGTACGGTGCCGCCCGCGAGCGCGGCCGATGGATCGCCGCCGAATGCGCCGAACAACACGTTGGAGAACGAGCGGTTCATCGCCTTGGACATCAGGATCGAGAGGAGAAACCCCGACGCGCCGTCGAGTGCGCCGCAGATGATCAGGATGCTGTTGCCGAGCGCGAATCCCGTGGCCGACGCGGCAAGACCGCAGTACGAGTTCAGCAGCGCGACCACGACGGGCATGTCGGCGCCGCCGATCGGGAGGACCATGAGAATCCCGAGCACGGCTGCGAGCGCGATCATCCCGGAGAAGGCCGTCGCGTTCGCCGGATTCCAGATCGCGCTCCCGAGCAGCACGACTGCCACGCCGAACAGGACGAAGTTGACGACGTTCTGTCCGCGATATGTGAGCGGCCGTCCAGGCAGGATCTCCTGGAGCTTGCCGAACGCGACGAGCGAACCCGTCACGGTGAGAGAGCCCAGCAGTACCTCGAAGCCGAGCGCCGCCATCTTCGGCGCGGCGATCGATCCCTCGCCGCCGTGATACGCGGTGTAGTACTCGGCGACGCCGACGAGCGTCGCCGCCAGCGCGCCGAAGCTCAGCGATACGGCGATACGCTGCGGCAGCGCCGTCGTCGGGACCCACATTCCGAGCGGGTAGCCGATCAGCGAACCAATCACGAGCCCGGCGACGATCCAGCGGTAGTCGACGATCTCGTGATTGATCAGCGTGCCGCAGATGGCGAACAGCATCCCGAGGGCGGCCAGGCGCATGCCGCGTCGTGCCTCGTCGGGACGCGTGAGACTCCGGAGTCCGAGGATGAATAGAACCGATGCGGTGACATAGCTGAGCTGCGTAACGAGCTCGCGCATCGGCTACTTTGCCCCTTGCGGTGGCTCCGCGGGGTGTCGCGTGTGCGACGGATCGCGGCGGAACATCTTCAACATGCGATCGGTGATCAGAAACCCGCCGACGACGTTCGTCGTCGCACAGACCACGGCGATGAACCCGAGAATGCTGGCGACGACCCCGCGGTTCGATCCGGCGGCAACCATCGATCCGACGAGCGAGATACCGGAGATGGCGTTGGTGGCCGACATGAGCGGCGTGTGCAGCAGCGGGGGCACGCGCGTGATCACCATGTAGCCGACGAACGCGGCGAGAACGAACACGTACAGCTCGAGGATCAGCATCGGTTCCCAGCTCAGGTTGTGGGGCGTGTCACGACGCGACCGTCGTGCACGACGGTCATCGCGCCGGTGATCTCATCAGTCGGGTCGATGGTCAGGGTACCGTCACGAGACAGGTGGGTCACGAGCGCGAGGACGTTCTTGCCGAACATCTGGCTCGCGTGATACGGCACTGTCGCGGGGAGATCGACCGGACCGAGAATGGTCACGGAGCCCGAGCGCACGGTCTCGCCAGCGATCGTCAGCTCGCAGTTGCCGCCGGATTCCGCTGCGAGGTCGACGATCACCGAACCGGGTCGCATGTGTCTGACCATCTCGGCGGTGATGAGCCGCGGGGCGGGCCGGCCGGGTATCTGCGCCGTGGTGATGACGAGGTCGACCTCTCGCAGATGCGCTGCGAGTGCGTCGCGCGTGCGGCGCGCATCGTCGTCCGTCTGTGCACGTGCGTAGCCGCCGGTCGTCTCTGCACCTGCGGTGACGAGCTCGGCGGCGACGAAGGTTGCGCCGAGCGACTGCACCTGCTCCCGCGCCGCGGGGCGTACGTCGAACGCGGACACGACGCCGCCGAGTCGGCGAGCGGTCGCGATCGCCTGGAGTCCGGCCACGCCGGCGCCGAGCACGAACACGCGCGCCGGCGACACGTTGCCTGCCGCAGTCGTGAGCATGGGGAGAAACTTGGGCAGCGCCGCCGCGCCCACGAGCACCGCCTTGTAGCCGGCAACTGTGCTCTGCGAGGACAGCACGTCCATGGACTGCGCGCGCGTGATGCGGGGCACGAGCTCGAGCGCGAGCGCCGTGACGTTGCGTGACGCGAGTGACGCGAGGAGTGGCGCATTGCGCGACGGTACGAGCAATGACAGCAACGCAGCGCCCTGCGGCAGCTTCTCCACCTCCGCCTGAGTCGGTGGCTGCACGCGGCAGACGAGATGCACGTTCGCATAGAGCGCTGCGGGCTCGGCGACTTTCGCACCGGCTGCGTCGTACGCGGAATCAGGAAAGCCGGCGCGAGTGCCCGCGCCGGCCTGAATGCGTACATCGTGTCCGCTCTTGACCAACCGCCCTGCGCTCTCCGGCGTCAGGGCGACTCGCTGCTCGCCGGGCGTCGTTTCCAGCGGGACGGCAATTTGCATGGATGAAATGTGTACGAGGCGGTACGGCTGAGGCTAGAGCGCCGAGCGCTTTTGCGTAGCTTTCGTTTCCCACTTTCGGAGAGCATGCATGCCGTCCGCTCGTTCCGTCGCCACACCCCTGCTCGGCGTTCTGCTCGCGTCCATCTTCACACCCGCGCGCGCGGCCGCGCAGATGAGCGCCGGCACGGCGGCGCCCGCGGCGGAACTGCCCCTCAAGCTGGCGCCGCGGCCGACGACACCCGCTATCACGGCCGCCGACCTCATGACGCGGCTTTACATCTTCGCCGACGACTCCATGATGGGGCGTCAGGTGGGGATGGAGTACAATCTCAAAGGCACCGCGTACATCGAGCGCGAGGTTCGGCGGCTCGGGTTGGTTCCCGCAGGAGAGAACGGCGGCTATTTCCAGGACATCCCGCTCTTCCTCTACACCATCGACAGTGCGTCGACGATCGTGCTCGGTGGTGAGACACGTCGTAGCGGGAAGGACTTCGTGACGTATCCGCAAGGCGAGCGGCGTATCGCGCTCGATGCGACGCCGGTCGTATATGGTGGCAACGTCGCCGACTCGTCGACGTGGATCCCGGCCGATGCAGCAGCCGGGAAGGTCGTCGTGCTCAGCGTCCCGCGCACGTCCAGCCCGCTCCGCCGGTTCGACGGGACGACACGCTTCGGTCGCGCAGCGGCCATCTTCGTCCCGGCGCTCGACCGTCTTCCACCGGCGATTCAGCGCCTGCTCACCCGACGGACGGCGTTGAAGAGCGACGACGCGCCGCCAGCAGGCCCGCCCACCGTGTTCGTCTCGTCGGCGCTCGCGTCGTCACTCTTCGGGGCGGCGCTCGACAGCGTGGCGCCGGGTACCGTGGGACGCGCCCTGGCGGGAGCAATCATCACGCACGAGACACAGGGTCCCGGACGGAACGTCATCGCGCTGCTCCCCGGCGGCGATCCGCGCCTCAAGGGAGAGTACGTCGCCATTGGCGCGCACAACGATCACATCGGCGTCCGGCGCACCGGACCGGTCGATCATGATTCGCTGCGCGCATTCAACATGGTCGCGCGTCCGCAGGGCGAGGACAGTCCGAACCCGACGAGCCTGAGCGACGCTCAGCTCGCGCGCATTCGTGCGATCACCGACAGCCTGCACAGGCTCCACGGCGTGCGCCTCGACTCGATCAACAACGGCGCGGACGACGACGGTTCGGGCTCCGTGAGCGTCCTCGAGATCGCCGAAGCGTTCGCTACGGCGAGGGAGCGGCCGAGGCGGTCGATCCTGTTCGTCTGGCATACGGGGGAAGAGGCAGGGCTCTACGGTTCACGCCACTTCACCGATCATCCCACCGTGCCGCGCGATTCCATCGTCGCTCAGCTCAACATGGACATGGTTGGCCGTGGCGGCGTGAATGACGTCACGGGTGAGACGAAGAACGGACAGCTCATGCACGGCGGACCGGGCTACGTACAGCTCGTGGGATCGCGCCGCCTCTCCACCGAGCTCGGCGACCTGATCGAGCAGGTGAATGTGACGGGCAAGCTGGGCCTCACCTTCGACTACTCGCAGGACGCGGATGCCCATCCGCAGAACATCTACTGCCGTAGCGACCACTACGAGTACGCCCGCTACGGCATCCCGATCGTGTTCTTCACTACTGGCGGTCATTCGGACTACCACCAAGTCACGGACGAGCCGCAGTACATCGACTACGATCGAATGGCGAAGGTCGCCGCGCTCGTGCACGATGCAGCGCTGACGGTGGCGAACCTCGATCACCGTGTCGTGGTCGACAAGCCGAAGCCCGACCCGAAGGGCGCCTGCCGGCAGTGAACCTCCCTATATTGCCTTCATGCGCCGTCTGATCCTCCTTGCCGCCAGCCTGCTCGCTGCATGCGCGACATTCGGCGGCGGGCGAGGCGATGGATCGCCGCCCGCGAGCTTCGTGCGGTCCACGGTCGAGCTCCGCGCGACACGAATGATCGAGGTGCGGGAAGGACTCACGCATGCGCAGGCACTCAAGATCGCCTCGGATGCACTCCAGGAACGCTACGTCGTCGAGGTGACGGATCCTCGCGCAGGCTTCCTCATGACCGCCTGGCAAGCCGGTGTGATGCGCGACGGCGTGCCCGATCTGCGCTACCGCACGCGCCTCATCGCCAAGTTCGTCGGCGACGACTGGCGCACGCTCCAGCTTCGCAGTGAGGCGAACTGGGCGCGCGGCGAGGAGTGGGACATCGGATACGACGTCGCGCAGCTCGATACGGTGGCGACCGAGCTGCGCGCGCGCTTCAGAAAGCCGTGATCGTCACTTGATCTCGACGATCTGCCATCCCTTGTCCGTCTTGCGCAGCACGGCGTGCTGCTTCTGGGGCGGGATCGAGGCGCTCGCCGCGCCGGCATACTTGTATGCCATGTGCAACGTGAAATCGACCTCGGCGCCGTCCTTGGAGACGGCGACTTTGTCGTAGCGCACCGTGGTCTTGAGGTCCTGTGCCTGCTGGAAAACACCGGTCTCCCATTTCTTGACCTGGTCGTCGCTGATGGTGGGGTACGCTTCCTTCAGCTTGTCGACGCGCTTGCTCTCGATCGCCTTGGCGTAGCGTTCGATGGCGGTACGCACCGGCGCCGGGATGGCTGTCTGCGCCTTCCGTAGACTGTCGCGGAGGCGACGCTGCTCGGCGCGCGCGCGCAGGGCGGCGGAGTCCACGACGATCGGCCTCTTCTTCGGCGTGACGACGGGTGTGGGCACGGTCGCCGCCGGTGTCGCGGCGGACCTGATGGCCTTCGGTGGCGTGGCCGCCGAGGTGGGCGCCACCGCGTTCTGACGCGCGCCGCGAATGGCGAACGCGCCGACGGCGAACACGGCAAGCGCGGCAAGCGCGATCGCCATCATCCGCCGGCGCGGCGGCCGCCCGGCGACTGTCTGCTCGGTCGGCGCCAGCATCGCCGACTCGAAGGACAGTGTGGGCGCACTTCGCGGTGTCGGTTGCGGCATGCGCACGACGGGGGGGATGCCTGCATGTCTCGTGTGCGTGCCGCTCAGCGCGTCGCGCGCCTCCGCCGCCGACCCGTATCGCTCGGCCGGACTGCGCGCGAGGAGCCGCGCCACGATGCGATCGAGTGTGTCCGGAAGTCCCGGGTCGATCACCTGTATGTGCGGCGCGTCCTCCGTGAGCCGTCGCTTGATCATCTGCTCCCGCGTCGCCGCGGCAAAGGGCGGCGACGCGGTCAGCATGAGGTGGAGGATGCAGCCGAGCGCGTACAGATCGCTGCGCGCATCGATCGGGTCGCCAAGGAGCTGCTCGGGGCTCATGAACTCGGGCGTGCCGATCACGAGCCCAGTGCGCGTGAGTGCGTCGTGCGCGGGCTCCTTGATCGCCTTGGCGATGCCGAAGTCGACGACCTTCGCGACTTCCTTCCCTGCCTTGTTGCGCGTGATGAGGATGTTGTCCGGCTTGAGATCGCGATGTACGATCCCGAGCTCGTGTGCCGCGTCGAGGCCGTCGGCGATCTGTCGCGCGAGGTCCACAGCGCGTTCCACCGACAGCGGCGCTTCACGCGCAAGAATGCGCGACAGGGGCTCGCCCTCGACGTACTCCATCACGAGGTAGACGTGACCGTCGCTCTCGCCATAGTCGAACACCGCGGCGACGTTCGGATGGATGATCCGTGCCGCGCTCGACGCCTCACGCGCGAACCGCGCCGCCGATTCGTGGTCGTTCACCAGCGCGGGGCTCATCACCTTGATGGCGCACTGGCGGTTCATCTTCACGTGCTCGCCCAGATACACGCGCCCCATCCCGCCTTCGCCGATGCGCTTCAGGATGTGATAGCGCTCGGCAAGCACGCGCCCGATGAGCGAGTCCGTTCCCTTGGGGCGCAGCGCCGTGCCGTCGGTCGGGCAGAAGCGCGCCGACGTCTCGTACTCCTGCCCGCACTGCGGACAGACCTTGAGCACAGGGACGCTGATGGCGCTCTCGGTCGTGGCCTGCCGCCTAAGTAATCCCGAGCCGAGCCCGCTCGCGGCGAGCGCCAGCTCCTCCGCCGCACGCATCTCCTGCTCGGCAATCGGATCGAGGGGAGCCGGGGTGCCGTCGGTCGGGACGGGGGCGGGGGCGGGGGCGGGAGAGCGGGTAGCCGGAGCGGTCGGGTGGTCGTCGGGCGTGTCAGCAGACATCGCCCGTACAGTACGTGCGACACCAGGGCCAGCGTAAGGTCGAAAGAGGGGATAGGAGAGGAACGGCCCCGGTTCGGGAGTTCCCGAACCGGGGCCGAAGCCGGCACCTGAGCAGCCTAGTGGTCCTTCTTGTCGCCCTGGTCCTTCCGCTGCTCGCGTCGGTCCGCGCGCGTCTCGCGGCGATCGCGGCGCAGCTCGCGCTGGTCTCGGCCGAGCTCGCGGTGGTCCTTGCGCACGTCCCGCGCGTCCTTGCGGACCTCGGCGCGCTCCTCGCGCACTTCGGCCGAGTCACCCGACCGTCTCGCCTTCGCAAGGTCGTGGCGGTCCTCGCGCAGCTCGCGCCTGTCACTGCGCAACTCCCGGCGATCGCTGCGAACCTCCTTACGGTCGGCGGCCTTCTCCTGATGATCGCGACGCAGCTCCTGACGCTCCTGCATCCTCTGTTTCTGCGCTGCAGGATGCGCGGCGGCCTGCGCGGAGAGCGATGCAGCGGCGGCGGCGACGAACGCGGCCCCTGCGACGACGGACTTCAGCCTGAGCATACACTTCCTCCGGTAAGCGGACAACTCGATTCCATCCGGCGCGAGAGGTCGCGCCTCATCAGGACAGACGACTCGCGTAGCGTGCGGTTAATGGCGATCCAGAATTCTTAGTGCGGGCCGGTGACGTGCATCACACGACGGGCGTGCGCCCTCGTTCAGATGTCCCCCTGACGCACGACGAGGTCGCGCGTGAGCGTGAAGCGCAGGGGGCTTCCTTCGGGGAGGCACGCATCGGTGGATCGCGATGCGCGCGCTGCCGCGGTGCCTGCCGCCGCACCCGCCGCCGCGCCAATCACGGTGGATTTGGTGCTCCTGCCGAAGATCTGCCCGAGCACCGCGCCCGCCACGGCGCCACCGATCACCTTGTTGCGGTCATTGCCGCTCGCCGTCTGCACTTTCTCCATCGTGCCGAGGTTCGCCACGTCGCCATCGGCGGGACGCGCTGCGCCATTCACGTCGATGGCGCGGACGCGGAATCGAATCCGGCTGTCCTCGATTGGATCGGCGCGGTCAACCGACGCGACTTCCAGCACGACCTTGGAGCCGGCGGGAATGGTGGCGCCGTTGCTGCCCGTAGTCGCGCTCGTGACGGTGGCGGTGAACTTGTCACCGACGAGCAGAGTCGCCGTGCACACGCGGCCGTTCGTCGTCATTCCGATCTGCGTCCCCGCGCCGATCACCCCGGCCGCGGCAGCAGGAGCCTGGGCCGGGGCGGGCGAGGGGCGCTCCGCCCGTGGTGCCGGCTCGCGTGGCGCGCGCGCGACGGGCGCTGGCGGCGTGGCACGGCGTGGCGCCGGCTGAGGACGCGGTGTGCTCGCCCGGGGCGGCTCGCGCCGAGGCGTCGGCGCGGCTGGTGCGGGGGACGTCGAGCTCGTGCCGAGTGGCGCGTCGTTGAAGACCGTCGGACCGGCGCCCGGTCGCTGTGCCAGGGCGAGGTCCTGCGCGAGTGAGGAATCTGCCGTCGACTGCGCGGACCGGTCGCGGCACCCTGCGAGCAGGACCAGCGCGGCGAGCGGAACGAGCGATCGGCGAACGAGACGAGGGATGTCGTGCATGGCGGTCTCCAGGAACGGCCACGAAAGAGCAGGAGCGCCAGTAGTGGCGTCCAGCGTGTCGTACACGGGTCCAGTTGCGAGGTTCACCCCTCCCCCGCCGGGAGCGCAGTGCCGAATCATACCGCAGGCACGAGGGCCTCCGGGAAGAGGTCGGTCTGCAGGTGCCCTCACCACCCTGTACCATGGCCATGTACAATTGACGGTCCTCGACAGAGACTGATGCACGTACCGGCCGTTGGCGTAGCATGGACGAGACGCTGGCCGTTGGGTAGCGCTCGCTCGGGCGAGCCGGCTCACCGGCGCGCGCGAGCCGTCGGTACGCGACCTGCTCACGGGGCCGCGTGCCAAGTGACGGAACAGGGATTCAGGTGAGCACGAACGACAGAAATCACGCGCACGAGGGCGTGCTACCCGGTGTACACGAGTGGATGGCGCTGTCTGACGACCTGTTGGCGGGTCTGGTTCACGCCCTGAACAATCGTGTGACGGCGATGACTGCGTGCGCGGAGCTGCTCACGTTGGGCGATCGTCAGGTTGCCAGCGACGGCCTGCTGCCGGCCGAGGTGGTGCGGCTCCAGCGCACCAGTGCATTGATCTCGCTTCTTCCAGCGCGCGAGACACCTGCCGAGGCCACGGAGCTTGCAGTGGTGTTGGAGGATGCCGTAGCGCTTCACGCCCATCACCCGCAGCTCCGAACGGTCGAGTGTACGGTCGAGCGCAGCGGCCCACGACAGGCGGTGCGAGCACCGCGCTGGGCGCTGCTCCGCCTTCTGACACTCCTCGTCCACGCCGCGAAGTCCGCCGCGGGGGCGGAACGACTCGAGCGCGCGACGCTTCACCTCTTCGGCGACGACGCGCGGGTCGCCCTGCGCGCGATCTCGCGAGAAGGGGTAGGTGACTACGCCGCCGCGATGGTCGAACGCTGCAACGGGGTGCTCGAGCACGAGGGAGACGAGCTCACCATCGTGCTGCCGTCCCTTGCCGAGGTACGTCGGCGCGAGCGGGCCGCGCGGTCGTCCGGCTGATCGTCCGTCAGGCCGACGCCTGAAGGGGCGCGAGGGCCTCGCGCAGCTGGCTGAGTGCCTTCGAGCGGATCTGCGAGATGCGCGACTCGCTGACGCCCATGATGTCCGCGATCTCACGGGCCTTGAGCTCCTCGAAGTAGTAGAGCGAGAGGACGGTGCGCTCCTGGTCCTTCAGCTCGAGCATCGCTTCGCGCAGGCGCGCCACGTCCTCTTCGCGCGCGAGCCGCTCGTCTGCACCTTCCTCATCGCCGGCCAGGAACTCGACGGGAGATGGGACGCTCTCGTCGCGCTCGGTCGTGCGCCGATCGAGCGGGACGTGCACCGCTCCCTCGATGTCGGACATCCAGCGCCATAGCGTAGCCATGTCCACCTGGAGCACCGCCGCGATCTCGTGCACCTCGGGGGGGCGTCCCAGCCTGCGCGTGAGCGTCTCGCGCACCGTCGCGATGCTGCGCGTCTTCCGGCGAACGGAGCGCGGCACGTGATCCTGCCGGCGCAGCTCGTCGAGGATCGCGCCACGGATGCGCGGTACGGCGAAGGTGCTGAACGCCAGCCCGCGGCTCGTGTCGAACGCCTCCAGGGCACTCATCAGGCCCATGGTGCCGGCACTCACCAGCTCCTCGAGGTCGACCTCCGTCGTGAGCCCGCGCGCGAGCTGTCGCGCCACATGGTGGACCAGGCTCAGGTTCTCGCGGAGAAGGGTATCGCGTGCGGAGAGGTCGCCAGCGGCATAGGCCGACCACAGGATGTGCGATTCCATTTGTCGGGCTCCGACATCGGAGAGGGCGCCACGTGAAGAGCGCCGTTGGAGGCGGCGGGAGCGGGCGATGACGGCGCGCCGGGCTGGGGAGGGACCTGCGACTACACGGGCGCGCCGGAAAAGACGGTCCCATTTAAGGCAGGTCTGAGGCCATGCAGCGGCCGCGGCGAAAAGTCCCGATCGGGGCGCGGTGCTCGACCCAGATGACGACATCTAAGCTGTTGTCGTGAGATTGTTTGCGCGCCCAATCCACCGTCCGGCGATCGACTGAGGATCAGCCAGGGCGAAGAGCTCGCTCGCTAGGAAAATCTTGCCTAGCGGCAGAAATTGCCGGGACAGACCGTGCAATTCTGTCCCATCAGCCCGGGGTGGCCGCAGCTAGTGGGCGGCGCTCCGTTGGCTGTTCAGCTTGTTCCGGAGCGTGCGGACGCTCATGCCGAGCAGCTTGGCAGCGCGTGTGCGGTTGCCGCCGCTCACCTCCAACGCACGGGCAATCAGACATGACTCCGCGTCGCCGATGTTGAGATTCGGGAGGACGACCGCGCCCGGAGGAAGCGTCGTGGCATCGTCCAGCACGGTCGGCGTCACGGGGCGCAGCGGCGTCGGGCCGGTCCCGCGCGCGGCGAGTCCGAAGCGCTGTCCGTCGAATGCACCCGGTTGGAGAATGGTATCCGACGAGAGGATCACCGCCCGTTCGACCGCGTGCTGCAACTCGCGCACGTTGCCCGGCCAGTCGTAATGCTGAAGCAGCTCCACCGTCTCCGGCGCGAGTCCGCGAACCTCCTTCTTCATGTCGGCGGCGGTGCGCATGGCGAAGCGATAGGCGAGCAGCGGAATGTCGTCCGGCCGCTCGCGCAGCGGTGGCAACGAGATCGGGATCACGCTCAGGCGGAAGAAGAGATCCTGTCGGAAGTGTCCCTGGCTCGCATGGCTCGCGAGATCACGGTTGGTCGTCGCGATGATGCGCACATCGACCTTGATCGGCTGCGAGCCACCCACGCGCTCGAACTCCTGCTCCTGGAGCACGCGCAGCAGCTTGGCCTGCAGGTCGATGCGCATTTCGGCGATCTCGTCGAGCAGGAGCGTGCCCCGATCGGCCCGCTCGAAGGCGCCGTGCACGCGGCGGATCGCGCCGGTGAAGGCGCCCTTCTCGTGACCGAAGAGCGCGCTCTCGACCAACCCTTCCGGGAGAGCGGCACAATTCAGCTTGATGAATGGTCCGTCGCGCCGGTCACTCGCGTCGTGAATCGCGCGCGCGAACAACTCCTTCCCCGTACCCGACTCTCCCTGCAGGAGCACGGTGGCCCGCGTGGGCGCCGCCGTTGACACCGTCTGCAGCAGGCGGCGAATCTGCGGGCTGTCGCCGACGATCGTTCGCTCGCTGCGAATCGCGGTGACCTCGCGACGCAGCGTGTCGTTCTCGCGGCGGAGGCGCGCTACCTCGAGCCCTTTGGAGACGGACAGCTCGAGCTGCTCCGGGCGCACCGGCTTGGTGATGTAGTCGATCGCTCCCGCCTTGATCGACGCGACGGCGTGTTCGATCGTGGCGTAGCCGGTGAGCATGATCAGCGGGATGTGGTACCCCTCCCGCTGGAGCACCTCGAGAAACTCCAACCCGGTGAGCCCGGGCATCCGGTAGTCGGAGATGATGAGGTCCACTCCGCCTTTCGCGAGTGCCTGAAGCGCCTGCGGCACCGTGTGCGCGCCGATCGCGGTATGGCCAGCGCGCTCGAGGGTGTCCTCGAGAATGAGGCCGATGGCCGGCTCGTCGTCCAGGTAAAGAATCGTCGCCATACAGCGTGGGAGCGGGGCGGCGCGTTGCGCGCCGGCACCATAAAAGCTAGCCTCGGGACTGTCCAGAAGCTCGCCGGTCGCGCGACAGAACGTCCCGTTTGCGCACCGCCTCAGCTATCGGGGCGACACTGGGCTGCATCAGACCGGTGCGTCGAATGCTCAAGCGACGCGATGCCGGAGCCGAAACTGATAGAGCGAAGCTGAGAGCGCCACGCGATCGCAGTCATGAGACGGCTGGCGCGCGTTTCCAGCGCAGGGGGTGCGCGTGCGAAGAGAGATCGAGCTCGTGGTTCAGTGGGTCCTCGTCCGGGGCGCCGATCGGCACGTCGCCGACGCGCCGGAGAGGGGGGCCAAACACACGAAGCGCGTGGACGAGCTGCGGCGGCGGGTGCTGGCGGGCGAGTACGACACCATCGCGACGCTCGACGCCGTGGCACGGCGCATCCTCCGCAGCGGCGACCTGTAGCGCCCGGGCTCGCGAGGGCGACACCGCGGCCGGCACGCTCGTTGAAGCACATACTGGGACGGTGCGACACGATCCCTTCCTCGCTCAACCCGCCCAGACCATCGCCATCTCCGGTGCGACGGGGCTGATCGGCTCCGCGCTCGTCGAGCGACTACGCGGGCGCGGTCACGTCGTCAGACGACTCGTGCGCGCGCGCCCCGAGCCGGGCGATGTGTCGTGGGACCCCGCGCACGGTGTCCTCGAACCGAACGATCTCGCGGGCGTCGACGCCGTGGTGCATCTGGCGGGGGAGCCGGTGGGACATCGCTGGACGGAGGAGCGCAAGCGCGCCATCCGCGAAAGCCGCGTGCGCGGCACCGAGCTGCTCGCGCGCACCATCGCCGCGCTGCCGGTGAAGCCGCGCGTCTTTCTCAGCGCCTCTGCCACGGGCTATTACGGCGATCGCGGCGACGAGGTGCTCGACGAGACGTCGACACCGGGAACGGACTTCCTGGCGAGGGTTGCCGTGGACTGGGAGCGCGCGACGGCTGCCGCCGTGGACGCCGGGGTGCGCACGGTGCTGCTGCGTACGGGGATCGTGTTGAGCCCGAAGGGTGGTGCGCTCGCTCGACTGCTCCCGATCTTCAGGCTCGCAGTCGGCGGCCCACTCGGCAATGGGCGGCAGTGGATGAGCTGGATCTCGCTCGATGATCACGTGCGCGCGATGGAGTATGTGTTGTTCACAGAATCACTGCACGGGCCGGCCAACCTCGTTGCGCCGAATCCTGTGCGGAACGCCGAATTCGCCGCAACACTCGGCCGCGTGCTCGAACGGCCCGCGCTGATCCCCGTACCGGCGTTCGCGCTCGAGCTCCTCTACGGGGAGATGGCGCGTACGACGCTGCTGGCGGGACAGCGAGTCGTGCCCCGAGTCCTGTCGTCGGCGCGCTTCGAGTTCGCGCAGCCGACGCTGGAGGGTGCGCTGAGAGCGGCGCGGAATGGGGCGGTCTGACAGTCGGACGGTCGGACGGTCGGACGGTCGGACGGTCTGACGGTCTGACGGTCTGACGGTCTGACGGCGAAGGGCACACCGAGCTCAGTTCGATGTGCCCCTCGTAGTTCACTGTCCGACTGTCCGACTGTCCGACTGTCCGACTGTCAGACCGTCCCACCGTGCTCACGCTTTCAACGTCGGATGCTTGAGGTGGAAATCGGTCGCATCCTGCCAGGCTTTCGCAACGGCAAGCACCCGTGCTTCCTGATACAAGCCGCCGAGGAAGGTGATCGACACGGGCACCTGTGTCTTGTCGGTGTCTGACGTGTCGCGAAAACCGCTCGGCAGGATGACCGCTGGATGTCCCGTGAGATTGGTCGCCACGAGTTGCGAGCCGACGCTCGTCGGAGTGACGATCACATCCACCGTCTCGAACAGCGTGTGCCACTGCTGCATGGCAAGCGTGCGCGCACGATTGGCGTTCACGTAGTCGACGGCGGGGATGAAGCGCGAGGTGCGGAAGGTGTTGGCCCAATCACCCGCTGTCTGCTGCACGAGCTCCCGGTCCCGGCGGGATCGTGTGAGCTCGTCGAAGGCTGCCGCCGCTTCCGCCCTCAGCACGAGACGCATCGCGCCATAGGGGAGGTCGGGAATCTCCACGGGGATGAGATTGACGCCGAGCTTTCGCAGCACGTCGAGCGCGGCGTCGTCGAACCGCTTTGTGCCGTGCTGAAGCTGGTTTTTGTCGTCACGCTCAGGCAGCTCGAAGGCGCTCTTCACGTAGCCAACGCGCAGCGACGTCGGCTTCACGGTCGCATCCCAGCTGAAGGGGACGTCCTTCACCGTGCGGTCGAAGCCATCGGGACCATGGATGGCTTCGAAGACGAGCGCGCAGTCCTCCACCGACCGCGCCATCGGGCCGATCTTGTCCATCGACCACGAAAGCGCCATCGCACCGGTGCGTGGCACGCGACCGAATGTCGGTCGCAGCCCGGTGACACCGTTGCGCGTCGACGGCGAGGAGATGGAACCGAGCGTCTCCGTGCCGATTGCAAAGCCGACGAGCCCCGCAGCGACCGTCGAGCCGGGGCCGGCCGACGAGCCACTCGAGCCCTGTGTGACGTTCCAGGGATTCTTTGTCGTACCGCCGAACCAGATGTCGCCCTGGGCCAGCTCGCCGAGGGTGAGCTTGGCGAGCAACACCGCTCCGGCCTCGTCGAGTCGCTTTACGACCGTCGCGTCGGTGTCGATGACTTGATCGCGGTATGGGCCGGCGCCCCACGTGGTCTTGTAACCGCGCACGGCCAGCAGGTCCTTCGCGCCCCACGGAATGCCGTGCAGCGGGCCGCGATATTTGCCGCGCGCGATCTCCTCGTCGGCTGCTTTTGCCTGCGCGCGCGCACGATCCTCGGTCAACGTGATGACCGCCTTCAGTACCGGATCGTACTTCCGGATTCGGCCGAGGTACATCTCCGTGAGTTGTGTCGACGTGACTCTGCGACGCCGGATCAGCTCCGAGAGCTCGGTGACCGGAAGGAACGCGAGCTCCTCCAGATCCGCCGGCACGGTGCGGCGCTTGACCGTGCTCCGTTTCGATGCGTGCTTCTTCGGAAGCTCGAGCGTGACCCCCGGTGGCGCAGGATCGAACAGCACAGCAGGGGGCACGGTGTTGTCGAGCGGAATCTTGTGCAGTGCCTCGATCTGTCCTTCCTGCGACTTCAGTCCGTCGAGCATCTGCTGTCGCTGCTCGTCGGTGAAGGTGAGTCCGGCGATCTCTTCGGCACAGGCGATCGTCGCCGTAGTGATCTCGACGCCTTCGGCGACCTTGGCCCAGAGCACGCCAGGCAGCAGCGTCGCGCCCAGCCCGATCGCGGAGAAGTACCCGAGAAATGCTCGGCGATCGTGGAGTCGGAGGGAAGTCGAGCGTTCTGCGGTCGCGAGGTCGACGTCGTCGCTCATGAGAGTGCGCGGCTAAGGTGGAGTACTGGTTGAAGTTACGACTACGGCACGGAGCGTCAGGTCGCAAGAGTCCGTTCTGGGCTGACGCCATGCTGCTGCGCTGCCGCTGACCGGGGATGAAACCTTTTCCGGCGCGTGCCGTCCTGCATAGCAAACGTTGACGCGCCGAGTCGCGTCAGGGTGAGGCGACAATGGGTGCGATCATCGTGGAAGGGGTGCTCTTCGTCGCACTGATCGCGGCGGGCGGCGCCCTTCTTTATTGGGTGCTGATGCAGTTCACGCCCGCCGGCGTACGCATCCGCCAGTCACAGAATAGACGTCGGCTCGAGCGCGCGGCCGAGCTCACGTGCCCGATTCATGGTCCGCGCAGAGAAGATCAATTGGTGCGCCTCGCGAATGGCGACGAGGTGTGCCCGGACTGCTACAAGGAGACCCTCCATGGGTAGCACCCTCTCGGATCGAATCGGCACGTACAACTTCGATGCGCCGACGGCACAGCGGAAGCTCAGGCGCATCGCCTTCGGGGTGATGGCCGTCCTGGCGGTGCTCGTGCTCCTGCCCAACACCTTCACCTACATCAATCCCGGCTACGTGGGGATCGTGATCCACCGTGCGGGCGGCGGCGTCGATCCCGTCCCCGTGGGGCCCGGCGTGCATCCGCGGATGCCGTTCGCCACCGGGATCGAGGAGTATCCGATCTTCCTGACGACGCTCGTGCTGGCGCGCAGTCCGCGCGAGGGCACGTCGGAGAACGACGAGATCAACGTCAACAGCGTGGAAGGCCAGCCGCTGTCACTCGACGTGTCGCTCTCCTTCCAGCTCGATGCGCAGCAGACGCCGAGGCTGTACTCGACGTTTCGCACGGACATCAACCAGATCTCGCACGGGTTCGTGAAGCAGACGATCCGGCAGGCGCTGCAGGAGGTGGTCGGTCAGGAGCCGGTGGCCGACGTGATCGGGCCGAAGAAGGCGGAGGCCACCGACCGCGCCCGCAAGATGATCTCGGACCGGCTGCGCCCGTACGGATTCGAGGTGAAGCAGTTCACGATCAACGAGCTGCGTGCACCGCAGTCAGTGATGGAAGCGATCAACACGAAGAACGTCATGCAGCAGCAGGCGCTCACGGCGCAGAACGAGCTGCAGAAGAACACCTTCCAGGCCCAGGGCGACTCGATCAAGGCGGCGGGGCGCGCCAAGGCGATCACGGCCGAGGCGCTGGCGCAGGCCCACGCGAACGAGCTGCTGGCGCGAAGCATCACGCCGACGCTGGTGCAGTACGAGCTGATGAAGAAGTGGGACGGCAAGCTGCCGCAGGTGAGCGGCGGCTCGACGCCACTCATCCAGTTGCCGAAGCCCTGACCGGCGAGCGAGGCATGGATCGTTCGCAGGCGATCCATGCTTCGCCTCTCCTCACCGCAGCTCCCCGATCAGGCGCGACCCCTCGCCTACCGTAGCACCGCCGCAACTCACACGCGCGAGCTGTTCGTACAGGTACGCACACCCGGACGCCACCGACAGCCCCGCCAGCCACCCGCCGATCACGTCAGTGCCCCAATGCATGCCGAGGGCGACGCGGCTTGCACCGGTGGTGAGAGCGAGGGTCGTGGCTGCGGGAACGGCGAGCCGCGCGGGGAGCAGTTCCTCGCGCACGAGCAGGTACGCTCCGGTCGCGAGCACCGCCGTTGAATCGGTCGTATGGCCACTCGGAAATGCTGGTTCGGTCTTACCCCGCTGGAGTGCATACCGGGGTCGCGGGCGGCGATATACGAGCTTGACGGCATGGTGCGCGACGATGCCGGCTAGCGAAGCGCCCGCCATGGGCAGCACCGCCGCCCACCCGCGTCGTCGGCGGCGCGCGAGGATCACCAACGCTACCGTCGTGCCGATCGACCAATGCGCCCACGGCTCTCCGGGAAGCGTGCCGACGCTCCCGGCGCGACGCAGACGCGGGCGTACTCTTCCCGCCGCGCGCTCGAGCGCATCATCGAGCGCCTGCACCGGAGCAAACGTGCTCGCAACCGCAACGGCGGCAGCCGTTCCGGCTGCCGTGATCCCGACCGTGCGGAGCAACGACAGTCGGGCGTTCACCGGGCCGGCGTTGCCGGGACGTGGCGCTCGCGTCACGAGGTGGCCGAGGCGAGGCAGCTGCGGAGCACGTGCTGTAGCCGATCGCGATCGATCGGCTTGTCGAGGATCGCGGCGGCACCGCCCAATGCGCTGCGCGACTCGGTACCGACCGCACTGACGATGACCACGGGTGTGGCGCGGAGTGCCTCGTCCGCCTGCAGGATGCGCAGCACGTCGTAGCCGCTGATCTTCGGAAGCAGGAGGTCGAGGAAGATCACCGCGGGGCGGAGCTCGCGCGCGAGTCGTAATCCTTCCACGCCACTGGCCGCACCGACGGTGCGGCATCCCGCGTCGTCGAGCATCGCGCCCAGCAAGACGCGCGCGTCCACGTCGTCGTCCACGACGAGCGCGAGCGGCGTCTCACGCACGCTCGGCTGGGGTGCGTGATTGTCCACGATCGCCGCAGTCGCTCCCGGCGTGCGCAAGCGGGAGCGCATGGGACTCACGCGGAGTCGCACCGTCATCGTCGTTCCCTCGCCGTCCGTGCTGGCGAGCTCGAGGCGGTGACCCATCAGCTCGCAGAGGGAGCGCGAGATGGCAAGCCCGAGGCCGGTGCCGCCGAAGCGACGGTTCGTGGCCGATTCGGCCTGCTCGAACACGTTGAAGATCGCGGCGAGTCGATCGCGTGGAATGCCGATCCCGGTGTCGTGCACCTCGAGCGTGATCGGCCACCCTTCGGCGTCGGCGGCCAGGCGCACCACGACCTCGCCCTGCTCGGTGAACTTGATCGCATTGCCGATCAGGTTGATCAACACCTGCTTCATGCGCGCCTCGTCGGTGTCGATGCGCTGAACGACCGGAGGCAGCTCGGCACGCAGCACGATTGTCTTGTCGCGCGTCTGCCCTTCCAGTTCATCGACCGTCTCGCGCACGAGCGCGTCGAGCGCAACCGGAGTGACCTCGAGCGTCATGTGGCCCGCCTCGATCTTGGTGACGTCCAGCACGTCGTTGACCAGGCGCGT
>CAYTKA010000004.1:0-98914 GCA_964438255.1 uncultured Gemmatimonadaceae bacterium | reverse complement strand
ATGTCGTTCTGGATCGTCCCTTGAAGCATCTCGCTCGGCACGCCCTGCTTCTCCGCCGCGGCGATGTAGAACGCCCAGAGGATCGCCGCCGGCCCGTTGATCGTCATCGACGTCGAGACTTCGTCGAGCGGAATGCCGTCGAACAGCACCTCCATGTCGGCGAGGCTCGAGATGGCGACTCCCGTCTTGCCGACCTCTCCCTCCGATCGCGGGTGATCGGAGTCGTAGCCCATCAGCGTCGGAAAGTCGAACGCCGTGGAGAGGCCGGTCTGGCCATGCGCGAGGAGGAACTTGAACCGCTCGTTCGTATCGCGCGCGCTGCCGAAGCCGGCGAACTGGCGCATCGTCCACAGCTTGCCGCGATATCCCGTGGGATGAATGCCGCGCGTGTACGGGTAGATACCCGGTACGCCGAGGTCCTCGGCGGTCGTCGGCGCGACGTCGAGGGCGGTGTACAGCGGCTCGACCTCGCGCGTGGAGTTGGCGAAGCCGATGTCGCGCCGCCGCCCCTTCTCGTACTGCTGCCGCCACATCGCGACCTCGGCCCGGAGCTGCTCGAGCTCCGCGTCTCGAGCGTCCGCCTCATGTTGGTCCGTGTGGCCGGTGACTTTATCGAACAGCTCTCGCATCGATGTCATGACGTCATCCGCGTCAGAAGGTCGGCGCTGCGGGCGAGCAGCGCATCCGCGATCCCGAACGGGGTGGCCTCGCCCGCCTCGAGTGCGGGGATCCGCTCCTCGAGCCAGGCATTCGTCGCCGCATCACCCCACAGCCGGCGGCGCGCCTTGTCCTCCACGACTTCGACGACTCGCTCGCGGAGTCGGGCACGCCGTCGTTCACGCAGGGTGCCGCTGCGTTCAAGGTAGCGGAAGTGCCGATCCAGCGCCTCGACGAGATCGGGGAGTCCGTCGCCGGTCGCGGCGACGGTGCGCAGCACCGGCGGTGTCCAGACGTCGGCCTCCTCGGCCCGCGCTGCTTCGCGCACCTGTCGCACGAGGTTCGTGCGCGAGAGATCGACGCCATGATGCGCCGGCACGTTGCGCATGGTCGCACCACTGCGCATGCCGAGCATGATCTCGATCTCGTTGCGCAGCCGGTCGGCGCCGGGACGGTCTGCCTTGTTCACCGTGAACACGTCGGCGATCTCCATCACTCCCGCCTTGAGCGTCTGGATGGAGTCGCCGCTCTCCGGCACCAGCACGACGAGACTCGTGTCTGCCGTGCGTGCGACGTCGAGCTCGCTCTGCCCCACGCCGACCGTCTCGATCAGGATCCGGTCGACGCCGAACGCGTCGAGCACGTCACAGATCTCACGCGTTGCCGCGGACAATCCGCCGAGTGAGCCTCGCGTGGCGAGCGAGCGAATATACACGCCAGGGTCGAGGGCGACGTCCTCCATGCGAATGCGGTCGCCGAGCAGTGCGCCGCCGGTGAATGGTGACGTCGGATCGACGGCGATGATCCCCACTCTGAGCCCGGCGGCGCGATAGGCGCGCGTGAGCGCCGTCGTGAGGGTGCTCTTTCCCGCCCCCGGAGGGCCGGTGATGCCGATGCGGCGCGCGTGGCCGACCTTCCGGTGCCAGGTCGCGAGGAGCTCCTCGAAGCCCGGGCGGTGATTTTCGACGATGCTGATCGCGCGCGCCAGCGCCGCTGTCCTGCCGGCGGCGAACTGCGCGAGGAGGCGGTCGTGCATGAGTGAGGTCAAGTGGTGACGATGCGCGGCGCGGGCTCGTCGTGCTCGTCGCGGATGTCGCCGACGAGCTCCTCGAGCAGATCCTCGAGCGTCACGAGGCCGACGGTACGTTGGTCAGCGTCGCGCACGATGGCGAGCTGCCGACGGTTGCGCAGCATCCGGAAGAGGAGCTCGCTGCACGACGCCGTGTCCTGCGCGAACGCGACGGGGCGCAGCTCCGGCGCGCGATCGCCGCGGAGCTTCAGCACGTCGAAGGCGTGCATCATGCCGACGATGTGGTCGAGATTGCCCTCGTAGACCGGCGCCCGGCTGAACTCCGACGTCGCGAACTCCTCGGCGATCTGACGCGGCGTCGTGGCGATGCTGATGGCAAAGATGTCGGAGCGCGGGATCATGACGTTGCGCACGGTCTTGTCGCCGAACTCCATGACGCCGGTGATGATCTCCAGCTCCTGCGGCTCGCCGACCCCCTCGAGCTCCCCCTCGCGCAGCAGCTCCTGAATGGTGACGCGCTCCGGGTCGTGATCGGCCGGCTTCTCGCGCTCGAAGGGACGCGCAACGAGGCGGCCCACGGCGACGACGGGGGCGGCGATGATCGCCGCCGCCTCCAGCAGCGGGGAGAGGGCCGATGCAGTGGTCGACGCGAAACGCCGAGCGATCGCCCGCGGCAGGAGTTGGCCGAGCACGATGACGACCGCGACGAGCTCAGTGAGGACCCAGGCCAAACGGCGCAGACCGCGGGCCTGGTCACTCGCCAGCAGCTCACCACTCAGCACGAGCACCAGCGCAACGGTGGCGTTCGCGGCGATGATCAGGCGTTGCGGCCGCTCGAGGTAGACGAGTGCAGCACGCGAGCCGCGAAGCTGCTGCTCGACCCAGTGGCGCAGGCGAATACGGCTCACCGAGCGCATCGCCATGCCGCCCGCGGTGAGCGCGGCCACGAGAGTCACGGCACAGACGAGCAGCACGGTGGGCGACGTCATTCGGCGGCCACCTGCACCGGGTGCACGCGCTCGAAGTACACGCGCTCGATGCGCCGCCGCCGGATGCGCTCGACGACAATCCGGTACGCACCGATCTGCGCCGCCTCCCCCGCGCGCGGTACGCGCCCGAACGTCTCGTACACGAGCCCGCCCACGGTGGCCAGATCCTCGCGCACGAAGTTCTGGCCGAGCAGCTCGGACAGCTCGTCGAGTGCGAGGCGGCCGCTCACCCAGAAGCGCTTGTTCTCTTCCTGCTCGATCTCGGGCTCCTCGTCGTCGTACTCGTCGTGGATCTCGCCGACGATCTCCTCGAGGACGTCCTCGATGGTGACCAACCCGGCGGTGCCGCCGAACTCGTCGCTCACGATGGCGATGTGGGTCCGGCTGGCCTTGAAGTCGCGAAGCTGGATGTCGATCGGCTTGGAGGTCGGAATGAAGGTGGCCGGCCGCGCGAGTGCCTGCCACCCGTTGATCGGCTCGTCGTCGTCGATCACGAAGGGCAGCAGGTCCTTCGCGTAGATGATGCCGGTCACGTTGTCGAGCGTGTCATCGTACACGGGGAAGCGCGCATGTTCGGAGCTGCGCACCCGATCCACTACCTCACTCCACGGCATCGTCCGATCGACTCCGACGATGTCGACGCGGGGCACCATGACCTCGCGCACGGCCGTATCGGCGAGCGAGAACACGCCGTGCAGCAGCGCTTCTTCGTCACGTGACACGTCGGCCTCGGCGGTGACGACCTGAAGAAACTGCTCCGTTGCCTCCTCGCGCTGCTCGGCGCGCTCTTCGATCGTCGGTGCGGGCAAGAGACGCTCGAACGCGCTGTCGAGCGCCTCACCGGCGCGCAGGACGGGCGACAGGACGATCGCCAGGACGCGCACCAGCGGCGCGAAGATGGTCGCGAGCCGCGGCGCCGTGGCAAATCCGAACGACCGCGCCGCTCCCTCGACGAAGATCACGATGACGAGCGCCGCAGCGAGCGCCTCGAGCGCGCCGCGCAGGCCGTCGCCACGCTGGATCCCGAGCCCGCGTGCCAGCGCGGCGCCGGCGACGAGGTGCGCGAGCACGCGCGTCAGAGCGAGCGCGCGGTGGGCCAGCTCGCGCTGTCGGAGCAGCGCGGCGGCCGGACGTGTCGCGTCCGGCTCCTCCGGCTCGACGCCGAGGAGTGCCCCGTCCGCGCCTGCCGCGGCCGCGGCCAGTCCGACCGCCGCCAGCGCGACGACGAACGCGCCCCCGCTCATGCGGCCGCCATCACCGCGCGGAGCAGCCGCTCCTGCCGGCGCCACATGGGTGACGTATAGCGTGTCTCATCCTCGGGATGATCGTGCCCCAGCACGTGCAGCACGCCATGCACGACGAGACGCAGCAGCTCCTCCCGTACGCCGCGGCCGTGCACGCGCGCGTTGCGTCGCGCCACGGCAGGCGCGATGTACAGGTCGCCGACGACCGGGCCGCCCGTCGCCGTCGGCGCGAAGCCGAAGGAGATGACGTCGGTCGGGCCGCGATGGCCGAGATGCTGCGCGTTCAGCGCGGCGATGCGCCGGTCGCTCACGAAGGCGATCGAGATCATCGCGTCCTTCACCTTCTCCGCCCGCAGCACACGTTCGGCCACGCGCCGCACGCGGTCGCGCGAGATGGGGATGCGGGTCCCACCGGTCTCCACCGCGACCGCGCGGGTCATGTACGCACCACCGCGGTCGGAACCGCCGGCGTAGGATAATCCACACGGCCGTGGTACATCCCGCTCAGCACGCGCGCGAACTCCTGCTTCACCACCGTGAGCTGGCGCATCGTGAGCGGGGCGTCGCGTAGCTGGCCCTGCTCGAGCCGCTGCCGTACGACGCCCGCGATCACGTCGCGGATGCGCTCCGGTGTCGGCTCGGCAAGTGCACGCGTGGCCGCCTCGACACCGTCGGCCAGCATCACGATCGCCGTCTCGGCGCTCTGCGGCACGGGGCCCGGATACGCGAAGTCGGCCGGGTTGGCCACCCCGCCCTCGCGCTC
Organism: uncultured Gemmatimonadaceae bacterium; assembly: GCA_964438255.1. Lineage (GTDB taxonomy): Bacteria > Gemmatimonadota > Gemmatimonadetes > Gemmatimonadales > Gemmatimonadaceae > AG11. The sequence goes on along the minus strand of CAYTKA010000004.1, from coordinate 94,231 downwards.
ACGCGCGCGCTCCATGAAGTATGCAATCATGCCCGTGCCGTGGTGCTCGGTGATGAAGGCTCGAATGGAGCTGGGAACGCCTTCCGCTTCCGCCAGCTCCAGCCCTTCACGGACGTGATTCCGGATGATCGACGCGCTCGTGTGCGGCTTGAGCTTGTCGTGCGGGTTTCGCCCGCGCGTCTGATTCTCGACGAAGTACTGCGGCTTGGCGAGCTTGCCGATGTCGTGATAGTAGGCGCCGACGCGCGCGAGCAGTGCGTTCGCTCCGATGGCGCGACTCGCCGCCTCGGCGAGATTCGCGATGGCGATGGTGTGCGCGTACGTGCCCGGCGCCTCGAGGCTGAGCCGCTGAAGCAGCGGCCGATTGAGGTCACCCCACTCCACGAGTGTGAGGTGCGTCTCGCGCCCGGTGAGACGCTCGGCGAATGGCATCACGAGCATTGCGACGATCACACTGACCACGCTCGTTGCCGCTCCGCGCAGCATCGACGCAGCGATCGCGCCCATCGAGCGGCCCGTCGCCAAGCCCGTGGCGCCGACCGCCGCGGCGACGGCGACGACGATGGCGAGCATCCAGACATACGAGCGATCGCGCTGGCTCGTCGGGCGCACGACGAGCGCCGCGGCACCGCCGGCGACGAGCAGCACGGGCAGGACGGAGGAGCCGCCAGACAGGGGCTGCGCGCCGAGGAGCACAGCGGCGAGCACGCTCGCCAACAATCCCGAGCGTTGATCGTAGAGCGCACTGGTGACGAGCGCGAGAAAGGCGATCGGGACCAGCTCCGGGCTGGCCGGCCGCAGCCGCGCCGCGACCGCGGCCACCACCGCCACGATCACGACCAGCGTGCCGAACAAGAACGCGGACGGCCGCGTCGACACGAGCGCCGGCGCGACGACGCGCAGCGCGGCAGCGGCGCCGGCCGCGAGCAGGAGATTGATCCCGATCGCGCCGGCGACCATCGCCGGCCCGCGCGCGAGATCCGCCGCCCCGAGGCCGAACGTCAGGACCAGCGCAACGATCAGCAGACCGAGCGCGTATGCGGCGCCGCCAGCGACGATGCGCCCTCCGGGCGCTTCACCGCTTCTCGACGCGCGCTCGAGCTGCTCCCGTAGATTCACGGCTCAGTCCCCGTCCTCCGCGTACGCCTTGATGATGTCACGCACCAGCCGGTGGCGCACCACGTCGGTGTCGGTGAAGTAATGGAACGCGATGCCGTCGATCCCCGGCAGGATGCGCTCGACCTGCATCAGCCCGGATTCCTCACGCTTCGGCAGATCGATCTGCGTCTTGTCGCCGGTGATCACGATCTGCGAGTTCACGCCGAGCCGTGTCAGGAACATCTTCATCTGCATCGCCGTTGCGTTCTGCGCCTCGTCGAGGATGACGAACGCATCGCTCAGCGTGCGGCCGCGCATGAAGGCGAGCGGCGCGATCTCGATGATGCGCGTCTCGAGCGCCTTCTGGACGCGCTCCGGCGGCATCATCTCGTCGAGCGCGTCGTAGAGCGGGCGCAGGTAGGGATCGACCTTCGCCTGCATGTCGCCCGGAAGAAAGCCCAGGCTCTCGCCCGCCTCGACCGCCGGCCGCGCGAGAACGATGCGCCGCACACGCTTGCGCGTGAGTGCATCGACCGCCGCGGCCACGGCGAGATACGTCTTCCCCGTCCCAGCCGGTCCGATCCCGACGACGATGTCGTTCGTCGCGATCTTGGAGAGATACTCCGCCTGCCCGCTCGTCTTCGCCTGGATGAGGCGCCGCATTCCGGGAAGCGCGATCCGGCCGTCACCGAACGGTGCACCGTCGCCGTTCGCGGCGCCGTCGTCCTCGGTCAGGCGCCGGACGTCGTCCGGCGTGAGCTCCATCCGCTGCCGCGCGCGCTCCACCATGCGGCGCCCGATCTCCGTCGCTCGCTCGACGAGCTCCTGGGGACCGGTGATGGACATCGCGTCGCCACGCAGGGCGACCTTCACGCCGCAGAGGCGTGACAGCTCGACGAGATTGCCGTCGTTGACACCAGCCAGGGTCAGCATGTCCGCCCCCTCGGTGGACAGCCGCTGCGTTACCGAACCGTCACTCACGAACGCTCCGACTTCAGGGTGATGTGCAGGTCGCGCAGATCATCGGGGGGCACCTGCGCCGGTGCACCCTCGAACAGTGCGCGCGCTGCCGTCGTCTTCGGGAAGGCGATCACGTCGCGCAGCGAGCCCGCACCCGCGAGCAGCATGGCGATGCGATCGAACCCGAACGCGATCCCGCCGTGCGGCGGCGCACCGGAGCGCAGCCCCTCGAGCAGAAAGCCGAACCGCGCGCGGGCGGTCGCCTCATCGATGCCGAGCAGCGAGAAGATTCGCCCCTGCACCTCGGGCTCGCTGATGCGGATGCTACCGCCGCCCAGCTCCGTACCGTTGAGCACGAGGTCATACGCGAGCGCACGAGCTTTCCACGGCTCGCCGGCGAGCACCGACACGTCGTCGGGGTGCGGGGCCGTGAACGGGTGATGCACTGGCGCGAGCGCCCCGGACTCCGGGTCGCGCTCGAACATCGGAAAGTCCGTCACCCACACGAAAGCGTTCACGTCGCTCGGTATGAGCTGCATGCGGTGCGCCACCTCCTGACGCACGCGATCCAGCGCCGGGCTGGAGACATGATCCGGTCCGGCGACGTACAGCCCGAGCTCGCCATCGCGCAGTCCAAGACGGTCGCTCGCGGCCGTGTCGAGCACCTTGGCGGCCGGCCCCTCGAGCGCACCGCCGACGCGTTTGATCCGCAGGAGGCCGCGCGCTCCGGCGCTCTTGGCGGCGGCATCGAGCTCATCCTGCTGCTTCCTCGACAGCGTTCCACCGCCAGGGATTCGGATGCCGCGCACGCGCCCGCCCGCCTGGAGCGCCGCCGACGTGAATGGCAGCTCGACACCGCGGAAGACGTCGCTCACGTCCTCGATCTCGAGTCCGTAACGAAGGTCCGGTCGGTCGATGCCGTACTTCTCCATCGCCGCGGCATAGGGGATTCGCGGGATGGCGGACGGCACGCTGCTGCCGCCCTCCTCCCACAGCGTGCGCACGAGCCCCTCGGCCAGGCGCATCACGTCCTCCTGCCCGACGAACGACGCCTCGATGTCGATCTGCGTGAACTCCGGCTGGCGGTCGGCGCGGAGATCCTCGTCGCGGAAGCAGCGCGCGATCTGGAAGTACCGGTCGAACCCGGAGATCATCAGGAGCTGCTTGTAGATCTGCGGCGACTGCGGCAACGAGTAAAACTCGCCGGCGTGCACGCGGCTCGGCACCAGATAGTCGCGCGCCCCCTCAGGGGTCGGCTTGGTGAGGATCGGCGTCTCCACCTCGAGATACCCGACGTCGCTCAGATAGCGACGCGTCCGCTGCATGAGGCGGTGACGCAGGATGAGATTCTGCTGCAGCTCCTCACGCCGCAGATCGAGATATCGATGTCGAAGGCGCAGCTCCTCGGCCGGAAGCTGCTCCGTTTTCCCGCGCGCCACCGGGATGGCCGGCGTCTCCGCGGGTCCGACGACGCGCAATGACGTCGCGCGCACCTCCACGTCGCCGGTCCCCATCTCGGGGTTGCGCATCGCGGCGGGGCGCGCGGCGACGATGCCTTCCACGAGCACGACCGTCTCCGCACCGAGCGATGCGGCGCGGGCACTCAACTCGGCGCCCGTCTGCGACGGATCGAAGGAGACCTGCACGATCCCCGCGCGGTCGCGCAGGTCGATGAAGACGAGCCCACCGAGATCGCGGGCGCGATGCACCCAGCCGCCGAGGCGAACCGAGGTACCGACGTGCTCCGGGCGCAGGGCGCCGGCGAGATGAGAACGATGTGTCGTAGCGAACGCCGAATCAGGCATCACGTGCAGGTGTGGGAGACGTGGCCACGCGGGCTCGCGACTGCGATCGACGGCAGCCTGCGGCGCGCGGCGCGTGCGGAGCAGCGCGAGAGGAAAGTGGGAGCACGATCAAAGCCGACGCCGCCCGAGCAAGGGACGGCGCCGCGGAGAGCTCGCTCATTCGCGCGTGCGCACGATACGCATTTCAAGGTGATAAGCTAGTGCCGAGCCCGGGGCGAGGGTAGCGTCGCACCTCCGGCCTGATTAATCTCAACTGCATGCGGCGCATGACGTTCGCCGCCCCTGCGGGCCCGACGGCGCCGAGTCCGCCGACGATGAGACGGCCCCGATGAGCGATCGCGAAAACCTTCTGAATCTCGCGCCTGACGAAGCACAGTCGCGTCTTGCGACGTTCATGGCCGAGCTCGGTGAGCCGAGCTATCGCGTCGGTCAGGTGCTGCGCCGACTGTGGGCCGTCCCCGCACCGACGTTCGACGCGATGACGGAGCTCCCGCAGTCGCTGCGCGCCGCTCTCACCGAACGGTTCGAGCTGCCCCGGCTCGAGCTCGCCGCGCGCCAGATCTCGAGCGACGGCACGCAGAAGTTCCTCTTCCGTCTGCACGACGGGGAGGCGATCGAAACGGTGGCCATTCCGGAGGACAACCGCGTCACGCTTTGCATCTCGTCGCAGGCGGGGTGCGCTCTGCGCTGTGCATTCTGCGCCACGGGCGCGATGGGCTTCAGCCGCAACCTCGGCGTGTTCGAGATCGCCGGGCAGGTGCGCGAGATGCGGCTGCTCGAGCCGCCGGTGAACGTGACGAACATCGTGTTCATGGGGATGGGCGAGCCGCTGATGAACTGGAAGGCGGTCGACCCGACGCTCACGGTGCTCAACGATCCGCGCGCACTCGGCATCGGAGCGCGGCACATCACGATCTCCACCGTTGGCGTGCTGCCGGGAATCGTCGCGCTCGGCAAGCGGCGGGAGCAGTTCCGTCTGGCAATCTCCATTCACGCGCCGTCGGACGAGCTCCGCCAGGGGCTCATGCCGATCAACACGAAATTCCCCCTCGCCGAGGTGATCGAGGCGGCGAAAGTGTTCGACCGGCGCGTCACCTTCGAGTACGTGATGCTCGGGGGTGTGAACGACAAGCCGGCGCACGCCGAGCAGCTCGTTCGCCTGGCGCGTGAATGCCGCGCGTTCGTGAATCTGATTCCCCTGCATCCCGGCGGCTCCCAGGGGTTCGTCCCCACGCCGCCGAAGGAGATTGCACGTTTTGCGCGACTGATCCGCGAGCGTGGTGTCGAGGTCGCGATCCGGAAGAGCCGCGGCATGGACATCGCCGCAGCGTGCGGCCAGCTACGGGTCGAACGGCTCGGCCGGCGGCCGCCACGTCCGCCCCAGGAGGACGGTAACATCCAGGTAGCGTGACGAATCGCGCCGCGTGAGTGCGCGCGAGGGCGTGATCACCGCGGCCACGGCGGCGGCCCATTCCGGATGTCCCGAACGGTCGAGCACGAGGGTCGTGTCGATCATCGGGCTCGTTGTCCCCATCTCGACGACGTCGAATCCCTGATCGCGCAGCAGGCGCGTGGCGCGGCGGGCGAGGCCGCGGGTGCGCGTGGTGTTGAGCACCTGCACGCGGACGCGCGCCCCGCGCGGCGTACGCAGCACCTCGGTGCGAGGGAGCACCGCCACGAGTGGCCGCCCGCCTCTGTGTCGCGCGCGCGCGACGTAGGCTGCGGCGGCGAGCACGAGGAGCACGAGCAGCAGCAAGCCGATGATGCGTAGCTGCTTCATCGCACGGCGTTCCACAGCGCGACGGCTTCGGGAAAGAGGCGCATCCCCTCGCGCAGCGACCATTCGAGCCGCGCGCGGAGCACCTGGCGAAAGGTCGCGTCGAAATCCTGCGGAACCTGCGACGCGAGATACCCGCGATCGGCGCGCGAGAATTTCCGGCCTGGGTCGAGATAATCTGCCATGTACAGCGCCTTGCCGAGTCGTCCCCACGAGGACGACCCGACGGTGTGGTAGCGAATCGCGTCGAGCAGCTCCTGGCGCGATTCGCCATCCTGCGCCGCCCGCGCCGCTGCAGCGGGACCGTGCAACATCTCCGTCGTGTAGCCCGGCGGATCACCGGCGAGCGCGCGGAGCTGCGATTCCGGTGCGTCCCGCAGGGCGTCGTGCAGCCGGCCGGCGTCGTGCCAGCCACGCGCCTCCTCGGCGTCGAGGCGCAGAGCGCGTGCCCACTCGTCGAGGAGCGACGTCACGCGCTCGATGTGTCCGCGGCGCTTCTCCGACACGCACGCCCAGGGCGGAAGAATGATGCGGTGCGTCATGCCGCGGCTCGCGCAAGGATAGCGTCGAGCTCGGCGATCTCACGCTGCCAGAAGTCGCGCGTCGAGAGCCCGGGATGCGGGAGCGTGAGCGACGGCGTCCGCAGCTGCACGGTGCCCATGCGCACGATGTCGAGGTCGATCGTTCGCGCGCCCCACCGGTGGCGGCGCACCCGGCCCAGCGTGCGCTCGATGCGCGCGAGCGACGCGAGCAGAGCGAACGGTGACGACGCGGTCTCCAGCACGATCATTTGATTGAGGTACGGGCCCTGCGGCACCGGGCCGAACGGCGCGGTCTCCTCGATCGAGGACAGCGCGAGGAGGCGGCTGCCTGGCAGCAGCGCGATTGCCGAGCGGGCGGCGGCGAGATAGGCAGCGCGGCCACCCTGATTGGAGCCGAGCGCGATGTACGTCCGCTCAGCCACGATCGCGCTCCACGACGATCTCGGCGTGCGAGAGCGGCCCGCCCAACGCGACGTGCGGCTTGCGCACCGCCACGCGGACCGACTGCACTGCACCGATGGCCAGGCATCGCGCGGCGATCTCCGCGCCGACTTCCTCCAGGTACTCGAGCGGCTCCTTCTCCACCGTCTCGCGGGTGAGCGCGTAGAGCGTTCGATAGTCGACGACCGCGCTGGTGCCAGGGACAAGGTGCACGGTGAGATCCAGCTCGAGCGGCTGCGGGACCTCGCGCTCGTGGGGGAGCACGCCGACGCGCACGTGGAAGCGCATGCCGGCGAGCGTGATGGCGACGTGAGTGGTGGTCGTGGAGCGCACGAAAGTGGACGTAAGAGTCAAGCGACGGTCGTGATGCGGCGCGTCAGCTCGCTGAGATAGGTCGCCACGCCTCGTAGCTCCTGCGTGGCGCCTTCCAGCTCGCGGAGCGCGGCCGCCTGTTCGCGCGCGCTCCGTGTGACCTGCTCTGCGCCCTCCCGGTTATGACCGGCCAGCGTGGCGATGCGCTTGACGCGATCGCTGAGATTCATGAAGGCGATCTCCTGCTCGCGTGACGTGACGGCGATGCGCTGCGCGTCGGTCGCCGCACTGGCGGTGGCGTCGACGATCAGGTTGAGCGCCTCGCGCGCCTGCTCCGACAGCGTCTCGACGTCGTGCACGATCGTCTCGCCACGGGCCATCTGAAAGGCGACGCGGCGCATCTGCTCCTCGAACGCAGTCACGATGTCGCCCGCCTGGTCCGACGCGCCCTTGCTCTGCTCGGCCAGCTTGCGCACCTCGTCCGCGACCACGGCGAATCCCCTCCCCTGCGTTCCGGCCCGCGCCGCCTCGATGGACGCGTTGAGGGCGAGCAGGTTGGTCTGATCGGCGAGCTCGCGGATGACGGCGATGAAGTCGGTGATGCGTCGGACCGACGCTGCCAGCCCTTCGATCTGCGCCCCGCTCTCGCTGACGAACGTCTTGGCGCCAACGAGCCGCTCGATCGCCGTGGCGATCGTGTACCGATGCTCTGCGGCGATCTCCGTGGCTCGCTGACTTGCCGCCGCAGCGGTGCTGCCATCGCGCACGACGTCCTGCGTCGCCGACTGGAGGGTACGCGTCACCTCGAGCGAATGCTCGACCTGTTCTCCCTCCTCGGCGATGGCGCGTGTGATGTCGCCGACGGTCCGTGCGACCGATTCACCGCCGCCGCGCAACGCGCGCGCGGATGCGGTGAGCGTCTCGAGCTGCGAGCTGACGCGCGTCATCGCTTCCAGAAGCGGGCGGCGGAGATCGTGGATATGGAGCGTCGTCGCGAGCTGATTGGCGAAACGTCGGATCAGCGCGACGTCTTTGTCGGTGTAGGTCGACGGTTTGTGATGCTCCAGCTCGAGCATTCCCACCATGTGCTCGCCGAAGCGCAGCGGCAGCACGACGACGCTGCGGGCGAGCGAGCGTGCCGGGGGCAGCCGGTGGTCGCGCAGCACGTCGGGGACGCTGATCGTGGCGCCGGTCCGGAGCACCTCCGCGCGGAGCGGCGCCAGCCACGGGTCCGGCTCGCGCGGCGCCGCGAGGTACTCCTGCGTGCCGTCCCACACCTCGTGCAGTGCGCCATTCTCGAGCCGTGAGATGCGGAAGCCCTGCCAGTCCACGAGTCGATGCGCGAGCAGTTGAATGCGCTGGAACGCGTCGGCGATGTCGACGTCGGACGAGACCACCTGCTCCATCGCGAGGATCTTGTTGAGCTCCTCGGCGGCGATCGACTCCTCGAGAATGCGCTTGAACAACATGCCCGCGCCGGCCAGCAGGGCCGCGACGACGAGCCATCCACCGGGGCGGAGATTGACGACCGCAAGCACCACGACGCCCACGCCAATCGCCCCTGCCCCGAACGCCACGACCTCGTAGCGCAGGATCATCGACCGCTCTTCGTCGACCAGCTTGTCGCGCAGCAACAGGGTGAAGTAGAGCAGCAGCCGGCTGACGAAGAAGTAGGCGAGCACCAGCAGCGCGAGCGCCGGCAGCGTTTCGGCGGACAGTCCCGTCTGACCGCCGGAGAGCGAGATCGCGGCCCACGCGTAGATGCCGTAGGCTGCGACGAGGGCGACGACCTCGCGGCCGGCGTTGATCCAGGCGATCTGCCAGCCTTTGCGGAGCGGGAGGCCGTCGGCGATCAGGATACCGATCCACATCGCCAGCGCCGCCGCAGGCGCTCCGAGGACCAGCGCCCCCGCCAGCGCCGGCATGGCGAGGAGGTTGAGCGTGCCGTACTTCGTGAGCGGCACCTGCTGCAGACGGATCCCCGTCACGGCGGCGATCAGCAGCACGAGGCCGATCGGATGATCGAGCCATCTGTGGTCGGCGGCGAGCGCCGCGACGAGCAGGACCGTTCCCAGCGTTCCGACGGCGCGGGCGTAAGCCGCGAGGAACGCGCGCATGTCAGGCGTCGTCGATGGCCCGGCGGAGCGACGACGCGAGACGCAGCGCCGCCTCCACGCTCTCACCGGCGGCGCGGACGATCGCGCTGCCGACGACCACACCGTCCGCCAGCGCCGCGACGCGGCGCGCCTGCTCCGGCTTCGCGATGCCGAAGCCGACGCAGATCGGCAGTGAGGTCGCGGCACGAAGGCGCGTCACCGTTGCGGGCAGCTCGGTGGGGAGATCGCTGCGTTCCCCTGTCACGCCGAGCCGGCTGATGAGATAGACGAATCCGCTGCCGGTCCGCGCGATCTCCGCCATGCGGGCGGCCGGCGTCGTCGGCGCGACGAGCCGAATGAAGGCGAGCGGGCTCCTGGCGAACCACGCCTCGCGCGCCGGATCGGCACCGAGCGGCAGATCCGTCACGAGCACGCCGTGCGCGCCGGCGTCAGCGGCGCGGCGCAGCGCGTCCTCGCCGCCGCGAATGAGCGGGTTGAGGTAGCTGAACAGGACGACCGGAATCGACAGCCGCGCGTCCGAGATGACCTGCAGCACCTGATCGAAGCGCACGCCCTGCTCGAGCGCCGCCTGCGAGCTCGCTTGAATGACGGCGCCGTCCGCGAGGGGATCGGAGAAGGGCACGCCGACTTCGACGACGTCCGCGCCGGAGGCCTCCAATCCCTGGAGCAGCGCGACGCTGCGCCGGGGATCGGGATGGCCGGCCGTGACGTACGGCACGAGCGCGCGGCGTCCCGCCTCCTTCAACCGTGCGAAGCGCTGCGCGATCGCGTCAGAGGAAATACTCGCCAATCCTGATGCCATAACGGTCCGGATCCTCGGTCTTGATGATGGTGCGCAGGTAGACGCCGTCGGCGCCCTGCTCGGCGAGATCGACGACGGTGCCGGGATGCAGCAGGTTCCCCTGCGAATCGCTCACGATCCGGACGTGCGGGCGCGAGAGCATCTCGGGAATGGGGTTCACGGCGTGCACGATGCCGAGCTCGAAGGTATCGAGCACGACGAGCGTGCCGACGGGATAGATCCCGGTGAGGTTGATGAACGCCTTCACGACGACGGGATCCATCCCGCGCCGTGGATTGTCGCGCATCTCGGCCATCACCTGCGCCGGCGACATCGGCGTCGTCTGGTACGCACGGCGCGACGTAGCGGCGTCGAAGCCGTCCGCGACGGCGACGATCTTGCTGAACATGCTGAGCGCCCGCGGCCGGATTGGGCGCGGATACCCGGTGAGATCGAGCTTCATGTGGTGCTCGTGCGCCACGACCATCGCGCGGAAGGGCAGGTCCTGCTGGCCGCGCAGCTGGAAGAGCGCGAGTGCGCCGAGCCAGGGATGCGCGGCGATGAGACGCCATTCGTCGTCGGTGAGCCCGCCCGGCTTGTTGATGATCTCCGCCGGCACGCGCGACTTCCCGATGTCGTGAAAGAGCGCCGCCATGCCGAGGTCGTACAGTTGAACCTTGCTCAGACCGAGACGCTTTCCGAGCGCCACGGAGAAGATGCACACGTTCACGCTGTGGGTGAACGTGTACTCGTCGTACTCGCGAATCGTCGTGAGCCCGATGAGCGACGTCTCTTCGTTGAGGATCTGATCGACGATCCCCTGCACGACGCGCTTGATCTTCTTGATGTTGGGACTCCGCCCCATGCGCACCGACGTCATGAGGTCCCTCGTCGCCGCCACGGACTGTGCGTAGGTCTTCTTGGCGACCTCCTTGGACTTCTGCCGCGACGCGTCGTCGGCCGCCTGCTCCATCGGCTCGCCGACGTCGAACACGTCGAGGCCGTACTCCGCCAGCTTGTCCTGAAGAGCATGGAGCCGCGTGGCCGGTGGATCGCTCGACTGGACGAGCAGCAATGCGAGGAAGCGCGACCACTCCTTCACGCTCGGCGCCTTGTCGAGGTGGAGTGAACCGACCCCCGAGGAGCTGAACACCGAGAGCAGGTGGCTGAAGCTCGCGTAGTTGTCGAGGTCGAGGCGCAGGCGCACACCGTTGATGAACACGAACTCGCCGGCGACGCGAATCTCCAGCTCGTGCTCCTTGTCGAGCAGCTCCGCTGCCAAAGCCGCGAGCTCCTCGCCCGACTTGGCGACGGCGGCATTCTCCAGCGGGTAGAGTCGGATGGCGCGCAGCGCGGCGTAGAACGCGAGGATGAGTCGCTTCCCGGCGGCGCGGACGTACGCGTCGTTCGAGCGATCGCCGAAGGGTGACGCCTTGCCGCTCTGCGCCGCGCTCGACGCCGGCGTCGCGAGCGGCCGCGGCGGGGGGCCGCCGCGCGAGCGCGGTCCCGTCATGCCGATCCCCCGCGCAGGGCGCGATTCACCGCGTTGCGCACGACGACGTCCTTCTCGGTCGACGCCTTCTGCAGCGCCGCGCGTGCCGCGGTCGAACCGATGCGACCGAGCGCCATCGCCGCGCAGGCGCGAAGCTCGGCGTCCTCACGGCGCCCGAAGAGGGACTTCCCGTTCAACATCTCGTCGAGCGTCCCCACCCCGCCCTCGCCGCAGAGTGAGCCGTACGCCTCGAACACGGCCATCTTCTCCGTCAGGTCGGCATCGCGAATCGCCCGCCCCTTCACCATCGCATCGAGGCGCGACAGCGCCGGCCGATACGCACGCGCTTGAAGCGCGCGCACCGTGGCGACGCGAACGTCACGGTCGGGATCCTCGATCGCCCGCTCGAGCGCCTGCAGCGCGCTCGCGGATCCGATCTCGGCCAGTGCCTGCACGGCAGCGGCGCGCAGCTCGCGGTCGTCCTCCGTGAGCACCTTCGAGATCGGCGGCACCGCCGCCGGGGTGCGCAGGGCGCCGGCGCGCTTGATCGCCTCGAGCGCCACGTCGGCCTTCGGCGAGAGGATCAGCTTGACCAACTCCGCGGTGCTCTGGGCCGCCAACCGCGCGGCGGCCTGCTCGAGGAGCGGGCGCAGCTTGGGATTCTCCAGTCGACCAAGCCACTCGAGCACGGTGGCGAGCGCGCTGCCGCGCAGCTGCTCGAACAGCTCGAGCAGCTCTCCCGCCGGAGGCAGATCGGGCGCGCCGTCGATCGACTGGAGGAGCTGTGTGAGCGCCTCCGGCGTGCTCAGATGCGACGGAATCTGCGCCATGCGCTCGCTCTGCCCCGGCGTGACGTCGATCGCGCGCTGACCGGCCACCAGCGACTCGCGGATGAGGAACGCCACGTTGTGGAACTGCCCGGCCGAGAGCAGGTGCAGCATGAAGCTGTCGAGCGTGTCGGCCACCTCGTGGCGAATCTCGGGGTCGGCCTGCTGCTCGAAGATGTCGAGGAGCATCGCGACCACGTTGTGCCGGAGATCGCTCTCGTACTCGCGCCGGACCTCCGTCTGGAGATACTCGATCTCCTTCTCGTCGAGGAAGTAGAGCGTTGCATCGAAGTCGGCCATGTTCACCACGCCCGGCCGCGACTCCGTCGTCTCCTCGGCTCCGCTCGCATACTCGGCGGGGTCGATCCGACGACTCGGGCGTCCGTCCCCGGCCTCCGCCTGCTCCGTGTGCAGCCCGTCGGTGACGAACTCCGTGCCGTCCGTGAGAGGCACCGTCGGGTCGACGTTCATGTCCACGTAGCGATAGCGCAGCAGCATGAAGTCCCCCTGCCACAACATCGTGAGCAGGTCGTCCTCGTCCGGCGACGCCTTGCGGATGCGCTGGAGGATGTCCAGCAGCTTCGACAGCTCGTCGTTCTCGAACCCCTTGAGGAAGCGCAGCTCCCGCACGCCGTCCTTGTAGAACAGCCACGGAAGACTGTCGCTGCCCTTCCCTGCCTCCTCGAGGACGGTGCGGCCGGCGTACTTCACCTCGTTCTCGGTGAAGGACAGCACGAGCTCGTCGACCACATCCCAGATCGGGACGAAGCCGGCGCGGAGCGCGTCCTGCGCAGCCTTGTAGATAGGGTTGTTCGGGAGGTAGAGCTGGTGCGCTCGCGCCGCCTTGCCGAAAAGCCGGAGCAGCTCCTCGACGACGGACGGATCGACTGGCGCGGGCAGGCTCTCCAGCTCCCCTACCGGCAGGGGGGCCGACGGGGTGGTCACTCGTCCAAGATACCCATTTCCATCACCTGCGCCACATCCTTGTCACCACGGCCGCTCACGCATAAGAGCACGGCATCGCTCACGCTCCAGCGCCCCCTCTCGCGCACCATCCACGCCACGGCGTGCGCCGTCTCGAGTGCGGGGATGATCCCCTCCAGACGACTGAGCAGTCGGAAGCCCGCCAACGCCTCGTCGTCGCGCACGGACACGTACATCGCGCGGCCACTGTCCTTGAGGAATGCGTGCTCGGGTCCGACCCCGGGATAGTCGAGTCCCGCGGAGATCGAGTGCGCGGGATGCACCTGACCGGCGTCGTCCTGGAGCAGGTAGCTCAACGCGCCGTGCAGCACACCGGGGGTGCCGCGCGTGAGCGACGCCGAGTGTCGCTCCGTATCGAGTCCTTCACCCGCCGCTTCGACGCCGATGAGCTCCACGGCCGTGTCCGGGATGAACGCGTGGAACACGCCCATCGCGTTCGATCCGCCGCCGACGCAGGCGATCACACTCGCGGGCAGCGTACCCACGCGCTCGAGCAGTTGCGCGCGCGCCTCGATGCCGATGATCGCCTGGAAATCACGGACCATGCGCGGATACGGTGCCGGACCCACGACGGAGCCGATGATGTAATGCGTGTCGGTGACGTTCGTCACCCAGTCGCGAATGGCTTCACTCGTCGCATCCTTGAGCGTGCGGGTGCCCGTCGTGACCGGAATCACCTCCGCGCCCATGAGCCGCATACGGAAGACGTTGAGCGACTGGCGTCGCATGTCTTCCTCGCCCATGTACACATGGCACTCGAGACCGAAGCGCGCACACACGGTGGCCGTCGCCACGCCATGCTGACCGGCACCGGTCTCGGCGATGATGCGCCGCTTTCCCATGCGGCGCGCGAGCAGCACCTGCCCCACGGTGTTGTTGATCTTGTGCGCGCCGGTGTGATTGAGGTCCTCGCGCTTGAGAAAGACGCGCGCGCCCACGCGCTCCGACAGGCGCGGTGCATCGCTTAGCGGCGACGGACGTCCGACGTAGGTTGAGAGCATCGCCGACAGATCCGTGCGGAACGAGGGATCGTTCCGCGCCGCGGCGTAGGCCGCCTCGAGCTCGTCGAGCGCGGGAATGAGCGTCTCGGGAACGTAGCGTCCACCGAATGCACCGAAGCGATCGGACGATTCAATCGTTGAGGTCATCATGCTGCTCGCTGGCACGTACCGCGTTGACGAACGCGCGGATGCGCGCGTGATCCTTGATGCCGGGCGCCGACTCCACGCCGGACGACACGTCCACTACCATCGGTGAAACGTAGCCAATCGCCTCGGCGACGTTGTCGGGGGTCAGCCCGCCGGCGAGGACGATGCGATACCCGAGCTCCATCGCGTCGAGCGACTCGCCGAGGGTGCCCCACGGTACGACGACCCCGGTGCCACCGAGCTTCCCCGGCACGAAGGTGTCGACGACGAGCGCGTCGGCGGCGCCAGCCAACTCCTCGTCGGCCGGGGTCAGCACGCCGTCGCTGGTACGCACGACGGCCCACACTTCGAGCCCCGTGGCGGCGCGCACGGCCTGGACGTGTTCGGGCGTCGATGCGCCGTGGAGCTGCACGACGTCCAGGCCGACCGTCGACGCGATGTCGGCGATCTCGGTCGGACTCTGCGCGGCGAAGACCCCGGCCTTCCGTGCACGACGCCCGGCGAGCGTCGCGCGAGCTTCAGCCGGCGTACGCTCGCGCGGACCGCCGGCGAAGATCACGCCGAGGTACGACGCGCCTGCCGCGTCGGCAAACTCTGCGTCCACGGCGCGGGTGAGCCCGCAGATCTTCACTTCAACCATGTCGGATCTGCCTCGCGACGCCGCTGAGGTCCGCCGTTGCCGCGGTGGGATCCGCGGACGCCGACAGCACGGAGCCGATCAGCACGGCGTCCGCCCCGCACGCGGCGTAGCGCTTCACGTCTTCGCGCGACTTCACGCCGCTCTCCGCCACCGCGATCACGCCGGGCGGAATCTTCGGGATGATGCGCTCCGCCGTGTGTGGATCGATCTCCAGCGTTTCGAGATTGCGGTTGTTCACGCCGATCATCGACGCGCCCGCGTGGAGCGCGCGCTCGAGCTCGTACTCGTCGCGGATCTCCACGAGCAGCTCGAGTCCGAGTGTGCGTCCCTGGATGATCATCTCCTTCAGGCGGTCGGGCGAGAGGGCGCGCGCGATCAGCAGCGCCGCCGATGCCCCGAGCCGCCGCGCCTCCACGAGCTGGATCACGCTCACGTGGAAGTCCTTCTTCAGCGCAGGAATCTTCACGGCGGCGCGCACGTCGATGAGGTCCTCGTTCGACCCGCCGAAATGTTCCGGCTCCGTGAGCACGCTGACCGCCGCGGCCCCGCCGGCTTCGTACGCCTGCGCCTGCTCCACGGCATCCAGCCTGGCGGCGATCGCTCCCTTCGACGGCGAGCGGCGCTTCACCTCGGCGATCACGGCGACTGACCCGCCATCGCCGCGCAGCGCGGCGAGCAGCGACGGGCCGGGCCGAGCGTTCAGAGCGTGACGCATGAGCTCCTCGGAGCGGTCCAGGAGCGCCTGCGTCCGCTGCTCGGCCTCCGCCACGATCGTGCCCAAGGTGCCCCCGGGGGGGATCCAGCGGGAAAATGCTTGCACTTCTTGCACTTCGGGACTTATTCGGATATCCTATTCGGGGGTTGTTCGGGCGGCCGGGTGCCGTCCGCCTCCGAGCGGTCGCGATCGCCACTTCACCTGCAAGGAGCCGTCATGCCGCTGACCAAGCGTCAACGCGAGATTCTAAACTATCTGACGCTCTACACGGAGCAAAACGGCTACGCGCCGAGCTTCGAGGAGATCGCCGAGCATTTCAACTACAACTCGCTCGCAACGGTGCACGAGCACCTGAGCAATCTCGAGCGCAAGGGCTGCATCAAGCGGTCGTACAACGAGAGCCGTGCGATCGAGATCCTGCCGAGCGAGGTGTTCCCGCGCGCGATCGAGCTGCCCCTACTCGGCGCCGTCGCGGCGGGTGTGCCCATCGAGGCGATCGCGCATCAGGAATCCATCACCGTCCCCGAGTCGTTCATCCAGCGCGGCGGCAACCATTACGTGCTGCGCGTGCGCGGCAACTCGATGATCGACGAGCAGATCCGCGACGGCGACTTCGTGGTGATCAACGAGCGCCAGCGCGCCGACAATGGCGAGATGGTCATCGCGATGCTGCACGGCAACTCGGCGACGGTCAAGAAGTTCTACCGCGAGCGCGACGGCCGCATCCGGCTCCAGCCGGCGAACGACACGATGGCGCCGATGTACGTGCACGAGAATGACATCACGATTCAGGGGATCGTGGTGGGGGTGATGCGGAGATACTAGCGACTCGGCGGGATGACCAGTGGGTCGCTTCGCTCATGTGGGATGACGGGTTCGGCACCAAAAAGGACTGCTTCAGCCGTTGAACGCCGCCCTCAGCTTCTCCAGCGCGCGCAGTCCTGCGCGGTCCTTGAGCCCGTCGCGTGCCGCGGCGATTGCGTCCCCGAAATCTGATGGGCCGTCGCGCGACACGTAGAGCGCCGCTGCCGCGTTGAGCACCACCGCTGCCTCCGCGGTGGGCGGGGCGCGATTCTCCATCACTGCCAGCACCGCCGCCGCGTTCTCCGCCGGCGGTCCGCCGGCCAGCTCCCCGGCCCGGCCGGCGCGGAAACCGTAGCGCGCCGGATCGATCGTCCATTCGCGCGTCGCACCATGCTCGATCTCGACCACGTGCGTCGTTCCCAGCGGAGAGATCTCGTCCATCCCCGGCTCGCCGTGCACGACCAGCGCGTGCACCGTGCCGAGCGCGCGCAGCGCACCGGCGATCAACGGCACGCGCCGCGCGTCGGCGACGCCGACGACCTGTCGGCCGGCGCACGCCGGATTCGCCAGCGGGCCAACGATGTTCATGACCGTGGGAACCGCCAGCTCGCGCCGCACCGGGCCGACGTGCCGCATGGCCGGGTGCATGAGCGGCGCGAACATGAAGACGATTCCCGCGTCGTGCAGCGCGCGCTCCATCACCTCGACGCTGACCTCGATCGGGACGCCGAGCGCCTCGAGCACGTCGGCACTCCCGCACTGCGACGTGAAGGATCGGTTGCCATGCTTGGCGATCCGCACGCCAAGCCCCGCGGCAAGCAGCGCGGCCGCGGTGGAGATGTTGAACGTCCCGATCGCGCCCCCTCCCGTGCCGCAGGTGTCGACGAGATCCGGCGAGCGCTCCGCCTGAAGCTTGACCATCGCGCCGCGCAGTGCATCGGCTGCACCGGCGACCTCCTCGATCGTCTCGCCCTTCACGCGGAGCCCGATGAGCAGCGCCGCGATCTGCGCCGGGGTCGCCTCGCCACTCATCACGACGCCGAATGCGTCGCGCGCGTCGCCCTCCGACAGCGACCCTCCCATGGCGAGCTGACGGATGGCGTGCTGGAGTGGTGGAACGGGACTAGCCGACACTGAACGTCTCGAGCATGCGCTCGGGGAGCCGCGACTGTGTGGCCACGAGGCCGATGACGAGCGCGAGCAGCCGCACGCGCTCGATGTCTTCCTCCACGAAGATGCCGTGCATCGCGCGATTCGTCAGGTTGACGACGCCGAGCAGCCGCTCGTGGTACACGAGCGGAAAGCTGATGAACGAGCCGGTGGTGAAGTGCTCGTCGTGCAGCAGGGGGTGACTCTTCGCTTCGTCCACGTCCTGCACGAGCAGCGGTTGCCGTGTCGCCGCGACCTTCCCCGCTACCCCCTCGCCGAGACGGATGCGATGGCCCGGCGGCACGTTGGGGGCGATGCCGCGTGCGGCGGCGAGGTAGAGCGTATCGTCGTCGGGCGCGCAGAGGAGCAGCGAGCACCGCTGCGCGCCCATGTCGTCGCCGACGAGGGTGAGCAGGCCGTGCACCATCTCGCGCGGATCGTCGGTCGTCGCGTCGAGCGTGAGCACGCGGTCGATGAGGTAGAGCGTCCTCGTTTTCTGTCGCAGCGCCTCACTGCGCCGGTGCAGCTCGACGTGTGCCTTCTCGAGCTGATCGATTGCCGCGGTGGCCTGTGCTTCCACGGCATCCGCACGGCGGCCGGCGCGGCGCGCCTCCTCCAGTGCCTTCGCCGCCTCGCGCTCCAGCGCCACGAGCCGCTCCGGCTCGACGACGGAATGCGCGCCCGATGCGGTGAGCAGCTTCTGCTCGAGCACGCCGAGCTTGCGCTCGTACTCGGAGTGGACACGCTGTGTCACGTCCTCGAGCGTGCGCACCGCTTCCTCGCGCGCCTCGCGCTCGAAGAAGCGGGCGAAGGCGAGCTCGAACAGCGCGACGGAGGGCGCGATGCGCTCGGACGATCGCGCGCCGAAGAACTTGCGCGTCTCGTACAACACGATCACGGCCGAGAGCTCGCCGTCGAAGCGCAGCCCGCGCAGCGAGAGCCAGCCGACGTCGGCGAAGCGGGGGAAGGCGAAGAGCGCCGCGAACTCGTCCGATTGCTCGCCGAACTCGACGAACGTTCCTCCCGCGGCGACGGCGATCCGCTCGCGCGTCGGGAGGTGATCGAACGTCGTCTCGAGCGTCTCGCAGACGACCCGATCGCCGGCCGCGGTGAGGCGGTCCATCAGCATCGAGCGCCGCGCGTCGAATCGCACGATGGCGATCTTCGCGAATCGGTCCACCTCCACCAAGGCGTCGGCAAGCGCCAGCAGCGCCGCGTCGAGATCGGGGGCGACGGAGAGCGCATGGGCGAGCGTGGCGAGCGTGCGAGGGGGCATCCGGCGGGAAGGAAGAGCGGCGCCCCGAGAGGCGACGAGGCTAAAAGTGGCCGCCGCAGGACGGCAAAGTCAACGCGCTGCGCCCGACGATGCGGTACCGTGCCGGCGTCCACAGCAAGGACGATCGTCGGCGCGAATGTGCACGAACCGCGCTGATGTGCGCATGCGAGCTTGCGGCTCCGAGCCGCGGGCTCCACGCGGCACGCCGCGGTCTGTTTGCCGATCGCGGCTTGCAGCCTGGAGCGTGCATGGTAGCTTTCCCGGCGATGCCGACTCGCATGTTGCAGCTCGTGTTGCACTATGACGGCACGGGTTTCAGCGGATGGCAGCGGCAGCCGGAGCGGCGCACCGTGCAGGGCGTGCTCGAGGAGGCGCTGGAGCGCCTCTGTGGCACGCCGACCGCAGCGCTGGGCGCGGGCCGGACAGACGCCGGGGTCCACGCGCGCGGACAGGCGGTGGGCGTGCGCATGGGAGAGCGATGGAGCCCGGCCTCGCTGCGCCGCGCGCTGAATGCCGTGCTCCCGGACGACGTCTGGGTCGCGTCGGCGCACGCGATGCGCGAGGAGTTCCATGCGCGGTACAGCGCCACATCCCGGCGGTACAGCTATCACGTCGGCACGGACGAGGGAGCGGCGTCGCCCTTTCGACGGCGCACCGAGTGGGCGATCACCCGGCCGCTGGACCGGCTGGCGCTCGACGCGGCGGCGTCGCTTCTCGTCGGGGAGCACTGCTTCGTCGGCTTCGCCGTTCGGGGCACGGCACCGCCGAGCGACGAACACCGCTGCATCGTGCACGAGGCAGCGTGGCGGGACCGCGAGGGTGGCCTCGTGTTCGCGATCGAGGCCAATCGCTTTCTCCACCACATGGTCCGCTTCCTCGTCGGGTCGATGATGGACGTGGCGCTGGGACGGCGGCCGGCCTCGGACATCGCCGCGCTGCTGGCCGCGCGGGACAACGATGAGGTCTCGCCACCGGCCCCGCCGCACGGGCTCTTCCTGGACCGGGTGCGATACCCGAACGACCTCTATCTTTCTCAAGTATGAAGATCTTTCTCGCCACGGCTCGCACGGAGGATGTCGCCTGGGGCGCGGCGCACGGCATGCTCGACGGCGTGCTCACCACGCCGGCGCTCCTCGCCGCGGCCGCCGAGTCCGACGCCCGAGCGCATCTGGTCGAGCTGTGCCGGCTCGTGCACGGCCCCATCTTCGCCGCGGTGCAGACGATCGATGCCGGAGGCGCCTACAAGGACGGCAAAGAGCTCGCGAAGCTCTCCGATCAGATCGTCGTCGAGGTGCCGCTCGTGGAAGACACGCTCGGCACGATGCGCCGCCTGCATGCCGACGGCGTGCGCGTGGCGGCGACGCACGTCTTCAGCGCGGCGCAGGCGCTCCTCGCCTGCCGTACGGGAGTCTCCAGCGTCGTGATCGCCCTCGACCAGCTCGACGCCGCCGGGCACGACGGGATCGGCGTCGTGCGCGACGTCCGCGCCGCCTTCGACAGCTCCGACGCCGAGTGCGACGTCATCGCCGTGCAGCCGTCGTCACCCACGCAGTTCGGCTCGTGCGCCGTGGCCGGCGCCGATGTCGTCGCCGTGTCGGAGGAGCTGTGCCGCTCCCTGCTCACTCATCCTCTCACCGACCGCGGCGTCGCGCACTATCTCGCCGACGTCGCGCGGTTACGACGTTTATGGCCCGCCACCTGATGCGCATCGGTACGCTGCTCGCCCTCGCCGCGCTCGCGGCGTGCTCAGGCTCGCCCAGAGAGTCGGCCGCACAGCTCGCACGCACGGAAGACGCGGTACGACCATCGGGGATCGCGGCGTCGAGACGAACGGCGATCACGGACGCCGTCGCGCGCGTCGCCCCAGCGGTCGTCACGGTGCAGACGGAGGTCGTCCAGCGCGTCCAGGCCGATCCCTTCGACTTTTTCTTCGGCGGCGGTCGGTCGGGCACGCAGACCTCGGCGGGACTCGGCACCGGATTCATCATTCGCCCCGACGGCGTGATCGTCACCAACGCGCACGTCGTCGCCGGCGCGACGACGATCTCCGTCATGCTGCGCGACGGCACGACCTATCCCGCGCGCATCGTCGGCACTGACGAGACGAATGATCTCGCCGTGCTTCAAGTGAAGGCGAGCGGCCTTCCAGTCGCGCCCCTCGGCGACTCGGACAACCTGCTCGTCGGCGAGTGGGCGGTCGCGATCGGCAACCCGTACGGCTTCATGCTCGGCAACTCCGAGCCGAGCGTCACGGCAGGAGTCATCAGCGGCACGGGGCGCAACCTCGTCGCGCGCGGCGAGGGGCCGTCGGCGTACTTCGACATGATCCAGACGGACGCGTCGATCAACCCCGGCAACTCAGGGGGGCCGCTGATCAACGCCAGCGGCGAGGTGATCGGGGTGAACTCCTCGATCTACTCGACGAGCGGCGGCTCGATCGGACTCGGCTTCGCCATCCCGATCAACCGGGCGCGACGTGTGGCCGAGGACCTGCTCAGCCACGGCCGAGTTCGCCGGCCGTGGATCGGCGTGCAGCTCGAGCAGCCGCGGACGGAGAACCCGCGCGATCTCATCGTCCGAGGCGCGCTGGTCGCCGCGGTCGCCCCAGGCTCGCCCGCGCAGCGCGCCGGCATCCGCCCGGGCGACGTGATCGTCCGGTCGCGCAGCCGGCCGATTCGCAACCGGTTCGATTGGGAAGCTGCACTCCTCGACCTGCGCGTCGGCGAGCAGGTGGCGCTCGTCGTCCGGCGAGGGGGGAACGAGGTCCCGGTCGCGGTCACGATCGCGGATCTACCTGAGGTCAGCGCACCCAAGGTGCAGGTGCTGCGCGAGTTGGAGCTCGTCACGCTCACGCCGGCGATCCGCGCCACGCGCGGCGTCGTGTCGTCCAGGGGAGCGCTCATCTACAAGGCGAGCGACCGGATCACCAGCGAGCTGCTGATCGAGCCGGGGGACGTGATCGTGCAGATCAACCGCACGCCGATCGCCTCGGCGGAGGACGTATCGCGTGCACTCGATTATTATGCGGGACGTGGGCCGATTCGCCTCTTTTTCGAGCGACAGGGACAGATCTCCTCCACCGACTTCGTGATCCGATGACGGCGCACGACCGCTACTCGTCGCCGTTGGCCGAGCGATACGCATCCAAGGCGATGCTCGAGCTCTGGTCGCCGCAGGTACGGCACGGCCTGTGGCGCCGGCTCTGGCTCGCGCTCGCCGAAGCCGAGCAGCAACTCGGGGTGCCGATCCCCGACGACGCGATCGCGCAGATGCGCGCCCATCTCGATGACATCGACTTCGAGAAGGTGGCGACGTACGAGCGCCGGTTCCGCCACGACGTCATGGCCCACGTGCATGCCTTCGGCGACGTGGCGCCGGCCGCGCACAAGTACATCCATCTCGGCGCCACGAGCGCGTTCGTCACCGACAACGCCGATCTGATCCTCATGCGGCGCGGGCTCGTGCTGCTGCGCGGCAAGGTCGTCCGCGTCCTGCGCGCGCTCGCTGCTTTCGCACGCGAGTGGCGCGCCGAGCCGACGCTGGGCTACACCCACATCCAGCCCGCGCAGCCGACCACGGTGGGCAAGCGCGCCACGCTCTGGATGCAGGATCTGGTGCTCGACCTCGCCGATCTCGATCACCGCATCGCCACGCTGCCGTTCCGCGGTGTGAAGGGGACGACGGGTACGCAGGCGAGCTTCCTCGAGATCTTCGAGGGCGATCATGCCAAGGTGCGCGAGGTCGACCGGCTGGTGACGGCGGCGATGGATTTCCCCGCATCGATTCCGGTGAGCGGCCAGACCTACACGCGCAAGCTCGACGCGCAGGTGCTGGGCGCGGTGAGCGGCGTGGCGGCGAGCGCGGCCAAGTTCAGCGCCGACATCCGCATGCTCCAGGCGTTCGGCGAGATCGAGGAGCCGTTCGAGCGGGAGCAGATCGGGTCGTCGGCCATGGCATACAAGCGAAACCCCATGCGCTCCGAGCGCATCGCGTCGCTCGCCCGTTTCGTCGGGTCGCTCGAGCCGAACGCAAATCAGACACACGGCGCGCAGTTCTTCGAGCGGACGTTGGACGACAGCGCGAACCGTCGTCTGGCGATTCCCGAGTCCTTCCTGGCGACGGATGCAATCCTCGTCCTCATGGAAAACATCGCGAGCGGGCTCGAAGTGCATCCGGCGCGCATCCGCCGCCGCCTCATGGACGAGCTCCCCTTCATGGCCACCGAGGAGCTCATCGTGCGCGCCGTGCGCGCCGGCGGGAATCGGCAGGAGGCACACGAGCGCATTCGCCAATACAGCATCGACGCGGCGCGCGCGCTCAAGGACGGCGCGGATCACAACGATCTGCTCGACCGCATCGCTGCCGACGCGACGTTCGGCATGTCGCGCGAGGAGCTCGATCGCGCGATGGACCCGCGCCGCTTCGTGGGACGCGCGCCTGAACAGGTGGACGAGTTCCTCGAGGAAGTGGTCGGTCCGCTGCTCGCCGGCACGACGCCGGCCGACGCGGTGCTGGAGGAGGTGCGGGTATGACCGGGGCGACGCTCGAGCAGCCCTCGCTCCCTCTCCCACTGTTGCGCCGCGGCAAGGTGCGCGAGGTGTACGTCGTCGACGCGGAGCGGCTGCTCCTCGTGGCGAGCGACCGCGTGAGCGCCTTCGACGTCGTGATGCGGGAGCGCGTGCCGTACAAGGGGGCCGTGCTCACGCAGATCACCGCATGGTGGCTTCGGCAGTTCGCCGGTCTCGTGGCGCACCACATGCTCGCCGCCGACGCGGACGCAATCGTCGAGCAGGTGCCCTTGCTCGCCCCGCATCGCGCCGCGCTGATCGGACGTGCCATGCTCTGCCGCCGTACGGACGTCTTTCCGGTCGAGTGCGTGGTGCGCGGCTATCTCAGCGGGTCGGCGTGGAAGGAATACAGGGCGCAGGGGACGCTTGCCGGTGAGCCGCTGCCGCCGGGGCTCCGCGAAAGCGATCGCTTCGATCCGCCGCGCTTCTCCCCTGCCACCAAAGCGGAGACAGGACACGACGAGAACATCCCGGTCGCCGAGGTCGTGCGTCGCCTTGGGAATGACGTGGCGCGCGAGCTCGAGCGGCTGAGCCGGCTCGTGTACGCCCGTGGACGCGACATCGCATCGGCGCGTGGCATCATCATCGCCGATACGAAGTTCGAGTTCGGCCGCGACAGCGGCGGGACGATTCGTCTGATCGACGAAGTGCTCACCCCCGATAGCTCGCGCTTCTGGCCCGCCGACGCGTACAGGCCCGGCGGACCGCAACCGAGCTTCGACAAGCAGCCACTGCGCGACTGGCTCGACGCCGAACGGCGAGCCGGACGGTGGAATGGTGAGGCGCCGCCGCCTCGCCTTCCCCAGAGCGTGATCGACGCGACGAGCGCGCGCTACCTCGATGCCTTCGCGCGCATCACCGGTACGCCGCTTCGTCTGCCTGACCTCGACCCGGTCTAGTCCGTGAGCTTCGCCCGCGAAGGTATCGTCTTCATCGTCATCGCCGCACTGATCGCCGCCGGCACCTATGCGATCGCGCTCAATCGCCGCTCGTGGCCGGTCTGGCTCGTGGCGTTCGTGCTCACGGTGTTCGCGCTCTGGGTTGCCTATTTCTTCCGCGATCCCGAGCGGACCGGCGAGCGCGGCGAGCAGCTCGTCATCGCCCCGGCCGACGGCAAGGTCGTGTTGATCAGCACCGTCGACGAGCCGTCGTTCATGGGGGGGCCCTCGAAGCGTGTGTCCATCTTCATGAACGTCTTCAACGTGCACGTGAACCGCTATCCGGTGAGCGGCACGGTCGAATACGTGCATTACAACAAGGGCAAGTTCCTGAACGCCGCCGCCGAGAAGTCGAGCCTCGAAAACGAGCAGCGCTCCGTCGGCATCACGGCGTCGCGCGGACGGATTCTCGTTCGACAGATCGCAGGCCTCATCGCACGCCGCATCGTGACCTACGGCAAGCCAGGAGAGCAGGTGCAACAAGGCCAGCGCATGGGACTCATTCGCTTCGGCTCGCGCGTGGACGTGTTCGTTCCGCCCGGTGCAGTCCTCAGAGTGAAGGTCGGTGACATCACGGTTGCCGGTACGACGGTGATCGCGGAGCTGCCGGTCCGATGAGAGCGACCTCCCTGGCCCGCCCGCGCCGTCCGCTGCGCCGGCCGAACATGCGCCGCGCCGTGATTCTGTTCCCGAGCGGCCTCACCCTCGGCAACTTGTTCTTCGGCGTGTTCGCCATCATCGCGGCGTCGCGCCTCCAGTTCACGACCGCGGGCGTGTACGTGCTGCTCGGCGGCATCTGCGACGCCCTCGACGGACGCGTGGCGCGGGCGACGAATGCCGGCACCGAGTTCGGCGAGGAGCTGGACTCGCTCGTCGATGCGATCACCTTCGGCCTCGCGCCGGGAATGATCATGTATTTCGCGGTGCTCAACCGCGACGGATGGGACTGGGTGTGGGTGTTCCTGTTCGCTGCCTGCGCCGTGATGCGCCTCGCGCGCTTCAACATCGAACAGGCGGGCACGGCGAAGACTTACTTCCAGGGATTGCCGAGCCCCGCGGCCGGGATCACACTCGCCTCATACTACTGGTTCAGCCAGTCGCCGCTGTACACCTACGGGGCGATCGGCGATCTGCCGTGGCATGGGGCGCTCCGCATTCTCATGGCGCTGCTCGCGTTCTTGATGATCAGCAACGTCCCGTACCCGACTTTTCCGCGCACGGGATTCCGCAGTCTGCGCGCCCTGGGGGCGACGTTGCTCGTCGTCGGCGCGATCGTGCTGCTCGCGACGCGCCGGCTCGAGTACTTCTTCCCGATATCGCTCGTCTACATCGCCTGGGGCCTGATCCGCTGGGTGCTCGGCGGTCTGTTCGAGCGACGCCAGCCGACCATCCCGTACGATCTCTCGGAGGGAGAGGACGAGGAGGACGAGGAGGAGGAGGAAGAGTTCGACCTGACCGAGTCGCGTGTGCACGCGACGCGTCAGGGGCATCGCGAGCAGCGGCACCTGCGCGCGCCCGAGCACGCTCCGGAACGGCACCGCGGTCGGCCTGAGCGCGGCGAGCGCGAGGATGGTGCGCGCGAGGGCGCCGGCCGCAGTCCCGAGCGGCAAGAACGGCCCGAGCGGGGCGAACGGCCCGAGCGGGGCGAGAAGACTCGCGCCGAACGCCCCGCCGACGCCGAGCGCGCCGCGCGCCGCGACAAGCGTGAGCGACCCAGGCGTGCCGAGCGTGAGCGTCCGGAACGCGCTGCGACGACGAGCGCTCCTGTCGTGCCGGCCGCTCCCGCCGACGGCGGCGTGACGGCGATCGACCTCGGCGCACCGTCGAGCGTGGAAGCTGCACTCCCCGTGGAGGATGAGGAGAGCGTGGCGGCCGCCGGGGAGGCCACTGCCAGCGCCGGCGAGTCGGCGCCGGCCCGCAAGCGCAAGCGCCGCCGCCGCGGTCGTGGCGACCGGAGAGATCGTGCCGCCGCCGGCGATACGAGCGGTGCCACCCCCTCTGGTCTGGGTGGAACCGCAACCGAAGCGGGAGCACCGAGCACCGCGGATCAATCGCCGTATGCGCCGGCTCCCGCGGAGCCCACGCCGCCGTCCGCTCCGACGATCCCGCCGGCGTCCCCGCCAGCCGTCACCAGTATGTCGAACACCTCCAGCTCCGAGCCCGCCGAATGAGTCGCTATCGCGTCGCCGTGCATGTCGTCCCTCGCCGAGGACTGCTCGATCCCCAGGGCAAGGCGGTCGCGGATGCGCTGCATACGCTGGGCTTCGGATCGGTCTCCAGCGTTCACGTCGGACGACATCTCGTGCTCGAGGTGGACGCCGCGAACGACGCTGCCGCCCGCCAACAGACACGCGAGATGTGCGAGCGGCTGCTCGCCAATCCGGTCACCGAAGACTTCGAGATCGCCACCGTGTCACCCGCATGAAGTTCGGCATCGTCACCTTCCCCGGCTCGAACGGCGACTACGACGCCTACCGCGCGCCCATCGAGGCACTCGGCGAGGAAGCCACCTTCCTCTGGCACAAGGATCACGATCTCCAGGGCGTGGACGTCGTCATCCTTCCCGGAGGCTTCAGCTACGGCGACTACCTGCGCGCCGGCGCGATCGCTCGTTTCAGCCCCATCATGCGCGAGGTTCAGGCACATGCGCGCCGCGGTGGGCCGGTCGTCGGCTTCTGCAACGGCTTTCAAATCGCCTGCGAGGCAGGGCTGCTCCCCGGCGCGTTGCTGCGCAACGCGTCGCTCAAGTTCGTCTGTGCGCCGATCACGCTGCGTGTCGAGAATGCCGACACGATGTTCACCTCGCGCTACAGCGAGGGACAGCTCATCACGCTGCCGATCGCGCACGGCGACGGACGCTACAGCGCCGACGAGGAAACGCTGGAGCGACTGGAGGAGGAGGGGCGCGTCGTTTTCCGTTACGCGCCGGATCCGTTGCAGGCGTACGAGGCATACAATCCCAACGGCTCGATGCGCAACATCGCCGGGATCGTCAGCACAGAAGGCAATGTCCTGGGTATGATGCCTCATCCGGAGCGCGCGGTGGACCCGCTGCTGGGCGCGGCCGATGGCCTCGCGCTCTTCGAGTCCATTCTCCAACGCGTCGCCGCATGACAAGGAGCGTCCCATGCGCCGCCTGATCGCCCTCACCTTGCTCTGTTTTCCCGGCGCGCTGATCGCGCAAGGCACCATCTCGCCGGGAATGTCCCGCGCGCAGGTCGAGTCCGCCCTCGGCGCGCCGGTCACGTCGCGCACGGTAAACGAGCACAGCTATCTGTTCTATTCGAACTCGTGCGGACGGTCGTGCGGGATGCACGACCTGGTCATCCTGCGCGGCGACAGCGTCGTCGACGCCATCTTCCGCTCCCCGGACCGCCGCTACACGGGGCAGAGCAGCTCGCCCGAAGAGGTGCGGCCACAAATCACGCGTCGGGCGCCGGAGAAGCCACTCCCCGTGAGGAAGGAGCCCGCGCTCGCCCGTCGCCCGAAGAGAGAGGCACCCGCGCCGCCGAAGAAGGAGGTGAACATGCCACAGAAAAACACCAGCGCAGCGTCGGTCAAGAGCGCGGCGAAGGCAGCCACGCCCGGACAGATGCGTCCCCCCGCGCAGGCGAACGACGTCCGCCCGTCGATTCCGCTGAACGAGCCGAAGATGCCGCCCGGCACGGCATCGAAGGCGTCCGCGAAAGCACCGGAAAAGGCACCCGCGAAGAAGGACGCCAGGAACGCCAAGCGGACCGTGACCCCATGAGGGAGCACCGTGGCCGTTAGCGCACGCCCAGGCGATCCCGTCATCACGCCGGCACTCGTCGCCGAGCATGGACTCACGACGGAGGAATACGACCGGTTGGTCTCGATGCTCGGCCGCACGCCGACGTTCACCGAACTCGGCGTGGTGAGCGCACTCTGGAGCGAACACTGCTCCTACAAGCACTCGCGTCCGCTGCTCAAGACGCTGCCCACCAAAGCGCCCTACGTGCTGCAGGGTCCCGGGGAGAACGCCGGCGTCATCTCGATCGGCGATGGGATGGCCGTGGCGTTCAAGATCGAATCGCACAATCACCCGTCCGCGGTCGAGCCGTATCAGGGTGCGGCGACGGGGGTCGGCGGCATCTTGCGCGACGTCTTCACGATGGGCGCGCGGCCGATTGCGCTTCTGAACTCCCTGCGCTTCGGCTCCCTCGATTCGCCGCGCGTGCGCTACCTGTTCGCCGGCGTCGTGAAGGGAATTGGCGACTACGGCAACTGCGTGGGCATCCCGACCGTGGCGGGGGAGGTGGTGTTCGATCCGGCGTACGAGGGGAATCCGCTCGTCAACGCGATGTGTGTCGGCCTGATGAAGGAGTCGGAGCTGATGCGCGCCGTCGCCCAGGGCGTCGGCAATCCGATCATCGCCGTCGGCGCACGCACGGGGCGCGACGGCATTCACGGCGCCTCCTTCGCCTCCGAGGATCTCAGCGAGGCGAGCGACGCGAAACGCCCGCGCGTACAGGTCGGTGATCCGTTCACCGAGAAGCTGCTCCTCGAGGCGAGTCTCGAGCTGATTCACAGCGGCCACATCGTCGCCATTCAGGACATGGGCGCGGCGGGTCTGACGTCGTCGTCGGCCGAGATGGCCGCACGTGGCGACGTCGGTGTCGTGATCGATACGACCAAGGTGCCGGCGCGCGAGGAAGGAATGACGCCGTACGAGCTGCTGCTCAGTGAGTCGCAGGAGCGTATGCTCGTCGTGGCGAAGAAGGGGCACGAAGACAGGGTGCGCGAGATCCTCGAGAAGTGGGATCTCACGGCGGCCGTGATCGGCGAGGTGGTCGCCGAGCCGGTCTATCGCGTCGTCGAAGGCGACCGTGTCGTGGCCGAGTTCCCCGGCACGCGCCTCGTGACGGACTGTCCGACGTACGAGCCGGAAGCACGCGAGAGCGACGACGTGCGTCATCGCCGCGAGCGGGATGTGCACGCGATCGCCGAGAAGCCGGAAGAGAGAGATCCGATATGGACGCTCGAGCGCCTGCTCCTCTCGCCGACCATCGCGAGCAAGAAGTGGGTGTATCAGCAATATGACCACACCGTGCGCACGAGCACCGTCGTGGGGCCCGGTGGGGACGCAGCAGTCGTTCGCATTCGCGGCACGGACCGCGCGATCGCCCTCAAGACCGACTGCAACGGCCGTTACGTCTTCCTCGACCCGCGCGAGGGCGCGCGCATCGCTGTCGCCGAGGCGGCGCGCAACGTCGCCGCGTCAGGTGGGCGTCCGATGGCCATCACGAACAATCTGAACTTCGGCAACCCGAAGAAGCCGGAGGTCTACTTCCAGCTCCGCGAAGCGGTCGCCGGAATGAAGGAGGCGTGCGACGTCCTGGGTACGCCCGTGACCGGGGGCAACGTCTCGCTGTACAACGAGAATCCCTCGGGTGCCGTGTACCCCACGCCCGTGATCGGCATGGTGGGACTCGTCGACTCTCTCGCCCACGTCACGCGCGCCCCCTTCACGACCGAGGGGGACGCGATCATGCTCCTCGGTGAGAACACGGACGAGCTGGGGGGCAGTGAGTATCTCCAGCGCATTCACGGCGAGGTCGCTGGCCGGCCGCCGCGCGTGGACCTCGCGAGGGAGAAACGGCTCATCGACGCGCTGCTCGCGAGCATCCGTGCCGGCGCGGTCCGCTCGGCACACGACGTTTCGGACGGTGGATTGCTCGTGGCGCTCGCCGAGAGCGTCATGATGGATCGTGCGCGACCGACGGGGGCGGAGATCGATCTCTCGGCGTGGGGGCACCTGCCCCTCCGCGCTCTGCTGTTCGGCGAGGCGCAGGGGCGCGTCGTCGTCTCGACGCCGGATGCCGAGGCGGTGTTCGCCATCGTGCGCCACCATCGTGTGAAGGCGACGGTGATCGGCACTGTCCGTGCATCCAGCGGCCAGCTCGACGTGAAGGTTGGGGCGCGTCATATGCGCGCTCCGGTTTCGCAGCTCGCGGATGCGTATCACGAGAGCATCCCGCGCATCATGCAGCGCAGCGCGTCGGCGCAGGACGTCGCGCTCGCCTCCGACTCGGTGGTCTGACACTCATGTGTGGTATCTTCGGCGTTCGTGGGCAGGCCGACGCAGTCGCCCTCACGAAGCTTGGTCTCTATTCATTGCAGCACCGCGGGCAGGAGTCCGCAGGGATCGTCGCCGCCGACGAGAGTGGCACGGCGCGCGGCGTCCGGAGCATGGGCCTCGTCTCCGACATTCCCAACGCGCAGGTCGACTCGCTGCACGGTGTGATGGCGATCGGGCACACGCGCTACAGCACGGCGGGCTCGTCGACGCTCGAGAACGCGCAGCCCGTGCTCGTGAGCTCGCGGGGTGGCTATATCTCGCTCGCCCACAACGGCAATCTCACCAACGCCGGCGAGCTGCGTATGGAGCTCGAGGAACAGGGCTCCATCTTCGCGTCGTCGATGGATTCCGAGGTGATCGTCCACCGCATCGCACGCTCCACCGCTCCGACGCCCGAGGAACGGCTCGCCGATGCGCTGCGCGGGGTCGAGGGCGCCTACAGCGTTCTCATCATGATCGGCGACACGCTGCTGGCCGCACGCGATCCGCGCGGCTGGCGTCCGCTCGTCATGGGGCGGCTCAACGGGTCGCCGGTGTTCGGGTCGGAGACCTGCGCGCTCGACATCGTGGGCGCGATCTACGACCGCGAGGTCGAGCCCGGAGAGATCTTCGCCGCGGATGCATCCGGCGAGCGCTCGATCTTTCCCTTCGAGCGCAAGGAGCTGCGGCGGTGTGTGTTCGAGCATGTGTACTTCGCGCGCCCCGACAGTCGGATCTTCGGCGGTTCGGTCGATCGCGCGCGGCGGGCCCTCGGACGTCGTCTCGCACGCGAGTGCCCCGCCCCGGGTGCGGATCTCGTGTTCAGCGTTCCCGACTCCTCCAACTCGGCGGCGATCGGCTTCGCCGAGGAGAGTGGGCTGCCATACGAATTGGCGCTCATCCGCAATCACTACGTGGGCCGCACGTTCATTCAGCCCACGCAGGCGACGCGCGACGCCAAGGTGCGCCTCAAGTACAACGCCGTGCGTGAGGTGCTCGACGGCAAGCGCGTCGTGATGGTCGACGATTCCATCGTGCGCGGCACGACGACCCGCGGGCTCGTGCAGCTCGTGCGCGCCGCGGGTGCCGTCGAAGTGCATATGCGCGTCAGCTCTGCCCCGGTCACCGGCCCGTGCTACTACGGCATCGATACGCCGAGCCGCGATGAGCTGATCGCGGCCAATCATACGCTCGACGAGATTCGCGCCTCCCTCGGCGTGGATTCGCTGGGATATCTGTCGCTCCAGGGGATGTTGGAGTCGGTGCCGGGCGGTCCGCATGGCTTTTGCCATGCCTGCTTCTCCGGCGACTACCCGACGCCTCCCCCAACGGACCCCGACAAGCTCCGCTTCGGGTGTGGATGTTGATCCAGTCGCGCGTTGACAGTTGAGGCGGGCACCACTGCCGACTGTCTGACTGTCTGACCGTCTGACTGAATGACCGACCAGCACATCTACTTTTTCGGCAACGGCCGCGCGGAAGGCACCAAGGACATGAAGGCCATCCTCGGCGGCAAGGGGGCGAACCTCGCCGAGATGACCAACCTCGGCGTTCCCGTGCCGCCGGGATTCACCATGGCGTGCGAGGTCTGCATCGCCTTCCTGCGCGATCGCACCGTGCCCCCGGCGCTTCGCGCCGAGGTCGAGCAGAGCCTGCGTCGCCTCGAGGACGCGAGCGGCAAGCGCTTCGGCGATCCCGCGAATCCATTGCTCGTCTCCGTGCGCAGCGGCGCCCCGGTGTCGATGCCCGGGATGATGGAGACGATTCTCAACCTCGGCCTCAACGACGACACCGTCGCCGGGCTCGCGCGCGCGAGCGGGAACCCGCGCTTCGCGTACGACTCCTATCGCCGGTTCATCCAGATGTACGGCGACGTCGTGCTCGGCGTGAGCCACGCGAACTTCGAGCGGCTCCTCGCCGCAAAACGCCTCACCGCCGGTGTGGAGAACGACTCCGAGCTTTCGGAGGAGCAGCTCCGCACTCTCGTCGAGGAATACAAGGGACTCGTGCGCGCGTCCACCGGGCGCCCCTTCCCGATGGAACCCGTGGAGCAGCTCTGGGGCGCGATCGAAGCCGTGTGGACATCGTGGACGCTCAAGAAGGCACAGGACTATCGGAAGCATGCAGGTATCGACGACACACTCGGGACCGGCGTGAACGTCGTCAGCATGGTGTTCGGTAATCTCGGCGACGACTCCGGCACCGGCGTGGCGTTCACGCGCAACCCGAGCACGGGTGAGCGGAAGCTGTACGGCGAGTTTCTCATCAATGCCCAGGGTGAGGACGTCGTCGCCGGCATTCGCACGCCGCTGAGCATCGACCAGATGGCCGAGCGACTTCCGGCGGCGTACCACGAGCTGGTGGCCACGCAGGAGAAGCTCGAGCAGCATTACCGCGACATGCAGGACATCGAGTTCACCGTCGAGCGCGGCCGTCTGTATCTGCTCCAGACACGCACCGGGAAGCGCACTGCCGCAGCGGCCGTTCGCATCGCCACCGAGATGGTGGACGAGCGGATGATCGACGACAGGCAGGCGGTCACGCGCGTGCCGGCGGACCAGCTCGATCAGCTCCTGCATCCGGTGATCGACCCGAGCGTGCGCGCCGACGCCATCGCCACCGGGCTACCGGCGAGCCCCGGCGCAGCGAGCGGCCGCGCCGTGTTCGACGCCGACGAGGCCGGACGACGTGCGTCGTCCGGCGATCCGGTCATTCTCATTCGGGAGGAGACGACGCCCGAAGACTTTCACGGGCTCGTCGCCGCGCGCGCCGTGCTCACGTCGCGCGGCGGGATGACCAGTCATGCCGCAGTCGTCGCACGCGGCATGGGCAAGTGCGCCGTCGTCGGCTGCAAGGAGATGATCGTCGACCACGTGCGCCGCGCCTGCACCATGAACGGCGTGACGATCAACGAAGGTGACTGGCTCACCCTCGACGGCGGGTCGGGCAAGGTGTTCTCGGGCGATCTTCCCACGACGCCGAGCGAGGTCGTGCAGGTGACGCGCGGCATGCGGCGCGCGGAGACGGCACCCGCGTATCGCGCATTCGCGCGCCTCATGAGCTGGGCCGACGAAGTACGCACGTTGAAGGTGCGCGCGAACGCCGACACACCGCAGGATGCCCGGATCGCCCGCGCCTTCGGCGCCGAAGGGATCGGCCTCTGCCGCACGGAGCACATGTTCTTCGAGGGCGATCGCATCACCGCCATGCGCGAGATGATCGTCGCCCGCGACGAGGGAGGGCGCCGTCGCGCGCTCGCGAAGCTGCTCCCCATGCAGCGCCAGGACTTCGATGGGATCTTCGAGGCGATGGACGGGTTGCCGGTGACGATCCGTCTGCTGGATCCGCCCCTGCACGAGTTCCTTCCGCATGGCGGCGAGGAGTCCAAGCTGCTGGCGCGCACGCTGGGCCTGAGTCGGCCGGAGCTCGCGCACATCGTCGATTCTCTGCGCGAGACGAACCCGATGCTCGGCCATCGGGGATGCCGGCTCGGGATCACCCACCCCGAGATCACGGAGATGCAGGGGCGGGCGATCTTCGAGGCGGCGCTGCGGGCGAAACGTCGCGGGGTCGACGTCCGTCCTGAGATCATGATTCCGCTCGTCGCCACGTTCCGGGAGTTCGACCACCAGCGAGGCGTCCTCGAGGACGTGGCGTCGCGTGTGCTCCGCGTCATGGGCGAGGAGCTGGACTACACGATCGGGACGATGATCGAGCTGCCGCGGGCCGCGCTCACGGCGGACGAGATCGCGCAACGTGCCGAGTTTTTCTCGTTCGGCACGAACGACCTCACGCAGACCACCTTTGGTCTCAGCCGCGACGACGCGGGCCGCTTCCTTCCAGGTTACGTGGAGCGCGGAATCCTGGCCGACGATCCCTTCCAAGTCCTTGACCAATCGGGGGTTGGAAAGCTTATTACGCTGGCAGTCGCCGCAGGTCGACGCGTGCGCCCGCAGCTCAAGGTCGGCATCTGTGGGGAGCACGGTGGTGAGCCCAGGAGCGTGAAGTTTTGCCACGCGATCGGGCTCGATTACGTCTCGTGCTCTCCATTCCGGGTTCCGATCGCCCGCCTAGCCGCAGCACATGCCGCTCTTGAACCCACCGCACACTAGCACCGCTCCGGCACGCCGTCCCGTTCTCCCGAATCTCCCGATGCTTCCGGAGGTTCACGATGAGCGCACACTCCGCATCGCCCTCGTTACGGAGTATTACTACCCGCACCTGGGCGGGGTCTGCGAGCACGTGCACTTTTTTGCCCGTGAGGCACGCCGTCGCGGGCACCACGTGGACATCATCACGTCGAACCTGCCCGGCGCCGAGCCGCAGCCGAATGTGATCCGGCTCGGACGGAGCCAGCCCGTGTACGCCAACGGCTCCCAGGCCCGCATCACGATCGGCCTCGGGCTGCGCAAGGAGATGCGGACGGTCCTCAGGCGGGGACGGTACGACATCGTGCATGTCCACTCGCCCCTGACGCCGATCCTTCCCCTCCTTGCGATCGAGGAAGCCGAGTGCCCGCTCGTCGGCACCTTCCACACCTACTTCGACAGATCGAAGGGATATCGGTTCCTCAACGGCTACTTCCAGCGCCGCCTCGACATGCTCGACGCCGCCATCTGCGTCTCGCATTCCACCACGGTCGCGCTCGAGCGCTACTTCAGCGCGCCATGGCAGATCATTCCCAACGGAATCGACACCGACGTCTTCCATCCGAGCGCCCCGGCGCCGCCGGCGATTCGTAAGGACGTGCCATCGATTCTCTTCCTCGGTCGATTTGATCCACGAAACGGACTGACGACGCTCATCGAGTCGTTCCGCCGGGTGAAGGGGAAGCGCCGCCAGGCACAGCTCGTCGTCGTCGGCGATGGGCCGCTCCGCGAGCACTATTACCAGCAGGCCGACGGCGATCGCGACATCACCTTCGTCGGCGCGGTATTGGAAGGACGCCCGAGCTATTACGCCCACAGCTCGATCTACGCCTGTCCCACGACGAAGGCGTCGTTCGGTATCACCCTCCTGGAATCGATGGCCTGCGAGACGCCGATCGTGTGCTCCGACATCCTCGGGTTCCAGGACGTCGTCGTGAATGGTCGCGAGGCGCTGATGACGCCGTGCGGCGATCGGGACGCGCTGGCCGACGCGCTGGTGCAGTTGCTCGACGACGAGGGGCTGCGCATCCAGCTCGGCACGACGGGACGCTACGAGTCGATGAAGTACAGTTGGCCGCGCGTGACCTCGCAGGTGCTCGACGTCTACCACAACGTGATGGGGCGGGTCGCCGTCTCGATATGATCGGGACGGCTCTCGCGAGCCTCGCCCTGGCGGGGGGGCTGGCGGCGCACGGCACGTGGCACCGCAATTCGTGGATCTTCGGCCCCGTGCTCACCCATCTCCCGGGAACCGAGCCCGTCGTCAGTCTCACCTTCGACGACGGCCCGAATCCGCGCGCGACGCCGCGCATCCTGGACGTGCTGCAGCGCGAGAAGGTTGCGGCCACCTTCTTCGTCCTCGGGAAGCATGCCGAGCGATGGCCCCAGCTCGTGCGTCGCATGGCCGACGAGGGGCATCAGCTCGCCAACCACGGCTACTGGCATCGCAAGCTCCATCGCCGCACCCCCGGCTATGTGCGCGACGATCTGACGCGGGGCACCGAGCAGGTCGAGCGCGCGGCCGGCGTTCGGCCGCGCCACTTCCGCGCCCCGCACGGCTTTCGCAGTCCCTGGGTCACGCCGATCGCTCACTCGCTCGGCCAGCGAACCGTCGGGTGGTCCCTCGGTGTGTGGGACTCGGCGAGACCGGGGGCAGATGAGATCGCCCGGCGCGCAATTCGCGGATTGCACGCCGGCTCCATTCTCCTGCTGCACGACGGCGACGGCTACGACCCCGACGGCGACCGGATGCAGACCGCCGAGGCGCTGCCGGCCATCATCGACGGCCTTCGCGCCCGCGGGTTTCGATTCGCCACACTACCGGACTGACGATCGCAACGCATGACGACTGCTATCTCTCGCGCCATTCGCATCGCGCTCACCCTCGTCATCCTCGTGATGCTCGTGCTGTTCGCGACGCACGTGAACTGGCACGCCACCTGGGGGGCGATGCGCGCCGCGTCCCTCCCCCTGCTCGTCGTCGCGGCGCTCCTGAACGTCGCGTCGATCGTGGTGAAGGGGATCCGCTGGTGGATCTTCCTGCGCCCGATTGGCGCGCGTTCGCTCTGGCTCGCACTGCGAGCCACATTCGCGGGTGCCGGGCTCAACAACGTCCTCGTGGCGAACGGTGGCGAGGCGGCGCGCGTCGTGTTCGTGGCGCGCAGCGCGCACATCCCGAGCGCCAAGGTTCTCGCGACGCTGGCGCTGGAGCGCCTGTTCGAGCTCATCGGGTATGTCGTGCTCCTGGCGCTGGCGGCGACATTCCTGGAGCTCCCGCCGCAGCTCGAGAAGGCCAAATACTTCGCCATCGCCGCCCTGGTGCTGATGGGCATACTGCTTGGCTGGCTGATCAGGCGACCGGACGTGGTGGAGACCGTGGCAGGGCCGAAGCCTGTCACCTGGCAGGGGCGGCTCAAGCAGTATGGCTCGCGGTTCGTGAGCACGATCGGCTCCGTATCGAGCGGCCCGCGCTTCGCCGCGGCGCTCGTGCTCAGTGTGGCCGCATGGACGCTCCAGGTGGCGACCTATCAGGCCACCGCGCGCGCGGCGCATTTCCCGATGACGACCGTCGCGACGATCGCCGCATTGCTCGCCGTGAACCTCGGCTTCGCGTTGCGCGCCACACCAGGGAACGTGGGACTCTTCCAGCTCGCCTACGCCGCCACGGCCGCGGCATTCGGGCTCGACAAGGATCAGGCGATCGCGGTGGCCTTCCTGATTCAGGCGCAGCAGATCCTGCCGGTGACGCTGCTCGGCGTCGCGCTCGCCCCGGAGTTCATCTTCAGGGCGCAGAAGCGCCGTCGCGACGACGCACCGGGGGAGATTCCGAGCGTCAGTCGGCCGGTCGCCGAGCGGCGCGAAGCGCTCTGACGGCACAGCATACTGTGCCAAGCACCATACTCCGCCAAGCGCTGGCAGTTGCTGAGTGAGGCCGATATGGCGGCGCCACAGGCGCCCGCACCGCGAGCCGTCGGCCACCAACGCAAAAGCGCCCGCCAAATGGCGGGCGCTTTTGCTCGAAGTGGAGGCGCGGGGAATCGAACCCCGGTCCGAAACTCGATCGACCACAGGCCCTACGTGCGTGTCCCACTGATTGATGTCTCCGACCGCTGGCCAATGGGCAGCCCACGGGAGGATGAGCCTTCGAGAGTTTCGCCCGACGACGGAAGGCACCCCGCCGGACTAGCCCAGATTTGCGTTACCCAAAGAGCCGCCCCGGGCGGGCTTCCCTCTGGGCACTTGCAGGCCTAACCGAAGTTAGGCGGCAAGAGCGAAGTTGTCGTTCGCAGTTGGTGTTTTCCCGAGTGTTTAACGAGGTGCCCGAGGACCTCGGCACGCGCCCACAGCTTCACCAGTCCCGTCGAAGCCAGTCGCCCCCTGCATCACGAAAGCTAGTCCGATCATCGCTCCAGTCAAGCGAGCCGAGCATTGACGACCGACGTGAGATTGACAGCCTCAACCACTTGCCTTTCCTCGGCTTAACGGCTTCGATCTGACACAGTTTCTCCCGTCGTGCTTCGCCACGTACAGCGCTTTGTCGGCCGCTGGGAAGAGTTGGTCGCGCACCTTCACCCCCTCGGGATAGGTGGCGACGCCGAACGACGCCGTGACGGCGATCTCCGCTCCGCCATGCCGGACCACCACGGCCTCCAGACGCGCGCGCAACCGCTCCGCGACCTCGACCGCCCGCGCGCTGCCCGTGTCCGCCATCACCATGGCGATCTCCTCGCCCCCGTACCGGAAGCAGGAGTCCACGCTCCGGCTCCCCTCCTTGAGGATGCGCGCCACGTGCTTCAGCACGGCATCGCCGGCTTCGTGCCCCCATGTGTCGTTCACCCGCTTGAAGTGATCGATGTCCACCAGCACGAGCGATACCGGCCGCTCATGGCGGTCGGCCTCGTCGAGCGCGCGCTCCAGCTCCTCCCCGAAGTGCAGGCGATTGTAAAGCCCCGTCAGCGCGTCGGTGCGCGCCTTCCGGTCGATGTCCTGGTACGACCAGGCGAGCTCGAGCGACGCGGCGACGACGGCACCGAGCACGGAGAGTGGACGCACGTCGTCGAGTCGAAGCGCGCCAGCAGCCTCTGCCTCGAGCACGACCGCCCCCAGCACCCGCTGATCCTTCACCAACGGCATGATCGCCACCGCCCCGGGCTCGCGAATGCCCCGCGGGATCCCGTAGAGCGCCTCCCCCGACGCGACACCGCGCGCGTCCTCCAGCACGTGCACCCGGGCCGCCCTGCACGCCTCCGCCACCATGGACGAGCCCCCCAGCGGCGACTGATTCGGGAGCCCGGCGGCGGGTGTCGCAAAGTGCACCTCGCCCGTCTCGGCGTCCGGACTCCAGCGAATGAGCACGGCTGCACGCGCACCGGACACCTCGAGTGCTGTCTCACACACGGACTGCGCCAGACCCTCGCCACCGGAGTGGGCCTGAAGGCGCTGCACGGCATCGAGCAGCGCCTGACTCTGACGCATGTGGCGTCCGTACTCGAGGCGCCGCTGCACGAGCTCCTGGAAGTACGCGAGCTGCGTCGCCAGCCGAGGGAGCCACGCCTTCAGCGCATCGCGCCGGTGCGTCAGCCCCTGGCGATTGGTGAGGCTGAGCACGCCGAGCTGGGTCTCGCCCTGCTTCACGCAAGCAGCCCCGACGACCACCGAGTCGCCCGGCCCGACCGTCTGCACGACGTCAGCCTCGGCCGCCCAGAACACGAGCGGCCCCCACTCCTCATGATCGAAGTAGGCAGGCCCCTGCCCTTCGGTGGACCAGTCGACAGGGATGAGGGCGTCCCCCGCCGCGTTGAACTGCCAGTAGACCGCTTCTTCGGCACCGGTCGCGTCGCGGAAGTCTGCGAGCAGCTGCGCCAGGAGCTCGCGGTAGTGCTCGGTCTCGCGGGCGACGAACCGCTTCTGCTGGTCGCGCCGCAGCGCCGACGCGCTCACGCTGCGATGATCTGCCGTCTCAGGGAGCTCCGCGTCGTACAGCGCCAGACGGGCCCGCGCTTCCGCCAACTCGAGGCGCAACCGGCGTCCCCTCCGCAGGGCGAACCACGCGACCGTGG
Organism: uncultured Gemmatimonadaceae bacterium; assembly: GCA_964438255.1. Classification (GTDB taxonomy): domain Bacteria; phylum Gemmatimonadota; class Gemmatimonadetes; order Gemmatimonadales; family Gemmatimonadaceae; genus AG11. Next base: position 54,570 of record CAYTKA010000004.1, on the reverse strand, counting down.
TGGCGGCAGTGGCGACGAGCGTCGCCGCGACGAGCAGCATCGGAACCGGTTGCGTCGGGCTCACAGGCGACCCGCGCGAGATCGCACCGGGTCGGTCGATACGTAGCGAACGGCGATCGATCTAGCCGTGCAGGATGCGCGCGGCCGCGACGGCTGCGCCGAACCCGTTGTCGATGTTGACGACGGTCACGCCTCCGGCGCAACTGTTCAGCATGGTCAGCAGCGGGGCAATGCCGCCGAATGCGGCGCCGTATCCCACGCTCGTCGGGACAGCGATCACCGGCACACGCACCAGCCCGCCAACGACCGACGCCAGCGCACCATCCATCCCCGCCACGACGATGATGACCGCCGCTCCTCCGAGCGCCTCACGCCGCGCGAGCAGACGGTGAATCCCGGCGACACCGACGTCGGTGAGCCGCTCCACCCGGCAGCCGAGCGCGTCGCCGGTGACGGCTGCCTCCTCGGCGACAGGGAGGTCGCTGGTCCCCGCCGTGACGACGAGCAGCGTTCCACGCGCGCTCGCGGCCGGCGTGGATGGGCGCAAGAGGGCGGTGCGGGCGAGCGCATTGTACTCGATCCCCGGCAGCGCCTCGCAGAGCCGCTCTACGGCGTCGTCGGCCAGACGGGTCACCAGCACGCCGTCCCCGCGCTCGGCGATGCGCTCGGCGATGGCGACAATTTGCTCCGGCGTCTTCCCCGCCCCGTAGACGACCTCCGGGAAGCCCTGCCGAAGCGCACGGTGATGATCGATCGTGGCGAAGCCGAGTGACTCCGTGGGCTCGAGCGCCAGCGACTCTAGCGCCCGCTCCACCGCCAACGAGCCTGCGGCAACCTGCGCGAGCAGGTCCCGGACTCGCTCGCGCCTCATGCGGCGTCTGCCTCGAGCACCGTGTCGTCGTTGCCCGCTGCGGCGGCGCCCACGGCCGCGTAGCGATCGGCGTTGGCGAGATAGTCGGCGAAGATTCCCTCCACCTGGTCGAACGACGTGACGGCGAACAGCTTCTTGCGCAGCTCGGCACCGCCGTGCAGTCCCTTGGAGTACCAGCCGAGGTGCTTGCGGAATTCGATCGCCGCACCGCGTGGATCGGTTTCGTAAGCCATGACCTTGCGCGCGTGATCCAGCGCGACGGCGACGCGCTGCGCGACAGAGGGGGTCGGGCGCATGGGGCGGCCGGCGAGCAGATCTTTCACCTGGTTGAAGATCCAGGGCTGCCCGTACGATCCGCGCGCGATCATGATCCCCGCGCAGTTCGTCTGCTGACGCATGCGCAGCGCGTCCTCGGCCGTCTTGATGTCGCCGTTGCCGAGCACCGGGATGTCGAGCGCGTCGACGACGGCGGCGATCTCCTCCCAGCGCGCGTTGCCGCTGTACATCTGTGTGCGCGTGCGTGGGTGCAGGGCGAGCACGCGCGCCCCGGCGTCCTGGCAGCGGAGCGCGATGGCGACCGGATCGCGCATCTCCTCGCTCCAGCCACTGCGGATCTTGCACGTCACCGGCAGGTGCGTGGCCCTGGCGACGGAGCGGATGACTTGCTGCACGAGGTCGAGGTCGCGCAGGCAGCCGGAGCCACCGTTGCGCCGCACGACCTTCTTGACCGGGCAGCCGAAGTTGATGTCGATGAACTCCGGCTCGAAGACGTCGGAGACGAAGCGCGCCGCCTCGCCCATGGCCACCGGATCGGCGCCGAAGATCTGCACGCCGATGGGACGCTCGGCCCGGCAGAAGCGGAGCTTGTCGATCGTCGCCTCGTTCTCGCGGCGGATCCCTTCGGCGGAGAGGAACTCCGTGACGACGACGTCTGCCCCGTGCTCGTGGCAGAGTTGTCGGAATGGGGATTCCGACACGCCCGCCATTGGCGCGAGGTAGAGGGGGACGTCGGCGTCGATCTTGAAGGGGAACGGCATCGTTCAAAGTTACCGATGCACGGAACTCCAAGCAACGCCGGCGTTTGACAACATCCGTCGCACCCCGATACCTTCCCCGGTTCATTCACGACACCAAGGCGGTGTCCGCCCCGGCGGCCCGCCTCCGCTTCTGCCCAGCACTGGATCCGCCGAGATGGAACTGCGCGAGTTCTTCAGCGAAGACGCAATCAAGCTCGAGCTCGAGGGTGAGACGAAGGACGACATCCTGAAGGAGCTCATCGGGCTGCTCAAGCTGGACGAGAAGTCCGACGGGATGCTGTACAAGATGCTGAAGCGCCGCGAGAACCTCGGCTCGACGGGGATCGGCCGCGGCATCGCCATCCCGCACTGTCGCTCGCTCGTCGTGAACAAGCTGCGGGTCGCGTTCGGCCGGAAGTCGAAGGGGCTGGACTTCAAGGCGATCGACGAGAAGCCGGTGAACTTCTTCTTCCTCATCGTCGCGCCGCCGCTCGAGGTGTCGAACCAGTACCTGCCGGTGCTCGGCAAGATCGCGCAGTTCTCGAAGGAGCCGGACGTACCGCAGCGGCTGCTCGGGCTGACGGAGCCGAGGCAGTTCCTGGAGTTGCTCAAGGAGAAGGGTGTCTGACCCGGAGTGACGGCAACGGCGGTACGTGGTACTTCGGTCTGACCCGAGGTGACGGTAACCGCGCTACCTGGTACTCGGGTATCAGGCACTGAGACCCAGCCGTGACGTGACATACACGTCTTCGGAATTCGCCGGCAAGTACGAAATTCGCGCGATGAGCGAGTCTGCGAAGCCGACTGCTGACACCATCACGGTCGGCATCGGCTTAGTGCCGGTCGCCACCGGTACGCACTTTGGATTGGTCGGTAGCACGGCGGTTCACCCCTCGGCTCATTTCGCAACTCCAGCCATGTGGGACTTGCTCGCTGCCGTAGCCGACGAATTTTACGACGAGACCGGCATCGCGCTGAACTTCAATGATTCCAGTCTGCCGCTCGTGGGTCGGTTCGAGGTGACGGACTCCGCGCACGTGAACGTCGCCTGGGACAACCCCGCCCATTGCGACCACCGTTGGGGACGTGGCACGGACGTACAAACCAAGCCGTTTCAAGTCGGTTTCACTACGAAACGCCCGTCGCCGGCGGTTAAGCGCCTTCAACAGACCTGGTTCGAGCACAGCGGGTTTGCGACGCCGAAGGAGTCTTACTTCTGGGAAGGATCGCATCTCCACGTCAAGACAAGGCATTGATCATGCAGACCTTTCTGACCTCCTTCCTCGTCGCGGCGCTGCTGGCTGGGACAACAGTCCCCGGACCGCTGTCGATTCACGTGGCCCCGGCCGCACTCGAGGTGCACGGCGACACGATCCGCGTGGCATATGCGGTGAGAAACGCACCCGCGAGCACCGCTGAGTTGTTCACGTTCACCGTCGACGCGGTCGCGCCGGCAATCATCGTCGAACGGCCGAGCCGAACGGCCCAGTGGCATGTCGCCCGGTTCATGGCTGGGCGAAGTGTTGCGAGCTGGAGCTTCATCGAGACTGAGCTCGCGCCCGGGAGGACCTCCCCTCCTCTTGCGTATACGGCAATCGGCCTGCCGGGGTTCGTCCGATATTGGGGTATAGTGTACGCGCCGCCGGATGCCGTCGAATCGGCAGATACCGCAGACCCGCCCGCGCCTACTGGGCCGGGCGCAATCGCCAGCGATTCGGGCACGACCGTCGGCGTGGTGCCATTCCCGGCAGATCGGTCGCGCGCCGCCCTGCTCGCCCGCCTCGCCCGGCTGACGGCCGAGGCATGCACGCTCGGCTGGATCGACAACGCGGGCGTGTGCAACAGCCTCCAGGTGAAGATCCGCAGCGGAAACGATCGCGCGCTGGCGCATGAGCTGGAGGCGCAACGCGCCAAGCACGTGAACGCGTCGGCGTACTTCCTCCTCCTGGGCAACATCCAGGCGCTCCCCAGGGCCTGAGCGGCGCCAGGATCCGTGTCCGTCGCATCCCGCGCTTCCCGCTCGTCGTGGTTCGCTCAGCGCGTCGCGATAGGCCGCCTGGTCATTCCCACTCGATCGTCGCCGGCGGCTTGGAGCTGACGTCGTACACGACGCGGTTCACCCCCTCCACCTCGCGGATGATGCGGTTGGAGATACGCGCCAGGACGTCGTGCGGAAAGGGGTACCAGTCGGCGGTCATGCCGTCGGTGCTCGTCACAGCGCGCAGGGCGACGACGTTGTCGTAGGTGCGCTCGTCCCCCATCACGCCGACGCTGCGCACAGGAAGCAGCACGGCGAACGCCTGCCAGATCTCGTCGTACAGCCCCGCGGCGCGGATTTCCTCGAGATAGATCGCGTCGGCCTGACGGAGCACGCGCAACGACGGCTCATTCACCTCCCCGAGGACGCGGATGGCCAGCCCGGGGCCGGGAAATGGATGGCGGCCTACCATCTCCTCCGGCAGTCCCAGCTCTCGGCCGACGTTGCGCACCTCGTCCTTGAAGAGCTCGCGCAACGGCTCGATGAGCGCGAACTGCATGTCGGGGCGCAGTCCGCCCACGTTGTGATGCGTCTTGATCGTCACCGACGGGCCGCCAGTGGGCGAGGCGCTCTCGATCACGTCGGGGTAGAGCGTGCCCTGCACGAGGAACTTCGCATGCGTCCCCGCCTCGCGCGTCGCCTCCTCGAACACGTCGATGAACGTGTGCCCGATCGCTCGGCGCTTGGCCTCGGGATCGGTAACGCCGGCGAGCTTGGAGAGAAACTGCCGTGACGCATCCACCGTGACGAGCGTGATGCCCATGTGCGTGCGCATCGTCTGCTCGACTTGCGCGCGCTCGTGCAGCCGCAACAGTCCGGTGTCCACGAAGACGCATGTCAGCTGATCGCCGATCGCGCGATGCACGAGCGCCGCCGCGACGGACGAGTCCACACCACCCGACAACCCGCAGATCACCTGCGCGTCCCCCACCTGCGCGCGGATCTTCGCCACCTCTTCCTCGATGAACGCACCGGGCGTCCAGCTCGGCGTCGCGCCACACACCTGGAACAGGAAATTCGCCAGCAGCTCTCGCCCACGCGGCGTGTGGGCGACTTCGGGATGAAACTGCACGCCATAGATCGGCTTCGACTCGTGCTCGATCGCCGACACCGGATTGCCCGGTCCGGCGGCGATGACGCGGAAGCCCGGCGGTGCCTGCTCCACGTGGTCGCCGTGGCTCATCCACACCGGCGTGCTCTCCCCGCGCGAGAAGCCCTGAAAGAGCGGTGACTCGCGCGTCGGGCTGATCTCGTCGCGCCCGTACTGGCGCTGTCCGCCGCGCTTCACCTCGCCGCCGAGGACGTGCGCCATGAGCTGCATGCCGTAGCACACGCCGAGCGTCGGCGCGAGCTCGAACATCGCGGGATCGGCCGTCGGCGCATGCGCCGCGTAGACCGAGCTCGGGCCGCCGCTCAGAATGATGCCTGCCGGCTTCCAGTCGCGGATCCACTGGAGGGAGCGGGTGGGCGGATGGATCTCGGAGTAGACGCGGGCCTCGCGAACGCGCCGCGCAATCAACTGAGTGTACTGCGAGCCGTAGTCGATGATGAGGATGCGGCTCGGCGCCGTCATGTCGTCCAATGCGTCGGGTCGAGACTGAGGAACTCGACCTGCCGGCTGTCGAGATCGATGATTGCTGCCTTGGGGGTCCCGAACAGCCAGCCACACGCCTCGCCGGGGTTCACGATCAACGTGTCGCCGCGCGTCTTCATTTCCTGCTGATGTGTCATGCCGTGGACGACGATGTTGTGCCCCTCGATGCTGCGCGGCTGCACGTCGCCGATGTCGTGCACGACGAGGATGCGCTGTCCACCGACCTCGAAGCTGTGCGGGCTCTCGAACAGCTCCGCGCCGAAGCCGGCGCTGGCGCGCGCACGCAATCCCTGCTGATCGCCGTCGTTCTTGCCGAACACGCCGGCGAGGGAGACGTTCGCCTCCTCGATCGGCTTCAGGGAGAATGGCGACACGTAATCGCCGGCGTGGATGATCATCGAGACACCCCCCGCCTGCATCTGCCGCACGAGCTCCGCGATCGCGGGGATCCGGTCGTGGCTGTCCGCCAGGAGTCCGACGCGCATCAGGCTCTTCTCCACTCGGGGTCGTCCAGCTCCAGGTGCACGAGATCCGCATAGCGCTCGCGCCCCGTCACGACCGCGTACCGGTCACCGTCCACGAGCACTTCCGCGCCGCGCGGCCGGGTGTTGTAGTTGGACGCCATCACGTAGCCGTAGGCGCCGACGTCGTACACGGCAAGCAGATCGCCCGCCTCCGCACGGTCCATGTCGCGGTCCAGAGCGAGGAAGTCGCCGCTCTCGCACACCGGGCCGACGACGTCGGCGCGCATCTGCCCGCCACGCGGACGCACGGCCTCGATCCGATGGAATGCATCATAATGCGAGGGGCGGATGAGCTCCGTCATCCCGGCGTCGGCAACGAGAAAGTCGCGGCCGCCGCTGTGCTTGCGATACAACACGCGGGTCAGCAGCACGCCTGCATTGCCAACGATATATCGTCCAGGCTCCATGAGCAGCGTGAGCCCGGTGGGCTGGATGCGCGGGACGAGCGCCCGCGCGAACCGCTGCACGTCGGGTGACTCCTCGTCGTCGTACGACACGCCGAGCCCGCCGCCGATGTCGAGATACCTGAGCGTCTCGACGCCCGACTGCCGGATCTGGTCGAGGAGGCCGAGCAGCCGCTCCACGCCGTCGATGTACGGATCGAGACGGAAGAGCTGCGAGCCGATGTGCATGTCGAGACCGAGCAGCGCGATGTGCGGCAGCGCCGCGGCCACGCGCGCCACGCTCGGCACGTCGTCGAAGGGGATGCCGAACTTGGCGCCCTTCTCTCCCGTCTTGATGTACCGGTGCGAGCTGTCGACGGTCACTTCCGGATTCACGCGCAGCCCGACCGGCGCGATCACGCCCAGCTCCCCCGCGATGCGGTCGAGCAGGCGGACCTCCGCCTCGGACTCCACGTTCACGAGCATGACCCCCGCCTCGAGCGCCTCGCGCAGCTCGTGCTCCGTCTTGCCCACGCCGCCGAAGACGATGTCCTCGCCGCGGAAGCCGGCGCGCTGCGCACGATAGAGCTCGCCTCCCGACACGACGTCGACGCCGGCGCCGAGCTCGCGCAGCACGCGCAGCAGACCGGCGTTGGAGTTCGCCTTCAGCGTGTAGTGCACGCGATGCGGCAGCGCCGCCAGCGCGCCGTCGAGACGCGTGAAGCGATCGCGCACCATCGCCGCGCTGTACACGTACGTGGGGGTGCCGACCTCCGCCGCGATCCGGTCGAGCGGCACCCCCTCGCAGACGAGCGCTCCGTCGACGCGGGCGAAGCCCGAGGTCAGTACGCCTTCGCCCACAACGCCTCGACGGTGGCCGTGCGCCCGCACTTCAAGCACGTGGTGGGTGCCTCGGCCGACCGGAACTCCTCGTCGGGCAGGCAGCGGATCGTCGCCTTCGTCTCCTCCTTGATCTGCGCCTCGCACCCCGCGTCGCCGCACCAGCCGGCGTACACGAACGCGCCCGGGCCATCCATGACCTCGCGGAAGCGATCGTAGCTGATCCGCTCGCGGATGCTGTTCGCCTCGCGACGGTCGAGCGCGGCGGCCAGCATGTCGCGCTGGATCGCCGACAACGTCTCGGCCACGTCCTCGCCGAGCGTGTTGAGCGACACGGGACGCTTGGCGCGCGTGTCGCGGCGCACGAGCACCCCCTGGTTGCTCGCCAGGTCGCGTGGTCCGAGCTCGAGCCGCAGCGGCACGCCGCGCATCTCCCACTCGTAGTACTTCGCGCCCGGCTTCAACCCGTCGCGCGCGTCGATGTGGATGCGCAGCCGCGCCGATTCACGCCGGTCCCATGCGCCGAGCGACTTGGCGATCCGGTGCGCCGCCTCGAGTATGGCTGTGCGCTCCTCGCCCGTCTTGTAGATCGGGACGATCACGAGCTCGATCGGCGCCAGCAGAGGCGGCACGCGGAGCCCGTTGTCGTCGCCGTGCGTCATCACGAGCCCGCCGACCATGCGCGTGGACACCCCCCAGCTCGTGTTCCACGCGTACTCGGTGCTCCCGCTCTCCGACTGGAACTTGAGGTCGAACGCCTTGGCGAAGTTCTGTCCCAGGTTGTGCGACGTGCCCGCCTGGAGCGCCCTGTTGTCCTGCATCATCGCCTCGCACGCGTACGTGCGCAGCGCGCCGGCGAACCGCTCGGAGTCGGTCTTCTGCCCCGTCACGACGGGCATGGCGATGTAGCCTTCCATGAAATCGCGGTAGACGCCGAGCATCCGGCGCGCTTCCTCCTCCGCCTCGTCGTGCGTGGTGTGCGCGGTGTGCCCCTCCTGCCAGAGGAACTCCGTCGTCCGCAGGAAGAGACGCGTGCGCATCTCCCAGCGCACCACGTTCGCCCACTGGTTCATCAGGATGGGGAGGTCGCGATAGCTCTGCACCCACTTGGCGAACATCGAGTAGATGATCGTCTCCGACGTGGGACGGACGATGAGGGGCTCCTCGAGCGTCTTGCCACCACCGATCGTGACCACGGCCGCCTCGGGCGCAAAGCCCTCGACGTGCTCCGCCTCCTTCTTCAGGAACGACTCCGGAATGAAAAGCGGGAAGTAGGCGTTCACATGGCCGGTGGCCTTGAACATGTCGTCGAGCGCGCGCTGCATGCGCTCCCAGATCCCGTATCCATTGGGGCGGATGACCATGCAGCCGCGCACGGGCGAGTAGTCCGCCAGCTCGCTCTTCAGCACCACCTCGTTGTACCACGCGCTGAAATCCGCGGCGCGTGTCGTCAGCTTCTTGTCGTCAGCCATTCCCGCCGTCGTTCGTGAGTGTCAGGAACTCTCGTGCTCCGCTGGCCTGTGCCGCCTTCTTCTGCTTGGACAACGACTGTGGTCGCAGCGCGTACTCCACCGACTGGCCATGCGCGCGCCGTCGTGCTGCCTCGGCCATCACGCGCTCGATCGGCACCGACTCGTCGCTGGCGACCCAGACGTCGGCGCTCGTGTCGGCCGGCTTCATCAGCCCCTTCGACCGCAGCAGCTCGCCCAGCACCACGTCGCCCATCCCGAAACCGAGGGCGGGCATGTCCGCGCCACCGAGCGACTCGAGCAGCGTGTCGTAGCGCCCGCCGCCGGCGATGGCGCGAAATTCCCCCGAGCGGTCGAACAGCTCGAACACGATCCCGGTATAGTACGCAAGCCCGCGAACGATCGAGAGGTCGAGCTTGAGCCATCCCTCGTCGCCGCCGAGGAGCGCGGGCACGTACTGGAGGTATCTTGCCAGCTCCTCCACGTGCGACGCTCCCGCCGTTCCCGCGAGGCGCTCGCGCACGTCGTCCAACGTGACCGAGGCGACGTCGATGATCTTCGGCACCGCAACCGCCGGCACGCCGAGCGCGGCGAGCTTTTCCGCCGACACGTTTGCCGGCGTGCGCTCGAGCTTGTCGATCACGCCGTACGTCGCCGCGATCGATTCGTCAGGCACGCCGAGACTCGCCAGATAGCCCTGGAGGATCCGGCGGTCGGACACGCGCGCGACGACGTCGGTCGACGTGAGCCCGAACGCGCGCATGATGTCGATCGCGCAGGCGGTGAGCTCCGCATCCGCCGCCACCTCGGCGCTGCCGAAGATGTCGACGTTCAACTGGAAGTGCTCGCGCAGCCGTCCCTTCTGCTGGCGCTCGTAGCGGAAGAGCTGCGGCATGGAGAACCAGCGCACCGGCTTGCGCAGGGCATTCGCCCGCGCCGCGACCATGCGCGCGGCAGTGGGCGTCATCTCGGGACGCAGCGCGACGGCGCGATCGCCCTTGTCCACGAAGTTGTAGAGCTGCCCGACGATCTCGTCGCCGCTCTTCTTCGTGTACAGATCCAGCGGCTCGAGGGGCGGCCCGTCGTACTCGACGAACGCATAGCGCCGCGCGACCTGCCGCCACGTGTTCATGATGAACGCGCGCTCGGCGAGCTCCTGCGGGTAGAAATCGCGAAAGCCGGGGAGAGCGCCCTTGAACATCCGCGAAAGCTAGCCGGTGAGCGGAGACACCTGCAACCGCGCCATCGCATCGCCCACGGTGTGAAACGAACCGGTCACCAACACGGTCGCGTCACCCTGCTCCGCCAGCGCGAGGGCGCGGTCGAAGCTCGGCTCGGCGGTGACGGCGCTGCCCCGCGCGGCCGCGTACGCCGCCGCTTCCGCCAGCGGCCAGGCGCGGCTCGCCGGCGCCGTCGGCGCATTCGTGAGGACGAAGCCGGACGCGACCGGCGCGAGCGCGTCGATCATCGCGCGCCAGTCCTTGTCGCCGAGGACACAGAGCAACACCACCACGCGCTCGTCGCCGAGCGCCCTCACGCTCGCGGCCAGTGTCCGTGCGCCGTCGGCGTTGTGGGCGACGTCGAAGATCCAGCGGCCGACCTCCTGGAAGCGTCCGGGGAGGCGGACGCTGCGCACCGACTGCGCGGCCTCGGCGAGGGGCACCGCGAAGGGCCCGCCGGCGGCGGCGAGCAGCGCCAGCGTGAAGGCGAAATTCGCCGCCTGGTGGCGGCCAATGAGCGGCGTTTCGACGACCCGCTCGTCGCCGAGGGCGCGCAGTCGGAAGCGCGTCCCGCGATGCGACAGCGCGACGTCGCCCAGTTCGCTCTCCTCGGCCACGACGCGCACCGACGACGCCCCGGCTGCACGGGCATCGCGCGCGAGCCACCCGCGCACGTCGGCGTCCGGCTCGCCGATCACCGCTGGCGCACCCTTCTTGAAGATCCCCGCCTTCTCGCCGGCGATCTGCTCCAGAGTCTCGCCGAGATACTCCATGTGGTCGAAGCCGATGGACGTCACGCCGGCCGCGCGAGGACACACGACGTTGGTGGAGTCGAGCCGGCCCCCGAGCCCCGTCTCCACGAGCGCGACGTCGACGCCCGCGCGGGCGAAGTGCGCGAAGGCGAGCGACGTCGTCGCCTCGAAGAACGACGCGCCGATCCGCTCCACCGTCGGCGTCCATTCGTCGATGAACGCGACGACCTCCTCCTCCGAGATGGGCACGCCGCCCGCGACGATCCGCTCGCGAAAATCCACCAGGTGGGGCGAGGTGTAACGGGCGACGCGGAGCCCGCGCGCCCGCAGCAGCGCCTCTGCCGTGGCGACGGAGCTTCCCTTCCCATTCGTTCCCGCAACGTGAATGATCGGGAAGGCGTGGTGCGGATCACCCAGCTCGTGAAGCAGTGCTTCCGTGCGCTCGAGCCCGAACTTGTAGGCGCCTGTCGTGCGGGCGAACAGGTAATCGAGCGCCGCTCGGTACCCGCTCAGGGCGACGCCCAACCCTGCGCGGCCGGCCGGCCGCTCATGTGGCGCAGGAGCTGGCCGATGGTGTGCTTCAGCTCGCGCCGGTGCACGACCTGATCCACCATACCGTGGTCGAGCAGGAACTCGGCTGTCTGGAAGCCTTCGGGGAGATCCTGTCCGAGCGTCTGTTTGATGACGCGCGGTCCGGCGAAGCCGATCACCGCGCCCGGCTCGGCAAGGATGGCGTCGCCGAGCATGGCGTAGCTCGCGCTCACGCCACCTGTCGTCGGGTTCGTGAGGACGACGATGTACGGCAGCCGCCGCTCGGCGAGCTGCGCCAGCATGGCGCTCACCTTGGCCATCTGCATGAGCGAGAGCACGCCCTCCTGCATGCGTGCACCGCCGGAGGCGCAGACGACGACGAGCGGGTGCTTGCGCTCGAGCGAGCGTTGGCCGAGGCGGGCGATCTTCTCGCCGACCACGGAGCCCATCGAGCCGCCCATGAAGGCGAAGTCCATCACGCCGAGGCTCGTCGAGAGCCCCTCGATCAACCCCGCTGCGGCAAGCAGCGCGTCGCCGTCACCGACGTTGGCCGTCGCCTTCTTGAGGCGCGCCGGATATTCGGGGAAGCCGAGCGGATCGGTTGACTTGATGCTCAGCTCCAGCTCCTCGGTGGATCCCTCGTCGAGGAGGATGTTGATGTAATCGCCGGCGCGAATGCGGCGATGGTAATCGCAGTTCGGGCAAACGTTCAGGTTGCGGACGAACTTCTCACGGATGTCCGTGTGCCCGCACGCCTCGCATTTCTCCCAGACGTCAGCTGGAATCTCGAGGCGATCACGCTGCGGGAGCCGGGGCTTTTTCTCCTTCTTGAACCAGGCCATGGAGAAGAAATGTCACCGAGACCGAGTGCGCGGGCAAGGGACGAAAACCAATCCGCGGCTCTCGCCATCCGTCCCTCAGACCGCGAACGGTCCGTTCCGCCCGCCTCGGCCCTCGGCGGAAATGCGCGTGAGGATGCCGATCGCCAGCCAGCTCGCGAGCATGAAGCTCCCGCCATAGCTGAAGAACGGCAGCGGAATGCCGGTGATCGGCATCAGGTTCAGCGTCATGCCCACGTTCACCAGCACGTGCACGAACCAGCTCGCGAGCAGCCCGAAAGCGACCAGACTGCTGAACGAATCGTTGGCGCGTTCGGCGATCTTCGTCACGCGCAGGAAGAGCAGCAGGAAGAGTGTGAACGCCAGCGTCACGCCCATGAACCCGAGCTCTTCCCCGACGACGGCGAAGATGAAATCGGTGTGTTGCGCCGGGAGGAAGGCGAGGCGCTTCTGGGTGCCCTGCGTGAACCCCTTCCCGAACAGACCGCCCGAACCGATGGCGATCTGCGACTGGATCACGTGATAGCCGGCGAGCCGGCGGTCGATGTCGGGATTGATGAAGACGAGAAGACGCTTCTGCTGGTACGGCGCAAGCTTCTCCCAGATGATCGGCGACACCACGCCGAAGATCACGTTGATCACGACGAGGAAGATTCCCTCGTACATGTACGGCTTGTACCACAGTACGAGCGCGATGAGAAGAAGGAACCACGCTCCCCAGAGCTTCGTGTTGAAGGCGAGAATGAGACTCACCACCGGGCTCGCCACGAGCACGAGCAACGGCCAGGACACTCCCGCCCAGAACAGCATCGCGAAGGCGAAGCCGACGAACACGATACCGGTGCCGAGGTCGGGCTGCTTCATGATGAGCACCCATGGAATCCCCACGATCACCGCAGGCTTCCACAGCTCGAGCAGCGACCTGGGCGGCTCCTTGTACGCGGACAGCACCTTGGCCAGCGCGATCACGACGGTGATCTTCGCCAGCTCTGATGGCTGTCCGATGCGGAATCCGCCGACGGCGAGCCAGCTCTTGGAGCTTGCGGCGGTGCCCGCGCCCTTGCCGATCACCAGCAGGAGCAGCAGCATCGCGATCGTGGCGAAGTACATCGGCCAGGTGAGCCAGTCGATCAAGCGCACCGAGAAGCGCGACACCGTGTACGCGGCGGCGACCGACAGCAGAAACCAGAGAAGCTGCACCCGCCACAACCGCGAGACGGCGGTGAGGATGTCCGTCTGGCCGGCCGAGTAGACGATCGAGATCCCGAAGATCGACAGCGTCAGGGCGGTGACGACGAGCGGCCAGTCGACCGGGAAGCGGCGGGCGCTCACGTCAGCCTTCCGAAATCGTCTGCGCGATTGGCGTCACGTGCAGGTATTGCGCGATGATCTTGGACGCGATCGCGGCGGAGCGGGTGCCGTGACCACCGAACTCGATCATCACCGCGACGACGATCTTGGGATCGTTTGCCGGGGCGAAGCCGACGAACCAGGCGTGATTGAGCTCCGTGCCCCCCGGCGTGAACTTGCCGCTCTGCGCGGTGCCTGTCTTGCCTGCGAGCGCCACCCCCTGGATGGCCGACGCTGCGGCGGTACCGTGCGCCACCACACCGGCGAGCGCGCCGCGCACCTGATCCAGTTGCTCGGGGGTGAGATCCATGATCTTCACCCGCTCGGACTTCAGGCGAGCGACCTCGGGCCGCGCCGCCGAGCCGTCCGTCGCCAGCGCGGTGTAGAACCGCGCCATGTTCAGGATGGTCTGCGAGTTCTCACCCTGACCGATCGCCAGGTTGAGCACCACGGACTGCGTCCACCCGGACTTGCCGTAGCGACGGTTGAAATAATCCGTGGTCTCGGGCCAGCGGGGCCTCCGCTCCTCGGGGAGATCGATCCCCGCCTTCTCGTTCATGTGGAGCCTCACCCCGCCGGCGAGCAGCCGCTCGAGCGTGATCTTCATGCCGAGCTGATAGAAGTAGACGTCGCACGACTTGGCGATCGCTTCGGTGAGATTGAGGCTGCCGTGCCCTCGCTTCTCCCAGCAGCGGAAATAGCGATTGCCGTACGCCATCCCGCCCGTGCAGGGGATGGGCATATGGTCGTTCATCGTGACCGTCTTCGACTCGAGGCCGATCACCGTCGTCGCGAGCTTGAAGGTCGAGCCGGGGGGATACTGTCCCTGGAGCGCCTTGTTGTAGAGCGGGCGACGCGGGTCGTTCCGCAGCGAGTCCCAGTACTGCGCCGGAATGCCGCCGATGAAGCGGTTCGCGTCCCACGCCGGCGCGCTGTACAGGGCGAGCACGCCGCCCGTCCTGGGATCGATCGCGACGGCGCCGCCCTGGAGTGAGTCGCCGAAGATGTTCGCGATGTAGCGCTGGAGATCGAGATCGATGTTCGTGTACAGCGGCGGCGCGGCTACGGGGGTGAGATCCTGTCGCGCGCCCGCCGTGCGCACGATCCGGCCGCGCGCATCGACCTCGACGAACTGACTTCCCTCCTTGCCACGCAGCACGGACTCGTACTCCTTCTCGAGCCCTTGCTTCCCCGTCTGCTGCCCGGCCTTGTATTCGGCGAACGCCTGCTGCGCCAGCTCGGCTTCGCTCACCTCGCCCGTGTAGCCGACGAACGGCGACACGATCGGGCCGTCGGGATAGAAGCGCCGCGGCGCGCTCTGAATGATCAGACCGGGGAATTGCGTCCGGTGCTCCTCGAGCACGCTGACGACGTCGAACGAGGCGTCGGGGATGATCACCGTCGGGCGCGCCGGTGCGCGACGGAATCGACGCAGCGCCTGGTCGACCTGCGCCGGCGTCAGGTTGATCGTGCCGCCGAGCCGCTGCAGCACGGCGCGGAGCGAATCCTCCTTCTGCGCGAGGATCGACACCGAATAGCCGATGACGTTGTCGGCAATGACCTTCTTGTTCCGATCGTAGATGATGCCGCGCGGCGCCGGAAGGGGAAGCTCGCGCAGCCGGTTCGTCTCCGACTGGAGCGCGTACTTCTGGTGCTGAAGCACCTGGCTGCGAAAGAACCCGGCCGTCAGGAACAGCAGCACCCCGGCGATCATCGCGTTCGCAGCGCGGGCGCGCCGCTGGATGTCATTGGGGTGAAAGCTCATGCTGCGCGTGTCTCCAGCACGGGGCGCAGGAGCATCAGCGCCAGCACACCGGCCACCGCGGTCACCGCCGCGGAGAGAGAGGACCAGACGAGAATCTGGATGACCAGCTCAGCGCCTTGCGTCCGACGTTCCACGAGCGTCATCACGATGTCGTACGCCCACTTCCCGAGAAAGAGGAAGAAGCCGTTGAGCAGCACGTGATCGGCGAAGAACACCGCCTTGAGCCGCGACCAGGCGAACCCGATGAGTGTCATCGCCAGCGCGCCCGCGCCGAACGATCCCAGCGCGACGGAATCCGACGTGAGGCCGAGCAGAAAGCCGAACATCGCCGCCACGCCGGGCCGCACGCGTACCGAGACGAGCAACAGGGCGATGATCAGGAAGTCCGGTGCCGCCCGCCACGAGAGGAGCGGCCGCAGCGTGTAGTGCAGGAAGATCAGGATCGCACAAAGGATGATCGTGCGGACGGTCGCGCCCCAGTTCATGGCCGGATCACCGCTGTATCGCGAGGACGAGGGGTCGGAGGCGCCCCGGGGATCTGCAGCGCGGTGCTGTCGGCACGCGCGCGCAGGCTATCGCGGCGCGCGCGCGCCGCCGCACTGTCGCGCCGCGCACGAGCTGCCGCCCGCGCCCGCGCCAACGCCGCGGAGTCGAGGGGGGGACGCGTCGAGTCGGCGCGCGTACTGTCGCGTCGCCCGGTCGAGTCACGGAGCGCGCGAGCCGCGGAATCGATTGCTGCCCGGCGGGCCGCTGCCTCTGCTGCGGCCGCCTGACGCGCCGCCGAGTCGCCGGCAATGACGATGCTCCGCGTCGCCGAGTCGATCGCGCCGACGTCGGCCCACACGTTGGCCACCCCCTTCGCGGTACGCTGGGGGATGAGGATCATGACCGATGTGAGCTCGGCAGGATTCACGGCTGGACGAAGCACATACGTGCGTGCCCACGGTTCGGAGCTCTGCGGCAGCTCGCCGAGCACGATCCCCACGGGGATGCCCTTCGGGTACACGCCGCCCAACCCCGAACTGTACACCACAGCCCCTGGCTTGAGCGAGGCGCGGAAGGGCACGCCGCGCAGCTCGAGCAGATAGCGCTCCGAGCGCAGATACGCCTGCCCCTGCGGGGTGCTCGAGCTCGTCACGTGCGGCTGTACGATGCCGAACGCGCTCCCGTCGGCCGACATTGCACTCACGCGGAAGTCCGGATGCGCGAACAGGATGGCCAGGCTCATCGTCGGGTCGACGGTCTGCACGAGCCCGACGACCCCTTCAGGCGCCACGACGAGGCTCCGCTCGCGGACGCCGGCGTTGGAGCCGGCGCTCAGGGTGACGGTGAAGTCCTCGGCGCGCCCGCGTCCCTGCAGCGCTTCCGCAGGGATGAATCCCCACTGGAGCTTGTTGCCCAGACCGAGGAGCTTCCGCAGCCGATCGTTCTCCGTCTCGAGGCTGGGAACGCGGGCGGCCGCGAGCGCCAGCGTATCGCGGCGCAGCTCCTCGCGCTGCGAGGAGAGATAGGCGCCGCGCCAGCGCTCGGCGCCCTGTTGGAGGCGCACCAGCGGCGCGACGAGCGTCCGCCGCAGCACACCCGCCGTCGGCTCACGCAGCCGCGACGGGAGCACGGTGGCAGCGAGCGACAGAATCACACAGACGCCGAAGACCAGGCCGTCGATGCGTGCGCTGAAGCGATTGGTCCGGGCCACCCCTACCTCAGGTGCTGAGGACCGACCAGTACTTCTCCTCGTCGTCGAGGATCCGGCCCGTGCCGCGTACGACACAGGTCAGTGGGTCCTCGTCCACGTGGATGGGAAGCCCCGTCTCCTGGCTGAGCAGGAGATCGAGGCCGCGAATGAGTGCTCCCCCCCCCGTCATCACGATGCCGCGATCGACGATGTCGCTCGCGAGCTCGGGGGGCGTGATCTCGAGCGCGCGACGCACCGCGTCGACGATCTGCTGGATGGGCTCCTGAATCGCCTCGCGGATCTCGCTCGAGTGGACGCGCACCGTCTTCGGGATACCGGAGACGAGATCGCGCCCCTTCACCTCCATCTCGCGCTCGTCGCCGATGGGGGCGGCGCTGCCGATCTGGATCTTGATCTGCTCCGCCGTCGGCTCGCCGATGAGGAGGTTGTAGTTCTTGCGCATGAACTGCACGATCGACATGTCGAGCTCGTCGCCGCCGGTGCGGATGGACGTGTCGCTGACGATCCCGGAGAGCGCGATGACGGCAATCTCCGTCGTCCCGCCGCCGATGTCTATCACCATGTTCCCGGTGGGCGTCTCCACAGGAAGACCAACGCCGATGGCCGCGGCCATCGGCTCGGCGACCATGAAGACTTCCTTCGCGCCGGCACCGAGCGCCGAGTCGCGCACGGCGCGCTTCTCGACCTCCGTGATGCCGCTCGGCACGCAGACGATCACGCGCGGCTTCACCTTGAAGACGTGATTGTCGATGATGAGCTTGAGGAAGTAGCGCAGCATCTTCTCGGTCACGTCGAAGTCGGCGATGACGCCGTCCTTCATCGGCCGGACGGCGATCACACCTTCCGGCGTGCGGCCGAGCATGCGCTTCGCCTCGAGGCCGACACCCTTGATCTGCTTGGACTCACGGTCGATCGCGACGACCGACGGCTCGTTCAGGACGATGCCCTCGCCCTTGACGTAGACGAGCGTATTCGCCGTGCCGAGGTCGACACCGATCGCGTTCGCGGGGAACAGGCTTCCCGCCTTGAAGAAAGGCCAGCGCATCAATCCGGGGTTGGGGCGTCCGCTCCGCTTGCAGGGACCGGACCGTACACGGTCACGGGGCGAAAACGCCGAAAGCTACCCAGGGGCCCATGGAGCAGCAAGGCATTGTCTCGCCGTGACCTACGACACTCGTCAGACCGTCAGACCGTCAGACCGTCAGACCGTCAGACCGTCAGACCGTCAGACGAACTGCTCGGCCGGATGGTACTCCATCCCGAACGCGTCGGCGACGCCGGCGTAGGTCACCTTGCCGCCGGTGATGTTGAGCCCCTTGAGCAGCGCGGGGTTCTCCTTGAGCGCCCGTTTCCAGCCCTTGTTCGCCAGCTGCAGCGCGTACGGCAGCGTCGCGTTCGTGAGCGCGAGCGTCGACGTGCGTGGGACGCCGCCCGGCATGTTCGCCACGCCGTAGTGGATCACGCCGTCCACGACGTACGTGGGGTTTTCGTGCGTCGTCGCCTTGATCGTCTCCACGCAGCCGCCCTGGTCGATGGCGACGTCGACGATCACCGAGCCGGGCTGCATGCGCTTGAGATCCTCGCGACGCACGAGCTTCGGCGCCTTCGCACCGGGAATGAGCACGCCACCGACGACGAGATCCGCCGTCTCGATCTGCTCGAGGATGTTGTGCCGGTTCGAGTGGATGGTCTGGACGTTCGCGGGCATGACGTCGCTCAGGTAGCGCAGACGCTCCAGCGAGATGTCGAGGATGACGACCTTCGCGCCCATCCCGGCCGCCATCTTCGCCGCGTTGATGCCGACGATGCCGCCGCCGAGGATGACGACCTTCGCCGGCGCCACACCGGGCACACCGCCGAGCAGCACACCGCGTCCGCCGTACAGCTTCTCGAGGTACTTCGCCCCCTCCTGCACCGCCATGCGGCCGGCGACTTCGGACATCGGCGTCAGCAGGGGCAGCTCGCGCGTCGGCAGCTCCACCGTCTCGTAGGCGACGCACGTCGCGCCGCTCGCGAGATGCGCCTTGGTCAGCTCCTCGTCGGCCGCGAAGTGGAAGTAGGTGAAGATGAGCTGCCCCGTCCGCATGTGCGGCCACTCGGGCTTGATCGGCTCCTTCACCTTCATGATCATCTCGCTGTCCTTCCACACCGTCGCTGCATCGGGGGCGATCTTCGCTCCGACGGCCTTGTAGTCCTCGTCGGTGAAGCCGCTGCCGATCCCGGCGCCGGCCTCGACGAGCACGGAGTGTCCCGCGGTAACGAGCGCCTCGGCACCGGCCGGCACGAGGGCGATGCGATTTTCGTTGGTCTTTATCTCTTTCGGAACGCCGATTTTCATTGGGCGACGACTCTCATAGTGCCTGCGGTCGGACGGTCTGACAGTCGGACGGTCTGACGGCAGGCGTTCTGGGTGGTGTGTTCGTGATGTTGGTGGTCGGACCGTCAGACCGTCCGACCGTCAGACAGGCTGCTAAAACTCATCACCGGGTCCGAGAGACACAACCGTCTGCCGCTCCGGCGCGAAGAACTCGCGCGCTGCATCGGCGACCTGCTGCGACGTGATGCCGTCGATGAGCGCCAGCATCTCGTCGAGTGTGCGGTAGGGCTCGCCGTAGAGCTCCACGCCTGCGCACCGGTACATGCGCGACGTCACACTCTCCAGTGACAGCGTGAGCTGGCCCTTGAGCTGACTCTTCCCCATCGCCAGCTCCTCGTCGGGCAAACCCCTCGCTGCCACGTCCGCGAGCTCGCTGTCGATCGCGTCGAGTGCCTGTCGCGCCGTCTCCGGACTCGTGCCGACGTAGACGCCATGCAGGCCCACGTCGGCGTGAAACGACTGAAAGGTGTACACCGAATACGCGAGGCCGAGCTCCTCGCGGACGCGCTGAAACAGCCGCGAGCTCATGCCGCCGCCGAGCATCGCGCTCAGGAGGACCACGGCGTGGCGACGCGGATCGCCATGCGCCACGGTGGGACTGCCGACGACGATGTGCGTCTGCACCCCGTCGCGCGCCACGTGCGTGCGCGACGGCGGCTCGGCCATCGGCGTCGGAACCACCAGTCGCGTGCTGTCGCGGCCGCGGCGCGCCGTCCATCCCGCCCGCTCCAGCGTCGCCAGGAGCGCGTCGTGATCCACGTTGCCCGATGCTGCGACGATGAGCTGCCCGGGGTGATAGGCGCGCTCGTGGAGCGCCTCGAGATCCGTCGTGCGCAGCGACGACACGCTGTCGCGCGTGCCGAGGATCGAGTAGCCATACGGATGGCCTCCCCAGAGCTGCGCGCTGTGCAGCTCGAACACGAGATCGTCGGGGGTGTCGTCCACCATGCCGATCTCCTCGAGCACGACCTTGCGCTCGAGCTCGAGGTCCGATTTGCGCAGCAACGGGGCGAAGACGAAGTCACCGATCACGTCGGCGGCCACGTCGAGATGCTCGTCGAGCACGCGGGCCTGATAGACCGTGTGCTCGCGCGACGTGTACGCGTCGAGGGACCCGCCGAGCGCCTCGAGCTCCAGCGCGATCTGCTTGGCCGAGCGCCGCGGCGTCCCCTTGAAGACCATGTGCTCGAGCAGGTGCGACACGCCCATCTTCTCGCGCGGCTCGTGGAGCGAGGCTGCGCGCACCCAGGCACCAAATGCGACCGACCGCACTCCGGGCATTCGCTCCGAGAGTACGGTCAGTCCATTGGGCAGCACCGTCCGGCGGAATGCGTCCGCCGGCGTGTCACCGCGCTTCACAGGATCAGCGCCGCGAGCGCTCTCCACCGCGGCCGCTGCGCGAACGCGGGCGGTCGCCGTCCTCGTGTGGAGGACGCTCTCCCTCGGCCTTGGGTGGACGCGGTTCCTCCTCGGGCATTCCTTCGGGCTTCGGCAGCAGTGCCTTCATCGACAGCCGCAGGCGGCCACGTTCGTCGCGATCGAGCAGTTTGACCTTGACGCGATCGCCCTTGTTGACGACGTCCTCCGTCTTCTCGGTGCGGCCGTGCTTGAGCTCCGAGATGTGCACGAGCCCCTCGGTGCCCGGCATGATCTCGACGAACGCGCCGAATGCCGTCGTCGTCTTGACCGTGCCCTCGTACGTCGCGCCGATCTCCGGCTCGGCGGTGATCGCCTGCACCATCTGGCGCGCGCGCTGCATGGCCTCGCCGCCGACCGCGGCGATCGTCACGAGCCCGCTGTCGTCGACGGTGATCTCCGCACCGGTCTCGTCCTGGATGCCGCGGATCGTCTTCCCCTTCGGGCCGATCAGATCGCCGATCTTCTCGGGGTTGATGTTCACCGTCACGATGCGCGGCGCGAATGGGCTGAGATCGGCCCTCGGCTCCGCGATCGCCTTCTTCATCTCGCCGAGGATGTGGAGCCGCCCCTCGCGCGCCTGTGCGAGCGCCTCCGTCATGATCTTGAGGTCGAGCCCCTCGATCTTGATGTCCATCTGAATGGACGTGATTCCGTGCTCCGTGCCCGCGACCTTGAAGTCCATGTCGCCGAGGTGATCCTCGGTACCGAGGATGTCGGTGAGGATCGCGTACTTCTTCCCTTCCTTGACCAATCCCATCGCCACACCGGCGACGGCGGAACGGATCGGGACACCGGCGTCGAACATCGCGAGCGAGCCGCCGCACACCGAGGCCATGGAGCTCGAGCCGTTGGACTCGAGGATGTCCGAGACGATGCGCAGCGTGTACGGGAAGTCGGCGAAGTCGGGCAGCACGCCCTGGAGCGCGCGCTCGGCCAGATGACCGTGACCGATCTCGCGGCGCGACGTGCCGCGCACCGGCCGCACCTCGCCCGTGGAGAACGGCGGGAAGTTGTAGTGCAGCATGAACGACTTCGTCGTCTCGTTCGGGCTGTCGATCGTGTCGAGGCGCTGCACGTCGTTCGCCGTGCCGAGCGTGACGGAGACGAGCGACTGCGTCTGTCCGCGTGTGAACAGGGCGGACCCGTGCGCGCGCGGCAGGAGCGAGGTGTCGATCGTGATGGGACGGACCTCGTGCGTGGAGCGGCCGTCCACACGCTTGCCGGTGCTCAGCACCTGCGATCGCAGCGCATGGTACTCGAGATCGCCGAGGATGTGTTGGACCTCCTTGGCGTTGTCCGGGAGATCGGCGGCGAACTGCTCGTAGAGCTGCTTCTTCACCAGCTCGACCGCCTTGATGCGCGAATGCTTGTCTTTCTGGTTCAGCGCCTCGCTGATCTTGACGTCGGCGATGGACTTCACCTTCTCGCGCAGCCCTTCGGTCTCGGCGGCCTTGACCCATTCCATCTTGGGTTCGCGGCCGGCCTTCCTGAGGAGCTCCTCCTGCAGGCCGATCAGCTCACGAATGCCCCCCTGCGCGACGGTGAGCGCCTCGACGACGTCGTCCTCGCTCACCTCGAGCGCGCCGCCTTCGACCATCATGATCGAGTCGGTGGAGCCGGCGACGACGAGATCGAGGTCGCTGTACTCGAGCTGCTGGAAGGTCGGGTTGAGCACCCAGTTGCCCTGCACGCGGCCCACGCGAACGCCGCCGATGAGCCCCGCGAAGGGTACCTTCGACGCGTTCAACGCACATGAGGTCGCGACGAGCGCGAGGACGTCGGCGTCGTTCTCCTGGTCCGCCGAGATGACGTAGCAGAAGACCTGGACTTCGTTCTGGAACCCCTCGGGGAAGAGGGGGCGGATGGAGCGGTCGATGATGCGCGCGCTGAGGATCTCGGCATCGCTCGGACGCCCTTCGCGCTTGATGAAGCCGCCGGGGATCTTGCCGGCGGCGTAGGTCTTCTCGCGGTACTCGACCGTGAGGGGGAAGAAGGGGAGCGGGCTCTTGCTCTCGCTCACCGTGACGGTCGCGAGGACCATCGTGTCGCCATAGGTCACGACGGCGGAGCCGGCGGCCTGCTTGGCCATGCGGCCGGTCTCGATGATCAGCGGTCGTGTCGCGAACGTCTTTTCAATGCGTTGCATGTATTCTCGTCTCGCCTCTGCGTGCGTCCGGCCCCATTGCCGGCTCGCGCTTCGTGCACTGCGTGGAAATGCAAAAACGCGGGCCGCAATAGATGCGCCCGCGCATGTGCACTGACCAGCTTAGTATCGGAGTCCGAGCTCCTGGACGATCTTGCGGTACTCCTCGATGTCCGTCCGCTTCATGTAGTTGAGCAGGCGGCGACGGGTACCGACCATCTTCAGCAGCCCGCGGCGGCCATGATGGTCCTTCTTGTGCGCCCGGAAGTGCTCGGTGAGGTAGTTGATCCGCTCCGTGAGGAGGGCCACCTGAACGCGCGTCGAACCGGTGTCGGTCTCGTGCGTCTGGTACTTCTCGAGGGTCGCAGCGTTGTCGAAAGCCATGAGTCCTGAACTGTTTGCAAACTGGTTGAGCACGGAAACTTAGCCCACCGGCGCGACGGCGTAAAGGGGCGGGGGGGCGGGCAAGTGGTGTATCCGGTACATCCGACATATCCGGCATATCCGGCCGTCGCGCTACCCGAACAGCCTCGCCCCGACGTCCCGGAACAGCTTCCCGATGTCATTGAACGTCGACATCGCGAAGATCAGCAGAATCACCGCGAGCCCTACCCGCAGGATGTAATCCCGCGTGCGCGCGCTGAACGGGCGTCCCTTCACCGCCTCGAGGACGTTCACCAGAATCTGCCCACCGTCGAGGATCGGGATCGGGAGCAGGTTGAGGATCGCCACGTTCACGCTGATCATCGCGACCAACAGCAGGACGCTGAGCAGCCCGTCCTGGCCTGCCGAGACAGACGCCCGGGTGATGGCGATCGGCCCGCCCAGGTCCTTCACCGACGCCTGGCGCGTCACGAGCTTGCGCAGCGCATCGCCCACCTTCGTCGACGTCACCCACGTCAGCCGCGCCCCGTTCCGCACCCCTTCGATCAGCCCGACGGGCTCGTGCACGCTGCCGTCCGCGAGCGCCGCGCCGATCTTGCCGACCGTGTGCGTCCCGTTGGTCACCGAGTCCCGTTCCGGCGTGGGGTGCGGGCGCACCGTGACGGGCAGGAGTTGTCCCGCCCGTCGCACCTCGAACAGCAGATCGATCCCCGGCGACGCGCTCACACGTTTCACCAGATCGGGCCAACTGTGCACCGGCACGCGTCCGATGCTCACGACCGTATCACCCACCTTCAGCCCTGCCGCGCGCGCCGGGCTCCCGGGGACGACGTCCCCGATCACCGGCGGGAGGAACGGGTCGACCGCGCCGAGGAGCGTCTCGCGATCGGCGCGGTCCGAGGTGACGGGAATCGCGACGACGCCGCGCTGCGTGCGCAGCGCCAGCGTTCCCGCCGGTGCGCGCTCGATGTGATCGACGATGTCGTTCCAGTTGCGCGCCGCCTCGCCGTTGACGGCCAGGATCGTGTCACCCGCGCGCAGTCGAGCGAGCGCCGGCGCCGACGCGACCGGCCGCACCATGCCGACGACGCGCGTCGCCAACACCGCCTTGCCGTACGAGACGTTCAATGCAGAGAAGATCACGAACGCGAGCAGCACGTTCATCACCACGCCCGCGACCATGATGAACAGCCGCGCCCCGAGGCTCTTCGACTCGAACCAGCGATTCTCCGGCACCGGCGTCGGCCCGAACGGCATCATCGCGTCGGGATCGTAGCCCGCGTCGCCGGGCTTCAGCCCCTCGGCCTCCTGCCCGCCCTCGATGAACGCGGTTTCCGCGTCGTGACGCGACGCCATGCGCACGTAACCGCCAAGCGGAAGCGCGGCCAGCACGTACTCCGTCTCACCATACCGCCGCCGCCATACCGCCGGTCCGAATCCGACGGAAAAGCGCGGCGCGTAGACCCCGGCGAGCTTGGCCGCGATGAAGTGACCCAGCTCGTGAATGAAGATCACGAGCCCGAACACGATGAGCGGCGAAAGGACGGCTAGCATCGAAAGAGCTCCTGCACGTGGCGGCGCGCCGAGGCGTCCGCCGAAAGAATGTCGTCGCGCGACGCGCCCGGCGCATCCCCCAGCCGCACCAGCGCGCCCTCGATCGCGCGCGCGATGTCACCGAACCGAATCGCGCCCTCGAGGAAGAGCGCCACCGCCTGCTCGTTCGCCGCGTTGAAGACCGCAGGGGCCGCGCCGCCGGCGCGACCGGCCTGAACACCGAGGTCGAGCGCCGGAAAATCGTCGCGCCGCACCTTCTCGAATACGAGCGGCGACAGCTCCACGGGATCGAACGGAGGTACCCCCGTGTCGCTCACACGATCCGGGTGCGTCAGCGCGTACAACACGGGCAGCTCCATGCTCGGCACACCGAGCTGCGCCAGCACGCTGCCGTCGACGAACTCGACGAAGGAGTGCACCACGCTCTGCGGGTGGACGACGACGTCGATCCGGTCGTAGGGAATGCCGAAGAGAAAGTGGGCTTCGATCACCTCGAGCGCCTTGTTGGCGAGCGTCGCGCTGTCCACGGTGATCTTGCGTCCCATCCGCCAGGTGGGGTGCTGGAGCGCGTCGTCGAGCGTGGCGCGCTCGAGTTGCGCGCGCGACCACTTGCGAAACGGTCCCCCCGACGCGGTCAGCACGAGGCGTCGCACCTCGCTCGGGGGGCGGCTGCCGATGCACTGGAGAATGGCGCTGTGCTCGCTATCGACGGGGACGAGCTCGCCACCACCGCGTACTGCAGTGGCGGTCACGAGCGCGCCCGCCATCACCAGCGACTCTTTGTTCGCCAGGGCGACACGTTTGCCCCGCTCGAGCGCCGCGATCGTCGCGTCGAGCCCGGCTGCACCGACGACGGAGTTCAGCACGATGTCGACGTCGGCGCGCGTTGCCGCGGCGACGAGACAATCGGCGCCGCACTGCCACTCCGGGTGCTCTCCCGCACCGCGACGCACGAGGCCGACGAACGCCGGCGTGAAGCGCGCAACCTGCTCGGCGAGCAGCGCAGCGTTCGTGTTGGCCGTCAGCGCGGCGACACGAAACCGATCGCGTTGGCGCTCCAGCACCCGAAGCGCCGTCGTGCCGATCGAGCCCGTCGAGCCAAGAATGGCGACGCCACGGCGCGTCACCCGAGCACCGGCAGCGGCAGCCATCCGAGAAGCAGATACGCGACGGGAAGCACGAAGATCAGACTGTCGAAGCGATCGAGAACGCCGCCGTGGCCGGGGATGATGTGCGAGCTGTCCTTCACCCCCCCCTCGCGCTTGATCAGCGACTCGAACAGGTCGCCCACCTGCGCCGCGACGCTGATGATCGCGCCGAAGAGCAGCGCCCCCCACGGGGTGAAGCCAAGATGAGCCGCCGGAGCGAGGATGGCGCGCGCGTAGACCAGCGATACGGCCATGCTGACGACCAATCCGCCGACTGCGCCGGCAACGGTCTTTCCCGGGCTCACGCGCGGAATGAGCTTGCGCCCGCCGATCGCGCGACCGACGAAATACGCACCGATGTCCGATGCCCAGGTGACGATGATGGGAAAGATGAGCAGTACGCCGCCAGGCGGAATACGGAGCGCGAGCGCGCCGAGCGCGAGCTGCTTCGCCCCCACGACGTCGTACCCGGCAACCGCGTCGTGATAGCGAATCGCATAGCCGAACCCGAGCATGCCGGTGTAGAGCACGCCGAGTAGGGTGACGGCCGCCGCGCCCAGCGGCCGCCCGTCGACGCCGCGCAGCCAGATCGTTGCCGCGAGGATGAGCAGCACGGCGAGTGCCGCCAGTGCCGGCCGCACGCTGAACAGCGCGAGATAGTGCGCATGGATGGCGAGCGGGACGAGACCGGCGAGCGCGATCCCGGCGTCGTCGAGTGGGTGCGCACCGGCCGCGCGCGCTACCCGGTAGAACTCCCACGCGCCGAGCGCGGAGATTACGGCAAGGATCCCGGCGAGCGGTGCCCCCCCGACGAGCACGATCGACAGCCCGATGGGGGCAGCGACGACGGCGAAGAGGATGCGACGTGCGAGCTCGCTCATGCAGGAGAGCGGATCCGCTCGGCGGCGCGCGTCAGACTTCCATGATCTCGGCCTCTTTGGCCTTGATCATCTGGTCGATCTTCGTGATGTAGTCGTCGTGAACCTTCTGGAGGTCCTTCTCGGCGTGCTTGACGTCGTCCTCGCTCACGTTCTTCAGCTTCTTGAGCGAGTCGCGAGCATGCGTGCGCGCGTGGCGCACCGCGATCTTGCCGTCTTCGGCCAGCTTGTGCACGACCTTCACGAGCTCCTTGCGCCGCTGCTCGTTCATCTGCGGCAGCGGGACGCGAACCACGCCGCTCTGCGTGGAGGGCTCGAGACCGAGATCCGACTCGCGAATCGCCTTCTCGACCGCCTTCACCTGTCCCTTGTCGAACGGCGTGACGAGCAGCAGGCGCGGCTCCGGCGCGGCGATCGTCGCCACCTGATTGAGCGTCATCTGCTGGCCGTACATCTCGACGCGTACCGTGTCGAGCATGTTGGGCGATGCCTTGCCGGAGCGGACCGAGGCGAACTCGCGCTTGGCGACATCGAGACCTTTGTCCATCGCCGTGCGGCAGTCCTTCAGGATCTGTTGGATTGTGCTCATCGGACGAGGGTTCCCACGCGGTCTCCGCGTACGGCAGCGGCGATCGCGTCCGGTTTATGGATGTTCAGCACGATCAGCGGCAGCGCATTCTCCTTGCAGAGCGTGACGGCGGTCTGGTCCATCACCTTCAGCTCCTCCAACATCACGTCGCGATAGCTGATCTCGTCGTAGAACGTCGCGCTCGGATCGACCTTCGGATCGGCCGAGTAGACGCCGTCCACGCTGGTGGCCTTGATGATGACGTTGGACTTGATCTGAATGGCGCGAAGGACGGCTGCGGTGTCGGTGCTGAAGTAGGGATTGCCCGTGCCCGCGGCAAAGATCACCACGCGCCCCTTCTCGAAGTGGCGGATGGCGCGGCGGCGAATGTACGGCTCCGCCAACTCCTCCATGCGGATGGCCGTCATGACGCGCGTCTCCATCCCCTTGCGCTCGAGAACGTCCTGCACGGCGAGCGCGTTGATCACCGTGCCGAGCATCCCCATGTAATCGGCGCTCACGCGGTCGAGCCCCATCTTGGAGAGCTGCGAGCCGCGCACGATGTTCCCGCCGCCGATCACCAGGCCGACGTCGGCACCGGCGCGCACCACCGACTGAATCTCGTCGGCGATGCGCCCCATGGTGTCGAAGTCGAAGCCGAAACCCCGCTGTCCGGCGAGCGCCTCGCCGGAGATCTTCAGCAGTACGCGCGGATAGCGAAGCTCGGCCACGTGCGCTTACTCCTGGCCGATCTGGAAGCGAGCGAAGCGACGGATCGAAGCGGTCGGGCCAGCCTCCTTCACGAGCTGGCTGATCGTCTTCTTGTCGTCGCGCACCCAGGGTTGATCGAGGAGCGTCACCTCCTTGTAGTACTTGTCGATCCGGCCGCCGACCATCTTCTCGACGATGTTGGCCGGCTTGCCGCTCGCTGCTGCCTGCTCCGCGAAGATGCGACGCTCGCGCTCGATGAGCTCCGCCGGCACATCGTCGCGCGTCACGGCAACGGGCACCGTGGGGACTCCGGCCGCCACGTGCTCGGCGATCGTGCGCGCGAGCTGCTGCCCCGCCTCACCGGTGAGCCCCGTGATCTCGACGAGCGCGCCGACCTTGCCGTTGTGGTGCACGTATGCCCCGACCGCCCCGTTGCCGCTGAAGCGCGCATAACGACGCAGCACGATGTTCTCGCCGATCGTGCCGGTGAGCTGCTTGAGCGCCTCGGCGAGCTTCCCCGCGTCGCCGAACTTCGCGGCGAGCAGCGACGAGCTCTCGGTAGACGTCACCACGCCGTCGCTCTTCGAGTCCGCGAGCAGCGTCGTGGCGATCCTGTCGACCGTCTGCCCGAAGACCTCGTTGCGTGCCACGAAGTCCGTCTCGCTGTTCAGCTCGACGATCGCGCCGCTCTTGCCGTCGGGGCTCGTCTTCGCGACGATCTTGCCTTCCGAGGTCGCGCGGCCCGCGCGGTTCTCACCGCGGGCGATCCCCTTCTTGCGCAGCCACTCGACGGCGGCGTCCATGTTCCCCGCGTTCTCCTCGAGCGCCCGCTTGCAGTCCATCATGCCGGCCTGCGTGCGCTGACGCAGCTCGGAGACATCCTTGGCGGTGTACGTAGCCATTGTTCGTCAGTCCTTCTCAGTCGTGGAAACGCCGCCGGACGGGCCGGCGGCGTATGAATGGTAACCAGGAGACGCCAGGGGCGCCGGGGCCCCCGGTGGAGCGCGACGGTCCTTATTCGCCGCCTTCCTCCACCGCGGCGTCGCCCTCGGTCCCGCGGAGGTGAGCGGCAATCGCCTCGGGCTTCGCACGGCGGCGGCGCGGGCGGCGGCGGCGCTTGTCGTCGCCACGATCGCCGGCGGCCTCGGTGCCACGCTCGGAGCTGTAGGTCATCGTGCCCTCGGCCCCTTCCTCGCCCTCGTCGCGCACCGGCGCCTCGCGGCGCGCCTCGGCGATCGTGTCGGCGATGGCGCGCGTGATCAGCTCCACCGAGCGGATGGCGTCGTCGTTGCCGGCGATCGGCACCGTGATGAGATCCGGATCGGCGTTCGTGTCGACGATCGAGATGATCGGGATGCCGAGCTTGTTCGCTTCGGCGACGGCGATCTTCTCCTTCTTCGCGTCGACGACGAACATCAGCCCCGGCGTGCGCGTCAGCGACTTGATGCCGCTCAGGTACTTCGAGAGCTTGTCCTTCTCGCGCGTCATCATCAGACGCTCTTTCTTCGTGTAGTTCGCGAACTCGCCCCCCTCGGCGCTGCCGGCCTCGAGCTCCTTCATGCGGCGGAGCTGCTTCTTGACCGTCTGGAAGTTGGTGAGCAGCCCACCGAGCCAGCGCTCGGTGATGTACATCGCGCCGGCGCGCTCGGCCTCCTGCTTCACGATGCCCGCGACCTGCGGCTTCGTGCAGACGAAGAGCACGCTGTCGCCGCGGAGGACGACGTCGCGCACGAGCTTCTGCGCCAGCTCGAGCTGACGCAGGGTCTTCTGGAGGTCGATGATGTGGATCCCGTTGCGCTCGGCGAAGATGAAGCGGCGCATCTTGGGATTCCAACGGCGCGTCTGGTGCCCGAAGTGGACACCCGCCGCGAGGAGCTCTTCGAGCTTGGGGAGATGATCTGCCATGCGAGTACCGAGTGGTTGAATCGTCCGCGGGCTGTCGTCATCGCTGTCCACCGGTTACCCGGCACCGGACAGCGACTCGGCCTGCGTGAGAGATGACCTGCGAACTGTGAATTACGGCTCTTCGCCTTATCTCTTGCTGAACTGGAACCGCTTGCGAGCCTTGGGACGGCCGGGCTTCTTGCGCTCCACGGCGCGTGCGTCGCGCGTGAGGAGCCCGAGGTCGCGCAGCTTGCGGCGGTGCGATTCGTCGATCTTCACGAGGGCGCGCGCCACGGCGAGACGGAGCGCACCGGCCTGGCCGGTCTGCCCGCCGCCGTTCACGTTCGCCTTCACATCGTACTGGCCGAGCTTGTCGGTGGCCGTGAACGGCTGCTGAATGGCCGCCACCAGCGCGGGACGGGGGAAGTAATCCCCGAGCGTCCGGCCGTTGATGTCCCATTTGCCCGAGCCGGGCTTCAGGTACACACGGCAGACCGCCTCCTTGCGGCGCCCGATCGTGTGCGTGATCTGCGTATCGGCCATGCGTTACTTCGCCTCGCTCTTCTTGAGGTTCAGCGTCTTGGGCTGCTGGGCGGCGTGCGGGTGCTCGGCACCGGCATAGACGCGCAGCTTCCCGCGGAGGACCTGACGGCCGAGCGTCGTCTTGGGGAGCATGCCGTAGACCGCCTTCTCGATGACGCGCGTGGGGTGCTTGGCGAGCATCGTGGCGAACGGGATGAACCGCTCGTGGCCCATGTAGCCGCTGTAGCGGAAGTACTCCTTCTGCTCCGCCTTGCGGCCGGTGACGCGAACCTTGGACGCGTTGATGACGATGACACCGTCGCCCGTGTCCATGTGCGGCGTGAACATCGCCTTGTGCTTGCCGCGGATGATGCGCGCGACTTCCGTCGCGAGGCGCCCGAGGACCATCCCCTCGGCATCGACGACGTACCAATCGTGCCGGATGTCGGCCGGCGTCGCGCTGTACGTTTTGAACATGACCTGAACCTGAAATGGGACCTGCGCCTCACCGGTGCGTCATGCAACCCGGGTCTCGGCCGCCACCGAAGGCGTTTTTGGACAGACCTCTAAGCTAGATAACGACTTACGTCTGGTCAACCGGTATATTCCGGTCATGCGCCGCATTTTGCTGATCGACGCCGACGCCTTTTTCGTCGCCGTCGCGCGAATGGTGGACCCCGACGGGGCTGGACGGGCGCCGCTGTTGATCGTCGGCGGCGCGCCCGGGAGCCGGGGCGTGGTCTGCTCGGCGTCTTATGAGACGCGCCAGTACGGCGTTCGCTCGGCCATGCCGATCTCGCGCGCCCTCAAGCTCTGCCCCGACGCGATGTGCGTTCCGGTGCCGCGCGGCGACTGCTCGCGGAAGCATCGGGAGATCCGCACGGTGCTCGAGCGCTTCGCTCCGGTCGTCCAGGCAGCCAGCATCGACGAATGGTATCTCGACCTCGGCGGAACCGAGGCGCTCTATGGGGGCGCGCCCCTCGCCGAGATCGCCCGGCGCATTCGCGAGGCCGTCGTCGCGGAGACCAAGCTGACGGTGTCGATCGGCGGCGGGACGTCGAAGCTCGTGGCGAAGCTGGCCGTCGAGAAGGCGAAGCCGAGCAAGGGGGCGAGCGGCGTGTTCGTCGTGCCGGCGGGGGGCGAGCTGGACTTCATGCGTGGCCTCGAGCTGCGCGACATCCCGGGGATCGGTCCAAAGACGACGACGCGATTGGCGGAACGGGGACTCAGGCGTGTGGAAGAGGTGCTCGCACTCGACGACGCCGCGCTGGCGCGTCTCGTCGGCCCCGGCGACGCCGAGTGGCTCGCGCGCCGTGTACGCGGCATCGACGACGGCGAGGTCGAGGAACGCGACGTCGTGAAGAGCATCAGTCGCGACGAGACCTTCGCGACGGACATCGACGACGATCTGATGCTCGAGGGCGAGCTGGCGGAACTGGTCGGTCGCGCGGCCGCGGACCTCCGCAGCGATGCCCTGCGCGCCCGCACGGTGACTGTGCGCATCCGCGACCGCGACTTCACGAATCGCTCGGCGAGCCGCACGGTGGACGAGGCGCTCGCGTCCGACCGCGCCATCTTCACCGTGGCGCGCGAGCTCCTGCGCAAGCTCCGGCGCGGCCGGCGCGTGCCGGCGCGGCTGCTGAGCGTCGCGCTCACCAACTTCACGGCACCGCCACCGACTCAGCTCGCTCTGTTCGGCGACGGCGCGCCACGTCTCGAGACGGAGAAGGACGTGAACGTCTCGCGCGCGATGGACGCCGTGCGGGCGCGCTTCGGGCGCAACGCGATCGCCCCCGGCCGCAAGCGCTAGGGCGCGATCGGTTCGGCGACGAAGGCCAGCCAGCGTCCGTCAGGGCTGACGGCGAGTCGGCTGACGTTCTTCACGCCATTCGCCGTGAGATCGGCGCTCGGGATCCACTTCGCGTCCGAGCCGCCCGCCCCGTTCCACCGCACGAGGATGCCGCGCGACGTCGTGAGCAGGACGGCCTCCGGCGTCCACACGTGAAACTCGTTGTCCGATGACGCCCGAATGATCGGCTGCGCGTCGCCGCCGTCGATCGCCTGCACCATGATCCACAGCGCTTTCGTGCTGTCCCGCTGGGTGAAGGTGAAGGCGTCCTGACCGGGAATGACGTTCAACGCGCGACCGATGTCGCGCGCACGCGTCTGGTCGTGCGTGCCGTCGCGATCGATCACGTGCAGCGTGCTCGGCGTACCGAGGACGTACGTCACCAGGCGGTCGGGTCTGAGCCATGCGTGATAGCCGACCGGTTTCAGTGCCGTGAGCACGAGCTGCGGATCGGAGCCGTCGAGCGCGAAGCTCCACAGGCGCTGCGTGGAATCCAGCTCGACGCGAATCACGCTGAACCGCTTGCCGTCCGGCATGACCGTCGGCGAGTACTCGCTCTCGGGGGTCGACGTGACGCGCGTCGTGCGGTGCGTCGCGATGTCGTAGCGCCAGATGTCGGCGCGGCCGTCGTCGCCGACCACGGTGTAGAGAATGGCGCTGTTGTCCGGCAGGAACGACGGCTGGTTGTCGTAGCCCGGGCGATGCGTGATGTTTTCGGCACGGCCGACGATCAGTGAATCGCCGCGACGAGAGAGCGGCGCGAGGTAGATGTCGGTGTTCGGCACCTGCGCGAGCGCCGGCGAGCCGGCGGCAGCGAGCAGCACGAGCGTCGCAATGACGGCGCGCATCATTCGAGCTCCAGAAGCACGGCACCCTTCTCCACCGCCGTTCCCGGCTGCACGAGCACTCTCTTCACCGCACCCGCCGACGTCGCCCGCAGCTCGTTCTCCATCTTCATCGCCTCCATGACGACGAGGCTCTGCCCCGCCTGCACACGATCGCCTACCTGCACCCCGACCCGTACGATCATCCCCGGCATCGGCGCGACCAGCGGGGCCGGTCCGGTCGCGGCGGAGGATGCGCCGCCGAGCGCGCGGATGGCGCGCGACCGTTCGTCGAGCGCTTCCACGTCATAGCGGAAGCCGTCGAGCCAAAGTGTGTACTGCCCGCGCCCGTCGCCGCGGCGCGCTACCACGCGATGCACCTCGGTGCCGATCGTCACCAGGCGCACCGGCGTCCCCTCCAACTCGGTCAGGTGCGCTTCCGTCATCGTACCGTCGACCTCGACGACGTTGCCGTCCAGCAGCACCTCGGCCTCCTCGTCACCCACCTGCACGAGATACTTCACGCTGCCTCCCGCTCCGGAACGAGCTCGCACACCGTCTCCACGTGTGCGGTCTGGGGAAACATGTCGTACGCACGCACGCTCGCCAGTCGATAGCGGCTCAGGCGCGCCAGATCGCGCGCGAGCGTGGCGGGATCGCAACTGACATACACGATGGCCTTTGGCGGCTGTTGGGCACGCTGGAGGACCTCGGTCACCCGTACCTCTACGCCGGCGCGCGGCGGATTGAGCAGAACGACGTCGGCCGGGAGCGCGCGCGCGAGATGCTCCTCGACACGTCCGGCAATCGCGCGCGACGGCGCCGGAAGGTGGCGCTCGAGCTGCGCGACCGCTGCGCGATCGAGCTCGATGGCCACGACGCGTCGGCCCTCTGCCGCGAGGGGGATGGCCGTTGCCCCGGTGCCGGCATATGCATCGACGACGACGCGCGGATCATGGCTGCGGGCGCGTGCGAGGACGTGCGCGCGGAGCTGCACGGCGACGCGCGCGTTCACCTGCACGAACGACGCGCCGCTCTGTGCGGCGTCCCGACTCGCCACCAACCGCGCGCGTCCCTGCGCCGGCTCCCACCACAGCTCGGCCACCGACGGCACCCGCGCCAGGAAATCCTCCGGTGAGCGCCACGCACGTCCACCCTCGACCACGACGGCCGCGCCGCGCTCGAGCAATCGCACGGACACGCGCAGCGCGCGCTCCTCGGGCAATAGATCGAACGCAGCGCGCAGCTCGCCCCACACGGTCAGCGCACGTTCCTCCGTGATCGGGCAATCGCGAAGGTCGAAGACCGCCGCGGGATCGTCGTATGGATGCAGGCCGGCAATCCAGCCGCTCACGAGCCGCCGCACATGCAGCGTGAGCTTGCGGCGGTACCGCCATTGCGCATCGCTCGGCTCGACGGGGGGATCGATCACGTCGCGCTTCCCGATGCGCCGCAATGCGTCACCGATGATCGCGCTCTTGGCGGCGAGTTGCGCCTCGTACGTCATGTGCTGGAGCTGGCAGCCGCCGCAGCGGTCGAGCGTGTAATGCGGACATGGCGGCTCGATGCGCTGCGGCGACGGTACGTCCAGCGACTCGAGCGTGCCGCGCGCGAAGCGCTTGGCGGGGGTGAGGCGCACACGCGCCACGTCCCCCGGCGCGGTGCGTGGGACGAACACGACCATCCCACCCGTGCGTCCGACGCCGTCACCACCGGCCGCCACGCTCGCGATCTCCACGAGGGCCGCCGTCTCGCTCACCGCAGCCCCCCAAGGCGGGCCGCGCGCAGCCAGTTGGCAAGGGACCCGCTCGTCGCCGTCGCGGGGGCGGCCGACGCCGCGGCACGGCGCGGCGACGAGCGATCGCGCTCCGCAAGCAGCGCGGCGGCGATTGCCGCACGTACGACACCGGCGCGATCGGGCTTGCGACCGGTCAGCTCGGGCAGACGTCGCTCGAGCCACTGAATCTCGATCGCGCCGCGGCGGAAGTCGTCGTCCTCCATCACGCGCAGGTGAAAATCGCGCGACGTGTCCACGCCGTCGATCGTGAGCTCGAGCAGCGCGCGATGCATCCGCTCGATCGCCTCAGGGCGCGACGCGCCCCAGACGATCAGCTTGGCGAGCATGGGATCGTAGTACAGCGAGATCTCGCTCCCGGTCTCGATCCCGCCATCCCAGCGTACGCCCGGGCCGCTCGGCGTGTGCAGGTACTGCACGCGACCCGTGGACGGGAGGAATCCGTTCGCTGGATCCTCGCTCGTGATGCGACACTCGATGGCCCATCCGCGGGGCGTGAGCTCCGCCTGCGTGAAGGGAAGCCGCTCCCCCGCCGCGATGCGAATCTGCCACTGCACCAGGTCGATCCCAGACACGAGCTCGGTGACCGGATGCTCGACCTGAATGCGCGTATACATCTCGAGGAAATAGAATTGCCCGTGCGCATCGAGCAGGAACTCGCAGGTGCCCGCGTTCACATACCCGGCTGCGTTCGCCGCGGCCACCGCCGCTGCGCCCATCTGCGCCCGCAGCGCGGGAGTGACGGCGAGGCTCGGCGCCTCCTCGATCATCTTCTGGTGGCGGCGTTGCACCGAGCACTCGCGTTCACCCAGATGCAGCATCGTCCCGTAGGAATCCCCGAGCACCTGGATCTCCACGTGGCGCGGCCCGACGATGTACTTCTCGACGTACACGGAATCGTCACCGAACGCGTTGCGCGCCTCGCGTCGCGCCGCCTCGAGCGACGCGGCGACCTCGTCGCGGCTGTGCACCACGCGCATGCCCTTGCCGCCGCCGCCGGCAGCCGCCTTGAGCAGCACCGGATAACCGAACCGTTCGGCGATCTCCGCCGCTTCCTCTGCGCTCGCCAGCGCGCTCGTGGTGCCCGGTACCACCGGTGTACCCGCCTTGATCGCCAGCCCGCGGGCCGCCGTCTTGCTGCCCATGGCGGCGATCGCTTCGGCCGGAGGACCGATCCACACGACCCCCGACTCGCGCACCGCGCGCGCAAACCATTCGCGCTCGGAGAGGAATCCGTAGCCGGGATGGATCGCCTCGGCTCCGGTGCGCTTGGCCGCGGCGATGATCGCATCCCCCTTGAGATACGACTCGCTCGACGGCGCCGGGCCGAGCAGCACCGCTTCGTCCGCCTCTCGCACGTGCGGGGCGCGCGCGTCGGCCTCGGAGTACACGGCGACCGTCTTGGCGCCGAGCTCGCGACAGGCGCGGATGACCCGGAGCGCGATCTCGCCGCGATTTGCAATGAGGACCTTGCTGAACATCAGAGCGGAATGTTGCCGTGCTTCTTCGGCGGATTGCCGTCGCGCTTCGCGCGCAGGGTCTCCAGCGCGTCGATCAACCGTGGCCGCGTGTCGCGCGGATCGATGATGTCGTCCAGATAACCGCGGCCGGCGGCGATGTACGGATGCGCGAACTTGCCGCGATATTCGGTGATCTTCGCCTCGGTCGCTGCCTCGGGGTCCGGGCTCTCGGCGATCTCCTTGCGAAAGAGGATCTCCACCGCGCCCTTCGGCCCCATCACGGCGATCTCCGCCGTCGGCCAGGCGAGATTGAGGTCGCCGCGGATGTGCTTCGAGCTCATGACGTCGTACGCCCCGCCGTACGCCTTGCGCGTGATCACCGTGAGCTTCGGCACGGTGGCCTCGCAGTACGCGAAGAGGAGCTTGGCGCCGTGGCGGATGATGCCGTGATGCTCCTGACTCACGCCGGGCAGGAAGCCCGGCACGTCCTCGAGCGTCACGAGCGCGATGTTGAACGCATCGCAGAAGCGGATGAACCGCGCCGCCTTCACCGAGGCGTCGATGTCGAGCACGCCGGCGAGCACCGCGGGCTGATTCGCGATCACCCCCACGCTCCATCCGCCCAGGTGCGCAAAGCCGCAGATGATGTTGGACGCGAACTCCTTCTGCACCTCGTAGAATTCACCGTCGTCCACGATGCGTCGAATGACCTCGTGCATGTCGTACGGCTTGTTCGGGTTGTCCGGCACGATGTCGAGCAACGCCTCGTCGCGACGGTCGCGCGGGTCGGTCCCGCGGCCGCGGGGTGGATCATCCAGGTTGTTGCTCGGGATGTACCGGAACAGATCGCGAATGGCCTGGAGGCAGGCTGGCTCGGAGTCATAGGCAAAGTGCGCGACACCGGACTTCTGCGTGTGCGTGTCGGCGCCCCCCAGCTCCTCCATCGTCACGTCTTCGTGCGTCACGGTCTTCACGACGTTGGGACCGGTGACGAACATGTAGCTCGACTTCCGCACCATGTAGGTGAAGTCGGTGATCGCCGGCGAGTACACCGCCCCGCCGGCGCACGGGCCGAGAATGGCACTGATCTGCGGCACGACGCCGGACGCCAGCGTATTGCGCAGGAAGATGTCGGCGTAGCCGCCGAGTGACACGACACCCTCCTGAATTCGCGCCCCTCCCGAGTCGTTGAGGCCGATCACGGGCGCGCCGTTGCGGACCGCCAGGTCCATCACCTTGCAGATCTTCTCGGCGAAGGCCTCGCTGAGCGAGCCGCCGAACACCGTAAAGTCCTGGGAGAACACATATACGAGCCGCCCGTCGATTCGTCCGTATCCGGTGACGACGCCGTCGCCGAAGATGCGTTGCTCCTCGAGGCCGAAGTCATGTGAGCGGTGGACGACGAACCGGTCGAGCTCCACGAAGCTCCCGTCGTCGAGCAGCAGATCGAGCCGCTCCCGTGCCGACAGCTTCCCCTTCGCGTGCTGCGCCTTGAGTCGCGCCTCGCCGCCGCCGAGCTCCGCCTCGGCGGCCCGGCGCTCGAGGAGTCCGAGCTTCTCTCGCATGGTCATAGGCGCAGAAAGGTATCGTGCACACAGGGGGGCTTCTAGCCGCCGGGCCGGTTTCCCACCCGGCCGCTCCATCGTCCTACCGTTACCATCCCCGCCCCGGATCGCGCCGCCGTACCCCTCCCGCCCATCGCGCGACGTCGGTCCCCTCGTACGCTCGGCTCGCACATGATTCGTTCCGACGCCGGACAATTCATGCGGCACCGCAGGATCGCGCTCCACGTCGTCGTCTCCGGCGTTTGTCTGCACGCGAGTAGCGCGTGCTCGGCGACCTCGGGGGCGGCGGCAACACGTGGCGACACCCTCCTCGTCGGTGTCGCCGTCGGGCTCAAATCGCCCGAGCGCTACGCCAACGTGTTCGAGGGGGTCCAGATCGCCCTCGACGAGCTGAACGCCCGCAAGAAACCGGGCATCCCGACGCTGGCTCTGCGGCGGGCACCCCAATCAGCCGATTCCCCGGTCGCCATCGCGGCGGCGTTCCGCGACGATCCGCGCGTGATCGGCGTGGTCGGGCACACGGAAAGTGCAGCGACGATCAGTGCCGCGGCCGTCTACGACGACCGGGAGCACGCCGGGCAGAATGCTCTCGTCGCCATCTCTCCGACGGCGAGCGCCGCGGCGGTCACGCTTTCATCGCCCTGGGTCTTCCGCGTCTGCCCCACTGCCGCGGAGCAGGCACGCGCCGTGGCGCGCTACGTCGCAGACAGCCTGCACGCACTGCGGGCCGGCGTCATTTATCGCAACGATCCCTCGGGCAAGGACTTTCTGCACAGCTTCTCCAAGGAGTTCACCAAGCGCACCGGCGTCCTGGTGGAACGCGATCCGTTCACGGAGGAGATCCCGGAGTTCGACGCATACGCCAAGCGGCTCGGCAAGCGTCACGTCCCCGCCGTGGTCATGCAGGCGAATGCGGGTGACGAGCGCTCCGCACTGCGCAAGCTGCGTGCGGTCGGCGGCTCGCCCGCGTTCATCGGCACCAACCCGCCCGAGCCTCCTGACAGCGCCGCGGCGCGCGAGGTGCGCGGGATGCGCTACATCCTGCTCTACGATGCCGAGCGCCCGGCGACACCGGAGGGCGCGCGCTTCGCCGCCGCATTCCGGCAGCGTACCACCCACACCGCCGACCATTGGGGCGCACTCGGTTATGACGCGGCCATGCTGATCGGAAACGCCGTGCACGCCGTCGGCCCGAATCGCCGTCGTGTGCGCGACTGGATCGCCGGCGTGGGCCAATCGAACCCGCCATTCGCCGGTGCGACGGGGGTCATCCGCTTCGATGCGGACCGCAACCCGGTGCAGAAGGCAGTCATCGTCCGGGAGGCCGGCCGATGATACGCCGGTTCAGGATGCGGTGGACGATCCGGCGTCGCATGCTCCTCGGCTTCGGCTCGACGATCGTTCTTCTGTTCTTCACCGGCGTCGTCGGCACGACACTTCTCCGTTCGGCGCACCACGACCTGCAGGAGCGGACGAAGCAGGTGATCGCCGTCAAGAACCTGCTGTTCGCCAGCCAGGAAGCGACGCGACAGTACGTCGTGCTCGCCCAGAACGACCTGCTCCAGCCGGGTGGTGGGAGCCTGGCGCGCATGGACAGCGTCAGCGACGCCGCCGATTCGCTTCGCAACCTCCTCGTCACCGGCGACGTGATGACGGAGGCGGAGCGTGCGCGGCTGACACAGATCGGCGGACTCCAGGGGCGCATCGGCACGCGACTGGCCATCGCGCGCGCGTACGTGGACGTCGGCGATCCGCAGGCGGCGACGCGCCAGGCCGCTGCATCGTCGATGCTGCTCGATTCCCTGTTCACCGAGTCGAGTGTGATCATTCGCACCGAGGACGAGCGCGCCTCGGCCATGCTGCGTGCTGCGGAGCGTCTCGTGGCGCGCCAGCAACTCTCGGTACGGACGCTGCTCGCGATCGGGCTGTTGAGCGCGCTGGTGGTCGGGTTCGTGACGCTGCGCGCCGTGACGCGGCCGCTCACCGTGCTGGCCGGCGCCGCGCAGCGCGTCGGCGAGGGCGATCTTCAGTCGAAGATCGACGCGACGGGGCTCGACGAAGAATATCGCGTCGTCGCTCAGGCGCTCGCGGACACGACGCGCCGCCTGGCGCAGCTCGTCCGCGAGATCCAGCGGGAGTCGCGCGACCTCGCCGACGCGTCGCGTGCGCTCACGACGGTGTCGGGCGCGGCGGCCGAGGCGACGAACCGCGTCAGTGAGACGATCGGCCAGATCGTGGGAGCAGCGCAGGATCAACGGACGGCGGTCGTCGGCACGCACGCCGTGCTCGCGCGCGTACAGCAGACCGCGGAAGTGCTCGACTCCACGGCCGCCGACGCGCGGGCGCTCGAGGTGGAGGTCCGTCAGCTCACCGACAGCGCGCGCCAGGGGATTGGCGAGGCGATGACCACGCTCACGCGCGCGCGGGACGTGATCGGTGCGTCGGCGGCGAACGTGGAGCGCGTGCAGCAGTCGTCGGCCGTCGTGCAGAACTTCCTCCACACCATCCAGCAGATCTCCGAGCAGACGGACCTGCTCGCCCTCAACGCGGCGATCGAGGCCGCTCGTGCCGGCGAGCGCGGGCGCGGCTTCGCCGTCGTGGCGGAGGAGGTGCGCAAGCTGGCCGACCTGAGCAACAACACGGCCGACGAAGTGCGCACCGTCGTGGCGACGATGCGCCACGAGGTCTCCACGGCGGTCGCCGCCTTCCGCGACGGCGTCGGTTCGCTCGGCAACGTGGACTCGACGTCGCGCACGGTCACCGACGCGCTCGACACGATCCATCGCGCCATCGCGCGCATGGACGAGCTCACGCGCTCGGTGCGCGACACGGCGCAATCGAACCGCGACGCGGTGCAGCAGCTCAGCGAACAGGTCGGCATGGCGACGACACACGTGGACTCGCAGGCCCA
The DNA here is from genome assembly GCA_964438255.1 of uncultured Gemmatimonadaceae bacterium. Taxonomy (GTDB): domain Bacteria; phylum Gemmatimonadota; class Gemmatimonadetes; order Gemmatimonadales; family Gemmatimonadaceae; genus AG11. Next base: position 13,690 of record CAYTKA010000004.1, on the reverse strand, counting down.
GTCGAGCGAGCAGGCGCGCGGCGCAGCGGAGGAAACGGCCGCCGCCTCGCAGGAGGTCGCGGCGACGGCGAGCCAGCTTTCCGACAGCGCCATCCGGCTGCAGACGCTGGTCTCCGCGTTCACGGTCTGAGCTGTCGTTCCCACGCTCGAGACCTCCAGCCGCTCCCACGCCGTGCCGCGTGTCGCGTCAGGCGCGCGCGAGCGCCACGTCGGGCGCCGTCTCGTGCGACACGTCGCGACGCCAGCCTCGAAGGGCGCGCCGCGCCGGCTCCTCGAGTCTCGAGAATACGACTCGCGCGAACCCGACTGCCAACAGGAGATAGGCGGCGAGAAAGAGCCGCGGGTCGATCGCAGCGGCGCTCGGAAATGCCACGACGACGGCGTTGACGAACAGTATGTAGTACCCGAGCACGGGGCCGTGCGTGAGAAAGAGCGCGTAGCTGGCCTCGCCCAATCGCGTCAGCGGCCGGGTGCTCAGCAGTCGAGTCCCCGGGCCGTCGCCCGCCGCCAGCGCATAGATGACCAGCGCCCATAACGGGGCCAGGACGCCCGAGTGGAGCAGCACGAAGGGCACCGCGTCGGACGTCATGAGCATCCATACCGTCGCGATCACTCCGCCGAGCGCGCTCCAGCCGAGCCATCGGCTCGACTCGCCGCGACGCCGGCCGAGGAACATCAGACCCGCGCAGACGCCGATGAGGAACTCGCCGACGTGGACGATCGGATTGAACTTGAGTGTCTCGAGCCACGCGCCATGGTCCGTCGGCATCGCCCGCGCGAGCCCGTCAGGGGAGTGTGCGAGATAGAGGACCGGCGCAATCAACCCGGCCGCCCAGAGCACGGCGGCCGCGGAGAGCGCACCCCGGGCGCGCCGCAGAAGCCAGAGGCCGATCCACGGGAAGAGCACGTAGAAGAACGCCTCCACGGAGAGCGACCAGGCCGGGCAGTTCCACCGGCACGCCGTCGTCGGCCACCACGACTGCAACAGAAGAGGCGTCGTCACCAATGTTGCGACGATCCGTCGCATCGCCGCCGCGCCGTGGGTCCGATTGACCTGCAACAGCAGGAAGAATGGCAGCGCCAGCACCAGAGCGAAGAGGTACACGGGGACGATGCGCGCCACGCGCGCCCGCCCGAAGGCGCGTACCGAGCCGCGGAGCGTTCCGGTGGTGACGTCGAGATAGGTGTAGGCGAGAATGAACCCGCTCAGCACGAAGAAAAGGGGGACGCCGAGGTAGCCGAAGCCGATCAGTCGCGTCGCCGCGTCGCCGAGGGAGGCGGGCGCGAGCTCCGGAACGACGTGATACAACATCACCGTCATCGCGGCGATGAATCGGAGTCCGGTCAGCGCGGCAAGCGGGGGATGCGAGGGGCGCACAGGGCGCGGCGCGGCCGACGAATTGGTGTCCATGAAGCCGGTGGGGGCCGATTGGACGACGGGCGTGTGAGAGAGTGACGAACACGCCCGCCCAGAATCACCGTGGTCACAGACAAAGAAAAGACAAAGAGCCCGCGACACGCCGTCGCGGGCTCTTTATCCTCCGGGCCGATCGAGCGATTACTCCTCGGCGCCGATGTCCATCGGGACGTCGACGACGTCACCCTCGTCCGTGTGGATCTTCGGCGGCGTCTCCGGCCGCGGCGGCTGCTCGGCGGGAATGTTCACCACGCTGAGCACGATGCGGCGGTGGATCGGATCGACCTCGAGCACCCGCGTGTCGAGGTTCATCCCCTCGTACACCACGTCGGCCGGGCTGGTCACGGTCTGCCCCTGTCCGAGCTGCGAGATCGGCACGAAGCCCTCGATGTCGTTGCCGATGTCGACCACGACGCCCTTGTCCATCAGACGCACGATCTTGGACCGCATCTCGGTGCCGACCGGATAGGTCTCACCGATGCGCAGCCACGGATCCTCCTCGGCCTGCTTCAGTCCAAGGCTGATCCTCTTGTTCTCCGAGTCGATATTCAGAATCACGACATCCACGGCGTCTCCCTTCTTCACGACCTCCGACGGATGCTGCACGCGCTTCGTCCAGCTCATGTCGGAGATGTGAATGAGGCCGTCGATCCCCGGCTCGATCTCGACGAACGCGCCGAAGCTCGTGAGGTTGCGCACCTTGCCGTTGATGCGCGTGCCGACCGGATACTTGAGCGGCAGCACGACCCACGGATCCTGCTCCGTCTGCTTCATGCCGAGCGAGATCTTCTCCTCGTTCGGATCGACCTTGAGCACGACCGCTTCGATCGTCTCGCCGATGGACACGAGCTTCGACGGATGGCGGACGTTGCGCGTCCAGCTCATCTCGCTGATGTGCACGAGCCCCTCGATGCCCGGCTCGAGCTCGATGAAGGCGCCGTAGTTCGTGATGCTGACGACCTTCCCCTGCACGCGCGTGCCGACCGGATACTTCTCGGCCACGTCCTTCCACGGATAGCTCTGGAGCTGCTTGAGGCCGAGCGAGATGCGCTCACGCTGCCAGTCGATGTCCAGGACCTTGACCTCGAGCTCCTGACCGATCGCGACCATCTCCGACGGGTGGGAGATGCGTCCCCACGACATGTCGGTGATGTGGAGCAGCCCGTCCACTCCGCCGAGATCGATGAACGCACCGAAGTCGGTGATGTTCTTGACGACGCCCTTCCGGATCTGATCCTTCTCCAGCTCCTTCATGAGCTTCTCGCGCTTGCCCGCACGCTCGTTCTCGAGGATCACGCGGCGCGAGACGACGATGTTGCGGCGGCGCTTGTTGAGCTTGATGATCTTGAACTCGAACTTCTGGCCGAGCAGCTCGTCGATGTTCGGCACGCGGCGGAGTGCGATCTGCGAGCCGGGGAGGAACGCGTCGACGCCCATGAGGTCGACGACGACACCGCCCTTGATCTTCTTGACCAGCGTGCCTTCGACCGGCTGCTCGTTCTCGTAGGCGAGACGGATGCGCTCCCACACGCGCATGAAGTCCGCCTTCTTCTTCGAGAGCACGACCGACCCTTCCTGGTCCTCGAGGTGCTCGAGCAGGACCTCGACCTCGTCACCGATCTTGAGGTCGGGAAAATCCTTGAACTCCTCGAAGGGCACGCTGCCCTCCGACTTGAAGCCGATATCCAGCACCACCATGTTCTCGCGGATCTCGAGGACGCGAGCCTTGACGATCTCGCCCTCGTCGATCGAGGCCATGGTGCCGTTGTACATCGCCATCATCGCTTCCTGCTCGTCGGGCGAGTACCAGTCCTCGTCGTCGAGCATTTCCGGACGCAGGTTGGCAAGCGGGCGAAGCTGCGCGCGCTGCGCATCGCGCTTCTCGCGGGCGCTCAGCGCCGTGCCGGTAGGGGTGTCGAGCTCGGTCATACGTGTGAAAAAAGTCTCCTAGATCGCGGAATGTTTTCGCTCGCCGCGTCGAGTCTGGGGTTGTTGCGCACGCCACGATGGCGCGGCGCAGTCGTGTCGCAGAAACGCCCCGGGCACCAGCCCGATGGCACAGTCGGCGGCACGATCAGAGCGAACCTGTAAATCTATCGCGACCGACGGCGGCCGTCAACCTTAAGTGACGCGCGGACGGTGACTTACGGCGCGAGCCAGCGCGACGATACGCTCGACCTGCTCCGCCTGGGTCAGATACGTCGTATCGAGCAGGACGGCATCCTTCGCCTGAACGGTCTGCGTCGCGTCCTTCGCGTCCCGCTGCACGATGAGGTCCGTCTCCGCAGCGATCTCCTCGTCGGTCGGCCGGCGGCCGAGGCGCTGCGTCAATCGCCGCCGGGCGCGCTCCCACGGATCGGCAACGAGAAAGATCTTGAGGGGCGCGTCGGGAAAGACCGCGGTCCCCATGTCGCGGCCGTCCGCCACCACATCGTGGCGCTCGGCCGTGTGACGGACCTGCGCGTTCACCCACCGACGCACGTCAGGGACGCGGGCAACGTGCGATACGTGCTCCGTCACCAGCGCACCGCGGATCTCCTCTTCCGCCGGCTGGCCGTCGATGAGCGCACCGAAGGTGGTCGACTCGGCGCGGAGCGCCACACGACCTCCCTGAGCGAGCATCGTCGCCGGCGTCCAGCGCTCCGGCGGCGCCCCTTGCCGGAGCAGCGCGGCGGTGAGCGCACGATACAGCGAGCCCGAGTCGACGTGCAGGTACCCGAGCTGTTCAGCAACCCACTGCGCCGTGGAGGACTTTCCCGACGCCGCCGGCCCGTCGATCGCGATGACCATGCGGAGCGACGTCTCATTCATGCCGTCACCCGCGCCAGATCCTCCCAGAACGACGGGTACGACACGGCGACGCAGTCGCGGTCGTCGATCGCGATCTCGTTGCCGGGGATTGCGCCGAGAATGCCGAACGCCATCGCGAGGCGGTGATCACCGTGTGTCGTGACGACGCCGCGCAGCCGCGGGCGCGTGCCGCGCACGACGAAGCCGTCAGGGAGCTCCTCGGCGTCGGCGCCGAGCAGGCGCAGATTGCCCACGACGGCGCTGATGCGATCGCTCTCCTTCACTCGCAGCTCCTCGGCACCGGTCACGCGCGTCTCGCCGTTCGCATAGGCTGCGACGCAGGCGAGCAAGGGCAGCTCGTCGATCAGCGTCGGGATCGCGTCCCCGGTCACCGATACGGCGGATAGGGTGCCGCCACCGATCACGGCGACGTCGGCGACGTGCTCGCCCGTTTCGCGCACCGTGTTGTGCAGCGTGATGTCGGCGCCCATCTGGCGCAGCGCGGCGAAGAAGCCGGTGCGTGTCTCGTTCACACAGACGTGCGCGAGCAGGATCTGTCCCTGCGGCGCGAGCGCCGCCAACGCCGCGAAGAACGCGGCCGAGGACGGATCGCCGGGCACCATCATGTCGAGTGGCGCGAGCGTCTGCCGGGGGAGGAGAAGCACCGCCTCGTCGCTCGTCCAGACGTCGGCGCCCATGGCGGCGAGCATGCGCTCGGTGTGATCGCGCGAGCGCGACGGCTCGCGCACCGTGGCTTCCACGCCGGCGCAGAGCGCGGCGAGGAGGATGCAGCTTTTCACCTGCGCGCTCGCCGTCTCGCTCCGCCATTCGATGTCGGCGAGCTCGCCCCCTCGAACCCTCATGGGCAGTCCGCCATGCGGCGGAAGCTCCACGGTCGCGCCCATCTGCTCGAGGGGCGTCTTCACCCGGCGCATCGGCCGCCGGCTCAGACTGGCGTCGCCGATGAACGTCGCCTCGAGGCCGGCGCCGGCAACGACGCCGGCGAGCAGGCGCGCGCTCGTCCCGCTGTTGCCGCAATCCAGCTCGGCGGTCGGGGTACGCAGCCCGCGCGGCCCGACGCCCCCGATCTCGATGTCTCGATCGAGCGGAGGGATGTCCACGCCCAGCGCGCGCAGCACACCAGCGGTGGATTGCACGTCGGCCGACATGAGGATGCCGCGCACGCGCGACAGACCCGGCGCCAGCGCGCTGCAGATGAGCGAACGATGCGAGATCGACTTGTCGCCCGGCACGCGGAGCTCGCCGGCGACGCGGAGCGTATCGCGAGTCAGCGGAGCCATCCTTCGAGCGCCGTTGCGAGGTCAGTGCGCTCGTCGCGGTACTTCACGATGACCGGGGTCTGGAGCGAGAGCCCCTGCTCGGCGCCCCAGCCGCCCGACACCTTCCGCGCGCCGGGCACGACGACGGCGCCCGAGGGAATCTCCAGCGGCCGCGCGCCGTCGGCGCGATGGACGCGCTCGTGTACCAGATCGTACACGGGAGTCCCGCGCGTGAGCACGACACCGGCGGCCAGCACCGCCCGGGCACGTACGATCGTTCCCTCGTACACGCCGCAGTTGCCCCCGACGAGCACGTCGTCCTCGATCACGACCGGCGCCGCGTTCACCGGCTCCAGCACGCCGCCGATCTGTGCCGCCGCGCTCAGGTGCACGCGCTCACCGATCTGCGCGCATGAGCCGACGAGCGCGTGCGAATCCACCATCGTCCCGGCGCCGATCCATGCCCCCACGTTCACGTACATCGGCGGCATGCACACGACACCCGGGGCGAGATACGCGCCGCGGCGAATCGCCGACCCGCCGGGCACCACGCGCACGCCATCATCGAGCGTCAGGCTGCGCGGCGGGTAGACGTGCTTGTCGAAGAACGGGAAGCGCGGCTCGCCGTGATGGCCGCCGATCGACATCTCGACCACCCGGCCGAGGCGAAAGCCGAGCAGAATGCCCCGCTTCACCCACGCGACCGCCTCCCAGTTTCCCTGCTCGTCCCGCTCCGCCGCACGCACCTCGCCGCGCTCCAGCGCGTCGAGCAACGCATCCACGAGCCGTTCGGCGTCGGGTGCGATCGGGCCACCGGGCGGCGTTTCGGCGTAGCCGAGCAGCTTGGCGGCGAAGCGCTGATCGAGCGCGACCTTGGCCATCAGAGCGCTCCCACCTGCTTCAGCGCCGATCGCACGGTGTCGGCCTTGCCCTCGGCCAACGGAACCAGCGGAAGCCGCAACACATTCTCCATTTTCCCCATCATCGCGAGCGCGGCCTTGATCGGCAGCGGGTTGGACTCGATGAACGCGGCGCGCATCAACGGCAGCAGCCGCCGGTGAACCTCGCGCGCCTCGGCACTCTTCCCCGCGCGCCCGAGGCGCACGAGCTCCGTCGTCAGCTTGGGCGCGACATTCGAGATCACCGAGATCAGCCCGTCGCCGCCGAGCGCGAGGACCGGGAGCGTGAGCTCGTCGTCGCCGGAGAGGACGGTGAACTCCGTCGGCCTGCCGGCGATCACGTCGGTGATCTGCGCGAGGTTGGCCGACGCCTCCTTGACGCTCGTGATGTGCTTGTGCTTCGCCAGCTCGAGCGTCGTGGCGGCTTCGATGTTGCTCCCCGTCCGTCCGGGCACGTTGTAGACGACGATCGGCAGATTCACCGCGTCGGCGATGGCCGTGAAGTGCGCGACGATCCCGCGCTGCGGCGGCTTGTTGTACATCGGCGAGACGTGCAACAGATGCGTCGCGCCCGCCTCCTTCATCTGCCTGGAAAGCTCGATCGCCTTCTTCGTGTCGTTCGCGCCGGCGCCGGCAACCACGGGCACCCGTCCACGCGCCACCTCGACCGTGATCTCGACGACGCGCCGATGCTCTGCCGGTGTCATCGTCGCCGCTTCGCCGGTCGATCCACAGGGCACGACGAAGTCGATTCCCTCGTCGATCTGCCACTGCACGAAACCACGCAAGGCCCGCTCGTCGATGGCACCGCCGCTGGTGAAGGGGGTGGCCAACGCCGTTCCGCAGCCGACCAATCGTGTGTCGCTCATCGGTGCTGCCCCGACTGAGACGTGAGGACGTCCTGCATGGTGAACACGCCCCGGCGCCCGACCAGCCAGCGCGCCGCGGCGAGCGCGCCTTCGGCGAACACGCGCCGGTCGCGCGCCTCGTGGACGAGTCGAACCTGCTCGAACGGGGCGTCGAACACCAGCTCGTGCGTTCCTGGCACGGAGCCGACGCGCACGCTGGTGATCGGAATCGGCGTGCCCGACGCGGCCTCGGCGGTGTGCGCGAGCGCACGTGCCGTCCCGGACGGGGCATCCTTCTTCGCCGCGTGATGCGTCTCGATGAGATGCGCGTCGAATCCGGCCGCTGCGGCGAACAATCTCGCCGCCTCCGCGACGACGCGATCGAAGATCGCCACACCGAGCGAGAAGTTGGGTGCGGTGAGCAACGCGCCTTTCGCACGCTCCACCTCGGCGCGAATCGCCGGCAGCTCGTCGTACCACCCCGTGGTGCCGACGACGATCGGGCACCCTGCAGCGAGGCACGCGCGCACGTTCGCCGCGGCAGCGCCGGGTGCGGTGAACTCGATCGCGACCTGGGCGGCATCGAGCGACTCGCGCGTCACGCGGTGCTCGTGATCGAGCGTGGCGACGACCTCGAAGCCGCGCGATGGCGCGAGCTCGGCGAGCGCGCGTCCCATCTTCCCCATCCCGATCAGGGCGAGGCGCGTCGCACTCACGATGACCGACCGCCGGCGGCGAAGAATGCGTCGTGCAGGCGGCGCATCGCGGGGGGGACCTGATCACCGTCCACGACGACGGTGAGGTTGATCCCGCTCGAGCTGAGCGACAGCATGTGGATGCGGATGTCACCGATGGCAGCGAGCGCGCGCGCCATCGTCGCGCCGCCGTCGGCGAGGCCATTGCCCACGATCGAGAGGATTCCTCGGCTCCGCTCGATCGACACGTCACCGAGCGCACGAAGATCCACGAGCAGCGCGTCCAGCCGAGACGCATCGTCGATCGTGACCGATACGCTCACCTCGGAGGTGGAGACGACGTCCACCGACGTGCGGTGCCGCTCGAACACGGCGAACAGCGTGCGCATGAAGCCTTCGGCGAGCAGCATCCGTGCGCTCCGCACTTTCACCACCGTCACGCCACTCTTGCCGGCGATCGCGCTCACGTTCCGCCGTGGGGCGTCGAAGGTGATGAGCGTCCCCGTTCCATCGGGCCGCTTCGAGTTCAACACCCGCACGGGAATCCCGCGCATGACTGCGGGCGCGATCGTGTTCGGGTGCAGCACCTTCGCCCCGAACGACGCCAGCTCCGACGCCTCCTCGAACCCGATCCGCTCGATGAGCAGTGCCCCGTCGACGACGCGCGGATCGGCCGTCAGCATCCCGTCCACGTCCGTCCAGATCTCGATCGCGTCCGCCTGCAGCGCCGCGCCGACGAGCGACGCGCTGTAGTCCGAGCCGCCGCGCCCGAGCGTGGTGGTGATCCCCGTGCCGTGGGCCGAACCGATGAACCCGCCCATCACCGGCACCTTGCCGCCGCGAACGAGGGGCATGACGAGGCGCTGCGCCGCCTCCCCGATCGCGTCCGTCTGCGGCTCCGCCTTCGTGAAGTTCGCATCGGTGATCATCACCTGGCGCGCGTCCACGTGCTCGGCGTCCAGTCCGAGCTTCCGGAATGCGGCCACGACGAGCACCGAGGAGAGCATCTCACCCAGGGCGGCGATCGTGTCGAGCGACCGCGGCGTGAGATCGCCGAGGGTGTTGAGTGCCTCCGCGAGCGCGGCCAGCTCGTCGAACATCGCCGACAGCTCCGTGGCCACGTCGTCACCGTCGGCGCCCGTTCCGAGCAGCCGCTGCGCCTGCGTCAGGTGGCGATCCCGCGACTCCTCCACGGCGCGCAACGCGCCGATGAGCTGTCCCTTCGCCGCCTGCTCGGCGATGCGCAGCAGCAGGTTCGTCGTGCCGGCAAGGGCGCTCACCACCACGACCGGCTTCCGGTCGAGTCGCCCGCGAATGATCGTTGCCGTGCGCGCGATCGCGTCGGCGTCGCCGACCGAGGTGCCGCCGAACTTGCAGACGATCACGCGGTCCCCGCCTGCCCCGTCGCGACCAGCAGCTCGGCGTTCAGGACCGAGGCGCCGGCGGCGCCGCGGATCGTGTTGTGGCCCATCGCCACGAGCTTCACGTGAAAGAGCGGATCCTCGCGCACCCGGCCCACGGTGACGGTCATGCCGCGGCCGGCGCCGACGTCGCGGCGCGGCTGCGGGCGGTCGGGAAGATCGGTCACCACGAGCGCGCGCGGCGGCGAGCTCGGAAGGTCGCGCGCCGACGCGTCCCCACGCCACTCGCGCAACACGTCGAGCGCGGCCGCTGCATCGACGCGCGTCTCGAGCTCGACCGACATGCACACGGTGTGGCCGTTCTCGACGGCCACGCGATTGGCGTGCGCGCTGATGCTGATCGGCGCGAGCTCGATGCGGGTATCGGCGCGCCGGCCGAGCATCTTGAGGATCTCCGTCTCGATCTTCGCCTCTTCCCCGCCGATGAAGGGGATCACGTTGCCGAGAATGTCGAGCGACGGCACGCCCGGATACCCGGCACCGGAGACGGCCTGCATCGTCGCGACGAACAGCCGGCGTACGCCGAACGCCTCGTGCAGCGGCGCGAGCGCCATCACGGCCATGATCGACGCGCAGTTCGCGTTGGTCACGATGCCGCCGCTCCATCCACGCCGTGCACGCTGCACCTCGAGCAATCCGAGGTGATCGGCGTTGACCTCGGGGATGACGAGCGGGACGTCCTCGTCCATGCGGAAGTTCCTCGCATTGCTGAGCACGAGGCGCCCCGCGCGCGCGAACGCGAGCTCCACCTCTCCCGCCACGGACGCGTCGAGCGCGGAGAACACGAGCGGTGACGTCACCACACGGGGATCGCACGGCAGCACCGTGAGCCCCGCCACCCGCTCGGGCATCGCGTCGCCGATCCAGCGCGCGGCATCGGCATAGCGCTTCCCAGCCGAGCGCTCCGACGCCGCGACTTCCGCGAGCTCGAACCACGGATGATCCGCGAGCAGGCGAATGAACGTCTGTCCGACAGCGCCGGTGGCGCCGAGCACGGCGACGCGGATGCGTCGTGATCGCGGCGCGGCGGTCATGCGGCGAGCAGGTGGCGCGCGATGCGCTCGTACGCATCCACGGCGTTGCGCAGCTCGTCGACGTCGATGTATTCGTCCGTCGTGTGCGCGACGTGGATGGAGCCGGGACCGAACAGCAGTGGCGTTCCCCAGCGGCTCAGCAGCGGAATGTCCGACGTGTACGCCATCGGGGCGACGTCGAAGCCGGGAATGGTGTGAAAGTGCTGCGCCGGGATGTACGACCCCCACTCCAGCTCCGCCTTCCCCTCCGCCCACGCCGTCACCGCGTCGCGCAGCGGCGCAACATCGCCCACGAGGCGGAACATCACCTCGGACTCGCAGAGCGCCGGAACGATGTTCGCCTCCGTTCCGCCGCGAATCGTGCCGATGTTGACCGTCGTGTCGCCGAGGACCGGATCCTTTGGCAGCGGCAACGACTTCACCGTCGGGAGGAGGGCGAGCATCGGCTCGATCGCCGACACGCCGAGCTCCGCGTATGCCGAGTGCGCCGCACGCCCGCGCGTGCGGACGATGACGCGCTGCGATCCCTTCGCCCCCGAGGCGAGCCTGCTCTCCGTCGGCTCGCCGTTCACGAGAAAGCGGCTCGTCGCCTGGAGATGATTCGCCGCGCGGGCGCCGTCGGAGCCCTTCTCCTCGCCGACCACGAACAGCAGATCGATGCGATGCTCCTTCGCCGCGCTCAGCCGCTCGGCGGCACAGAGCATGGCGGCGGCGATCCCCTTGGCGTCGCACGCACCGCGGCCGTACAGCCGATTGTCCTCGAGACGCGGCGTGAGGTACGGCGGCACCGTGTCGAGGTGCGTCGAGAAGGTCACCCCCCCTCCGGCGCGCGAGGCCCAGACGTTGGCGCGCCCCTTGGAGACTTCCTGCGTCGTGACGTTCCAGCCACGCGAGACGAGCCAGCGAGAGACGAAGTCCACGGCCGGCCCTTCCGAGCCGGTGGACGATTGCAGTGCGAGCAGCTCGGCGGCGAGCGCGACGACATCGGTCATCCGCAAAAAGTAGCCGGGGGCGAATGTGTGTGCCACTCGCCTCCGGCTCGCCGCGTCACGATGTATCGCCGACGCTTCAGATCGTTCGCGGCCTGCCGCTCGTCCACGGTCTCGTGTCGCGCGCGGTGCGGTGCTGCGTCGCCGAGCTCAAAGCTCGCCAGCCAGCACGCGTCGCCGAATTTCGGAGTAGGCGAGCGGCAGCGCCCGACCTGCTTCGACCGCCAGGTCCTCGACCGCGTTGTGCAGTGCGCGCTTGAGGCGGCGGCCGGCGTCGCCCGATGGGAGCGTGCGTAAGGTTGCCACCAGATGCGCCGGGTCCGTGAGGTACTCGGCGACCGTCGGCGCGCTCGCGGGCGGCATCGCGACGGCGCCGAGCGCGTACGTCGTGGCGCGCGCCGACGCGCCGTTGGCAGCGTCGGCCGTGAGCGTCCGCGCTTCGACAGCGAGCACAGCAGCCAAGCGCTCCCGGAGCGAGCTCGTCAGCTCGGATTTCCCGGTCATCACGCGCCACAGTTGCTGGCGCGATGTGCCCGCGTGCCGTGCGAGGCGCTGCTTGGAGACGCCGCGCTCGATGCGAAGAATCTCGAGCCGCTTGCCCAGTGCGGTGAGCTCGGGTGCCCCTTCCGGCAGGCGCAGGTCGCCTAGCACTTCCGTTGACATACGTTGCTGATTTCCCTAAATTCCAGTACCGAACATAACCCGAAGATACGCGACGTCCGTTGCGCATTCTAGGAGTCGAAGTGGCGAAAGTCAAGAAAAGGACTGCAGTTACGGGCGTTCGTAACACGGGAGCCAGGAGCGCGGCCGCAAAGGGCGCGGCTCGGAAGACTGGAAAGGCAGCGAGCAAGGGCGGGAGACGGACGACGATGAAGGGCCCGACGGCGAAGCCGAAGACCAGGACGAAGGGCGCGAAGGGGGCGGCGCACGCGCGCGTCGCCCTGGTCGCGCGTGCCAAGCCGGTCGTCGCCCCGGTGGTTCGCGTCGCCGTCAAAGCGTTGGACCCGATCGCCAAGTGCGGGCCCGGCACTTCGGTGCAATCGCTCTACCGCGTGGACGAGAGGATCGACGGACGCGCGACGACGCATCTCGTGTTCTTCGATCGGCATGGATGGTACTGCGAGCACGGCCGTAATTGCCCGGCGGTCGCGCACGCCAAGAAGCATGACGGGCAGCTCGAGCGAGTCTCATAGGGAGCTCTCGCAGTGGACCGACAACGAAATGGAAGGATGAGCGCATGATCGCGAGACACGAGACGCATCTGGACAAGATCGACATCTGGGCGGCGTTGGCTGCCCCACTCCCGGCCGGTGTCATCAGCTGGCGGCAGGATGGGCGGTCCATCGCACGCGACGGGCGTTACGTCGCACGGTTCGTCGCGTACATCGAGGCGAACACGGTGCGCGAGCGGTTGGATAGCGTGGTGCCCGGCGAATGGGATCTGACGCTCGAGTTGCTTCCCCCGGTGGCAGGACTCGACGACGACGCCAATCAGGGCCCCTGCTCCTTCAAGGCGCGCCTGCAGATCCTCGGCGTGATTCGAGAGGACGTCGGCACGGGGAAGGACTACAAGCAGGCGGCAACGGACGCGTTCAAGCGCGCGGCCGTGCGCTTCGGCATCGGGCATGAGCTCTACTCGTACGAGCAGAACTGGGTGCAGATGGACGGCGACGGGAAGTACGCGAAGCCACTGGACGATCCGGCGGCGGCGTACGTGCGTCGCTATGGGCGTACGCGTCCGACGGTGCTCGCGGCGGCGCCGCACTCGGTGACGCACGTCGAAGAGACGGCCGACCTGTCACTCGCGGCGGAGCCAAAGGCAACGGGCCCATTCGCGAAGGATGAGCCGAGCTGCCCGAAGTGCGGTGGACGGATGTGGGACAACCGGCTCACGAAGCGGAACCCCAAGGCACCGGACTTCAAGTGCCGCGATCGCTCGTGCGACGGTGTGATCTGGCCGCCGAAGGGCGAGAAGGTCGAGCAGCCGAAGGTCGACGCCAAGCGCGACGCGAAGGACGTGGCGCCGGAACCGCAGGCGACCGAGACGGAGGAAATTCCGTTTTGAACGGCGGTGAGGCCGACGGTTTCACCACCTGACCAGTTCCAGTGCCGGGACCGGGGCTCGAACCCGGACGTCCTTGCGGACACAAGATTTTAAGTCTCGCGCGTCTGCCAGTTTCGCCATCCCGGCGGTCACGTCGCTGCGGCGCCTTTTATACGACAGACGGGGGAGCGTCCGCGCTCCCCCGTCGTCGTCGATCAAGAGCGGGAAACGGGACTCGAACCCGCGACCCCAACCTTGGCAAGGTTGTGCTCT
>CAYTKA010000003.1:46414-100201 GCA_964438255.1 uncultured Gemmatimonadaceae bacterium | reverse complement strand
CTAACGCCAATTAGACAGCGCATTGAGAATGCGAAGCGCAGAAAGGCAGACTGCGCCTCGCCGTATAAGCTGCGGTGCGGAAAACGCTCGTTGACGCAAACCTCTCTGAAGCCTCGGGATGCGTGGTGGACGGCGGAGCACGCGTGGCATTATGCAGCGAGCGGCTGCTGGATAATCTGCGTTGGTCCGGCGGGGGCTCGAAAGCCCCTGTGTAGACCCGGCCCGGCCACGAGCGGCGCGCGCCAGCGCGGGGCCATGTGTGCCGCCGTTACCCGTGAACGCTACCAGCGAGTCGACCCGCCGACGCTCTACAGCCGATCGGCCGGACTGATCACGCCCAACCCACCCTTGTTCAGCACGTGGGTGTAGATCATCGTCGTCCGCACGTCGCTATGTCCGAGTAGCTCCTGCACGGTGCGAATGTCGGCGCCGGACTCCAGCAGATGCGTCGCGAAGGAGTGACGAAGGGAATGGCTGGTCACGCGCTTGGCGATGCCGGCGGAGTGCGCGGCATCCTTGATTGCACGCTGAAGGACGGTCTCGTGTAGATGGTGCCGGCGCCGCACTCCGGCCGCGTCACGTTGGGCTCGCGACGCGGGAAACACGTACCGCCACGGCCACTCGCGGGCAGCGCCGGGATACTTGCGCTCGAGGGCGTCCCCCAGCCCGGTGACACCGACGGCACGGCGCTGGTCGGCCCGGTGCAGCCTCGCCTGAACATCGAGCCACCGGCGTAACGCTCCCACGCATCGCTCCGCGAGGGGCGTCCGCCGATCCTTGTTCCCCTTTCCTCCGCGTACGATGATCTCACGACGATCCAGGTCGACGTCCTTGACCCGAAGGGACACGCATTCGGTCACACGCAGGCCGCTGCCGTACATCAGTGCGGCGCACAGTCGCAGATCAGGGCGCATCCGGACAAGCAGCGCGCGCACCTCGCGCGGTGACAGGACGACTGGCACGCGCCGGGACGCCGACGCCGGCGCTATGCCGTCGATCCGCGCCAGCGGACGGCCCAGAACGCCGTCATACAGAAAGGTCAGCGCGGCCAGCGCTTGGTTCTGCGTCGCCGCCGCGACGCCACGTTCCGTGGCAAGGTAGGAGAGATACTTCCGGACATCTGCGTCGCCCAGCTCGCGGGGATGACGCCGGCGGTGGTATAGGATGTAGCGCTTGATCCAGTAAAGATACGCTTCGGCCGTGCGCGGACTGTACCGCCGCTCGCGCATACGCTGCCGAACGATCTCGAGCAGCCGATACTTCCGTGCAGGGTCGGGCGCGGCGGTGATGTGGCCGAGCGGGATGGGCGGCAGAGGCACGATGCTCGATAAGCACCGCCACACCTCACACCATCACCATTGCACCGCGCCGGTGATCTACTCCTTCCCCTCGTCCTCCGTCGGCGCGGTCTCGGGATACTCCGTGGCGAGCTCGGCATCCTCGCGCGCCTCGATCTCGCGCTCGCGACGCAGTGCCTCGTCACGCTCGGCACGGTATTGCTCGTACCACTCGCGCGTCACCTGGCCGGCGAGCTCGCGGTTCCCGAGTCCGAAGGCGAGCGCCATGGCGAGCGCGATCGCGCCGAACAGAATGGCGAACGCGGTCGTCACGATGTCCGTCGCGATGCCGAGCTCCTGGAGCGCCATGAAGATCGCCAGCAGGATCACACCACCCCGGCCGACACGGGCCAACGCGCGCCCGCCATGCAGCGCACCGGCCGACGCGGCGATCAATCCACCCACGAACCCGCCGAGCACGATGCCGACGAGGATGATCACGATCGCCGCGATCACGCTCGGGATGTAGCTCACGAGCTCGGAGAAGACGTTCGCCAGCGATTGGAGACCGAGCGCGTTCGCCGCCACGAGGATGACGGCGAACATCACCAGCCAGAACACGAGATTCGCCAGCACGCGCACCGGATTGAGGTGCGAGCCGGAGCGCTCGACGGCCTGCATCACTCCGCCCTTCTCCAGCATTCGGTTCAGGTGAATGCGCCGGAGGAAGCGGTCCGCCAGCTTCTCCAGCACCTTGGCGAGGAGATAGCCGGCAAAGAGAATGATGAGCGCGCCGAGCAGTGCAGGGACGATGTCGCCGAACACCTGCGAGAAGCTGGTCTGCAGACGGTCGCCGAAATTCGCGCTCGTGTCTTGGAGAAGCATGGTCGAGGTCGGGTGGGCGCCGCCGCCGGCGCATCGCCGCAAAGCTAGTCGAATTCCCCGCCAGGCGTCAGTTTCGCGTGCCCCGCTTCAGATCGAAGATCACGCTGCGCCGGCAGGCTGGACAGATGAGCCACTCGCGCCGACGGGCATAGCCGAGGCCGAACGAGCCGCCCCCGATCGACCGCACGGTCATCGGCGTCCCGTCGCGCGGACACACAGGCTTCTCCCCGGCCGCCACCTGCTCGCGGATGCGCCGCTGCTCGTCCGCCTCGAACTGCGCGTGCTCAGCCGGGTTCTCGCGGTCGCTCATACGCACGCCAGCGCGGCGCGCACGTCGTCCGGGATGGCGATGGGCCGCCGTGCCTCGTAGTCGAACATCACCTGTGTGGTCGCCCCCTCGGCAACGACCCGCCCGTCGCGCGCATCCTCGACGCGATAGCCCCACACCCACGCCTTGTTGCGGATCTCCGTCGTCGTCACCTCCAGCACGAGCGGATCGCCGAGCATGGCCGGGCTCTTGTAGGTGATACGCGCGTCGGCCAGGATGAAGGGGGCATCCACCGTGCCGCCCGCGGCCGCCCACGCGTGCACACGGCCGATCTCGAAGTACGTCAGGTAGACGGCGTTGTTGACGTGCCCCTTCGAGTCGTAGTCGTTGTAGCGCGTATGGAGGGGAATGCGCATCAGGCGATGCTCACGACGATCTTGCCGAACTGCTTCCCGGCAGCGAGGCGCTCGAACGCCTCACGCCCGCGCGCGAGTGGGTAGACGCGATCGATCGGGGGCCGCAGGCGGCCGGCGTTGAAGTGCTCGACGACGGCGGTGAACTCGGCGTCGTTCCCCATCGTGGAGCCGAGGATGCTCCACTGATTCCAGAACAGCTTGCGGACGTCGGTCGTCACGGTCGGCCCTGACGTGCCGCCGCAGGTCACCAGCCGGCCGCGCCGGCCGAGTGCGCCGAGCGACTGCGCCCACGTCATCTCGCCAACGTTGTCGACGACGACGTCGACCCCTTTCTTCCCGGTGCGCGCGCGCATCTCCTTCCCGACGTCCACGTCACGATGATTGATCGTGTCGTCGGCTCCGAGGTCGCGTGCACGAGCAAGCTTCTCGTCGCTGCTCGACGTTACCGTCACGTGCGCACCGAGCATCTTGCAGATCTGGAGGCACGCGAGCGCGACACCGCCGCCGATCCCCCAGATGAGCACACGCTCGCCGTCGCTCACCTGCGCCCGCGTCACAATCATGCGATACGCCGTGAGTGTCGCCAGTGTGAGCGCCGCGGCCTCGGCGACGTCGGCGTCGGCGCGGATGGCGGCGACGTTCGTCGATGGCACGACGACGAGCTCGGTCATCGTGCCGGGATGATGCTCGCCGATGATGCCGAAGCGCGGGCAGAGCGGCTGCTCGCCAGCGCGACAGTACTCGCAGGTGCGGTCGCTGATGCCGGGATTGATGACTACCGTGTCGCCGACGGCAACGTTCGCCACGGCGCGACCGACCGATTCGACGACACCGGTGCCGTCGCAGCCGAGCACCCATTTCGGCGTGATGGTGACGCCCGGGAGTCCGGCGAGCTGAAAGAGGTCGAGATGGTTGAGCGCGGCGGCGCGCATGCGAATCCGGACGTCTGTATCATGTCCGAGAATCGGTTCGTCGACGTCGTCCCGGAGCTCGATCCGGTCCACCCCGCCGTGCGCGGAGAGGGTCAATCCTCGCATGCCCATGCCCTGCGTTATATTGATCGCGGAATGCTAACTACGGCGCGCTCATGACTGCAATCAAGGTTCCCCCGCTCGGCGAGTCGATCGTCGAGGCGACGGTTTCCCGCTGGCTGAAGAAAGAAGGCGAGTCGGTCTCCACCGGCGACACGCTCGTCGAGCTCGAGACCGACAAGATCACCGTCGAGGTGCCCGCGCTGGCGAATGGTGTGCTTGCCAAGCGCGCGGTCAACGAGGGGGAGGTGGTGAAGGTCGACCAGGTGCTGGGCGAGCTGCAAGAGGGCGCGGGGGGCGGGACACCGGCAGCGAGCGCGCAGAAAGCCGCGCCGGCAGCGAGTGCACCGCAAGCCGCACCGCCGCCCGCACCGACGGCATCGACGGCATCGAGCGGCGCCGCACAGAAGGTGTCGCCCGCTGCGCAGCGCGTGGCCGCGGAGCAGAAGATCGACCTTGCCGCCGTGCAGGGGACGGGACGCGGCGGCGTGGTGAGCAAGCCGGACGTGATCGAGCAAGGGGTTGCAGCGCGTCCCCCGGCGCCGAGCGCCCCCGCGCCCACGCGTCCCCCGATCGCGGCGGGGGAGCGGGAGACGCGCGAGCGGATGTCCACGCGCCGCAAGCGCATCGCCGAGAATCTGCTGCTCTCACAGCACAACACGGCGCATCTCACGACGTTCAACGAAGTGGACATGTCAACCGTGAGCGCGCTGCGCGAGCGGATGAAGGAGAAGGTGGAGAAGGAGCACGGCGTGAAGCTCAGCTTCATGCCCTTCTTCGTGAAGGCGGCGACGATGGCGCTCAAGGCGTATCCCGTCGTCAACGCGTCGATCGATGGCGACTCGATCGTGTACCACAACTACGTGAACATGGGGATCGCCGTCGCCTCCGATGCGGGACTCGTCGTCCCGAACATCAAGGACGCGGACCGCAAGGGGATGATCGAGGTGTCGCGCGACATCGGCGCGCTGGCCAAGAAGGCGCGCGACGGCAAGCTCGCGATGGAGGATCTCACCGGCGGTACGTTCACGATTACCAATGGCGGTGTGTTCGGCTCGCTCGTCTCCACGCCGATCATCAACTACCCACAGTCGGGGATTCTCGGGCTGCACAAGACGCAGGACCGGCCGATCGCGGTGAATGGGCAGGTGGTGATCCGGCCGATGATGTACATCGCGCTGTCGTACGACCACCGGATCATCGATGGTCAGCAGGCGGTGCTCTTCCTCGTGCGGGTGAAGGAGCTGATGGAAGATCCGGCGTCGATGCTGATCGAGTGATCCGGGAACGATAACGGGCGCCTCCGTACACATCCTCATATGGCAGACTCACATATCGCGACCGACGTCGTGGTCATCGGCGGTGGCCCCGGCGGCTATGTGGCCGCGATTCGCGCCGCGCAGCTTGGCTTCAACACGGTCTGCGTGGAGATGGACAAGACGCTCGGTGGAACGTGCGTCAACGTCGGCTGCATCCCGAGCAAGGCGCTGCTGGAGTCGTCGCACCACTTCGAGTTCATGGCGCACGATGCGGGGAAGCACGGCATCGCGCTGCGCGACCTGACGATCGACGTCGCCACGATGTTGAAGCGGAAGGACGACGTGGTGGGGCAGAACACGAAGGGGATCGAGTTCCTGTTCCGGAAGAACAAGATCACGTGGGCGAAGGGGCTGGGGACACTGAAAGCGGAGAATGTGGTCGAGGTGCGGGGGGCCCCCCCCGAAAACAGCATAACCACATATCAGGCGAAGCACGTCGTCATCGCGACGGGCTCCGTACCGATCGAGCTCCCCTTCCTCAAATTCGACGAGCAGCGCGTTCTCTCCAACGTCGGCGCCCTCACCATCCCCCACGTCCCCAAACACCTCATCGTCATCGGCGGCGGCGTCATCGGCCTCGAGCTCGGCTCCGTCTGGCGCCGACTCGGTGCCAGAGTCACCGTCGTCGAGCTCATGCCCGCCATCCTCCCCGGCATGGACGACGACGTCGTCAAAGAAGCCGACAAGACCTTTCGCAAGCAGGGCCTCGACATCCGCACCGCCACCAAAGTCACCGGCGGCGGCCGCACCGGCGACACGATCTTCATCGAGGTCGAGACGGACGGCCAGAAGGAACGCATCGAGGGCGACTACGTCCTCGTCTCCGTCGGCCGCCGGCCGGCAACCAACGGAATCGACGCACAGGCCCTCGGGCTCAACGTTGGCCGTCGCGGCGAGATCCTCGTCGACGACCAGCAGCGCACGAACCTCCCCAACGTCTACGCGATCGGCGACTGCACACCGGGACCGATGCTCGCGCACAAAGCCGAGGAGGAGGGCGTCGTCGCCGCCGAGGTGATCGCCGGCAAGCCCGTGCACACACATCATCGCACAGTGCCCGGCGTCGTGTACACGTGGCCGGAGATCGCCGTCGTCGGGCTCACCGAGAAGCAAGCGAAGGACTCCGGCCGCAGCGTGAAAGTCGGCAAGTTCCCCTTCTCGGCGAACGGCCGCGCGCGCACCGCGGGCGAGACCACCGGCTTCGTCAAGTTCGTCTCCGATGCCACGACCGACGAGATCCTCGGCTGCCACATGATCGGCCCCACCGTGTCCGAGCTGATCCCCGAGGTCGTGCTCGCGATGGAGTACCGCGGCTCGTCGGAGGACATCGGCATCACCGTG
This sequence comes from uncultured Gemmatimonadaceae bacterium, assembly GCA_964438255.1. Taxonomy (GTDB): domain Bacteria; phylum Gemmatimonadota; class Gemmatimonadetes; order Gemmatimonadales; family Gemmatimonadaceae; genus AG11. Next base: position 93,664 of record CAYTKA010000003.1, on the reverse strand, counting down.
CACGCGCATCCGACGTTGAGCGAGACGACCAAGGAAGCCGCGCTCGCCGTGCTCGGTCGGCCCATCCACGTCTGACCGTGCACTGAGTTGGGGAGCAGGACGGTCGAGCTGCGCGCGCTGATGCCGGAGGACGCCGGCGCAGCGCGCGCGCGCGTCGCTGCGCACCTTCATGGCACGCGTTACGAAGCGCGGCTGCTCGAGCAGCTCGAGACGGCACTGTGCTTCGAGGATCCCGAGTACGTCGGGCTGCTCGCCGCATCGCCCGACGAGCCGACGGTGCACGCGCTCGCGCTGTTCGGCGAAGTCGCCGGCGCGCGGTCCGTGACCAAGCTGCACGCGCTCGTCGGTGAGGATGCGGACGCGCTCGCGCTGCTCGTTGATGCACTGCTCTCGATCGCGGACCGGTCCGGCGAGCGGATGATCCTCGCCGAGATGCCAGAGGACACACTCTTCGACGTCGCAGCATCGCGGCTCCAGGCCGCCGGCTTCGCGCTCGAGGGAATCGTGCCTGATCTCGTGTCCGACGGCGTGGGGCTGCGGCTGTTCGTCCGGCGCAGCCGATCGGCCTGAAACGGCCCGCCGGACGCCTCGAGGGGAGAGAACCAGGACGGGGTTGCCGGGGTAGGGTTGAGGCGTCCTACCCTATAGCGGCGGTGTCGTCGCGCCGCCAGTCCCTCCCTCTGTCCCCCTCCTCCCATGCAGACCAACTCCAGCCTCCGCGCCGCCGTCGCGGCGTTGGCCCTCATCGCTGCCGCGGCGCCCAGTGCGCACGCACAGTTCCCCCACGTCGCCGTCGGCGGCGTTGGGTCCTCGCTCGGCCTCGGCGGCGATGTCGCCGTGGGAATCGGCAGCCACATCGTGGTGCGTGGCTCGCGCACCGCGGGCAGCATCGGCGTCGACCAGACGCTGCAGAGCCAGGCGTACAACATCTTCGCCAAGGCGGACAACCGCAGCGTGATGCTCGACCTCCACCCCTTCGGCGGTGGGCTCTTCGTCAGCGTCGGCAAGGTGCAGAACCACAGCACGCTCCGCCTCACCGGCACGCCGACGAACGGCAGCTACACCTTCAACGGCCAGACGTACCCTGCCGACTCGGTGGGCAGCCTCGTCGGAGCCATCCACCTTCCGGAGACCCCGACGTTCTTCGGCTTCGGCTGGGACCACACCTTCGGCAACGCGTGGCCGGCGTCGATCACCTCGCGCCTCGGTGTGCTGCATCAGGACAAGCCGACGCTCGACCTGAGCGCGACAGGTCCTTACGGCCAGGCGTCGAACCCGAACCATGCGTCGTTCCAGGCGCAGCTCGACGCCGAGCGGGCGAAACAGGACGCCTCGCTCGACAGAAGCGCGACGCGGAACATGCCCGTGGTCGAGATCGGGATGCGAGTCAGGCTCTTCTGAGACGCGCTGCTCCCAGGGATATTTGACGGGCCCCGCCGATCGGCGGGGCCCGTTTCAACTCCTGGAGCAGATCTTCGTGTCGAGAGGAGAATGACCGCTATGCATCTTCCCCACCGTCTCTCGCTCGCCGTCACTGCTGTCGCGCTGATTGCGCTCCCGCTCACCGCGCAGCAGGTCGATTCCACGACCTTCTCGTCGATGCGCTGGCGCCTGATCGGTCCGCATCGCGGGGGACGCACCGTCGGCGCGGTAGGCGTGCCGGGCCAGCCCAACGTGTTCTACATTGGCGTCAACAACGGCGGTGTGTGGAAGAGCACCGACTACGGACGCGTGTGGCGCCCGATCTTCGACGATCAGCCGACCGGCTCCATCGGCGCGATCGCCGTCGCCCCCTCCGATCCGAACGTGCTCTATGTCGGCAGCGGTGAGGGACTGCAACGCCCTGATCTCTCCACCGGCGACGGCATCTACAAGTCCACCGACGGCGGCGCGCACTGGACACACCTCGGTTTGCGCGACGGGCAGCAAATCCCCGCTGTGGTCGTCGACCCACGCGATCCGAATCGCGTCTTCGCCGCCGTGCTCGGCCACCCGTACGGACCGAACACGGAACGCGGCGTCTTCCGGTCCACCGACGGCGGCGTCACGTGGACAAAGGTGCTGTATAGAGACGAGAACACAGGCGCCTTCGACGTCGCCTTCGATCCCGTCGATCCGAACACGATGTACGCCGTCCTGTGGGCCGGACGTCAGGCGCCGTGGGAGATCGGCGGCTCGTTCAACGGGCCGGGCAGCGGCTTGTTCAAGTCCACCGACGGCGGCACGACATGGCGTCCGCTCACGCGCGGACTTCCCGCATCGAGCGACGGCCTCGGACGCGTCGGCATCGCGACGTCGCCGTCGCGGCCCTCGCGCCTCTATGCACTGGTCGATGCGCCGCGATCCGGCGGACTCTATCGCTCCGACGATGCAGGCGAGAGCTGGGCACTCGTCAACACCGACCCGCGACTCTGGGGGCGCGGATCGGATTTCGCCGAGCTGCGCGTCGACCCGAAGAACGCCGAGGTGCTGTACGACGCGAACGTCGTGACGTGGAAGTCCACCGACGGCGGCCGCAGCTTCACCGCGTTCCGCGGCGCGCCCGGTGGCGACGACTACCACCGCGTGTGGATCAACCCCGACGATCCGCGGATCATCCTCATCGCGAGCGATCAGGGCGCAATCGTCACCGTGAACGGCGGTGAGACGTTCAGCTCCTGGTACAACCAGCCCACCGCGCAGCTCTATCACGTCACCGCCGACAATGCGTTCCCGTATCGCGTGTGCGGCGGACAGCAGGAGAGCGGCTCGGCTTGCGTGGCCAGTCGCGGCGACGACGGCCACATCAACTTCCGCGACTGGCATCCGGCGGGCGTGGAGGAATACGGCTACGCCGCCCCCGATCCGCTCGACCCCGACATCGTGTACGGCGGGAAGGTGACACGCTACGACCGCCGCACCGGTGACGTGCAGCAGGTCGGTCCGAAGGCGCTGCGCGACTCGGGCTATCGCGTCGTGCGGACGCAGCCCCTCGTCTTCTCGTCGAAGGATCCGCGCGCACTGTACTTCGCGTCGAACGTCGTGTGGAGGACGCGCGACGGCGGCCGTCATTGGGCACAGATCAGCCCCGACCTCACACGCGCGAAGTACGCCGTGCCGACCAACCTCGGCATCTTCACCGCGCTCGATTCGGAGAAGGGCGCGCATCGAGGCGTCGTCTACACGATTGCACCCTCGCCGCTCGATGCGAACATCGTCTGGGCCGGCACCGACGACGGGTTGATTCACCTCACCACTGACGGCGGTGCGCACTGGCGCGACGTCACGCCCCCCGCGTTGCGCGATCGCCCCTGGGCGAAGATCTCGCTGATGGATGCGTCGCACTTCGATCCACGCACCGCGTACGCAGCGGTCAACACCTTCCGGCTCGACGAGCTGCGCCCGCACGTCTTCCGCACCCGCGACGGCGGCGCGACCTGGACCGAGATCGTGAACGGTCTCCCCGACGGCGCCGTCACCAACGTGGTGCGCGAGGACGCGAAGCGGCGCGGCCTGCTGTTCGCCGGCAACGAGCGCGCGACGTACTTCTCCCTCGACGAGGGTGACCACTGGCACTCGCTGCGACTCAACATGCCGGCGACGTCCATTCGCGATCTGATCGTGAAGGACGACGACATCGCCGTCGGAACGCACGGGCGGTCGATCTGGATCCTCGACGACATCGCGCCCATTCGTGCGATGAGCGATCGCACGCTCACGAGCGACGTCGCACTGATTCCACCGTCTCGCGCCACGCGCGTGCGCTGGAACAAGAACACCGACACGCCGCTGCCACAGGAGGAGCCCGCCGGCGACAACCCACCGGACGGCGCGATCATCGACTACTGGCTCCGCTCGCCGGCCGACATCGTGACGCTCGAGATACTCGATGCGGGGGGCGACCTCGTGCGCCGCTTTCGCAGCAACGATCTCGTGGAGCCGCCGACGCCGGGGCGCAACATTCCCGACTACTGGATCCGCCCGCCGCAGCGACTCGCGACGACGGCCGGGATGCATCGCTTCGTGTGGGACCTGCATTACCCGACCCCCGCGCTCTCACACTTCGAGTATCCGATCTCGGCGACGTACATGAACACCCCGCGCGAGCCGCGCGGGCCGTGGGCACCGCCGGGCACCTACACCGTGCGGCTCTCGGCGAACGGACGTACCGTCACGCAGCCGCTCGTCGTGCGCATGGACCCGCGCGTGCAGACGCCGACCGCTGCGCTCGCCCGGCAGCTTGTGCTCGGGCGACAGCTCGCGACGGCGATCGACCGCGTGAGTGAAGCGCGGCGCGCTGCGGCGCGCGACACCTCGACCGCCGCCGGCGCGCGCCCCGGCACGACAGCCACGCCGGGTGCCGGACGCACCGCGTTCACCGACAGCCTGTCGCGCGTGGGCGGGGAGCTCGAGCAACTGTACGGCATCGTACAGGGCTCGGACGCGGCCCCGACGCCGCAGACCGAAGCCGCCGTAGCGGAGCGACTGAAGCGCCTCGACGCGCTGCTCGTGCGGCCGAAGCGCTGACTGACAGAACGCTTGGCACCTCGTGCGCCGCAGCGCATCTTCGCTCTGCGGCGTATCTCCGTCGCCCATCAGCCTGCCCCGGCCCCCGCCCCTCGAGCATTCCCTCAATGCGCCAACGCTCGTCGCTGCTTCTCTCTGTCGCGCTCTTTGGTCTGGCCTCGTCCGCATTCGCTCAATCGCGTCAGCCCGCGGACGTGACCTCGTTCGACCCCGCCCGCCTGCCGGGAATGCGATATCGCTTCGTCGGACCGGCGCGCGGCGGGCGCGTCACCGCTGTTACGGGCGTGAACCAGGAGCCGCACACCTTTTACATGGGCGCGTCGGGTGGCGGCGTGTGGAAGACAACCGACGCCGGCATCACCTGGCGCAACGTCTCCGACGGCAGCTTCGCCACCGGTTCCATCGGCGCGATCGACGTTGCCGACAGCGATCCGAACGTCGTGTATGTCGGCACCGGGTCGGAGGCGATTCGCAGCAACGTCTCCATCGGCAAGGGCGTGTACAAATCGACCGACGCCGGCAGGACGTGGCGGCACGTCGGCCTGCGCGAGGCGGGGCAGATCGGTGCCGTCGTCGTTCATCCATCCGACCCCGACATCGTCTACGTTGCGGCCGTCGGGAATCCGTTTGCGCCGAACCACACGCGCGGCGTGTTCCGCACGCGTGATGGCGGCGCGACGTGGCAGCAGGTGCTCTTTCTGAGCGATAGTACGGGCGCGGCGGACATCGAGCTCCAGCCGGGCAATCCGAGCGTCGTGTACGCCACGATGTGGCATGGTGCGCGCAAGCCGTGGACGATCATCAGCGGCGGCGCCGAGGACGGCATCTACAGGAGCACCGACGGCGGCGATCACTGGACGAAGCTCGGCGGTGGACTGCCGACCGGCCTCGTCGGCAAGAGCGATCTCGCCGTCTCCGCGGCGGCACCGAACCGAGTGTACGCGCTGGTGGAGGCGAACCCCGGCGGCGGACTCTATCGGTCCGATGACGCGGGTGAGCACTGGGCACTGATCAATACCACCCCCGGTCTCATCACGCGCCCCTTCTACTACGACAACGTCGACGCCGATCCGACCAATGCGGACGTCGTATACGTCGGCACGGAAGGTTGGTACAAGTCCGTGGATGGCGGCCGCACCTTCCACACGATGCGTACGCCGCACGGCGACAACCACGACATGTGGATCAACCCGCGCGACGGACGGATCTTCATCCAGGCGAACGACGGCGGCGCGAACGTCACGCTCAACGGCGGGCAGAGCTGGAGCGCGCAGCAGAATCAGCCCACGGCGGAGATCTATCAGGTCGCCGTGGACGATCAGTACCCATATCGCCTCTACGGCGCACAGCAGGACAACAGCACGCTCATCGTGCCCAGTCTCCCCGTGGGCAGCAATGGACTCGATGATCCGATCCAGAGCTGGCGCCAGGGACCGGGCTGCGAGACGGGACCGATCATTCCGAATCGCGCCAACCCGGACACGGTGTACGGCGCGTGCAAGGGGCTGTTCAGCCGCATGAACCTGCACACCGGCCAGGAGAAGCAGTTCTGGATCGGCGCGCAATCATTGTACGGCAACGCGAATCAGGATCTGCGCTACCGCTTCCAGCGCGTGTCGCCGATGGAGATCTCGCCACACGAGCCGATGACCATCTACTTCGGCTCGCAGTACGTGCATCGCACGCGCGACGAAGGTGTGACGTGGGAACGGATCAGCCCCGACCTCACCGCCAACGACCCGCGCTATCGCGCCACCATCTCCGGCGCGCCGATCACGATCGACGTGACCGGCGAGGAGATGTACGCGACGCTGTACGCCATTCGCGAATCGCCGGTAGCCGAGGGAGTGATCTGGACCGGCGCGAACGACGGACCGGTATACGTGACGCGCGACAAGGGGCGGACGTGGACCAACGTCACCCCCCGGGGACTTCCGCCCGGCGGGCGCGTGCAGAACATCGAGCCGTCGCCGCGGCGACCCGGCGCGGCCTACATCGCCGTGCATCGCTACCTGCTCGGCGATTTCCAGCCGTACATCTACAAGACCGAGAACTACGGGCAGACCTGGACGCGTCTCACCGACGGCCGCAACGGCATCCCCGCCGACGCGCCGACGCGTGTCGTGCGCGAGGATCCCGATCGTCCCGGGCTGCTCTACGCCGGCACGGAGTTCGGCATGTACGTGTCGTTCGACGACGGCGCGCACTGGCATCCCTTCCAGCTCAATCTCCCCGTCACGCCGGTGACGGACATTCGCGTGCACCGGAACGATCTCGTGCTCGCCACGCAGGGCCGTGCATTCTGGATCCTCGACGACCTGACGCCGCTGCATCAACTGAGCGACGCCGTCGCCGCCGAGCGTGCGCACCTCTTCACGCCGCGTCCCGTCATCCGCTATCGCTATCGTGCGGGCTTCGGCGGCATCGAAGGCGATCGCGGCGCTGCGGACGACACGCCGGAGTATCCGCCCGCGGGCGCGATGATCGACTACTGGCTCGCGAACGCCGGTGAGCCGGTGACGCTCGAGATCGTCGCGCCGAACGGCGCCGTGATCCGCAGCTTCTCCAGCGACAGCGCGCGCGACACCACGATGGCGCGCGCCGGCACGCCACGCCTTCCCTCGCGAGCGGGGATGAACCGCTTCGTCTGGGACATGGCCTATCCCGGTCCGTGGAGCCCGAACCGGGCGCAGAGCGGCCGCAATGGACCGCTGGCCGCACCCGGTGCGACGTACATGGTGCGCCTCATCGCCGGCGGCAGAACGCTCGCCGAGCCGCTCGTGTTGCGGGCGGATCCGCGTGTGCTGCGCGACGGCATCAGCCAGGCCGTGCTCGAGGAGCAGCTCGCCCAGAGTCTCAGGGCGCGCGATCTCGTGAGCGACGCGAATCGCACCGCCGAAGCACTGCGCGCCGCCACGCTGCGCGCCACCGGCGGCGACAGCACCGCCGCGCCGCCCTCAGCGCTCGCGGCGCTCGAGCACGAGCTGCTCACACCGCCCATTCGGTACAGCCGGCCCGGGCTCCTCACTCACATCACCTATCTGTACGGCATGCTGCTCGGTGCCGATCAGGCAGTGGGTCGCGATTTCTACGAGCGGTATGCCGAGTTGCGCGCCGCGCTCGATGGCGTGAAGGGCCGACTTGCTGCGGCGGCACGCTGAAAAGCACGAACGGCCGGTCCCGCGGGACCGGCCGTTTCGTTTTACGTCGATGTGACGCTCAGTGCGGCAGCCGGAGTATCAGTGCTGCTGTGGCAGCGGCCGCCGCCACGACGAGTGTCGTCGCGGCCATGATCGCATTCGTCGGTGTTATGACGAACTCACGGCGCCACCATGGTGTGATCAGAGTGGGCGCCGTCATCGGCAGAGCATTCATGATCCGGGCGTGCAGGTGCGCGGGCATGCGCAGCCGGCGGCGGGCCGCCAGATCCTCGTCGAGCCGCTTCCAGAAGTCGACGTGGCGAGCGGAGTCACCGCGACGCGCCTGACTCTCCGGCGCCTCGCCGTCCAGCCACGCGTGCACCGCGTCGGCAATCGACGTGCTCGGCGGCCCGAGCGGCACCTCGCGGTCGGCGAGCGGACGAGGGGCCGAGTCCGGTACTCGCTTCCTGCCTTCGCCGAAGTCATCGGAATGAAGATCGTCGAACATTAGGCGTATTTTTCCTCGAGTAAGGCCTGGAGCGCTTCCCGTGCGCGGTGGACGCGCATTTTCAGCGCCCCGACCGTTGTACCCAACAGGTCGGCCATCTCCTCGTACGATCGCCCCTCGACATGCTTCATCACGAACGCCTCCCGCAGTGACGCGGGTAGCGAGGCGAGCGCGACGTCGAGGTCGCTGCGTAGCTCCGTCCGGTCGAGCTCTTCCTCCGGCGTCGCATACGCCGAGGGCTGATCGTCCTCGTCGTAACTGAGATGGGAGCGGCGGATGTTCTTCAGCCAATCCTTGCAGCCGTTCGCCACGATCCGGAACACCCAGGCATCGAAGCGGCCCCGCACCTCGGCGAGATGTTGATACGCCTTGATGAAGGACAGTTGCAGGATGTCTTCCGCGACATCCGGGCTACCCGTCATGCAGAGCGCATGGCGGTACAGGGGATCACTGTAGCGAGCGATCAGCAGCGTGAACTCGTCGCGGTCTCCCGCGAGCACGCGTTGGATGATGCGTTGATCAGAGTCGTCCTGATCAACGACCGTTTCAGGCTCCGTCGTCCTCACGACGATAGAGTAACGCGGTTTCGGCGCTGCGGACAGGGTACCCCCGCCCCGAATCGGTGCAGTCTTGGTAGCCACGTGCACAAGACGAGTCGTCGCGCGGCGTCGTAACACGGTCCGATCCCCGAGAGGCGGCTCATGGCAGCGACGCAAAGGCGTCCCATCGATGCGCGCGAATGAGTGCCGAATGCTCGCCGAGCTTCGGCGGTGGGAGGCGCACCGTCCCGGGTATGCTCGGCGGCATACCGGTGAGCGCAGATGCCTCGATACCGGCCAGCACTTCGGGTACCGCACGCACGACTCCGCATGGTACGCCCGCGGCGTCGAGCCGCGCGATCCACGATGCTGCTGGGGCGGTGCGCAGCCGCGTGGCAATCGCCGTCACCACGCGATCGCGCGCGGCGAGACGGCCCGCATTGCTGCGCAGCGTGTCGTCGTCGGCCAGCGCATCGAGCCCCAACGCGCGAGCACATGCGCTCCACTGTGCGTCGCTGCCCACGGCAATCACCAGTGCACGATCGGCTGCGTCGAACAGTTGATAGGGGACCAGGTTCGCGTGCGCGTTGCCCCAGCGCACCGGCGGCCGCTCCGACACCAACGTGTTGTGCGCGACGTTGATGAGCGCCGCCTCGGCGCTCGCCTCGAGCGAGATGTGAAGGTGGCGGCCCGCTCCGGTGCGCTGGCGGGCGACGAGCGCAGCAAGAATGGCGATCGCTGCATCTTTTCCTGCCAGCACGTCGGCGAGCGCGACGCCATGCTTCATTGGTGCGCCGTCCCGCTCACCGGTGATCGACATCCAGCCGCTCTCCGCCTGCACGACGAAGTCGTAGCCGGGACGCGCCGAGTCCGGTCCGAACCCGGTGATCGTGCACCACACCAACCGCGGGTTGTCGTGACGGAGCCGGCGGGGATCGAGGCCGCGCTTGCCGAGCGCACCGGGGCGGAAGTTCTCCACGACGACGTCGGCGCTGGCAGCCAGCTCGCGAAGTAGTGCGCGATCCTCGTCCGAGTCGAGGTTGGCCGTCATGCCGAGCTTGTTCCGGTTGACGCTGAGGAAGTACGCGCTTTCTCCGCGTGCGTCGAAGGGTGGCCCCCATCCTCGGGTTTCATCGCCCCCGTCCGGTCGCTCGACTTTGAGGACGGAGGCGCCCATGTCGCCGAGGAGCATGGTGCAGAGCGGGCCGGCCAATATGCGACTCAAGTCGAGGATTCTCGTGCCACTGAGCATTGAGTGCGCTGATAGTGTAATTATAGTGGCGCTGAAATTACCACATCGGCCTCGCCGGGCGCCATGAGCCGATCGGCCATCGATGTGAAAAAACCCTCGCGCGGCGCTTCAGCAAACCTTGCGTAGCTGTCGAAAAATCATATACTTGGCCGCGACAAACCAGGCCTCGTTCCGTGGCGCACCAAGCTAGTGCGCGGGAGCGCGGCCTTCAATGAACCGGGGAGCGCTTCCCCCGATCACGGAAACGGACCGCCCCATGGTGGATAAGGACCTCGAGGAATCACCGGCGCCCGCGCCAGGCGCCCCGCGTCGTGGCCCGGGCCATCGCGGCACCGACATGCGCGACACCATGGCCGAGATGGCCGAACGGGCGCAACTGATCAGCCAGGAGGCCGGAAGCAAGGTCTCGTCGGCGATGAAGGACGTGATCAGCGCGGCGGCCGGCCTGGCCGGATTCGCGATCGAGAGTGCGCGCGATCTCGTCCAGTACATGGTCCGCCGCGGGCAGATGACGCAGGAAGAGGCCGACAAGCTCATCCGCGAGGCCGAAGAGGCGCACAACAAGAAGCCGGCGAGCGAGAAGGCTCGCCCCACGGCGTCCAAGGTCGCTGCTGAACGAGCGGCGATCGAGAAGGCGGCACGCGATGCGGCGGCCGCCGCCGCGCTCGCCAGTGCGCCGCCGCAGCAGCGCCCCGGGTCGTTCTCGCTGCGCACCGGCGGTCCTCGCCCAGTCGTGAGGCCCCCTGCTCCTCCCGTGGCGGCGCCGACGCCCGCGCCGGCGGCCAGGGCTGCGGTTCCGGTGACCAAGGTTGCCGCGCCGGCCAAGCCTGCCGCGAAGGCGCCCGCCAAGCCGGCAAAGACGGCTACAAAGGGCGCGGCGGTCAAATCGGCCTCGAAGCCGGCGTCGTCGGCGAAGGCCGGCGCCAAGGCAGCCGCCAAGTCCAAGTCCGCCGGCAAGAGCACAAAGCCGGCGGCCAAGAAGAAGCGGTAGCGGCCGTGCGACGTCGTGCGGCGCGGCGCCTGCTGGTCGGCGGCGTGCTGCTCGTCGCCGCCTGTGCACCGGCCGCGGCCAGGCGCGTGGACGACCGAGCGACCGAGCGCGCCGCGCGCCGTGCCGAGATCACCGACATGCTCGCTCGGTCGGCCGCCAACTGGAATCGCGGCGACCTGGATGCCTTCGTCGACGACTACCTGCCGAGCGACGAGACGACGTACATCGGCAGCCGGGGGGTGTTGCGCGGACCGCAAGCGATTCGCGCGGCCTACGCGCCGCGCTTTGCGCCCGGCGCCCTTCGCGACTCGCTCTCGTTCGTGCTGGTAGATGTCGATCCAATCGCGCCCGATGCGCTCAACGTGATCGCTACGTACATCCTCGCACGTCGCGTCGGTGGACGCGATTCGGTGACGGCGCGCGGACCGACATCGCTTGTGATGCGCCGCGTGGATGGACGCTGGCGCATCGTGCACGATCACTCCTCGTAGGCTCGAGCGGCGTGTCTCGCGCTCTGGTGGCCCGCGCACCGACGCGCCTCGACTTCGGTGGCGGATGGACGGACGTGTCTCCGTACGCCGAGGAGGAGGGGGGCGCGGTGTGCAACGTCGCCATCACGCGCTATGCGACGGCCACTGTGTCGTTCGGCGCGCTCGCGCCGCATGTGCCGGCGAGCGCCGATACACCGCTCGTGCGCGCGGCATTGCGCCGCGCCGGTCTCACCGGGGTCGCGGCATCGCTCGTCAGTGACTTTCCCGTCGGCGCCGGCCTGGGCGGATCGTCGGCGGCGGGCGTCGCGTTGGCCGGCGCGCTCGCCGAGCTGCGCGGCGCACCGCTCGAGTGTGCCGAGCTCGCGGAGCTCAGTCGGAGAACCGAGGTGGAGGAGCTCGGCATCGCCGGCGGCTTCCAGGATCATTATGCGGCCGCGTTCGGCGGTGCGCTGCTGCTCACCTTCGAGGGCTGTGTGGGCGTGGAGCAGCTTGCCCTGAGCGACACGCTCACGCGCGACCTCTCCCGCCGCGGCGTGCTGCTCTACACCGGCGAGTCGCGCATCTCGGCGAGCACGATCACCGCCGTGGCCGATGCGTGCCGGGCGCGCGACCCGCGGGTGTGCAATGCACTCGATCGCATGAAGGCGCTCGCGCGCGAGATGGCCGCCGCCCTGCGCGCGGGCGATCTCGATGCGCTCGGGACGCTCGTGGGCGAGCACTGGGCGCATCAGCGCGCGTTGCATCCGTCCATCACGACCCCGCGCATCGACGCCATCGTCGACACAGCGAGGCGGGTGAATGCGCTCGGGGTGAAGGCGATGGGCGCGTCGGGTGGTGGGTGCGTGCTCGCCCTGGCCCGCGAGGGGCGCGAGGACGAGTTGGCGGGCGCGCTCACACCCTTCGGCGAGCGACTCGCGTACGACGTGGACGCCGCGGGATTCACGGTGGTGGCAGTGCTCGAGCAGCAGAAGGGCCTCGACGTCGAGGGAGGCGAATGACCACACCGATCGCGCCCGGCGACGCGCGCGCCCTCGCGCGGGCGCTGGTGCAGGTGGACTCGCGAAATCCCTCGCTCGCAGCGGGCGCGCCGGGCGAGCTGGCGTGCGCCACGCTGCTGCGCGCCGTTCTCGATGCCTGGGGATTCCACACCGAGCTGCACGACGCCGCGCCGGGACGCCCGAATCTCGTCGCCCGCATCGGGGGCCGCAGGGGGCGCTCGCTCATGTTCAACGGACATCTCGACGTGGTCGGCGTGGAAGGAATGCTTCATCCTCCATTCGGCGCCGAGGCGCGCGACGGCCTGATGTATGGCCGCGGGTCCGCCGACATGAAGGGAGGCGTCGCGGCGATGTGCGCTGCAGCGCATCGCGCGGCGGAGAGCGGCATCGCCGGCGAGATCATCATCGCCGCCGTGGCCGATGAGGAATACGAGAGTCTCGGCACGAAGGCGCTGCTCGCACGAGGAATTCGCGCCGACGCCTGCATCGTCACCGAGCCGACGCGATTGGCGATCATGCCGGCGCACCGCGGGTTCGTCTGGATGGAGGCGGAGGTCAGTGGACGCGCCGCGCATGGAAGCCGCTGGGACATCGGTGTGGACGCCATTCGTCACACCGGACTGCTGCTCGCCGAGCTCGATCGCCTCGACACCGAGGTGCTGCCCCGCCGCACGCATCCACTGCTCGGCCGCGGCTCGCTGCACGCGTCGCGCATCGAGGGTGGGATCGGCATGTCCACCTATCCCGACCGCTGCCTGCTCAAGCTCGAGCGCCGCACGATCCCGGGCGAGCAGGCAACGGACGCGATGGACGAGCTGCAGCACGCGTGCGACGTCGTGCGCGCGCGACGCGCGACGTTCGCCGCCGACGTGCGGCTCATCCTGACGCAGGGACCGAGCGACGTACCGGTCGACGCGCCGATCGTGCGCTCGCTCTCGACCGCGCTCGCCTCGAGCGATGAAGCCGTGCGTATCGAGGGGATGTCCGCGTGGACCGACGCCGCGCTGCTGAACGACGCGGGGATCCCGACGGTGTGCTTCGGCCCGGGCGACATCTCGCTCGCGCATGCGGCGGAGGAGTACATTCCTCTGGCCGAGATCGACCGCGCCACCACGGTGCTCGCCGGCCTCGCCACCACGTGGTGCAGCTGACACCTCCGCAGCACATACGCCGTCTGATGCCTCGTCCCAAGGTCACGCAACTGAACGCCGCACAGTACGACGCACTGGAGCGCGCAATCGCCGACGGTCGCCGGCTCTCCGTCTGGCGGCGCGGCACCGAGTACGTCATCGTCGTCGATCGCCTGCGCGTCACCGGGGGCCGCGAAGCGCTCGAGTCGCATCACCCGACCACGGGCGACAAGCTCACGCTGTACATCGACGAGCTCGAGGGAATCGAGGTGCTGGGATGAGCGAGGCGACGGCCCTGATGGAGCGCACCGAGCTGCCCCTCGTCGCCATCTACGCGGACGAATCCTGCCTCGGCAACGGACGCGAGGGCGACAACCCCGGGGGCGCCGCCGGGGTGATCGAGTACCTCAATTCCGCCACCGAGCGGCTGACGCGCTGGGACTATTGGATCTCCGAGCCGGCGACGACGAACAATCGCATGGCGCTTCGCAGTGCGATCGAAGCGCTGCGTCTCATCGGCCGCAAAGGCGGGCGCTTCGACGTGCTGTTCACGAGCGACTCGCAGTATCTCGTGAAGGGGATGACCGAGTGGATACCCGGCTGGAAGGCGCGCGGCTGGCGGCGGCGTGAGGGCCGGATCGAGAACCTCGAGCTCTGGCAGGAGCTCGATCGCATTGCGGCACCGCACCGCATCGAGTGGCAGTGGGTGCGTGGACACGCCGGCCATCCACAGAACGAGTACGCGAACGACCTGGCGGTGAACGCCGCGAAGTCACAGAGCAACTCCGAAGGCGCGCGCACGTCGCAGTTCGAGCAGTGGCTGGACGCCCAGCGCGCGAACAAGCGGGTGACCGTCGAGCCGGCGCCCTTTCCATCCACCGTCCGCCTGCGCACGCGCTCATGACCGCAGAGCGGAAGATGGACGACGTGGAGCGGATGTACCGCCACCTCGTGCGCGTCATCCGTACGAAGTACACGCCGATGCTCACGCAGCCGTTCGAGGTCGGCGAGCTGTATCAGACCATCCTGCCCTATCGTCTCCATCGCCGCGACCTCGGCCTCGAGACGAATCAGGACTACGAGATGGTGCTGCTCGACCTGCTCGCCGGCCCGCGCGGCTATCTCGTCGTGGACGACAAGATGCGCGACGTGCTCGCGGCGCAGCTCGCGTCACCGAGTCCCGACCCGTCGGTGATCCGCGAGTTCGCATCGGCGCACGTGGCGCTCGCGCCGGAGTGGCTCAACCTGCTCGACGCGGAATCGCGCACACCGGGAACGCAGGGCGCGGTTCAGGGAGCACCCCCCGGACGATCGCCGCGCCCGACCGGCTCGTTCGCGCTCGGTGCGACGCCGAGTGGGGGCGCGGCGGCAGAGCCAGGGACTCGTCGCGCGCCCAAGCCGATCACGGCGGAGCAGGGCGAGCACTGTAGGTACTGCAAGGGCGAGCTCCCGCTCGGACGACCAATCCAGTTCTGCCCGCACTGCGGCCAGGACCTCACGCTGGTGCACTGCCCCGCGTGCGGTACCGAGCTGGAGCGAGGCTGGAAGTACTGCGTGACCTGCGGCCGATCGGCGGCCGATCTCTGAGCGCCGGCCGGCGCGTGGCTTGCGAGTGGCGGGCTCGATCACATCGTCACCCTCGGCCTGGCATCACATGTCGAACTCACCACGACGCTCACGTCTCTCGGCGCCGGTTGCCGCCGGCGCACTCTCGCTCGGCTTCCTCGCACTCCTCGCGGCATGCGGTGGCGGGGTGTCGCCCACTCCGGCCCCGCCGCCGTCGCCCAACAGGACGCCGACCAACACACCGGCGGGACCGACCCCTCTCGTGCAGGCCGCATGGCCCGTACGAACGCGGGAGCACGTCGACCTGTGGCTGCACTCGTACGCGTTGCTCACCCCGGATACCAACCTCGTCCCATACTTCCGGCGTGGCTACCGCGATCGGATGATGGCGCTGCGGCGGCAGCGCGGCGTCTCCACACTGCTCGACGACAGCCGCTCGCGATTGCTCGCCCGCTTCGACGTGAATCCATCGCTCGCCACGGGCGGACAGTTCCTCCCACTGTACTTCGAGTCGTGGGACCAGATGCGTCAGGGGATCGATCTGTTCCTGCGCGCCAACGGCAACCCCGGCGTGACGAACGATCCGACACAGCGAATGTACATCGCCCTGGTGGCTGGCGCCTTCCAGACAGCCCCCGATCGGGAGTGGCTGCGTACGTTCGCTGCCGCCGTGGATGACGAGAGCCGCAGGTTCTATCACGATTACTGGACGTCGGAGTCGCGCGCGCATGCGGGCGTGACGGGACGCGTGGACTCGCTCTGGCAGCGGCAATGGCGGCCGGCGCTTCAGCGCTTCCTCAACAACACGCAGCAACAGAACGGCGAGCTCTCTCTCTCGCTCCCACTCGGCGGCGAAGGACGCACGATCCACTTCGGCAAGCAGGAGAACGCCGTCGCGGTGCCGTGGCCGGACAATACCGACCAGTCGGAGGTCGCACTCTACGTGTTCGCACACGAGATCGCCGGGGCGGTGGCGAGCACGGCGATCGAGGACAACACCACACCCGCCGAGCGGCGCGGCGGCGCGACGTCGCGGTACGAGCAGTCCGCGGCGGTGCGTGCCGGAGCGATGCTCCTCGAACGGACGATGCCGAGCGTCGTGCCGGGGTACATGCGGTACTATCTCCAGCAGGCCGGCCGGCAGGTGGGAACGGATCCGCGCCCCGCGTTCACGACGACGTTCGCCATCCCCGATGCGGTGCGGGACGCGATCGGTCGGCAGCTCGACGTGATCTTCGGCGGGATCTAGCGGCTTGCCCCGGGCGATGCCCTTATCTTTCGGGCATGCCGTCCGACTCGCCCAATCTGCCGTCGCGAATCGACCGCGCCGCGGTCGATCGAATTCTTGCGCGCGCGCTGGAGCTCCAGGCGGACGTCCCCGCCGACGCACAGGGTGAGCTCACGGAAGCGCAGCTCCTCGAGCTGGCGAAGGAGGTCGGGCTCGATCCCGTGAATCTTCGTCAGGCGCTCGCCGAGGAGCGCACGCGTGCCGCGGTGCCGGCGGAATCCGGCATGCTGGCGACGCTATATGGTGGAGCATATGCGAGTGCACAGCGGACCGTGCGCGGAACGCCGGCGCAGGTGCTGAAGGCGCTCGACGACTGGATGCAGCGTCAGGAGGCGCTGGTCGTGCAGCGGTATTACGCGACGGAGCGCGTCGTCTGGGAGGCGCGGCGCGGCCTGGCGGGGCTCGTACGGCGCACGGTAAGCGGGCGCGGCTTCGCCCTGTCGCGCGCCAGCGACGTTGCCGCGACGGCGATCGCACTCGATGAGAACCGCGTCCTCGTGCGGCTCGATGCCCGGCTCGGCGGTTATCGGGCGCTGATGGCGCAGCAGAGCATCGCGCTGACGGGCGCCGGTGTGGTCGCCGGTGGCGTGCTCGGGGTGCTGAGCTTCCCGCTGCTGGCGGCCGCGGCGCCTGCCGCGCTCCTCGCCGCCGGTGGATTCGCCGCGGCGCGCGCATCGCAGCGCAGGACGGTCACGCGTGCGCAGCTCGCACTGGAGCAGGTGCTCGATCGACTGGAGCGTGGCGAAGCAGGGCGGCCGCCGACCTTGCTCAGCATGCTCGCGGCGGTCGTGGCTCGTCGCTGACCGGGCCCTCGGCTGCGCACTCCTCCAGCCGTCAGTGCACGCTACGCGCGCGGAGCGCCCAGAACGAACGGTCGGCGCATCGCCCGATCAGCCAGCCACGCCACGCCACGGTTGCTCAGGATGACCAGAAAGCCGATCAGCGTGAGCGACTTCACCTCCCGCCGGGAGATCTTCACCACCTCGCGCCGTGCGAGGGCGTGCGGGATCCGCGTGAGCTCTCGCAGCGTCGCGTAGGCGAAGAGGAGTGGCAGCACGCAGAACAGGCGGATCGGGATGGCGCGTCGCGGGATGAGCAGCAGATAGCTCCGCGCCCCCTCGAGATCGTGATGCGCAAGCTGCACCAGCGTCGCCAGCGCTTCGCGCGTCCCGCGCAGGCGGTCTGGCGAGAGGATGTGCGCATGGCTGCTGCCGTGCTGGCGCAGCAGCTCCTCGGGGATGTAGATCGAGTTCTCGTGCTCCGCGTCCGTCGCCACGTCCTTGAGGATGTTCACCGTCTGGAGCGCCTCGGCGAAGGCACGGCATTTCTGCCGCAGCACGTGATGCTGCCGCTCACCGATGCTCCGCGCGTGCTCGTGCCAGAGATCGGTCAACAGGTAGCCCACGGTGCCGGCGACGTAGTAGCAGTATTCCTTGTACTCGTCGAGGCTCTGGATGCGGATGCCGTGTGGATAGAGCAGCACGAACTTGCGCATGCCGGCGATCATCTCGCTCACCCAGCGGCGCACGTGCGCGCGCGTTGCGGTGTCGAGCGAGCGGTAGAGCACGAACACGAGGTCGGCATGACGCGTCAGCCGAACATGCGCCGGCTCCCCGGCGATCTCGCTCACGCGCCGCGGAAAGGCGTCGGCCAGGTCCGCATCGTCGAAGCAGTGCTGGAGGTCGTCGAGCAGCGCGGCCTTGGCCTCGGCGGGCAGCGCGGGCTCGTCCTCGAGTGTGTCGGCGATCCGGCAGAGCAGATACGCCGACAGCACCGCACGCCCGAGCGCCCCAGGGAGCACGCGGATGCCGAGCGCGAACGTGCGCGACACGGCGGGAAGGATCTCCCGCCCGAAGCGCTCGGCCTCGGCGAGGCGCCGTGCCTCGCGCTTCGCGGTCCGTGCCATCACCGGCTCCATTGGCGCGCCGTCATCGCGCATTAGACTTCGAGTCACGAGGGGAAGATACCCGGCGGGGGAAGGCGTGCCGCCCTTCCTGCCCGCGAATACCCTTTTCACCCCATGCACGCTCCCACACCAACAGACGGCTTTCGCGGGGTCTTTCGCGACGACGTTCCGGCTCGTGCCGTGTACAGCGAGGCGGCGGGGATCGCGCAGGTCGTTCCGCGCGCCGTTGCCGTGCCGGTCGACGCCGACGATGTCGCGGCGCTGGTCCGCTGGGCAGCTCGCACGGCCACGCCGCTCATCCCGCGCGGCTCGGGAAGCAGCATGGCCGGTGGCGCGATCGGCGACGGCGTAATCGTGGACCTGAGCCGCCTCGCCACGATCGAGCCGGTGAACGCCGCCGCGCAGACGATCCGATGCGGACCGGGCGCGCTGCGCAACGACGTCGACGCGAGGGCGCGTGCGGTGGGGCTGCACTTTCCCGTCGATCCGTCGAGCGGCGCGTACTGCACCGTCGGCGGGATGTCGTCGACGAACTCCTCGGGCGCGCACACGCTGCGCTACGGCGCCATGCGCGGCTGGGTCGAGGCGCTCGACCTCGTCTTCGCCGACGGCTCGCGCGCCACGGTACGGCGCGGCTGCCCCCCTCCTGACGTCCCGCCGATCGCGCGCTTTCTTGCCGCGGCCGACGCGCTCGTCGCGGCCGAGCGCGTGGCCCCGTCGCGGCATGCACGGGTGCGCAAAGAGTCGTCCGGTTACGGGCTCGCGGCGTACGCCGAGAGCGGAGAGCTCGTCGATCTGCTCGTCGGGAGCGAGGGGACGCTGGCGATCCTCGTCGGCCTCGAGCTTCGGCTCACCCCGCTCCTCCCATTCACTGCCAGCGTGCTCGGGGCATTCGCGACCTTGGAGAATGCCGTCACGGGCGCCGGTGGAGCGCGCGACGTGAAGGCGACCGCGTGCGAGCTGCTCGACCGAACCTTTCTCGACGTCGCGCGCCGTGGCGGCACGCCTGTGCCGGTCCCCGAGAGCGCAGAGGCCGTGCTGCTCGCCGAGGTGGAGGGCGCGAGCGCCGACGAGTGCGAGTCGCTCGCACGGCTCGTCGAGGAGCGGTTCCGTGCCGCGGGTGCGACCGACGTGATTCTCGCGCTCGACGCCGAGACCGAGGAGGCGATGTGGGAGCTACGCCATGCAGCGAGTCCCATCCTCAGCCGTCTCGATCCGGCGCTCAAGTCGATGCAGTTCATCGAGGACGGGTGCGTGCCGCCGGAGCGGCTCGCCGACTACGTGCGCGGCGTGCGCGACGCACTCGACCGCCGTGGCGTTCGCGGCGTGATCTTCGGTCACGCTGGCGACGCCCATGTGCACGTCAACCCGCTCGTGGACGTCCGCGATCCGCTCTGGCGCAGCCGCGTCGGCGCGCTGCTCGACGACGTGACCGCGCTCACGGCGCGGCTCGGCGGCACCCTGTCGGGCGAGCACGGCGACGGCCGGCTCCGGGCGCCGCTGCTCGATCGAGTGTGGCCGGCGGACGTGCTGTCGCGCTTCGCCGCCGTGAAGGGCGCGTTCGACCCCGACGGCATTCTCAATCCGGGCGCCAAGGTTCCAACGCCCGGCGAGCACGCCATCGAGCGGGTAAAGTACGACCCGGCGTTGCCGCCGCTGCCCCAGGACGCGCGGGCCGCGCTGGCTCGCGTCGAGCGCGAGCGGGCATACGCGCGCTTCCGTCTCGATCTGCTCGCGGAAGAGTCGGCGCTCGACTCTCGCCCGGGCCACGCCTAGCTTTCGCCCCTCAGCCTTCCCTCCCGCCTCGCCGCCACGTCATGACCGCAGCCGTCTCCGCCGCTCCCCGCCTGTACTTCGAGCCGCGCATCACCGTGCTCGCGCGCCCCGCGTTCACGACGCCCGAGCACCTCGGCGTCGCATGGATCGGTGAGAGCACCGATGGCGAGCGACTCGCGGAGTTCGCCGGCCGGCTGTGCTACATGAGCCAGCACAACCCGGCAGGGCGCTCGACGCGCGACTACCTGGAGAACATCAAGAAGCAGGGCCACGGGAGCGTCCTCGAGCACGCGAACTACTCCCTGCTCCTCGAGGGCGTGAGCCGCTCGCTCACGCACGAACTGGTGCGGCACCGCGCCGGCTTCGCCTACTCGCAGCTCTCCCAGCGATACGTGGACGAGAGCGAGGCGAGCTTCGTCGTCCCGCCGGCCATCGCCGGCGACGAGGCGCTGCTCCAGGCGTGGCGCGACCAGATCGAGAGCGCGCAGGCCGCGTACGTCCAGCTCGTGGGCCAGCTCATGGAGCGCTATGGCTGGGTGGCGGACAGGGTCCATCGCCGGAAGATGGCACGCGAGGCGGCACGCGGCGTCCTCCCGAACTCGACGGAGACGAAGATCGTCGTCACCGGAAATGCCCGCGCCTGGCGGACCATGCTCGAGCTCCGGTCGAGCGACGGCGCGGAGCTGGAGATCCGCCGCGCCGCCGTCGCGATCATTCGCGTTCTCCAGAGCGAGGCGCCGGCGTTCTTCTCGGACTTCGATGTCTACGAGGCCGACGACCGCCGCGAGGCGGCTCGCATCGGCTACCACAAAGTCTGAGATTTTTTTTCTCGCACCGTCGCACATTTTTGCATTGCGCGACAAATCGCGTGTCTCTATCTTCGGCCAACGTCGTACGTGGCGTATCTCTTGCGCGCACGACGAACGAGTGAGCGACCCCACTGTGCGAGCGCGCTCCTCGCAGCGGGACACCTGACAAGGGACGGGATGACGCGCATCGGTTTCGCGTACAATCAGAAGCCCGACCCCACGGCGACGCCGGCGGGCGAGCTGACTGTCGCCGACGAGGAGCCGCCCAGTAGCGGCGCCGCCATGGCGACACTCGCCGCCCCCGCCTCGATCGCCGCGCCCGACGACGAGTATGCGGAGTGGGACTCGGCAGAGACGATCGCCGCGGTGGCGCAGGCCCTCGCCCGCCACGGCGACGTGGTCCGCCTCGAGGCCACCGACGATTTCCCGCAACGGCTGCGCGACACGCGCCCCGACATCGTCTTCAACATCGCCGAAGGACTCCGCGGCCCCAACCGCGAAGCGCACGTCCCGGCGATCTGCGAGTTCTACGGCATCCCGTACTCCGGCAGTGATCCCTTCACTCTCGCGCTCTGCCTCGACAAGGCCCGCACGAAGGAGATCCTGCGCGTGCACGGCATTCCGACGGCGGATTGGGTGCTGGTGCGCTCGGCGGGTCAGCTCACGGCGCTCGACGCCGCCGCGCTGCGCTATCCCCTGTTCGCCAAGCCGGTCCACGAGGGATCGTCCAAGGGAATCACCGAACGGAACTTCGTCACCGAGCCAAGCCAGCTCGCCACCGTCGTGGCCGAGCTGCTCGAGCGGTATCAGCAGCCAGTGCTCATCGAGACCTTCCTGCCGGGAGCGGAGTTCACCGCCGGCGTGTTGGGCAACGGCGCCGAGACGCGCGTGCTGCCGCTCGTCGGCATGAACTTCGGCGCGCTCCCTGACGGTGCGCTGCCGATCTACGGCTTCGAGGCGAAGTGGCTGTGGGATCGGCCTGACAATCCGCTCGAGATCTTCGAGTGCCCGGCGCGGATCGACGGCGCGCTACGGCGCGAGATCGAGGACGTCGTCCGGCGCACGTTCACGGCGCTCGGCTGCCGCGATTGGGCGCGCATCGACGTGCGGCTCGACGCGGCGGGACGGGCGAACGTCGTCGAGGTGAATCCGCTGCCGGGGATTCTCCCGGATCCGGCGGACAACTCCTGCCTGCCCAAGGCGGCGCGGGCCGCGGGCCTCGACTACGATGCGCTCATCGGCGCCTGTCTTCAGGCCGCCGCGGCGCGCCACGGCGTCGACCTCGATACCGCAGGAGGGCGCGCGTGAAGATCGGCATCCTCTACGATGGCGCGAGTGCCGTCGCCCCCGACCAGCTCATCACCGGCACGGTGGACGCCGTCGCGGCGGAGCTGGCGAGCGAGGGCAACGAGATCGTGCGCATTCCCGTCGCGCCGGACGCGAAGTGGATCGAGAAGCTGCGCCGCGCGCGTGTCGGGCTCGTGTTCAACCTGTGCGAGTCGATCGATGGCGTCGCCGCGCTGGAGTCGTCGGTGATCTCGGTGCTCGAGCTCCTCGAGATCCCGTACACTGGCAGCTCGAGCTGGACCACCTCGCTCTGCCTGCGGAAGAACGTGGTGAACGGAGCGCTGGAGCGCGCGGGGCTTCCCGTGCCGAAGTTCGCCGTCGCGCGGCGCGGCGGATCAATCCCCACCGTCGGCTTCCCCGCCATCTGCAAGCCCGCGGCGGAGGACGCGTCGATCGGCGTGGAGCAGCGCTCCGTCGTGCGCACGACGCGCGAGTTCACGGAACGCGTGAGCGCAATGCTCGAGCGCTGGGACGAGGTGATCATCCAGCGCTACGTCGAGGGACGCGAGGTCAACGTCGGCATCCTCGGCGAGGCGACGCTGCCGATCGCCGAGATCGACTTCGGCAACATGCCGGAGGGAATGTGGCGCATCGTCACCTACCGCTCCAAGTGGGACACCGGCTCCGCAGAAGACCTCGGTTCGGCGCCGCGCTGTCCCGCCCGTCTTCCCGCGGGATCGGCGGCGCGCGTGCGGCGCACCGCCGTCGCCGCATGGCGGCTCGTCGGCGGCTCCGGCTACGGACGCGTCGACATGCGCATCGACGAACGCGGCCAGCCGTGGATCCTCGAGGTGAACGCCAATCCGGACATCGCCCCGGACGCGGGGCTCGCGCGCATGGCGCAGGTCGCGGGGATCGCGTACGGCGCGCTCGTGCGACAGATCTGTGAGCTCGGCCTCCAGCGCTCGCGCGACAGCGTCACGACGGCAGAGCGCTGGGCGCTCGCGCAGCAACTCTCGGGTGTGCCCGGCGCCGCGAGTGCGCCGGCGGAGCTGGACCTCTTCGCCGGCGAGGCGTAGGTACGCCGTGAAGATCAGCCAGCTCCGTCCCCGAGATCGTGCGCGTCTCGCCGAGCTGCTGATCGCCACCGGTGCCTTCAACGCCGAGGAAGTCGACGTCGCCCTCTCGCTGTTCGATCTCGAGATGCAGCACACGGCGGGGCCGGCGCTGCCGGACTACGAGTTCGTCGGCGCGTTCGCGGACGGGCAGCTCGTCGGCTACGCCTGCTTCGGCGCGACGCCGGCCACGGAGGGGACGTACGATCTGTATTGGCTCGCCGTCGATCCGGCGGCGCAGGGACGTGGCGTCGGACGCACGCTCGTCCGCGCCGTCGAAGCGAAACTACGTGCGCGTGGAGCTCGTCTCCTCGTGATCGAAACGTCGTCGCGTCCCGACTACGAGGGCACGAGACGGTTTTACGCACGAAGCGGCTACACGGAGGCCGCGCGCGTGCGCGATTTCTACGCTCCGGCAGACGACCGGATTCTCCTCACCACACGCCTCACCACACGAGAGGGCGGAGCAGCCACACGATGAGCGACTGGCAGAAGATTCTGAAGGACGAGAGCATCAGCACGCTCGAGGAGCTTCGTGCGTACGTGGCCGAACGGTTCGGGGAGGAAGTGGCGGAGCGCGAGATCGACGTCGAGGCGCTTCGGCCGGCGTTCGACAACTTCCAGATGCGCATCACCCGCGAGTCGCTGTCGCAGATCCGCGAGGTGGGCGACCCCAACTGGAACCAGTTCGTCCCGAGCGTGCAGGAGCTCGAGATCGTCGACGGAGTGATCGACTCGCTCGACGAGGACGGCGACTCGCCCGTGCCGAACATCACGCACCGCTATCCCGACCGCGTGCTCTTCCTCGTGAGCCCGGTGTGCGCCAGCTACTGCCGCTTCTGCACGCGCCGCCGCAAGGTCGGCGACCCGGAGAAGATCCCGCTCAACCAGTACGAGTCGGCGTTCGAGTACATCGCCGCGCACCCGGAGGTACGCGACATCATCCTCTCGGGCGGCGACCCGATGATGCTCAGCGACCGCCGGCTCGAGTACATCTTCCAGCGGCTGCGCGCCATTCCGCATGTCGAGATCATCCGCCTCGGAAGCCGCATCACGTCGCATCTTCCGGAGCGCGTGACCCCCGAGTTCTGCGAGATGGTGCAGAAGTACCATCCCATCTTCATGAACACGCACTTCAACCACCCGAGCGAGTTGACCCCCGCGGCCGTGGCGGCGCTCGACAGGTTGAGCAAGGCGGGGATCTCCCTTGGCTGCCAGACGGTGCTGCTCAAGGGCGTGAACGACGATCCCAAGGTCATGATGAAGCTGATGCACGAGCTGCTGAAGGCGCGCGTGCGTCCATACTACATCTACATGGCCGACCAGGTCGCCGGCGGCGAGCACTTCCGCACGACGGTGCAGAAAGGGCTGGAGATCATCCAGGCGCTCCGCGGCTGGACGTCGGGGCTCGCCGTGCCGCAGTTCGTGATCGACGCGCCGGGCGGCGGCGGCAAAGTCCCGCTCCTCCCCGAGTACGTCGAGGAGATCAATGACGACGAGGTGATCTTCCGCAACTACGAGGGCAAGCGGTTCGCCTACAAGCAGCCGAAGCCGATGGTCCCCGTTGCAACTCCAGGCATTGCGGCCGAAGCGCAGGGCGTCGTGCCGATCGGCGTCGGTAAGACGGTGAAGAAGCGCGCCGCGGGGCGGAGGAAGTCGGCGAATGGGTGACTACGCGTGAGCCGTGAACGGGTCCACCGCAAACCGTTCACGGTGAGCCGTGCACCGTCTGTCGTATCTCCGCGAGAACCTCTGCCCCGATCCCGTACGTTTCGCCGTCCGTCGGATAACGCTTCGCCCTGACGTCCTCCGCCCACCGGCGTACTGCGGACACGAGGGTGTCGTGCATGTCCGCGTAGCGGCGCACGAACCGCGCGCGATGGCCCTCGCCGTAGCCGAGCAGATCGTGGTACACGAGCACCTGGCCGTTCGTCGCCGCACCGGCGCCGATGCCGATCACCGGAATGCTCACCTGCTCCGTGATCAGCGCACCGATCTCCGCCGGTACCGCCTCCACGATCAGCGCCGCACTGCCGGCTCCCTCGAGCTCACGCGCCTCGGCGATGATCGACAGGGCCTGCTGCGCATCGCGTCCCTTCGCGCGATATCCGTCGGATGACGTCACCGACTGCGGCAGAAGCCCCACGTGTCCGATGACCGGAATCCCCGCCGCGACGATGGCGCGCACCCGCGCGACCATCTCGCCGCCCCCCTCGAGCTTCACCGCGTCGCACCCTCCCTCGTCGACGAAACGACGTGCCGTCGCCACGGCCAGGGCGTCGCTCGACTCATAGCTTCCGAAGGGAAGATCGCCCACCAATGGAGCTCGCTGCACGGCGCGCCGCACGGCGCGCGTCAGCACGAGGAGCTCGCCGACGGAGATGTCGCGCGTCGTCGGATAACCGAGCACGGTCATCGCCGCCGAGTCCCCCACGAGCACCACGTCCACGCCACCCTGTTCGGCAATGCGCCCCGACGGATAGTCGTAGGCGGTGAGCATGACGATCGGTGTGCCTCGTGCACGCGCCGCTGCGAGTGTGGGCAGCGCTTGCGCCCCGGCCGCCGAGGTCGTGCCCGTCATGGCTGTCCCCCTGGTGGATGCACCAGCACGTTGTCGATCAACCGGACCGAGCCAAGCCGCGCCGCGATCGCCACGAGCGTCTCGCGCTCGATCGTCGTCACCGACTCGAGCGTGTCCGTGCAGACGGCGGCGAAGTACTCCGGCTCGATGCCCGCCGCGGAGAGGATCTTCGCACCCACGGCGAGCGCACGTGCGGCGTCGGTCTCACCACGCGCCACCGCCGACTGCACGGCGAGCAGGGCGCGCGCGAGCGCCGGTGCGCGGCGGCGACTCTCCGGGTCCAGCAGTGCATTGCGACTCGACATCGCCAGTCCGTCGGCCTCACGCACGGTCGGACAGACCTCGATGCGCACCGGCACGTCGAGGTCGCGCACCATGCGGCGGATGAGCAGCGCCTGCTGCGCGTCCTTCTGCCCGAAATACGCGTCGTCCGGCTGCACCATGTTGAACAGCTTCGTGACGACGGTGGCCACGCCGCGAAAGTGCTTCGGTCCGCGCACCGCCCCTTCGAGGGGCTCCGATACCGCGCCAACCTCGACGGTCGTCGAGAACCCACTCGGATACACCTCCCTGACGAGGGGTGCGAACAACAAATCTGCGCCCGCCGACTCGGCGAGCTGTGCGTCGCGCTCCTCGTCGCGCGGGTAGCGGTCGAGGTCCGAGATCTCGTTGAACTGCATGGGATTCACGAACAGCGACACGACGACGAAACCGTTCTTCTCGCGCGCGCGGCGCATCAACGCGAGATGGCCGTCGTGAAATGCACCCATGGTCGGCACGAACCCGATCGACGCGCCACGCTGGCGCGCCTCGGCCAGCTCGCTGCGCAACGCGGCGACCGAGCGCACGGTCCTCATGCGCTGCGCTCCGGAGTGGAGGACGCAGCGAGCTGGCGCGTGGCCGCAGCGAGCGCGTCCCAGAGCGGAAGCAGCGCTGCATCCGTCTTCGCAACGGCGTCGCGCTGCCGCTGCACCGTCTCCTCGTCGCCGCGCACGATCGGCCCGGTCAGCGCGCGCTGCGCACCGAGCTCCGCCCAATTCTCGACGGTCGCACGCACGAGCGGCACGAGCGCCTCCCGGCCGATCCCGACGTGCTTTGCCAATCGCTCGGCCATTCCTTCCAGTGTGACGAGGTAGTTCGAGGCGGCGGATGCCGCTGCGTGATAGAGCGCGCGGTCCTCCGACCGAACGACGGCGGGCCGCATCTCGAGCCGCTCGGCGAGCGCGCGTGCCGTGCCGATCGCGCGCGGCGTGTTGCCGTCGATCGCGCACGTCGCGCCGGTGAAGCGCGCGCCCGCGCCCACCACGCTGAGCAGCGGATGAAGCATGAACCGCTCGTGTGGCGCGAGCAGCTCGAGGGGCGCCGATGCGCTGACGTGCCCGACGAGGGGGCCCGCATGGAGCGCGGCCGCCGCATCGGCGACCTCCCGATCAGGAACGCACAGCAGCACGAGCGCGGCGCCGTCGGCATCGGCACCACGTCCCAGCGGTCCTCGGACCGGCACACCGGCAGCGTCGAGCGCGGAGACGAGCGCTTCCCCCATCCGCCCTCGACCTACCACGTCGCACCAGCCCTGCGGCAGCTCGCTCTCCGGCGTTCCGACGCCGTGGTCGTCCAGGTCCAGGTTCGTCACTTCGTGCGTGAGCAGTGCGGGACGGCGCGATCCCGCAATATACTCCAATCCACGCCGGCCGTGACCAGGCCGATACCACGTGGGGGCGCGGAAGAGAGAATCCTCCGCGCCCCCGTAAGCTCGCGAGCGGCCGCCTCAGTGCGCCTGCACTTCCTGCTCCCGCGAGGCTGCCTCGACCACGCGTTGTGCCGCCTCGGGGGGCATTTCTTCGTAGCCGCGGAACTGGCGCCGGAACACGGCGCGACCATGGGTCATCGATTGCAGGGCGCTCGCATAGAGATGCAGCTCGGACTGCGGCACCACGGCGCGAACGCGTGTGCCCGGAAGATCCGCCGACGAGTCCGTGCCGAGAATCTGTCCGCGACGCGCCGACAGGTCGCCGAGCACGTCGCCGAGCGAGTCGTCCGGGGTGACGATCTCGAGCTCGTCGAGCGGCTCGAGCAGCACCGGTTTGCACTTCGGCGCCACGGCCTTGAACGCCTGGATTCCCGCCATCTTGAACGACATCTCGTTCGAGTCGACGGTGTGGTACGATCCGTCGAACAGCTCCACCTCGAAATCGACCAGCGGATAACCCGCGAGCACGCCACGCTCCGCCGCCTCGTGGATGCCCTTCTCCACCGCCGGAATGAACTTGCTGGGGATCGCCCCACCCACGATGCGATCCTCGAAGCGGATCCCGTTCCCGCGCTCGGCAGGGGCGATCCGCACCCAGCAGTCACCGAACTGGCCGCGGCCGCCCGATTGCTTCTTGTGACGCCCCTGTCCCTCCGCGCGTGCGCGGATCGTTTCACGGTACGCGATACGCGGCTTCGTGAGCTCGGCTGCCACGCCGAACTTGCGCTTGAGCTTCGACAGGGCGACGTCGAGGTGCCGCTCGCCAAGCCCCGACACGATCGTCTCGTGCGTCTCCGGGTTGTAGTCGGTCTGGAACGACGGATCCTCGTCGTGAAGCCGGTGTAGCCCCGCCTGCAGCTTCTCCTCGTCGGCCCGGTTCGTCGGATGGATGGCCATCTGCGTGAGCGGCTCCGGGAACCGTATCTGCGGGAGCACCACCGGATGTGTGCGCGTGGAGAGCGTGTCGTTGGTGTGTGTGTTCTTGAGCTTGGCCACACAGCCGATGTCGCCGGCATGGATCGCCACGACCTCGAGACGGTCGCGCCCCTGGGGGACCCCAAGGTGGTTCAGCTTCTCCGTCGCGTCGCGCGACGCGTTGTACACCTCCTCGCCGTTCCGCGCTGCGCCGGAGAGCACGCGGAAGACGGTCACGTCGCCGACGTGCGGCTCGCTTTGCGTCTTGAACACCAGCGCAGCGAAGGGCTCCTGGTCGTCGGCGTGGAGTTGCACCGTCTGCCCACCTGCTGCGCCGGTGAAGGCATGCAGCTCCTCCATCTCGTACGCGTTCGGCATGAGCTCGACGATCGTCGAGAGCACGGCGCGCGTGCCGTAGTTGTGCGCGGAGGAGACACAGAAGAGGGGGAAGAGCTCCATGCGGCCCATCGCATCCTTCATCGCGCGAATCGCCTCCTGGCGCGAGATCTCGTCGCCCTCCAGATAGCGCTCGAGCAGGGAATCGTCGGTGGACGCGACGGCTTCGATGAGCTCCGAGTAATAGCGGTCGAACTGCGGGCGCACCTCGTCGGGGATGTCCGTCTCCTCGTATTCCCCGCTGCGCGCCCCGCGCGCATAGACGTGCGCGCGCTTGTCGAAGAGGTTCACGATCCCATGGAAGTCCGCGCCCTGGCCGACAGGGACTTCGATGGGGACGACCTTGGTGGTGAGCGTCGTCTTGATCTGCGTGTAGATGGCATCGAAGTCGGCGTGCTCCTTGTCCATCATCGTGACGACGAAGAGCACGGGATCGCGCCGCGAGACGGCCTCGCGGAACATGCGCTCCGTGCCGACCTCCACCCCCGACGTCGCGCTGACGACGCACAGTGCCCCGTCGGCGGCAGCGAGGCCGGCGATCGCATCACCCTGAAAGTCCAGAAATCCCGGGGTGTCCAGCAGGTTGATCTTGGTGTCCATCCATTCGGCGTGCGCGCAGCCGAGGTTGATGGAGTAGCCGCGCTCGATCTCTTCGGGCGCGGTGTCGGTGAGGGTGGTGCCGTCGGCGATGGTGCCGTGCCGTCTACTGGATCCGGACACGAAGGCGAGCGCATCGACCAAACTGGTCTTCCCGCTCGCCCCGTGTCCAACCACCGCGATGTTGCGGATCTCCGATCCCCGGTATTCGCGCATTCGCGTACCTCGCTCAGCGATGAGAGGATGACGATGCGTGGGTCCGCGCCGGGCACTCTCCGCAACCAGCCAGCTCGGGCCACGAGAGGGTGAGCGGCTTCACGGATACACGAACGCCTTCACGGGTGTCGCGCAGGTGAGGCGCGGCGCTCCTGAAGGCGTTGGTCGTCGTCCGTGAACGCGCGCTCGCCCAGGACGTCCCGGCCGGCGAGTGGCGAGTGGAGAGCCTGGCAAGGGCCCACCTCCTGTTGCGGTCGTCTAAGACATGCGCCGAAAGGGGATGGGTGTCAAGCAAGGTCGGCCACACGCGACGAGCGGCCCGCCTCGAATCGAGGCGGGCCGCTCGGTCCTACACATTGCTCTGACGGAAAAGTTCGTCTCAGTCGCCCTCGTAGTCGTAGGCCATCGCGTCCGCCTCGCGCAGGCGCTCGAGCAACGACTCGAACGGTGCGAGGACGGGCGCCGCCAGCCCCACCACGGGACCGAGCGAGACGGTGATGTTGCGCCGCGCGCCCTCCGGCCAATCCGGCATCGAGAGACCGGCGACGAGGCGACGAATGAGCTGACCGCACTCGCTCAGCAACTGCTTCGCGGTGCTCTGCAGGATCTCCAGTGGAATCTCGAGATCGCGCGTGACGAGCTCCCCTGTGCCGACGTCGCGCCATGCAGCGTCACCGATCGCGCCACGATCGCTGGAGACGCCGAGATGACGAATGGCACCTGAGTTGTCGTGTCCTGCCCCCGTGCGGTGCGATTCCACCGCCGCCGCCAATGCGAGCGCAATCGACTCGGCACTCGGCACGCCGTACAACGTCACGATGTCACGCGCCGGGCGCTCGGACGCGAGAGCGGACGGAACGGAATTCACGTGCGCGAGCACCGGCGAGTGATCGGGGTT
The DNA here is from genome assembly GCA_964438255.1 of uncultured Gemmatimonadaceae bacterium. Lineage (GTDB taxonomy): Bacteria > Gemmatimonadota > Gemmatimonadetes > Gemmatimonadales > Gemmatimonadaceae > AG11. The sequence goes on along the minus strand of CAYTKA010000003.1, from coordinate 63,009 downwards.
TTCCTCGAGCATCACGAGGATGTCCATGCCCCCTCCAGAAAATGTCCTGCCCTCTGTCCACCATCTACACTGCGACGGCCGGTATCGACTGGGCGTGCAGGCTCCAGCGGACGCCGGGCCCATCCATCGAACACGACCGTTCCGACAAAGTTCCTCGCCGTCCGTCACGGATCAGTGACGTGGGTGCCACGAGCGTGGCACACGCATCCGAGCGCGCACGTGCTAGACTGCGTGCGCCTCGCCACCGCCGGAAAAGGCAAAGCGCATACCACTGACAAGCGCGACCGCGAGCACGGCGTACAGCGCACGCAACTCTCCCGCGGTGAGGAGCGCTGCGAGCCCGCCCGGGGTTCGAGCGGCGACGTGGAGATGGAGGAGGTAGCCGGCCAGAGAGACGCCTGCCGCCGCCCCGACCACGTGCAGACTGCGAAACGTTGCTGCGATCCGCGCGACGACGACCCCGGCCGCCACGCTCATTACAAGAACCACCAGAACCCCTATTGGCGTCACACCTGGATCGAAGTCCCACACGCCATCAGCACGAGCACCGAGCAGGGCGTGCGCTGCAGCGTTCCACGGGCGCCAGATCGTGCCGGAGCGACGTCCAAGGCCGAGCAGAAGCCCCAACATCGCTGCGCAGGCGACCACGCCTGCGACGGCGCCACGAAACGTCACCGACGACGCTCCGCGCTGCTCGTGGGCCGAAGCGGTCTCGGAGAAATCGGGTGACGGTGACGACGAGGTGAGCACGTGCGAAAGCAATCGACGTGTACCACGCGATGGAAGGCTGCGCTCTCAAATGAAACGCGCCCGCCGAACTGGGCGGGCGCGTTTCATCGAGACATGCATCAGAACGGTCAGGTCGTACAGCCCGCGACGGACGGATCGCACTTGTCACCGAGCGAGACCACGTAGCCGCTGAAGTGCTTGATGCGGCGGAACGAGGCGCGGCCGCTCGGATCGACGTACGTGCGGAGCGTCGGATCGGCCAGGGCGTCATTCACCGGGGGCGCACCGAGCGACGGCGCGAACAGGATGCTGACACCCTGCACCTGGGTCGCCTCCGGCGTGTACATCACCATCCACACCCAGTTCGCCGGGTTCGACGACGGCGCGAAACGCAGCTCGGGCGAGAAGTCGACCGCCCCGCCACGCACTTCGGCGTGAATACGGATCGGCTGCGTGATGGTGGCGCACGGTGCGTCCCACAGAACAGCGCCATATCCACTCGTCACCGGATCGCAGACGCTGTTGGCGGGGAACACGACCGCGTTGTTCCCGACGTAGAACACGCCGCCGCGCGGATCGACGGTGAAGTCGGCCGAGCCGTCGCGCGCGTTGCTACCGTTCAAGCTGAGAGAAGGCGAACCGGTCGGAGCGAGCATCGCCGGCGCCGACGCCGCGCTCGACGAGGCGGCTGGGGCGACGACGTTGTCACGGCAGCCCTCGAGGACGCCCATGACGAGCACACTGGCTACAACGACCCAATAATTACGACGCATGAGCAACCCCGCGTGAGCGGAAAGCGCTCGGGCGAACCGCGCAACCGGCGGAGACGCATCGAGCGGCTGTGAAGGAACCGTCGTGGCCTGGCGGGCCGCGCTGGTTCTGACGTGCCTCCAGTCTACCGAACCCGTCAGGATCGGTCAATAGTGGATTTACTGTCAAAATTTAAGACAGCAAATCGCTCCCTGATCTTGGGGTTGCCCAAAACCTCCGGTCTGGCACGATATCGCACGACGGCCCGCCCCATCAGTTCCGGGGCCTGTGGGCTCAATTCCTCCCAGAACTCGGCCGTGAGCCACGCAGCCGCGTAAACATCTGTTGGATCGGCCAGCGTCAATGCGTCGGCAAAACGCTGAATTGCCTGGCCGGCGTCCCCGTCCAGTAGCGCCAGGCGAATGCGCAGCGCCTCTGCGAGCTCCCGCCCCTGGAACCAATCGGTCCGAGCGAGGAGGAAGGGCTCCAGGCGCTCCAGCGCTTCCCGGGCCTCTGCCTCGCGCCCCTCGATGAGCCGGCTCAACCCGATCCCCGCACGCGCGCCCTCCTGCACCTCGGCCTGGCCGATGCGTTCGGCGAGCGCCATCACGAGCTCGTACGTGTCACCCGCCTCGCGATACCGGGCCCGGTCGCGCTCGAGATGCGCGAGGTTGTACGCGGCGTAGAGCTGGAGCTGGCTGTTCTGCACCGCGGCGCACAGTTGCAGCCCGTCGCCGAGGTGACGGGCTGCGGTGTCGTACTCACCGATCCGCGCCGCCGTGACGCCGAGGTTCAGCGCGGCCGTTCCCCACATCTCCGTCAGACCGGCGGTACGCGCCTCATCCGCGGCGGCGGTCAGCATGCGTCGCGCGCCCTCCCAATCGTTCTCGATGAGATCGAGCGATCCGAGGTTGATGAGGCACCGCACGCGACGCACGATCTCGCCCAGTCCGGTCGAGATCTCGAGCGCCCGGTTGTAGAGGTATCGCGAGTTCGATGGCTCCTCGAACTGCACGGTCACGGCAGCGCGAATGCACGCATCGGTCACGAGCAGGGGATCGCCGACGCGTTCGGCGATCGCGAGCGCCTCTTTCGCCACGCGCTGCGAGGCCTTCGGGTCGCCGAGGCGCCAGTGCGTCTGGGAGATCAGCAGCAGGATCGCCGCACGCTCCGGGTCGTCGTTGACCTCGCGTGCCTCGGCCTCGAGCGCGGTGAGCGCGGTGAGCAGGTCGCGCGCTGCCTGGCCGCGTTGCATGCGCACGATCATGCGCGTCCGCTTGACCCGCAGCGCGCGCCGCCGGTCTCCCCGCTCTTCATAGTATGTGAGGGCGAGGTCGCACAGCGCCTCGGCCTCCTCGTATCGCGCGGCAGCCTCGGCGAGCGACGCCATGCGCACGCGCACGTCGGCGAGCGCCTCACGTGACGGCGCCGTCCGCTCCGCTGTGGCGAGCAGCGAGGCAGCGGCGGCATTCTCGTACAGGGCGAGCGCGGCGTCCGCGGCGCGCAACGCGTACTCGTGCGCTTCAGTGCCACTGCCGGCGGCCTCATAGTGTGCGGCGATCTCCGGCGCCGATACCCCCGGCTGCTCGGCGAGCAGGCGGGCGGCGCGCTGATGCAGGGCGCGCAGCCGGCGTTCCTCGATCAGCGACCGCGCAACGCGTGCTACCTCCTCGTGTGCGAACGTGACACGGCCGCGCACGCGCTCGAAGGTCGGGATCAACAGGTCTGCCGCCGAGAGCTGCGCGAGCCCCTCGCGCACCTGCTCGAGCGGCAACACGGTCATCTGCGCGAGGAGATCTTCGTCGCATTCACGTCCCACGACGGCTGCCGCCTCGAGCACCGCGTGAGCCTCCGGCGCCAGCCGTGCCATCCGACGCGCGAGCAGCTCCGACAGCGTGAGCTGCGGGGTCAGGGCACTCGACGGATTCCACTGCCACTGGGTGCCTTCGATCGTGAGATGCCCACTCTCTTCGAGATCCCGCATGACGTGCATCAATAGCAGCGGGTTTCCCTCGCTGTACCGGTACGCATAGGCGAGCAGATCGCGGCGCACGTCCGCGCCGCGTGTTGCGGTCTCCAGCCACCGCTTCACGTCGTCGCGCGTGAGGCGCGTGAGGCGCACCTCGTGATGACGCGGGCGCGTCGCGAGCCGGCTCCAGCGCTCGAGCGCCTCGTCGTAGATCTCGCCCGTCCGGAACGTCAGCGAGAGGAGCACGCGCTCACTCTCGAGCTGCGGGATGAGATACTCCAGCGCGTCCCAGGACGCGGGGTCGATCCACTGCATTTCCTCGAGCTGGAGCAGCAACGGGCGCTGCTGTGCGGCCAGGCGCAGGAAGTCCGCGAGCTCGTCGAGGAGCGCCATCTTGCTGCGCCCGCGCGGCGGGTCGTCGACTGCCCGCTCGAGCGTGGGATCGAGTGCTGGGAGCTCGCGCCACACGCGAGTGCTCTTGACCGGCAGGCGGCGCACGGCGCGCAGGATATCGCGCCAGAGGGAGTAGGGCGCCGAGAACGCCGACTCGCGGCAGGCGGCAACGACCAGCGAGCCGCCGCGCATGCGGACCTCGGGCTCGAGCGTGCGGACCAACGCGCTCGTTCCGACACCGGTCTCGCCGAGCAGGGCGACCACGCGGCCGACGCCGCGGACCATGTCGTCGAGGTAACCGGTGAACCGCGTCAGCTCCTCCGTGCGGCCGACGAAGCGTCCGACGTCCAGCGACGCCCGGCGCCCGGAGAACGCGACGGCCAGCCCGTCACGCCCCGCCATCTGACGCGCGCTTCGCGCCTCCGCCACCAGCGTGTCGAAGTCTTGCCCATGCTGCGGAGCAGCGGCGATCCCGACGGACAAGGTCAGCCGAAGCGAGCGATCCGTGGCGCCGCCGGAGAAAACGTGCGTCCGTGCGGCTGCGAGCAGTCGCTGGGCAACCGCCTCGCCCATCATCGTCGGCGCGTCGAGAAACACCACGAGCTCGTCGTCCACGACCGTTACCGCGTCGCTCCCTCGCAGATTGCGTCGCACGAACAGTGTGAGCTCGCGCATGAGCGCGCCCGTGCGCGTCTCACCGAGATCGCGGCGGATCGCGTCCATGCTATCGGGCAGTACCGACCAGACGACACTGGGCCGTCCGGCGAACGCAGCACCAGCCAGCGCCGCCAGCTCGTCGAACGAGAGCTGTCGGGCGAAGTCGTCTGCGAGAAGGATGGGGCTGATCACGCCTGGCGGGGAAAGTCGCGGAGCAGGGGGGGCGGGGGGGGCCGGGACACGTCGACGTTTCGCGTCGCGTGCATGCGATCGCACGTCTACCCTACGGGCCTGCTCACCCTCTGCGCAAGACGAGCGTGCGGCGCCCGCGTCATTAACCAATCGCGGTCCCGCGCGTCTGCTACACGGTCACCCTCGCAGGAAGTCGTATGCACCCGAGATCCCGTCGTCCCTCTTTGCGTCCGCTCCTCGCCGTCGTGGTTGCCGCGGCGTCGGCGGCCGCCTGCTCGAGTGGCTCGCGCGGGCGCGAGCTCACCCCGCTCGTCATCGTCCTGCCGACCGAGCCGCGCGAGCAGACGGCAGACGAGCAGGTTCAGCACGTGCTCAATCGCCTGGCGTTCGGCCCGCGACCGGGCGACGTCGAACGGGTGCGCAGCATGGGCGTCGATCGATGGATCGCGCTGCAGCTCGCCCCCGACCGTATCGACGACCGGGCGACGGACGCAGTCGTCGCTTCATATGAAGAGCTGAGCCAGCCGACGAGCAGCTTCGTGAGCATGTACGAGGAAGGCCAGCGCGCACTCCGGCAGATGCGGCAGCGCGCCGCCCAGCAGGGCGACACGGCGAGCCGGCGCGACATGCGTGCCGAGCTGCTGCGGGAGAATCCTCCGCTTCGCGATCAACTTCGCCGGAGCCAGCGCATTCTCGGTGACGTGCAGTCCGCACGTCTTGCCCGTGCCGTGGTCAGCGAGCGACAGCTCGGCGAGGTGATGACCGACTTCTGGGAGAATCACTTCACCGTCTTCGCCGGCAAGGGGCTGACGCGACTGTTCATCCCCGCGTACGACCGCGACGTCATTCGCCCGCGCGCCCTCGGCCGCTTCCGCGATCTGCTCGGTGCGGCGGCAAAGAGCCCGGCGATGCTCTTCTACCTCGATCAGTGGCAGAGCGCCGCGGACTCGCTCCACCCCGTGCTTGCATCATCGCGGATGCCGGCGCGCGGCGCGGGCCGGCGCGGGACGGATGCGGTGATCCCACCACGTCCGGCGCAACAACGCGTCCGTCGTGGGCTGAACGAGAATTTCGCGCGTGAGCTGCTCGAGCTGCACACCCTCGGCGTGACCGGCGGCTACACGCAGCAGGACGTGATCGAGGTAGCGCGCGCGCTGACCGGCTGGACGATGAACCCGCGCCAGGGTGGGGAATTCGTCTTCCGCCCGGAGATGCACGACGCGGGAGACAAGATCGTGCTCGGTCATCGCCTCGCCGCAGGACGTGGTGTGGAGGATGGCGAGGAAGTGCTCGACATCCTCGCGCGGGATCCACACACGGCGCGTTTCATCGCGCACAAGCTGGCTGTGCGCTTCGTGAACGATGATCCGCCGGCCGCGCTCGTGGAGCGCGCCGCGCAGACCTTCCTTCGCACCGACGGTGACATTCGCGAAGTAGTCCGTACGATCGTCACGAGCAGCGAGTTCTTCAGCCGCGAGGCATATCGCGCGAAGGTGAAGAGTCCGTTCGAGCTGGTCGCGTCGTCGCTGCGCGCCGTGGGTGCCGACGCGGACACGTCGATGCGCCCCGCGCAGATGACGGCGTTCCTCGGTCAACCGATCTTCGGCCATCAAGCGCCGAACGGCTGGCCGGAATCGGGTGACGCCTGGATGAACACGGGCGCCATCCTCAACCGAATCAACTTCGGCTTCGCCGTGGCCGCCGGTCGTCTTCCGACGGCGAGCGTTGCACGGTGGTCCGAGGCGGAACGACTGCGCGACGCCCCACGCAACGTTCAGGTCGACGCGGTCGTGCGCGCGTTCCTCGGCGGACACGTGTCGCCGGAGACGCGTGACATCCTCATGAGCGGAGAGAACCCGATGGTGACGCGGCTGAGCGCCCCCGGGGACTCGTCGCGGATGGCCGAGTCGACGCCACGCGTGTTGGCCGCACGACCGGTGGAATTGAGCGGACTGGCGCAGATCGTCGGGCTGGCGATCGGTGCGCCGGAGTTTCAGCGACGCTGAGCGTCGCCGTTCTTGATGACCCGAGGTGAATGATGGATCGTCGCGTGTTCATGAAATCCGGCGCGCTCGCGCTGGTCACGATGGGGTTGAGCCCGAGCTTTCTCCGGCGCACGGCATTTGGCGCTGAGCTCATGCGTGGTGCAGCGCGCAACGGTGCGGCGCGTGGCAAGACACTCATCTGCCTCTTCCAGCGCGGCGCGGCCGACGCACTCAACGTGGTCGTGCCGCACGGCGAGGCGGCGTACTATCGCTTGCGGCCGAACATCGCGATCCCGCGGCCGACAGTCGGTGTCGGACCTGTGGGCGCGATCGACCTCGACGGATTCTTCGGCCTCCACCCCGCCCTCGCGCCGATGAAGCCCCTCTGGGACATGGGGATTCTCGCGCCGGTGCATGCGGTGGGCAGCCCGAGCAGCACGCGCTCGCACTTCGACGCGCAGGACTACATGGAGACCGGCACGCCTGATCAGGCGGGGACGCGCGATGGGTGGCTCAACCGCTACCTCGCGGTACGCGGCACATGCGAGGATGGGTGCGCACACGAGAGCAAGCCGTCGCCCTTCCGCGCCGTGGCGATGACGCAACAGACGCCGCGCATCCTGGAAGGACCGGCGCCGACGATCGCCATGAGCTCACTCGACGAGTTCACAGTGCGCGCGGCTGGTCCCGCCGCCGATCGGCTGGAAGCGCTGTATCGCACCGGCTCGGCGGATGTCGTGCATGCTGCGGGGGGCGAGATGTTCGAGGCGGTGAAGATTCTCAAGGCGGCGAATCCGCAGAAGTATCTGCCGCGCAATGGTGCGACCTACCCCAGTTCACAGCTCGGTCAGCGGCTCAAGCAGATCGCGCAGCTCATCAAGGCGGACGTCGGCCTCGAGGTCGCCTTCGCTGACGTGGGTGGCTGGGACACCCACGTGAATCAGGGTGCATCTACGGGCCAGCTCGCGCAGCGTCTGGACGATTTCGCGCGCTCGATCGCCGCGCTGGTGACCGATCTCGGCGACGCGATGGCCGACGTGACGATCATGACGATGTCGGAGTTCGGCCGTACGGTACGGCAGAACGGGAACGGAGGCACTGATCACGGTCACGCCGGCGCACTGTTCGTGATCGGCGGTGACGTGAAGGGCCGCAAGGTCTATGGGACGTGGCCAGGGCTCGAGCCGGAGCAACTCTACGAAGGGCGAGACCTCGCGCTCACGACGGACTTCCGCGCCGTCTTCGCCGAGGTCGCGGCCAAGCACCTCGGTGCGAAGAGGCTCGATGTCCTGTTTCCCGGCTACGCGGCGAACACGATGATCGGAATCCTGTAACGGAGCGGGGAGCCGCACGCCGTTACTAGAAGTGGAAGATCCGGCGCAGCACCGCCCCGATCCCCTCCGTCGCTCGCCGTACGGGATCCGGAACCGCGCCGGGATCCAGCGTCTGCTGCTCGTCGACCTGAGGTTCCGTGTGGACGTTGCACACCTCGGTCGGCTCGGTGCCCGGTTTGAAGTACTCGCGCTTCTGGACCGGGCACCATTGGCCGGCGAGCATTCCCGTCGTCGGATCGATGATGCGCATCGTCATTCCCGGCGGCGGCTGCCAGCCGTTCATCGCCCACGCCGGCTCGCGCCACCCATTCATATAGAAGTCCGCCCAGGCCGGCGCGGCGAGATGACCGCCCGAGGCGTGCGGCGCGATGGGGCGCGGTGTGTCGTAGCCGAACCACACACCCGCGACGAGCGACGGCGTGTAGCCGATGAACCAGACGTCGTCTGCGTTGTTGGTCGTGCCCGTCTTCCCGGCGACAGGACCCCGCACGCCGATGTCGCGCACGACGCTGCCCGTGCCGTTGTCGACGACGCCGCGCAGCATGGAGGTGAGCTGGAACGCGTCCCGCGGGTCCATCACCGTGTCGGGTCGCGCAATCTCCGCGCTCCAGAGCACGGTGCCGTCGGCCGCTTCGACACGCCGCACGAGTCGCGGACGGACGCGCGCGCCGCCGTTCGCGAAGGGGGCGTAGGCGGTCACGAGCTCGAGCGGTGTGACGTCCACTGCACCGAGCGCCATGGCGGGATACGTCGAGAGCTGACTCTGAATCCCGTTGCGGTGCGCCATGTCGATCACGTTGCGGATGCCGACCGTCTGACTCACGCGGACTGCCGCCGCATTCGACGACACGGCGAGCGCCTTGGCGAGGGTGATCGTACCGATGTAGCTGTTGTCGTAGTTCGCCGGCCGCCAGATGCTGCGTCCCTGCGCCACCTCGACCGGCTCGTCATCGACGAGCGTCGCGGGCGTCATGCCGGACCGCAGCGCAGCGGCATAGACGAACGGCTTGAACGCCGAGCCGGGCTGCCGCCTGGCATTGAAGGCACGATTGAAGCCGCGCTTGCTCCGCCGTCCACCAACGAGCGCGCGAATGTCCCCTGTGCGCGGATCCATCGCTACGAGCGCGCCCTGCGCCGGCTCGAGGACGCGACCGCCGGCGTACTGCGTCTCCCGTGTCACCGCGACCGCCTGGCGCAGCACGGCGCGATCGGCGGCCTTCTGCGCCGCGAGATCGAGCGTCGTGTAGACGGTCACGTCGCCGTCCTTCAACGCGTCGGGCATGATCGAATCGAGGAAGACGCGCACGGCGTCGAGCGCGAGCAGCTCGTTGCGCGTGTCGGGGCGCCATTCGTCGGCGGCGAGGCGGAGTGGCAGCACCGATGAGCGCTCGGCCTCGGTACGGCTGATGTAGCCCGCGTCGGCCATCAGTGACAGCACGAGGTTGCGCCGCTTCAGTCCACGCTCGTAATGATCGCGCGGCGTGTACGCGCTCGGCCCTTTCGGCAGCGCTGCGAGCATTGCGCCCTCGGTCACGGTGAGCTCGCTGACGTGCTTGCCGAACAGATCGCGGCTTGCCGCTTCGACACCATGCATGCCGTTGCCGAGGTAGATCAGGTTGAGATAGAGCTCGAGGATCTGGTCCTTCGTCAGCTCGCTCTCCATGAGGCGCGCGAGACGCAGCTCGATGAGCTTGCGGCGCAGCGTACGCCCGTAGCGCTTGTTGACGAGGAATGAGTTGCGCGCTACCTGCATGGTGATCGTACTGAACCCTTCGCGCACACCGCGATGGCGCACGTTGCTCAGCGCAGCGCGCATGAGGCCGCGCCAGTCGAGACCATTGTGCTCATAGAAGCGCCGGTCTTCCGTGGCGAGGAATGCGGCCCGCACGTGCGGGGGAATCTCGGCGAGCGGCACGTTGACGCGTCGAACCACGGCGACGCGGCCGAGGTACCGATCGTTCTGATCGAGGATGCGCCCACCTTCGCCCGGCCGGAATGCTCGGATCTCGCTGCGCGACGGACATCCCTCGAAGCCGCAGGTGCCGAGCCACGCGTCGAACAGCACGACGCCGAGGCACGCGGCGCCGAGCACCGTGAGGGAGCGCCAATGGCGGCGCATCCAGACGCGAGCCGGCTCGGCCGGCGCGTTCATGCGCTCGAGGAAGATCGCCTTGCGCCGGTCGAACCAGGAGGTGAAGTCGGGCACGGTGGATGAGGACGTGGCTCTGGTTACTGGTACGCGGGGTGCGGAGGCAGGTTTCCGGCCGCGGCAGCCAGCTCGAGCGGAATGCAGATGCGGGCCCCGCTACCGATTATCGTTATAGCAGGGCCAGCCGTGCCTGCTCCCCCCACCATCTTGTCACCCCATAGGGCCAAAATGGATCGCCGCCTGCTCTTCCTGCCGTTCCTCGTTGCCGCATGCGCGCGGGGCGATGCGCCCGCGTCCAAGACGGCAGCCGCCACGAGCCGCGACTCCGCGGCGGGCGCAGTCTCCGAGGCGACTGCCGCGTCCAAAGCGACCGCAGTCACACCGTCCGCCGTCCCGGGAACGTTGCCCCCCAATCCCATGGGCCGCATTCCCGTGCTCGAGTATCACGTGATCGGCGGCGACAAGAACGCGCTCTACACACGTACGGCGGCGAGTTTCAGGAACGATCTCGAGGCGGCGTACAAGCTCGGCTACCGGCCGATCACGATCTCGCAGATGCTCGACAAGGACTTCCGCGACGTCCCGCCGGGAATGTCGCCCGTCGTCGTCGTGTTCGACGATGCGTCCGACTCGCAGTTCCGTTACATCGAGAAGGACGGCAAGCTCGTCGTCGATCCCACCAGCGCGCTCGGCATCTGGGAGGACTTCGCGAAGACGCATCCGGGGTGGAAGCCACGCGGGGTGTTCTGCATGCTGAACGGCGGCGCCGCAGGGCATAACTTCTTCGGCGACAATCCGAAGTTCGGAGGCCAGAAGCGCGAGTGGCGGTTCACCAAGGTGAAGTATCTCGCGGATCAAGGGTACGAGCTCTGCGACCACACGCTCTGGCACATGAAGCTGAGCCAGTATCCCGATGCGGCGGTACAGGAGCAGATCGCACGCAACGCGATGGGCATCGACTCCGCCGTTCCGGGATACAAGATCCGCACGATGGCGCTGCCGTACGGACTGTGGCCGAAGAATCGCCAACTCGCGTGGAAGGGAAGTTGGACCGATCCCAAGACCGGTCAGACGCATGCCTACAACTTCGACGCGGTGCTCGAGGTCTCGGGTGGCCCGACGCGTAGCCCATACGATCCGCAGTTCAACCCCAAGAGCATCACGCGCATCGAAGCGATCGACGACGACATCGTGCATCAGCTCACGAAGCTCGATCAGACCAAGACCCGTTTCGTCGTTGGAGCGAAGTAGCGCGCCCGCTCCATCATGGTCCGCCCCTCGCTCAGCACGACCGACCGCCGGCTCATCCTCGGCTTCGCCGGCCTGGTGGTCGTCATGGTCAGCCTCTCGCTCTTCGTGCAGGCGCGGGTCGGGTCGCTGGGCGACACGGCCCGATCGACCGACCAGGCGCACCGCGCGCTGATCGCGATCGGCCGCGTCGACGAGCTATTGTCCGACGCGGAGGCTGGCGGGGCGAATTACCTGCTCACGGGACGCCGTCCGGATCTGGCGCGCTTCGAGGCGGCGGCGAGGGGGATCGACCGTGCGCTCGCGGAGGAGCGCGAGCTGACGCGAGACAGTCCAGTGCAACAGCAGCGGCTCGACATGCTTCGGCGGCTTGTCGCCGAGCATGTCGCAGCGCAGCGCGACGCGATCGCGCTTCACGACGCGCGGAGCAGCATCAGCGCCGCGCACGATCGCGCGGAGGATGCCGCCGCACGGTATCGTGCGCTGAGCGCACGCATCGCGAACACGGAGCGCGCGGTGCTCGAACAGCGCGCACGAGTGCGTGCCGCGGATCTCCAGCAGACGAGCGCCGCGCTGTTGGTGCGCGGCCTGCTCGCCATCCTCGTGCTGGTCGTCGCCGCGTGGCGCATCCGCGTCGCGCTGGCGGAGCGAATGAGGGCCGAAGCACAGCGCGATGCGCACGCCGCCGTGGTCGAGCAGCAGTCGCTCGAGGTGGAAGCCCAGAACGAGCAACTGGTCGCACAGGGCGAAGCGCTTCAGGTCGCGATGGGCCAGGTCGAAAGCGCCAACCGCGCCAAGAGCAACTTTCTCGCGCAGATGAGTCACGAGCTGCGCACGCCGCTGAACTCGGTGATCGGCTTTGCCAACATCCTGCGGCGCAATCAGCGTGGCACGCTGAGCGAGACGGACCTCGACTATCTCGACCGGATCGCCGAGAACGGCCGGCAACTACTGCGGACGATCAACAGCATCCTCGATCTGTCCAAGATCGAAGCCGACCAGGAGAGCGTCGAGCTGGAGATGGTATCGCTGGGACAACTCGTGAGCGAAGTGATCGCGCAGCTCGAGCCGCAGGCGACGGCGGGAGCGGTCACGCTATCGGCGCAGGTCCCCTCGCCGCTCGCGTCGATCGTGACCGATATGGAGAAATTCCGCCGCGTCCTGATCAATCTGGTGGCGAACGCGGTGAAGTTCACGCGGAGTGGCGGGCAGGTAACGGTGCGCGTCGCAACGGCAGCACGTGCGCCGACGACGCCAATCGCCGTGGAAGTGCGTGACACGGGAATCGGGATCGCGCCCGATCGACTCGCAGCGATCTTCGAGGCGTTCGAGCAGGGCGATGTCGGCATCGGACGCGAGTTTGGCGGTACGGGACTCGGCCTCTCGATCTCGCGCGCGCTGTGCCGACTCCTTCACTGCGAGCTCACCGTGTCGAGCGTGGTCGGCGAGGGGAGCGCGTTTCGCATCGGCCTGCCGAAGGCTGGCGCGCTCGCGTCAGCGCCGTCGATGCAGCCACCCGCCGCCGTTCCGACACGCAGCTGAGCTGCGGCGCCATTGTCGATCGTTACGACGGTCTCACTGTGGATAATGTCATGAACGCGGGGTATTTCTGTCACAAAATCCCCCTTGTTGTCGTTGTGCTGATGACCGATGCTGCAAGGCAAAGCTTGCCACACGTCCGTGTGTGGTCACCTGAGTGAGGAGACACTGCGGTGTTCGATCGAGCCGAAGGCGCGCGTCATCTACCGTTCTTCACGGAGCTGGCGACGCTCGATGATGGAGATGTAGCGTGGCGCTCGGTGAGCGCCGGTCTGGTCGTGCTGCGTCTCGTGGATGCATGGATCGAGGAAGGCGCGGCTGCAGTCGTTGCGGACGGGTGGGGCGTGCGCTCTGTCGAGGCGGCCGTCGAGGAGATGCCTGCCGGCGATGTCGTGCGCACCGTACTGACCGGTGTGGTGGAAGCGCTCAAGACGTCCAGTGCTGGCGACGTTCATGCGATCGCGCCGCGACTGATGGCCTACGGGCGCGCGCTCGATCTTGGTGCCAGGTGGGCGCTCGCGGCCGACGTGTACGAAACGATCATCGCGCACGTCCATCCCGTTGATGAGAGTGACGTGGCGATCGCGGCACATCTCCGATTGGGCACGTGCCTGTTGAAGGTCGGCGCGCTCGCCGAGGCGTCGGTGAGCTTTGATGCGGCGAGTGCGATCGCCAACGACGTCGACGACATCTTCGGCGTTCTGCGCGCCCAGATCGGGCACGCCAAGATTGCGCTGGCGCGCGGCAACACGCCGAGTGCCGAGCGGCTGCTCGACGAAACGATCGCCGCCGCAGCGCTGAGTCCGGAGCTCGTCGAAGTGCATGCCGTCGCACTCCAGGATCGTGCCGAGGTGGCGTTCCATCGCGCGCGCTACGACGTCGCGGTCGAGCTGGCGTACCGTTCGCTCGAGCTCACGCACGATCCGATGAACCGCGATCGTTTGCTCTTCGACATCGCGTCGGCGTTCTACATGCTGGGCGTGCACAGCGCCGCGAGAGATGCGTGGCTCATTCTCGAGGCGACGGCCCAGGAACAGTTCCTTCGCTGGCGGGCCTCCATCAATTTGATGGAGGTGGCAGCGCGGGAAGGGTCGATGTCACTGTTCGAGCGCTACCAGCGCTCGCTGGCGGTCATGCCCTTCCCGCCGTCAATCGCCGCGCAGTTCCAGCTGCAGACGGCCGAAAGCTACGAGGCCCTGGGACAGCCCGACGCGGCTGCCGAGGCAGCCGAGCTCACGCGCGCCATCGCCGAGCGCCACGGATTCCATAGCGCGGCCTTCGCGGCGGAGGCGCTCATGGCGCGGGTGAAACAGGGGCACGCGAGCTCTCGGCTGCCGCAGCTGTCAGCCGTTCCAGAATCGTTGCAACACATCGCGACGACGATCAAGCAGCTGAGAAAGCTGGTACCGCGCTAGCCGCTGACACGCGCGGAGCGATCAGCCGCTCCCGACGGTGCCGATGGTCGGGGTCGTCGTGGGCGCGGTGTCGCGACGTGGCGCCGTTGGCGATGAACCACACGCCGTGAGAACAAAGGAGGCAACCGCAACGACGACGAGAGTGAGATGGCGGCGGGACATAGGCGACTCCGGTTGAGGGGCAAACGGGTGGGCTGAGCCACTTCCCCGAACGGTAGGGTCGCGGTGCGTCGCGTAAACCGGCATTTTGTGACAAAAAACCGGGATTTTGCGACAATCCATTACCCGCGCGCCAATTGCACGTCGTCGCCCTACTTCCACGCAACCTGCTCGCACACCTCCGCATCGTGCTGGGGGATGGTCATTCCCTCAGCGCGGCCGCGGACTCGGCAGAGCTGCACTCGCTGCTCCGCGTCGACGACGTCGAGCTACTGGTGGTAGATCCGGCGGTGCGCGATGGAGCCCTCGCCGAGGCGATCGAAGACATCATCGGGCGCTATCCGTCGCTCCCGGTGGTGGTCTACACGTCGCTCGCCCCCACCGCGATGCGACTCGTCGTACGGCTCGCGCGACTCGGTGTGCAGCACGTGGTGTTGAATCGGTTCGACGATGAGCCACGACGATTCCTCGACCTGATCGAGCGCGTCCCGGCGCATCCGATCGCCGAGATGATGTTGCAGGAACTGGCACCGCAGCTCCGCGCGTTGCCGGTGGTGTTGGCCCGGGCGATCGAGCAGTTGGTGCGCTCCCCCTCCCGGGTGAAGAACACGCAGGAGCTGGCACGGATGGCCGGAATGATTCCCCGAACGCTGTACCGGTACCTGACCCCGGTGGGGCTCCAGCCCCGTCATCTGATCGTGGCGGCACGACTGCTCCGCGCGTACACGTATCTGCACGCACCGAGCAGTCGACTGAAGGAAGTGGCGCTCAAGCTTGGATACGTCGATCCCGGGCTGCTGAGCGCGCAGTTGCGGGACTGGACCGGACTCTCGCCAAAGGACTTCCGGCGATCGGTCACCCCCGCGGAGCTTGTCCGTCTGCTCGCCGATCACCTTCGGCGTGCCGATGCTGAAGAGGAAGACGAGCATGGCGAAGTTGAACCCGTGTGAAAGCGACACGCCACGACGCCGTGGCCACAGGGGCAAAAGGGAGATGGATGACTGAGGGCAGCGACGAGGGAATGCAGCGAGCGCGCGTGCGTGTCCTGGTGGTGGACGACGAGCCAGCCATCTGCAAAGCGCTGACGATCGCGCTGCAGCGCGCCGGTTACGATGCGCTGTCCGCCCAGTCGGGCGACAGCGCGCTCGCGTTGCTGGCCAACGAGCACGTCGACATTCTGCTCATCGACCTGCGGATCCCGGACACTCGTGGCGACGTCGTCTTCGAGCTCGCGGCGGCGACGCACCCGCACCTCCGCCACCAGACGTTGTTCATGACGGGCGACATCTCGGAGCGCGCACACCGTCTCATCACGTCGTGCAAGTGCCCGATGCTGCGCAAGCCGTTCGAGCTGCGCGAGATGATCACGGCCATCGAAGCGCTCCTGCCACGCCAGCAGCGGGACGCGCGGGGACAGAGCGCCTGACGTCAACCGGTCAGAGCTTCCAGCCCTTCAGTTTGGTGATGGTCTCTTCCAGGGCTCGGCGTTCCTCGTCGCGGCTCGCGTCCGCCCACAGCCCCTCGTAGGTGCGGACGGCCAGGTCGAGGGCGAGTGGGTCGTGCTCCGCGCCGGCAACACTCGCGGCGTTGTCGGCAAGGGCAGCACGCGCCAGCTGATCGGCCGGAAAGCGGTTCGCGACTTGCTGCCACCGCTCCATGCGCGCGCGCGGATTCGAATCGGCGAGCGCCCAGAGATGCCAGGCACCGCGATTGCGCTCGTCCGCGGTGATGGCGCGGCGCGCCAGGTCGCCGACGACGTCGGCCCCACGGCCCGTGAGCCAGTACGCGTTCGCGAGAACGACGATAGCCTGTGCATCGTTCGGGCGAGCGGCGACGATTCGCTCGTACACTGGGATGACGACCTCCGGGAGGTCGCGGAAGGGGGCAGCGGCGGCGAGAAGCGCGTCGGGATCGGCGGCGCGAGAAAGATTCTGAACGCGGTCGAACAATGCGCCAAGGTCACCGCGTTGCCGGTATTCTTGCACGGCCGCCGCGAGCGTTGCGGCAGGATCAGCGAAAGAGGAGAGCATGGGCGAAAGCTACTCGGAGCGTGACCCAGCGGGGGGCGCCGCAGCG
>CAYTKA010000003.1:33630-46314 GCA_964438255.1 uncultured Gemmatimonadaceae bacterium | reverse complement strand
CAGCGGGGGGCGCCGCAGCGAGGGGCGCCGCGCCAGGAGGGAGTTTTATTTCGGAGCCGTCGACGGCGAGCCCGCGCGCGCGGGAGGTCCTCGCGCAGCTCCTGCCAGGCGCCGATGCCGACCTGCTGTTGGCCGGCCTATTGGCCGAAGGGCGCGCACCGGCGGGCGACTCGACGTCGCCGGCCACTCCCGTGTCGGAGCTCGACGCGCCGGCCCGCGAGCTCCAGCGGGTACGCGCGCAGTTCTTACGCGGCGAATCGGCGCGGCTGGCGCAGCACGCGCTGAGCAACCCGCTCACGGCCTTACTTGCCGAAGCGCAGTTGCTGGAGCTGGAGCCGCTGGCGCCGGAGCACCAGCAGGCCGTGTCTCGATTGATCGAGCTGGCCCGGCGGGTGACGGCAGCGGTGCGGCGGCTCGACGGGCCGCCTCCAGCCAGCGGTGGAGGGGGGTAGCCCGGCGGCGGGAACGAAGGACCCGTGTCGGGCGTATCCATCCGGGTGGCCCGCCGGCGGCACGAAGTTCGCACCCGGTGGTGTGGGTTGCGCGAATCGCGCGCATTGGCGATACTCGATGCATCCGGCGGTCCGATCGCGTCGTCGCATCCGATCCGCCGAGCAACGATGCGCGGCAATCCAGTGGCCCGTCTGCGACGGGTGCACGAAGCGAGAGCAAGCGCCGCGCCCAGAAGGATCAATTGCCCGGCCCCGCGTGAGGGATCCGCATCGGCGGGCAATCGAGGCACAGCACCGAGTCGCGTCGCACCATTTAGAACCTCAGCGCGTGTTTCGCGCGGCCACATGACACGTGGCCCCATTGCCAACTGCCGCTTTCTGCGACGGCGCGCCAGCGCCATCGCATCCGTATGACGCGGGTAGCAGAGCGAGACCCGCAAGCATTCACCCTGACCGATAGCGCTGCATGAACGAACGTCGGCGTCCCCCCCGTCGCGGCCGCGGACCCCGCCCGTACAATCCTCCCGCCGAGCCGATGGGCGAGGACAATCCCTACCGCGAGTCCGGCGCACCCATCGACGATGGGGCCGGAGCACCAGTTGCCGAGCGCGCGCCACGTGCCGAGGCGCCGCCGACCGGTGGCGAACCTGCGGCGAGTCCCGCGCCCCCGAGCGTGCCATCGGCACCCGCAACATCAGCAGCATCGGCAGCGCCGGCGGCAGGAGCACCGGACGGCCAGATGGCCGCGTCCTCCCCGCCCTCCCCGCCAACGACTCATCCGGGGTACCGGGAGCCCCGCGGTCCGCGCCACGATCAGAATGGCCGGCGTGGACGCCGCAATCGCGGACGCGGACGCCAGCAGGGCGGACACGGCGGGCCGGGCGCCGAGCGGCAGCAGGGCGGACCGCCGGCGGCGCCGCTGGTTCCCACGGGGGAAACGAAGGGCTGGGTGGATCTGGCACGAGACGGCGGCTTCGTGCGCCGCGCACAGGCGAGCTACCTGGCCGATGCAGGCGACGCCTACGTCCCGCCGCATCTCATGCGACAGTTCGCGCTCCGCAAGAGCGACGAGATCACCGGCACGACGGGACGCGATCCACGCGGGCGCATGGTGATGATCGAGGTCACCTCGATCAACGGGACCGACCCTCAGAGCGCCACGCGACGCCCCGACTTCAACACGCTCACGGCGACGTATCCCGAGCGGAAGTTGTTCCTCGAGACCGGTCGGCCCGCAAAGGGCGGCCCCGAGCTGACGCGGCGTGCGATCGATCTCATCGCGCCGATCGGCTACGGGCAGCGCGCGCTGATCGTCGCGCCGGCACGCGCGGGCAAGACCACGCTGCTGCACGCGATCACTGAAGGGATCGCAATCAACCATCCCAATGCGCACCTGCTGATTCTCCTCGTGGACGAGCGGCCGGAGGAGGTGAGCGAGGCGATTTCCTGGGGTGTGGGTGAGGTGATCGCGTCGAGCTTCGACCAGCCTGCGGCGCGGCATGTCGAGGTGACGGAGATGGTGCTCGAGCGCGCGCGGCGTCTCGTCGAGGTGGGGAAGGACGTGATCATCGTGCTCGACTCGCTGACGCGCATGGCACGCGCGCACAACACGGCGGAGCGCGGAACGGGGCGCACGATGTCGGGGGGTCTCGACGCGCAGGCGATGGCGAAGCCGAAGGCGTTCTTCGGCTCGGCGCGCTCGGTGGCGTCCACGTCGGGGGGCGGCTCGCTGACGATCATCGCGACCGCGCTCGTGGAGACAGGCTCGCGGATGGACGACATCATCTTCGAGGAGTTCAAGGGCACGGGCAACTGCGAGATCAAGCTCGATCGGTCCCTTGCCGAGAAGCGCATCTATCCCGCGATCGACATCGCCACGAGCGGCACGCGCCGCGAGGAGAAGCTGTTCCGTCCCGACCAGCTCGAGCACGTCTACACGCTGCGTCGCGGGCTCGGCCAGATGCCGCCGCAGGCGGGGATGGAATGGCTCATCAAGCGGATCGCCAACACACCGTCGAACGATCAGTTGCTGGCGGGACTCTGAACGGCGGTTGATCGGATGGTCGGTTGATCGGTCCTCGGCTGACCTCGGGACGGCCAGGCCTCCAGAGCGGCCTGCCGAGGGGCCGATCAACCGACGAACCGACGCACGGGCAGGCCCGGCGCCCCAGAGGGCGCCGGGCCTGCCCTTTGCTATGGATAGGTCCGCCATGCACTTCCCCCGCCGACTCGGGCGCGCGGCGCTCGTCATCCTGGCGAGCGCTTTTGCTACGCCCCCCTTGGCTGCGCAGCGCGCTCGCGTCGACGTGAATCCGACTCCCGAAGTTCGGAAGATCGAGTTCACGGGCGTGAAGAGCCTGGACATCACCGACCTGAAGAACAGCATCTACACCACGGAGACACGGTGTAAGAGCGTCCTCCTCGCGCCGATCTGCGCGTTCAGCCGGTTTCGCGGCTTCGAGGAGCGGCACTACCTGAACCGCCAGGAGCTGAAGCGGGACGTGCTGCGCATCCGGGTCGACTACTACAAGCACGGGTTTCGCGAAGCCCAGGTCGATACGGCAGTCATCCCGATCAACGAAAAGCAGGTCATCGTGCGGTTCGACGTTGTCGAGGGGCCGCCCACCGTGGTCACCGAGGTCAAGGTGAACTACGACTCGACGATCCTCTCACCGAAGAAGGCCAGGGAGCTCACGCTCCTCGAGGTCGGTGAGCCGCTGGACATGTTCCAGATGGACTCGACGCGCGTGTTCTTCCAGAATGAGCTGTGGGATCTGGGCTACGCGGATGCGCTCGTCGACACCTCGTCCATCGTCGATCCCGTGGCGCACGTGGCGCGCGTTCAATTCACGCTCGTGCCGAACCACATCACGCGCGTCGGCGAGATCGTCATCACGGGGACGGAGAAGGTGTCGCCCAAGACGGTGCGCTACGCGCTCACATTCACCGAGGGCGACCTGTTCCGGCGCAGCACGGTGATCGAGAGTCAGCGCAACCTGTACGAGTCGAGCCTGTTCAAGCTCGCGGCGATCGACATCCCTTCCACGTTCGACAGCCTGAAGACGGTGAACGTGGTGGTCCGGGAGGCACCGCTCCATGAAGCGCGGCTGAGCACGGGCTTCAACACGGTGGACTTCGTACAGACCGAGGCACGCTACACGGCGTACAACTGGCTCGGCGGTGCGCCCCACCTCGACTGGCTCGGCGGGGCGCGAAAGCTCGAGCTGTCCGCGACGGCGGGCAATCTGTTCGCCTCCTCGCTGAACGGTCATGGCATCTTCCGCGAGACGGTCAGGACCAGCGACACGACGATCACGGGCAGCGCGGCGGACTTCCTCCGCCCGACGTGGCAGACGAGCATTCGGCTCACACAGCCGGCGCTGTTCCGGCGGCCAAAGAACGCGCTGTCCGTGAGCGCGTTTGCGCAACGGCGCTCCATTCCCGCCGTCGTGATCGATCGCGGGTATGGCGGCGACGCGACCTTCACCCGCACGGTGGGCTTCCGCGCGCCGGCAAGTCTGTCGTACCGGTTCGAGGTGACGCGCGTCGAGGCGGGAAGCCCGTACTTCTGCGTCAACTTCGGCGTGTGCGACTCGCTGACGATCGGAGCGCTGCGCCTGCACCAGCGTCTCTCGCCGGTGACGGCGCTCGTTCAGGTGGACCGCAGCGACGTCCCGCTCTCGCCGACGCGTGGCTATACGGCGCGCGGGGAGGTAGAGCATGCGGCGCCGTACACGATCTCCGACTATGCGTACGATCGCGCGACGGCCGAGGGAGCGTTGTACACGCGGCTCGGGCAGCGGAGCGCCGTCCTGGCGATGCACCTCAAGCTCGGTTTCGTGCGACCGTTCCAGGGAACCACGGGGGGCGTGCTGCACCCGCGCAAGCGCTTCTACGCGGGCGGCGCAAACTCGGTGCGTGGCTACGGCGAGAATCAGCTGGGGCCGCGCATTCTCACGCTGCCGCAGCAATATCTCAAAGAAGCGCTGACGGTGGATGGCACGCCGTGCGACTTGACATCGGAAGCGATCCGACGCTGTGATCCAAACCGTGCCACTGATCCGACGACGCACGGGGCCGTCGGACCGGAGAAGTTCACCCCGCGCCCGCTCGGCGGCACGTCGATCGCCGAGGCGAGCGTGGAGTATCGATTCCCACTTCCGATTCAGGACCTGAGCGGCGCCGTGTTCGTCGATGCCGCTGCCGTCGGTGAGCGCGTGTTCGATCCCCTCGGTGGCGGAGTGGCGACGCTCGCCAACCTGGTGCGCGGGAAGTCCGCGGTGACGCCCGGCTTCGGCGTCCGGTACAACTCGCCGGTGGGGCCGATCCGCATCGACATGGGATTGAACACCTCGCCGGGTGAAGATCTCGCCGTCGTGACGGAGATCATCCGCAACGGGAGGCGTGAGCTGATCCCGCTCGATACGAAGTATCACTACTCCGCAACCGGTTCGCACAAGGGCGCATTTCGCGACCTGCTCAATCGGTTCGTGCTGCATCTGTCGATCGGACAGGCGTATTGATGCGCATCCGCCTCCGCCTCTTCCGGCTGCTGGTCGTTCTCAGCGTGATCGCGGTGCTCGCCGTGATCACGATCTGGGTGGTGACCAACACGGACTTCGGGCGGGAACGCGTGCGGCGCGTCGTGCTGTCCACGCTGCAGAACAACACGCATGGCATCGTCCGAATCGGCGCGCTGCATGGGAACCTGATGAGCGGTGCGACCTTCGCCGGCGTGTCGATCACGGACAGCGCCGGCCGTCCGTTCTTCACGGCCGACTCGATCACCGGCCATTACATCATCCGCACTCTTCTCTCGAAGAAGATCTTCGTCGACGACGCCGTGCTCTACCGGCCGCGCGTCGTCGTGGAGAAGCTGCCCGGTGCGACGGACTGGAATTATCGCGTTCTCTGGCCGCAGACGAAGCCTACGGCGCCGGTGGACACGACGCCGGGCTGGGGCTCGTGGATCAAGTTCACCAACACCCGGGTGTTCGACGGCGACGTGATGGTCCGCTCCCCCTGGGAGCCGCGCACGGGACTCACCAAGCGCGTACGCGACAGCGTGATCGCGGACGCGTTGAGCAAGGGATCGCGGCTCAACATCATCGCCGTGCCGGGCGGCTACCAGAAGATCGTTCGACTGTCGAAGGTGGATGCCAACCTGCCGCTCGTGCGCATCGCCGATCCGGCGTTCAAGAACCGGTTCGCGCAGGTGGCGGCGCTGCGGATGCTCGCGTACCCCTTCCGTCCGCCGGCGGCCGACGTCCGCGCGCTCACCGGCAACTTCGACTTCAACGACGATTCGCTCTGGTGGAAGGGCGCGCACGCCGAGCTTCCCGCATCCAAGGCGCACGGCGACGGCGTGTACAACATCGACAACGGCGACATGCGGCTGACGCTCGCTGCGGCGCCGGCGGCGTTCCCGGACTTCACGTGGCTGTACCAACGCATGCCGAAGAGTGGCGGGGGCAACCTCGGCCTCGTGGTACAGTGGAAGGGCGCGACGCAGGACTACGTCGTGCGCGACGCCGATCTGGAGAGCGAGGGCGCGCACGTACGCGGTGATGTCGGCGTGACGGTCGCCGACACGACGTTCTTCCACGATGCGAACCTGCGCTTCACGGGCGTCACCACCAGGCAGATTGCCGAGGTGGATCCGACGCTCAAGTTTCCGCGGGCTGGGGCGGTGTCCGGGCGTGCGAAGTTCAGCGGCACGCTCAAGCGGATGCCGATCGATGCCGATCTGACCTTTCTCGCCTATCGGCGTGGGACGAGCCGGCTCGTCGCGACCGGCGTCTGGGGACTGTCAGGCGCGAAGTACAACATCATGAGCGCGCGCAATCTCCACGTGCGTGTCGCGCCGCTTCAGATCGACATCGTCAAGATCCTCTTCCCGACGTTACCCGTGGGGGGCACGCTCACCGGCGTGGCGACGCTCAACGGCAGCGGCGCGACGCAGCTCGTGGCAACGAACCTCGACATGACGCACCAGGACGGCCTCAATCGCACGCGCGCCGTGGGCCGGGGCGCCGTCCACACGATCGGCCGGCAGACGCTCGACCTCGACGCCGACGCGCGTCCGCTCGCATTGGCCGAGTTGACGAAGTTCGCACCCTCGCTCCCATTCAAGGGGCCCGCGTTCGGCCCGGTGCACGCGCACGGCCCAATCGATGCGCTCGGCGTGAACACGCGCCTGACGCTTCCCGGCGGTGGCGTCTTCGCGCTGCGCGGCACGGTGGACTTCTTGTCCAAGGAGCTGGGCTACGATGTCGTGGCCGATGCGACGGCGCTCGACCTGAGTCGCGTGCTCGTCGGTGCACCGCCGACGTATCTCACGGGCGGTGGAACGGCGCGCGGCCGCGGCTTCAGGCCGGCGACGATGACGTCGGATCTGAACCTTGCCTTCGGACCGTCCGCGGTCGACACGATCGCCGTGGACTCCCTCGCGCTTCGGGCGCGCCTCGCACGGGGGGTGGCGGACATTCCGCGCGCACGCCTTCGCGCCTCCGGCGCGCGGCTCGACGTCGCCGGACAGTTTGGTCTCGACGCGCGTCATAGCGGCACGCTCACCTACTCGCTGGCCGTCGACTCGCTGGCTCGGTTCGCCCATCTCATCCCCGGGCTCGGTCCGGACACCGGCGCGGTGAAGCCACGTCCGCTGCGCACCTCCGAGCGCCTGCGCCGTGCCCGTGCCGACTCGGCACGCGTGGCGCGCGAGACCGAGGTCGTCCGCGCGATCACCGGTGCACCGCCGCCGCGCGCGCAGGTGGATACGCCGCGCGCCATTCCACGTAATCTGCTCGCCGGCACGCTGCGCGTCGATGGAACGATCAGCGGTTCGGTGAGCCGCTTCTCGATGAAGGGCACGGCGTCCGGCAGCGGTCTGATCGTGCGCGGGAACTCGGTACGGCACCTCGCGGCGACGTATGATCTCGCCGACGTGCGCACCAAGCACTCCAAGGTGAGCGTCGCGTTGACCGGCGATACGATCAGCGCGTTCGGCTTCGCGTTCGACAGCCTGGCGGGAAATCTCACCTATCTCGCGCCCAACGGCACCGTGGCCGTGCGCGTGCGTCAGGGGAACGAGCGCGACTACTCGGTGCGCGGCGACTTCACGCTCGACAAGGCACGCAACGAGCTGCGGCTCGCCGACATGACACTGCGGTTCGACACGACGACGTGGCAGACCACGCACCCTGCCGCCGTGCGATGGGGCAGCGCCGGTGTCGAGGTCGTGAACCTCGAGCTCACGAGCGGGGCGGGACGGCGCCTCTACGCCAACGGCCTGCTGCCCACGCAGGGTCGCGCCGACTTCGACCTCACCGTCACCAACTTCGACGTCGAGAACGTCGCACAACTGCTTCAGAGCGACATCCCGCTCACCGGCCGTCTGACGCTCGCGGCGCACGTCCAGGGCACGGCCACCAATCCGGTCGCGAACGGCACGATCGATCTCGTGAATGCGCGGTACAACGATTCGCCCGTGCCGGAGCTGCACGGCACGTTCGAGTACGCGAACAAGCAGCTCACGACGAATGCGCGTGCCGTCGACTCTCTTGGTCGCGCACTGGCCAGCGTGAACGGCACCGTGCCGATCGATCTCGCGTTGAGTGGAACCACGGGCTCGCGGCTGCTCGACCTGCCGATCAGCGCCACGCTGGCTTCGGACAGTCTGCCGATCGGTCTGATCCCACAGTTCACCGATGTCGTCACCGACGTGCAGGGACGGGTGATCGGCAACGTGCGCGTGCGCGGCACGATCAAGCGACCGGAGCTCGCAGGGGCGCTGACGATCAGTCAGGCCCAGTTCAGGCTCGCGGCCACGGGCGTGCTCTTCCAGCACGTGAATGGCTCCCTCCGGATGACCGGGGATACTGTATTCGTCGATTCGGTGACGGCGATCGCGAACGGCCCGGTGCGGCTCACGGGAACGCTCGCCGTCGGCAACTGGCGGGAGCCGTCGTTCAATCTCGCGCTCACGGCGCAGGATGCCGAGCTGCTGAACAACGATCGCGGACAGGTGCATGCGGACGCGAGACTGAGCATCTCTGGTCCGTTCCAGCACGCGTCGGTGACCGGCCAGGTCACGGTGTTGCACGGCGTGCTGTACGTGCCCGAGTCGAGCGGAAAGCGGCTCGTCGGCGCGGGGGATCCGGCGCTGTTCAACGTGCTGGACACGGCAGTCACCGCACAGCGGGAGATCTTCCCCGGGCAGTCCAAGCTGTTCACGAACCTGTCGGTCGACGTCGACCTCGCCGTGGAACGCAACACGTGGGTGCGGTCCCGTGATGCAAACGTGGAGATCTTCACCGACGGGCCGATGCACGTGAGCGTGACGGGGGATGCCCTGACGCTGACTGGCGCGGTGGACGCTGACCGCGGTGAGTACACCTTCCTGAGCAAGCGCTTCCAGATCAAACGCGGCTCGGCGCTGTTCATCGGCACGCCTGACCTGAACCCGACGCTGCAGATCACGGCCGAGTATCAGGTGAAGATGGCGACCGGCGTGACCAACATCCGTGTGCTGGTCGGTGGTACGCTGGAGCGGCCGAAGCTCTCGCTCGAGAGTGATGCACAGCCGCCGCTATCTCAGAGCGACCTGCTCAGCTATCTCGCCTTCGGCGAGAGCTCGAACTCGCTGCTCCAGTTCGGCTCGACGCCGCTCAACGAGACACGAGGGGGCAATCTGATCAACCTCGCAAGCGCGCGTCTGGCCGGCGTGGCGCTCGGCGAAGCGTTGAATCAGGCCGAGGGGGAGGCTGCGCGTTCACTCGGCGTGGACGTGTTCAACATCACGCCCGGCGACGTGCCGGTCAGCCCGGGACAGAGCGGCTTCCAGCAGTTCGTCATGGGGACGGAGCTCGAGATCGGCAAGTACATCAACCCGCGAACGTTCGCGACCTTCGTCGGCTCACCGGGCAACATCCCGTGCCTCGGCGGACACCAATCGAACAACACCGGGACGAGCACCTGTGTACCACCGGGGGTCACGATCACGCATCGGACGTCGAAGGGGTATCGCTTCGAGACGGGTTTGACGCCGCGATACATTCTCAACGAACCGACGCTGGATGGCCAGAGCGCGTTCGGCACGGGCCAGTTCGGCGCGTTCGTGATCCGCGAGTGGCGGTTCTGAGGGGCGGTTCGGCGAGCGTCAGTGCCCCGTGCGCTCGACCGTCTTGCCGGTGAAGTTCTCGGTCGTCACGTCTTTGTTCGCCTCGAGTGACTTCACGTAGCTCACGAGCATCCAGATCTGATCTTGGGAGATGAGGCTGCCCCAGGCCGGCATTCCGTCGGGGCGGCCCTGATAGATCGACTCGAAGATCTCGCCTGGCTCTCCGCCGAAGTGCCAGCGACCGTCGGCGAGACTCGGGCCCATCGCGCCACTACCGTCGGCGCCGTGACAATCGATGCAGTTGTAGGCGACGAACAACTTCGCGCCGGTGGCGACGGCACTTGGATCGCCTTCATGCGGGTTACGCTGCGGCAGTCCGCGTGGCGGGGTGACGCCACCAGGCTGGATGTACTCGGGATGCGTGACGAAATGGCCGGTCAGATCCTGACCCGGCGTTCCCGCTTGCGCACGAGGCGCGAGCGCCGTGCCACGTGCGGCGTCCTGCGCGCGCGAATCACGCAGGATTCCCTGCGCGACCAGCGCCGCGAGCGCCGCGAGCGCCGCGGTGGCGGCGAGCGCGAGAACACTTGCTGTTCGCCTGGAGGTCATGGCAGTGCCCTCATTGCTCCCCTCGTAGCCGACGACATACTCAGAGCGAGAACACAAATAACATGCCGCCCCAGCTCGTCCAGCGTGCGAGGTCGGGGAGCGTGGTGCCGCGCTCACGAACGTCGTAGGGCAGATTGGCAGCGACGTCGCCGGCGATGAGAAGACCCATGTCGCCGCCGATGCCGGAGTACACCGCGACGTATTGCTTGCCGTCAGGGCCGAGGTAGGTCATCGGATTGCCGACGACACCGGAGCCGACCTTGAACTTCCACAGCACGGTACCATTGCGTGCGTCGACCGCCTTGAACCAGCCGTCGAGCGTCCCGTAGAACACCACGCCCCCCTTCGTGGCGAGCGCGCCGCCCCACACCGGGTACGGCTCCTTGATTCCCCAGACCTTGCGTCCGGTCGTCGCGTCCCAGGCGATGAACTCGCCGCGATAGCCGCCGGGCCCCGCGACCTCCGGCGCGTTGGCGCCGATGTACGGCGTGCCCGCGATGTAGCTCACCGGGCGCGCCTCGAAGTCCATGCAGAGGTTGTTTGTCGGTACGTAGAACAACCCCGTGGCGGGCGAGAACGCGGCCGGCTGCTGATTCTTCCCACCCTCGAGACTCGGGCAGATGTTGCTGGCTTTCTTCTGCTCGGTTGCCTTGTCGGCGACGACGATCGGGCGTCCGGTCTTGAGATCGATGCCGCTGGACCAATTCAGCGGCACGAACGGTTTCGCAAGAATCACCTCGCCCGTCGTGCGGTCCATCGTGTACGCGAAGCCGTTGCGATCGAAGTGCACGAGCGCTTTGCGGGTGCGTCCGTCGATCGGTAGATCGACGAGGATGTTCTCGTTGACGGCGTCGTAGTCCCACATGTCGTGTGGCGTGGGCTGGAACGCCCACACCATCTCACCCGCGTCGGCATCGCGTGCGATGATCGCCGCGCTCCACCGGTTGTCGCCCGGCCGTTGCTTGCCGTTCCATGGGCCGGGGTTCGACGTGCCGTGATAGATGAGATTCAGCTCGGGATCGTAGGACAGCCAACCCCACACCGTCGCGCCGCCTTGTTGCCACGTGTTGGCCGGCCAGGTCGTGGCCCCTTGATTCGGCGACCTGTCGCCTCCACCGTAAAAAGGTTTGAAGCGGGGGCCGACCTTGATGTCGGCATCGGGGCCGACGTTGTATGCGCGCCACACCTCCTTCCCCGACGTGGCGTCGATGGCGGCGATCCATCCGCGCACGCCCATCTCGCCGCCGCTCGAGCCGACGATGACTTTTCCCTTCACGACGATGGGCGCCATCGTCATCGTCTCGCCCTTGCCGAGGCTGCCCATCTTGGTGCGCCAGAGCAGCTTGCCGCTCGCGGCGTCGATGGCGACGGTGTGTCCGTCGAGCAGATTGTAGAAGATCTTTCCGTCGGCGAAGGCAGCCCCGCGATTCACCACGTCGCAGCAGGCGAGACCGACGGCCGCCTGCGCGTTCTCGGGGCGCACCTTCCACTTGAGTGGCTGTCCCTCCGTCGCCAGATCGAGCGCATACGACACGTTCGGATACGGGGTGACGACGTACATCGTGTTCTGCACGACGAGCGGCGAGCCCTCATGCCCGCGCAGCACGCCGGTGCTGAAGGTCCACGCGGCGCGCAGCGTCTTCGCGTTGGCGGTGGTGATCTGATCGAGGTCGCTGAAGCGCGAGTTGGCGTAGTCGGCGGCGGGGAGCGACCACTCGCCCGCTGGTCCGCTGCGCGGCGCGGCGATGCGCGTCCCCGCGACTGTGATCGCCGTACTATCGGTCGCCTTGGCGCCGGGCTCGCTGCGCGAACATCCGTGCAGTGCGAGCAGCGCCGTCAGCAGAATCGCCGATCCTCGCCGATCGAAGGGCCTGATCCTCACAGAGCTCTCCTTGTTGCCGCCGTACACGTCTTACCGCCGTACGTCAGACCGTCATTCCCCGAAGCTCGGCTCGTACTGTCCTTCGGCCACTTCCTCCAGCCGCAGCCGATCCAGCGTGCGCGCGCAGGTGTTCCAGCGGAGAATTGCGTCGTCGTTGCCCGGCGGGCGGAGCTTCTCCGCCTTCTCGAACGACTCCATGGCCGACTTCAACGACTCGTAGGCCATTGCCTCGGCATGCATGGTCGCGTGCGAGAGCTGGGCGTGGCCGAGCCGCTCGTCGACGATTCCGGCGTAGTACGCGCGCTGATACGGATCGGTGAGTCGCGCGAGCACCTCGCGTGCACGCCGCGCCAGCTCGCGCGGCTCGGCGCCGAATTGGTCGGTGATCGCGAGGAGCAGCATCACCAGCACCTGCTGATTGGCCGGATCGATCTGGAGGATGTCCAGACAGATGCTCTCCGTGGCCCACGATTGGTTGAGCAGCCGGTAGCGCTCCGCCTTCTGGGTCGCGCGTGGAATCGCCTCGGGCGAGATTCGCTTCAGATCGGTCATCGAACTATCCCTCCGGATTGATGCGAAGCCGTTCTGGCGGTGAACGCTGAACTGCTGAGCTGCTGAGCTGC
>CAYTKA010000003.1:15280-33530 GCA_964438255.1 uncultured Gemmatimonadaceae bacterium | reverse complement strand
CTGCTGAGCTGCTGAGCTGCTGAGCTGCTGAGCTGCTGAGCTACCGCCGCCGGCTGAGAGTGCGCAGTCAGCCAGTACCGTTCACCGTTCCCCGTTCACGTTTACGTGTCCCCCTCACCAGACGCACCAGCGCGCCCAGGGGATCGAAGTACTGGTCCACCACGCGTTCCTTGAGCGGGATGATCGCGTTGTCGGTGATCGTGATGTGCTCGGGACACACCTTCGTGCAGCACTTGGTGATGTTGCAGTACCCGATGCCGAAATCCTGCTTCAGCTCCGTCGTGCGGTCGGCCACGTCCAGTGGATGCATCTCCAGCGCAGCCGCGTGCACGAGGAAGCGCGGCCCGATGAACTCGTCGTTGAGGTGATGGTCCCGCAATACGTGGCAGACGTCCTGGCACAAAAAGCACTCGATGCACTTCCGGAACTCCTGCACGCGGTCGACGTCGCGCTGGTCGATGCGCCACGTCCCGTCGGGCGCATCGGGCGGGCGCGGCGTGAAGCGCCGGATGCGCGTCTTCACGCGGAAATTCCACGAGACGTCGGTCACGAGATCGCGCACGTGCGGGAAGGCACGCATCGGTTCCACGGTCACCGGCTCGTCCTCCGGCAGCTCGTCGAGGCGCGTCATGCACATGAGCTTGGGCTTGCCGTTGATCTCGGCCGAACAGGAGCCGCACTTGCCCGCCTTACAGTTCCAGCGGACGGCGAGGTCGTTCGCCTGCTCGGCCTGGATCTGATGCACGGCGTCGAGCACGACCATGCCGTCGCTGGTCTCGATCGTGTAGTCGTGGAACGCACCGGCGCCGTCCGCACCGCGCCAGAGGCGGAACCGTCTGGTCTGACGGCCGACTGACGCGTCCTGCGCTGCCTGTGCGGCGGTGTACGCGTCGACGGCGCCACCGGTCACGGAGGAAGTCGTCACTACTGCATCTCCTTGATGATCGCCGCCAGCTCGGGGGGCATCGGCGGGATGGGTGCGCGTTCGAGCGTCATCGTGCCATCCGGCGCGCGCCGCGTGACGAAGTTGAAGGTCGCGTATGCCGGATCCTTGTCGGGGTAGTCGTCGCGGAAGTGACCGCCGCGGCTCTCTTTCCGCGCGAGCGCCGACCGAGTGATCGCCTCGGAGACGATGAGCAGATGCCGCAGATCGAGTGCCGTGTGCCATCCGGGATTGAACTCGCGATTACCAGGCACGACGACTCGCTCGGCACGTCGCGTGAGCTCGCCGATCTCTCCGAGTGCGCGCCGCATCTCGGATTCGGTGCGGACGATACCGACGTGATTCTGCATCGCCTGCTGCAGCGCCTCCTGCACCTGGTACGGTCCTTCGCTCCCCCCGTGACGCTCGAACGGCGCGAGGGCGCGGCGTGCCGCCTCCTCCACCTCGGCGGCATTCACATGGACACCGGGACTTTCCTGCGCGAATCGCGCCGCGTACTCGCCGGCGCGCTTCCCGAAGACGAGCAGATCAGAGAGCGAATTGCCCCCGAGTCGGTTCGCACCGTGCAATCCGGCCGCGCACTCGCCGGCGGCGAACAACCCCGGCACGGTGGACATCTGCGTGTCACCATCCACGCGGATGCCGCCCATGATGTAGTGCGTCGTCGGGCCGATCTCCATCGCTTCTTTCGTGATGTCGATGCCGGCGAGCTGCATGAACTGGTGGTACATGCTCGGCAGCTTCTTCCGGATGTGCTCAGCGGCGTTCGGAATGCGGTCCTTGATCCAGGAGATGTCGAGATATACGCCGCCATGCGGTGACCCGCGCCCCTCCTTCACCTCGCGCACGATCATCCGCGCCACGTGATCGCGCGTCAGGAGCTCGGGTGGGCGGCGCGCCTCCTTGTCGCCCTGCGTGTAGCGCCATCCCTCCTCTTCGCTGCCGGCGGTCTGCGCCTTGTAGTTGTCCGGGATGTTCTCGAACATGAACCGCTTACCGTCGCGGTTGCGCAGCACGCCGCCCTCGCCGCGCACGCCCTCGGTGACGAGGATGCCGCGCACGCTCGGCGGCCAGATCATCCCGGTCGGATGGAACTGCACGAACTCCATGTCCTGGAGGTCCGCACCGGCGAGATAGGCGAGCGCGTGGCCGTCGCCCGTGTATTCCCAACTGTTGCTCGTGATGCTGTACGCGCGCCCGACGCCGCCGGTCGCCACGATGACCGCCTTGGCGCGAAAGAGGCGGAAGCGGCCGCGCTCGCGTTCGTACGCGAACGCGCCGGCGATGCGATCGCCGTCGCGGAGCAGCGTGAGCACCGTGCACTCCATGTGCACGTCGATCCCCGAGTGAACGCCGTGATCCTGAAGCGTCCGGATCATCTCGAGCCCGGTGCGATCACCGACGTGCGCGAGTCGTGGATAGCGATGACCGCCGAAGTTGCGCTGGAGGATGCGGCCGTCGGTCGTGCGGTCGAACAGCGCGCCCCATGCCTCGAGCTCGCGCACCCGGTCGGGCGCCTCCTTGGCGTGGAGCTCGGCCATGCGCCAGTTGTTGACGTACTGGCCGCCGCGCATGGTGTCGGAGAAATGGACGCGCCAGCTGTCGCGGTCGTCCACGTTCGCGAGCGCGGCGGCGACGCCACCCTCCGCCATCACCGTGTGCGCCTTGCCGAGCAGCGACTTGCACACGACGCCGACGCTCACACCGCGCGATGCCGCTTCGATGGCGGCGCGGAGCCCCGCACCCCCAGCGCCGATGACGAGCACGTCGTGGTCGACCGCCTGGTGTTCGTTCATGTCCCGTGTGTGTAGTTCAGGACCGTCAGACGGTCAGACCGTCGGACCGTCAGACAAGTCGCCAATCGTGCCACACGCCCATGGAGCACAGGCGCACATAGACGTCCGTGAACGCCACCCAGAACAGGCTCGCCCACGCCCAGTTCATGTGGCCGCGATTGAGGCAGCTCACGCAGTCGTACGCCGTGCGTCGCACGGGGCGCCCGGAGAGCCGATCGAGGTAGCCGCCGACGAGATGACGCAGCGAGTGACAGCCGAGCGTGTAGCCGCTCAGGAGGACGACGTTCAGCGTGAGAACGAGCGATCCAACACCGATGCCGAAATGCTTCACGCCGTTCGCGTCGGCGAACCAGTAGCTCTTCCAGGCGTCGGTTGCGAGGATGACGAGAAAGAGCAGCGCGAAATACAGGAAGTACCGATGAACGTTCTGGAGCACGAGCGGCAGCGTCTTCTCGCCGCGATAGCTCGTACGCGGCTCACCGACGCCACAGCTCGGAGGGTCGGCCCAGAACGCCTTGTAATACGCGCCGCGGTAGTAGTAGCAGGTGAATCGGAAGCCGGCGGGAAACGGGAGAATGAGAAGCGCCGGTGAGATCGCTGCCAGCCACCCGGGCCCACGCCGAACCCACGCGTGAGGTGAGTCGCCGAAGAGCAGCGGAGAGTAGAAGGGCGACAGGTACGGACCGCACTCATAGTGCGCGTTCTGGAACGCAGCCCAGGTCGCATAGACGAGAAACGACGTGAGCACGATGAAGGCGCCAAGTGGCGGCAACCACCATGCGTCGCGTCGCATCGTCTCGCCGAACCGGCGACGCGTGAGCTGAACGACCGCTTGAGCCATCGAGCTCGACTCTCCTGGGGAGGAAGCCGGGCTAAGGTAGAGGCCGTGATTTGGGGTGGGAAGAGGGAGCCGCGCCCCTATTCCTCGCGGGCCAGTTGCCCGCGCTCGCTGTTCTTCTCCGCCTCGTCGTGTTGTTGTCGATCCTGGACGAGCCGGCGCTTGCCATCGACTGCGGCCGTGCGGTGCTCCGCGGCGAGACGTTCCGCTTCGGGTTGCTCCCGCGGCCGCGACTGAAGCTGCTCCACGATGCGGCGGCGGGTCTTTCCGCCATGATCCCCTTCGGCGTGATCCTGCGGTCCCGGCCGACGTTGCTTTCGGTTGCCCATGTCCCCTCCCTGGTATCCGGGCCCGAGCGTGAGGCGTCCGATGACGTGTCAGGCCTGTCGGTGCGGTGATGTGGGTGCAGCAGATGCCCCGTCATCGACACAAGAATAGGGCCATTCTCGTCGACACCCGGTGTACTTGCCCTGTCCGCCTTGGCCGAGCTCGAGCGGCACGTCGGCCCATCCCTTGCCCTCCTGACCTCTCTCACCGTCGAGGAGGCACCATGTCACTTCGAGTCCGAGTCGCTCGCGCCGCTGCCCTCCTGATGCTGGCCACCACCGGTGCGTGCAGCACCGCGGGTGGGCTGGGCAGCGTGCTCGGCAGTGTACTCGGCGGGCTGGGAACGAGCCAGGTCTCCGGGTACGTGCAGGGGGTGGATACACGCTATCAGCAGCTCTATCTCCAGGATGCCAACGGACAGGGCATTACGCTGCAATACGACAACAACACACAGGTCATCTACAACAATCAGCGCTACGACGTCCGCTCGCTCGAGCGCGGCGATCAAGTGACAGCGCGCGTGCAGACCACGGGCAACGGCGCGTACTACACGGACCTGGTGCAGGTGGACCGCTCGGTGTCCGGGCCCGTGTCCTCCTCGTCGAGCGCCGACGTGCAGGCGCTGCAGGGGACTGTCCGGCAGGTCGACCAGAACAACGGGCTCTTTCTCGTCGATCTCCAGAGCGGCGGCCGCGTGACCGTGCAGCTCCCGGCGCAGATCAGCAGCTCGGATTTCAGCCGGTTCCGTGCCCTGCGCTCGGGCGATTACGTGCGGTTCTACGGCGTGTTCCTGAGCAGCTCGCGCGTCGAGCTGCGGCAGTTCTACTGATCCATGAACGGCGACCAGAGCTCGGCGAGGGGGTATGGCCGGTAGCTCGCGACGCGATGGCGCGGGGGTCGTTGACCCGCCGCGTCCCGCGTGCGAACGTAGCAGACGCCGCGGGCCA
This sequence comes from uncultured Gemmatimonadaceae bacterium, assembly GCA_964438255.1. Classification (GTDB taxonomy): domain Bacteria; phylum Gemmatimonadota; class Gemmatimonadetes; order Gemmatimonadales; family Gemmatimonadaceae; genus AG11. The sequence goes on along the minus strand of CAYTKA010000003.1, from coordinate 28,679 downwards.
CGGACGGCACGCGCGCCCAATCCTTCACCGTCGCCAACCGATGACTCGCCGCTCCCACCTTTCCTCGACTCTGACCTTCGCGATGTTGTGCGTGGTCGCGATGCCTCTCACCGCGCAGCAACCGGCTGGCCGGCCGGAGGACACTGAGCAGTGGACGCCGGTGCCGAAGATTATCACCCCCGGCACGACCAACGATGCTCCGCCGTCGGACGCCATCGTGCTGTTCGACGGCAAGAATCTCGACGAGTGGGTGTCATCGCGCGACGGCTCGCCGGCGCGCTGGACGGTCGCGGACGGCATCATGACCGTGAACAAGCCGACGGGGAACATCCAGACGAAGCGCAACTTCAACAACTACCAGCTCCATCTCGAGTGGCGCATCCCGGCGGGCATCACCGGCTCGGGTCAGGCCCGCGGCAACAGCGGTTTGTTCCTCGCCGCGAACGGCACGGGCGACGGTGGCTACGAGCTGCAGATCCTCGACTCGTACAACAACACGACGTACGTGAACGGCCAGGCGGCGAGCATCTACAAGCAGTATCCGCCGCTCGTGAACGCGATGCGCAAGCCCGGCGAGTGGCAGACGTACGACGTCGTGTGGACCGCCCCGACCTTCCACGCCGACGGCTCGCTCAAGTCACCGGCGTACGTGACGGCGTTCCACAACGGCGTGCTCGTGCAGAACCACGTCGCGCTCAAGGGGGAGACGCTCTACATCGGCAAGCCCGAATACCACGCGCACGGCCCGTCGCCGATCAAGCTCCAGGCGCACGGCGACCCGAGCCCGCCGATCAGCTTCCGCAACATCTGGGTGCGCGAGCTGTAGGGCGCGCTCGACTGTCCCGGTTCCCGTTCTGGTGCGGCGTGTCGGTTGGCGTGGACCGCCGACGCACCCCGGCTTGTACGTCATGGCTCGGTGAACACCTTCCTCATCAATCACAGTTAGACCGCGAGCTCGGTATCGAGCAGCGCCTCGAGGAAGTGGTCGGTCCCTGCCGGGCCCGTGACGTCGAGCGTGAGGGATGCACTGCCGAGTGACAAGCCGACGTGGAACGCCAGGAAGGGGCAGCAGCGCGTCTCGCGTTCCACCACCGTGGCAATTTGTCGCAGCCGCTCCGCCGTCGCCGTGAAGAGCAATCGAATCCCGCCCCCGCCCGGGAGGGCGGAGCGTGCGACGGCGTGAGCGGCAAGTCCAGGGAGGAGCGTCTCGCGCTCGGCGCTCAGTTCCTCGGCTGTGAGCGTGCACGCGATGGGCAGCGGCGTTGACATGGACGTTCTCGCGCGAATGACGAGCAGATAATCCGGTCTGGACGCTCATCGTTCCGCACGGCTCAATTCATCAACGCATCACGGTTCACGCTTCGGACTCGTCGCCACGCCGACCCGCGAGTCCGCCGTGCCGTAGTAGAGAAGCCAGCGGCCGCGAAAGGGCACGAGCCCCTCGATGAACGTCGTTCCCTCCGTGTACTGACCCGTGCGCTCGTACGGCTCCGTCGGCTTGATGAACGGCTCATCGGTGCGCGCGAGCAGCTTGATCGGGTTGCGCGCGTCGAACAGCGCCTGGCCCCCCGTATACACGTGCCGGGGCAACCGCGGGTCGCCGACACTGACGCTGTTGCCGGCGTTGTAGAGCAGCACGATCCCGTTGCTGGTGAGCAGCGCCGGTGGTCCCCCCTCGACGAGCCAGGAGTCGAAGTAGCCGGGGCGCGGTGAGAGCACCTTCAGCGGCCTGCCGTTGTCGTCCTCCAGCACCAACCAGTGCACGAGATCGTCCGACGTCGCGATCTGGATGTCGGGCACGCCGAAGTACATCCAGTATTTCCCATTCACCTTCGTCGCCACCAGGCGCTCGCCGTCGACGCGGCAGAGAATTGCGCCCGACTTCGACTCGACGTTGCGATACTTCCCCGTGTCGGCGCCGGCGAACGCGGGACCGTGCTTGGTCCACGTCACGAGATCTCGTGACGTGGCAACGGCCAGCCGCGGGATGTCGCGATTCCACTGCGTGTATGTCATCACGTAGCGGTCGTCGTCCGTTGCGACGACACGTGGATCCTCCACACCACCCGTCCACTCGTATCGCGCCTGTGCGTCTTTCGCCGGATACAGCACCGGCGTCGCACGCCGCACGAAGTGCAGCCCATCGTCACTCTCGGCGAGCCCGAGACGCGACGTGTGGTGCCCGATCTTCTCCTCACCCGACGCGTCCTCGGCGCGATAGAGCAGATACACCCTGCCGTCCTTCACTGCCGCGGCGGGATTGAACGTCGCGTATTCGGCCCAGCGCACCGTGCTGTCCTGCATGGGCGACAGGAAGGTGAGCGAGCGGTCCGGCGTGATCACCGGATTCGCCTCGCGCGGCTTCTCGAATGGACCAATCATCCAACGGGGCACCTGCGCCTGCGCGTGCGGCGCGGGGAGACAGAGTGCGATGGCGCACGGCAAGAGGCGTCGAGCGATGTGATGCATTGTCACGTTGTCAAGGTTCGGGCCGCAGGCGTTTCCGCCCCCAATGATGCTCGCGGGCCGTGTGGCCCGCAAAGAGTCGTTGCGAGAGCGAATGGCGGTCCGTCAGTACAACGGGATCTGGTTCGGCCCGCCGCGCTGCCCACGCCTCACCGCTGCCGTCATGAGCGACAACGTCAACTGGAACCTCGAGCTCCGAAAGATCTCGCGCGAGTATTCTGGACTTCCCCCGGAGCCCACCGCGGAGGACGTGCGCAGAATGCGGCTCGAGGACGAGGCGGCGCGCCGCCGCAACGCAGAACAGGCCGCGGGGGCGGGGGTCTGGATCCGTCTCACGCTCGTTGCGCTGCTCGCGGGGGCGCTCAACTACTGGCCCTACTCCCGCGATTGCGGCCCCGGCCTGTATGGCTTTCTCGCCGCCGAAGCGGTCTTCACCCTCGGTGCAATCTGGGTCGCTACGGCGACCTGGCGCTGTCGCATGGGCAAAACCCACCTGCTCGCCCTGCTCATGATGCTCGCGGGGCTCGGGCTCATCGAGCTGCAGGTGCTGCCGCGCACCGGCTATGCGGCGGTCCGGCTACCGATGAGATGTGGCGCGCGAGATTGAAGTCGTGAGTCTCGAATACCGGATCGCAACGCCCGGCTATTCACCCGGCCGGTACTTCTTCTCGGTATGACCGACTAGTTGCTGCGGATAGAAGTAGACCACGCGCAGGGCTCCGGCGGCGTACGGCGCCGCCTCGTCGTTGAAGTGCTTCGATTCGGGGTGCCCGCTCTCTCCTCCCGCCGTCACCGCAATCGCGCGAACCTTGGGACCGAACTCCACGACCGCGACGAAGCTGTTGCCGCTCGTGCCGTACATCTTCTTCGTCCCCGGATACGTGCGCGCTCCGAACGACGCGAGCGATCCCCAGCGTGCCGACGTGAACGGCACCGGAATACTCGGCGCGGCGTCGTCGAAGCGTTGGACGATGTCCCCCGTCAACCGCTGGAAGCGATTGATCTCCCCCCACGGCGTGCGCCAGGTCCCGAAGTCCCTCGTCAGCCGGTCGGACGCCACGGATAGCGCCTCGAGCCGCTGTTGAGGCGTGGACTTGGTGGCGAGATACCCCATCGTGAGGTCGGAGGGCCGTGCGTCCGAGCTCACGCGCCGAGCAAGCTCCTCTCCCCAGTACACGGCGAGCGACGTCGGCACCGATACCGCCGACCACCGATAGTCCCACGTGCGCAGCAGCGCGATCTGGTCGGCCAGCTTCGCCTTCAGTGAATCCGGGGCGGGGGCGCGGTCGTAGGCGTCGACGAGGGCGGGGACTGTCTGCGCGAACGCCGGCAGGTAGCTGTCGTACGCCGCATCGCGCAGCGACTCGATGGTGAAGTCCTTCTTGCCCGTCAGCACGCGAATCGCATGCAGCCCGCGCGCCGATTCACCGCCCATCTCGACGTATGCCGGATAATCCGCCTGCTTCGGGCTGTATGGTCCGGCCGCCGTCCACGGCCAGTTGTTGACGTTGAACAGCCAACCAGTCGGCGGGTTGAACAGATGCGGCGTCTCGTCCACCGAGAGCGGCGGTCCCCACTCGGTCGCCGGATCGCTGCCGTCCACCGGTTTCGTCCAGTCGAAGCGCGTGTCGCGCCGCGGGATGAAGTTCGCGTGGAAGTACGCGATGTCGCCGTCCGCATCGGCAAAGACCGTGTTGTTCGACGAGTTCGTGTGCAGCTCCATGGTCCGGCGGAAGCTGTCGTAGTTGGTGGCCTTCGTACGCGTGTACGACTGCGTGAGCGCCTTGAGCGGCTCCTGCATCAGGCGGATGCTCACCCACGTGTCACCGATCTTCCGCACGATCGGCCCGTGATGCGTGCGGTAGACGGTGAAGGTCTTCGTCGCCATGCCGGTCGCCGTCTTGTACGGCACGGTGACCTGCGTCGTGCGCACCGGACGGAGCTCGGCCCCATACCGGTAGAAGAGGCTGTCGCCTCGCTTCACCATCGTCTCGAGATACTCGTCGATCGCGTCCACGCCGCTGGACGTATGCATCCATCCGGCGCGCTCGTTGAACCCCTGATAGACGAAGAACTGTCCCCACGTCACCGCACCGTACGCATTGAGCCCTTCGTCGCTCGCTACCTGTACCTCGGCACGGAAGAAGAACGAGGTATGCGGGTTGATCAGCAGCAGCGCGTGCCCATTCACGGTGTTCGACGGCGCGATGGCGATGCCGTTCGATCCACTCGGTTCCCTCGGCGACTCCGGCCCGCGCATCGACGTCCGCACCGGGGCTGCGCTCCCGTAGAACGCGGCGAGGTCCTCCAGCTTCACGCGCTCGATGTCGCCGCCGATGCTTCCTTCGCTGAAGGTGAGCGCCATCCATGGCTCGAAGCGCTTGAGCACTCGCGGCGTGACGTTCGGATGCGTGTAGAGGTAGAAGTTGAGACCATCCGCCCACGCCACCATCAGCTGCTTCAGCCACGCCGGGCTCCGCGCGTACGTCGCCTTCATCGAGTCGGCATCGATGAACAGCTTCATGCGCAGGTCGCGCCACAGCTCGGCTTCGCCCTCTGCCTCAGCGAGGCGCCCCATGGAATTGAGGTAGTTCGTCTCGACGCGATTGAAGTCGTCCTCGGCCTGCGCGTAGATGAGGCCGAACACCGCATCGGCGTCGGTCTTCCCGTGAATGTGCGGGATTCCCCAGTCGTCGCGCGTAATCGTCACCCGCCTCACCTGTCCCAGCCAGCGCGCCACATCGGCGCTCGACGGACGCTGGGCAGATGTGATCGAAACCGGCAGCGCGAGCGCGGCCAGGAGAAAGAGCACGAGCTTTTTCATGGGCGCTATCACACGAGCTTTTTCATGGCGCTATCAGAGGAATAGGAGGGCGACCCGTTCAAGCTACGTCGATGTACGGAGCGCCGACCACTCGCCTCCGGCGCGACAGCGACGATCGGTGCCACGGCCGGCTCGGCGAGGCCCGCCGTGGAGTGGTCTCCTGCGCCGGCTTCGTGTCGATCGCTGGTCGCTGGCATGTCGGCTGCACGTTCGCCTGCGGTCAACCTCTCAGGAGAGAGCTCGATGCCTAGCCATAACGTGGGTTCCAAGCGCCTCGACACGGACGACAGCGAGGTACCTGCGGAGCTCGCTCAGCGCGAAGCGCAGGATCGCGCGAAGAGCGGCGCGGGGGACAGCAACCCGCGCAGTCCCGTGGACTCCATGCACGTCGACGCGCCAAAGCATCAGGACAACGCGCACGGCCACCGGCGACCGAAGCCCTGATGCGCGATCCCTCCTTCCTCGGCGAATCAGACTGAACGTTCTCCGCTGATCGTTGCGATCACCACTTCCGCCGGCGCGCCGAATCGGAGCGGGAGCATGCTGTTCCCCACGCCGCTCGACACGAGTAGATGTTGATCGGCGGCAAGCTCGTATCGGCCGTAGAGATATGTCCTCGACAGCGCGCCCTCGGGCACGACGAGCGCAATCCCGCCAGGAAGTACGATCTGTCCGGCGTGGGTGTGTCCAGCCATGGCGACGTCGAACGGCCGGCCGGCGGCGTCGAGAATCCCCGAGGGCTGATGGATCAGCAGGAAGGTCGTGAGCGTCGGATCCCACTCGACCGACGCCGCATCGGGTGTCCCCGAGAAATGGTCGTCGAGCCCTGCGACCATCGTGCGATCGAACGGCGCCGGCAGGCGCACTCCCTCGTTGTGCAGCAGGCGCACGCCCGCTCGCTCGAGCACCGATCGCACGGGCCCCGCATCCGCCCAGTGATCGTGATTGCCCAGCACGGCGAACATACCGAGCGGCGCGCGGAGCTGCCGCAGCGGTTCGAGCAGCTGCTCGGCATCTCGACCGCGCAACGAGACGAAGTCCCCGCCGAGGAGAATGAGGTCGGGCGCCGCATCACGCAGCACCGCGCAGGCCAGTTCGATCGTCTCGAGTGGCGTGGTCGGCCCCGCATGAAAGTCCGCCGCGAAGCCGACGCGGATCGCCTCGACCGAGCCGAGCGGTTTTGTCAGGACGAATTCCTCACGGCGTACCGCGATTGACGGCGCGAAGAACCGCTTGGCGAGGTTCGCCGGCCAATCGGAGCGCATGCAGAACGCCTGTGCGCCCTCCCATGCCCGGCGCCACCAGGAAAAGTTGCGGATGCTGCGAGGATCGAACGTCACATCGGATGATCGCCCGCGTACCGGACTGGCGCAATTCGCGCGCGCGTCGAGGGCGTACACTCGAGTTGCCGCGCCGGTGTCGAACGCACGGAGCCGCAGCGTATCGCGACGATCAGGGCGGAGTCGACGACGTCGTATCCGGCGGCTTCGGTGGATTGTCCGGCTTCGGTGCGGTGTCCCGCTTCACGCTGCTATCCCGCCGCGCCGGCGTGGTCACCGGCACCGGATCGCGGAAGTTCCAGAGGCTGTCAGTGAGGGTCCTCCTACGCGACGAGGACGCGCTGCCGACCGACGAGTCGCGTACGGCACGCGCGCGCTGCGTCGACGTCGAATCACGCACCACTTTCTTCGGCTTGGGCTTCGACTCCGCAGACGCTGTCGTCGTCTTCGCCGAGTCCAGCGCGCGTCCCACGCTCCCTGCGGCCGAGTCGACGACCGTCGGCGTCGGGGCCGAAGCGATCGCCGCCGAGGTAGAGTCGGGTTTGGGTGTCGGTGGCGGCGTTGGCGTGGCGGTGACCTTCGCCACTGGCTTCGCCGCAGACCGTGGTGCCGTATAGCGTCCCGCGACGAGCACCGCCGACGCGACCGCGATGGCCAGCACGCCGGCGATCGCTGTCGGCATCATCCATCTGCGCGTACCACTCGGCGATGCGTCACCGCCCTCCTTCACCTCCCTCTCGACAGCGACAGGCGCCGGCGCCTGTTCTTCCTCCTTGGCCGGCGCGAAGTCGATCCCCCGCTCGTCCAGCAGCGGCGACTCGTTGTCGAACACCACTGCCGGTAGTGTCGGAAGCACCGGCGCGGCGAAGAGTGGCGTCGCGAGCTTTCCCTGATCGAGCACGATCGCTTCGTCCGCGATCTCCGCGAGTTGCGCCTGGCGCTTCTTCTCCACCTCCGCCCGGCCTTCCGCCTGGATACGTGCCCGCAGCGCGTCGATCTCTCGACGATCGGTCGCCGCGGCGCGTTCGAGCTCCGCACGCTGCCTCGCGATCTCGCGGTCGAGCTCCGCGCGCAACGCCGTGACCGCCGCACGTTCCTTCTCTGCCGCGCGCTTGAGCGTGGCCCGCTCCGCTGTCACCGCGCGCTCGAGCGACGCGCGCTCCTCGGCAATCGCACGATGGAGCGACTCCCGCTCGGCCTCGAGCTTCTGCCTTTCCTCCGCTGTCCGGCGCTCCAGATTCGCGCGCTCCTCAGCCATCTTGCGCTCGAACTCGGCGCGCTCCGCGGCGAGCTTCTCACGCTCGACGCGCTGCTCCTCGAGCACCTCGGCGCGAATCCGCTCGGCTTCCGTCTCACCGGCGTACAACGGATCGGCCATCCCGATCAGCGCGAGATACGACGCGACATCCTCGGGACTCGTCGTCTTTGCATCGATCAGCTCCTTCGTCGCCTCAGCAAGCTTGGTCGGCAACGCTGGACGCAGACCGAGCTCCGATTCGCCCGTCCCCTCTGTGTCCGTGGCGGCGAGCATCTCCGAGGCGAGTCGTGCGATCGTCTGCGCGTCGAGCGCCGCGGGATCGGACGGCTGGATGCGCGGAATCGGCGCAGCAGCGAACGAGACGCGGACGCGATCAGTCCTCGGCTCGAGATGGATCGTGTCCGGCGTGACCGTGCGGTGCACGATCTTCTGCTCGCGCGCCCACTCGAGGAGCCCATTGACCTCGCGGAGAAGAGCAGCGATGCGCGGGTTGGTGAACGTCTCCCCCGCCGCCAGTCGCTGCGCCAGCGTGGGATCGGTGATCCGCTGCGTGATGACGGCGAAGGCGTCGTCGCCCAGCCAGCGCCCCTCGATCACAGGGATCAGCCGGCGATGCGACGCGCCGGCGAGCGTCTTCGTGTCTGAGGCGAGATGCAGCAGCGCATTGCCTTCGTCGCCCTTCGGTGTAGTGACCACCGTGATCAGGACGCCGGCATTGTCGTCGCGCCGCTTGGCGGCCGCGTGCGTCCGCGTGCCGATATAGGTGCGCGTGAAGTCGGTCTCACCGGCCTCGCCGACGATCTCATAGTCGTCGGCCAGGGGTGCAAGATCGACAGTCTTCTTCTTGTCGCTCATGGATGCTCCGGGACAGTCGCTGGAGGCGAGGCTATCCCAGCTTCTATGCGTGCTCTGTGCCGCGGGCTCGGCAGGGCCGACTCGGCTCCTGGCGAGCTCGAGCGAGCCTCGACGTCGCGCTGGTGAACGTGATCGTCGGCGGGCTCGTCGGTGGAATGCTCTACCGGGAGGAGGGCTCGGCGCGCGACTCACGACTGCTTGCCGCCGAATGCACCGATTCGACAGCTCAGGTGCTCAGCAGAGAAGCAGGCAGCCTCCGCCACGGGCCCCCGGCCAGCGGGACTCTCTGTCCGATTCGACCCGCCTCACGCTGCTTCGCCTCGACAATCGCGTGCGCATGGCCATCACAGCCTGACCTTCTGGCTCCCCGCGTGCAAGGGCACGCGTCGTCCCTTCCACTCGAGCACGCCGGACACGTCACGTGGCAGCGTGATCTCGGCACGCAGTCCGCGCTGCCCCTCGCGTGTGAGCGCCACGTCGATGTCGCCGGCCGGGTGGGGCACGCGCCCCTCAGCGTGGCGGAGCGGGCCGAGCGCCGGCGCGATGCGCACGGTGCCAAAGCCGGGGCTCGCCGGTCGCACGCCGAGCACCGTGGCGAGCAGACCGTAGAGCGGGTGCGCGGCCCACGCGTGAGTGTCGGAGCGCGTGGGCTCGGGCTTCTCCGGTGTGGACGTGAGCCCGAGCCGCAGCATCGACTGCCATGGCGCCAGTTGCTCGACGTAGCGGTCGCCGAGCCCCGCTTTCCGCAGCGCTTCCAGGACGTAGAAGCTGAAATAGTACGACGACGGCGTGAGCGTCGTGTCGGCGAGGACGCGTTCCATCACCTGCTGCTGCGTGCCCGCCGGTACGGCATCGGCGAGCACCGCGAGCACGTTCGTCTGCTGGCTGTACGCGGCGGTACCTGGCGCGTCGCGAAACAATCCCCGTGAGGCGTCCCACGCCTGCGCGCGCACGGCGGCGCGCAGGGCGTCGGCGCGAGCGCGATACGCGGCGCCCATTTCCGGCACGCCCACTCCCTCTTCGAGCTCCGCCGCCTGCAGCAGCGCGTACGCGTAGAGCAGACTGATCGTCGCCGAGTGACCATCATCCGCGCCGGGCGGCACGCCCGAGCGCCACCGAGGCGTCCAATCGACGTAATTCCAGTACGGCATCGGACCGAGCAGTCCGGTGGCGTCCACGTAGCGCGCGTACCAGTCGAGGACGCCGCGCACGCCGGCGAGCCGCTCCCTCACGAACGCGGCGTCGTTCCGGTGCATGAAGTAGTCGTGCACCATCGCCACGTAGATCAGCGAGAAGGGCGGAATGAGCTGCGTCAGCGCGGAGGGATAGCGGCTCGCCGTGATCCCTTCGGGGATGCGCGACAGATCGAAGTGCTCGATCGCCTGCCGCACGAGCCGGTCGTCGCCCGGCACGTAGAGCGAGATGAGCGCCTGCACGCGCGTGTCGCCCACGTACTGGAGCTGCTCGTAGTACGGCGTGTCCATGTACGTCTCGAACGCACCGATGCGCGCGCCGTTCCAGCTCATGCGCCACACGTCGGCCAGCCACGGCAGGTCGCTCGCGAAGCGCGCGCGCTCCACGAACGGATAGGCCGTGAAGATCCCGTGCAGGTCGTGCACGCGCAGCGCCTCGTCGCGCGTGGTCACGTCCATCTGGACGTAGCGGAACGAGCGCCAGAACAGCGGCTGAAAGCGACGCCGCGGGCCGCCGTCCGGAAGGAAGACGTCGCGCACGCCGCGCACCGTGCGCCCTTCCACGTCGTCGCGATTTCCCTTCTGCCCCTTTGCGTCGATCAGCGCCTCGGCGTACGTCAGCCGCACGGTGCTGCCCGCGCCGCCGCTCGTCTCGAGCACCGGGTAGGCGTTCGTCGTGTGCGACTGGTCGAGCAGGAGCACGGCCGTCGTCCGAGCCGGGATCACGAGATCGCCGCCGCCGCGCAGGAACGCGTCGTCCACTGCCACTCCACTGGCGCGCCGCACGCGCGGCAGACGCTGCAGCGTCTCCTCCATCGGCGGGATCGACCGTACCTCAAGCTGCCATCCCGATACTTCGCCCGTCCCACCGGGCGCCGTCGCGCGACGCTTCATCCGGCCGACGATCGTTGCCGGCGACACGTCGAGCCACGCATCGTCCGCATAGTCCCGCTGCTCCCATCCCCACGGGTATCGCGCGCCGTCCACCGAATCGCCTGGCGCCGCCGCGTAGTAGCCGCCGACGGTGGCGCTCGTGATGACGATCGGCGCATACGCCGTATCGCGCAGCAGCTTCCATCCGGGCCCTGTGTTCGCGACTGCCTCGGGCGCGCCGTTCCCCTGGAGCAGAAACCCCGTGCGGTGGCTGTGCTGCGCCACCGGCCGGGCCGCGCCCCAGTTCCACACGATCGCCGCGATCACGTTGCGGCCGGCGCGCAGCCGCGGCGCCAGATCGATCGTCTCGTATCGCCAATGCGTGACGTCGGACCGCTGCGGCCCCGATGAGATTTCCTCGCCGTTGACGTAGAGCCGGTATCGATTGTCGGCCGACACGTGCACGACGAAGTGCGCGGGTGCGGATGGCAGGTCGAACGTGCGTCGCGCGTGAAAGACCGTGAAGCTGTCGCCCGGCACGTCCGGCGGGGCGATCCAGCTCGCCGCCGGCGCGCCGTCGAACACGCGCGGTGCCTGCGCGCGCGCGCCAGCGAGCATGCCCAGCGTGGCGAGCGCCGTCCACAGCGCGGTGAGCCGCGGCGACATCACTCGAGTGCCGATTCCTTCACGCCGAACAGCCGGTCGCCCGCCCGCTCGATCCGCTTGCCGAACACCGGGACGAGCAGCGCACGACGAGATCGGCCGTGAGCACCGCGAGCGTCGCTCCGAGGCTCGCCAATGCGTTCGTGCGCAGCCCCGCCGCCTTGCCGCGAAGGTTGCGATTGAGGCCGAGGACCGCGCCGAGCAGGGCCGCGGTAGCGAGACGGAGCAGGAGATCGGCGAACGGCACGCACCGATCCTACGCATCGGCCGCGCGGGCGCCAGTAGGCGTGTCCTATCTCGGCGACGCAGTCTGTCACATGTTCTCACCATGCTGACCCGAGAGCGCCACCTTCCGGCACGAGGTCGTGGTGCGCAGCCGAAATGGCGTCGCGGTGTGCAGTGAGGTGAATGTCAGAAACGACAGTGGCGCCCATACGGGATACACGCAATTCATCGTCATCAAAGCGGTCATCCTGCCCATCCGCCAGCACAACGCGGAGTTCGCGAAGATCTGGAGCAGGTCCTGTCGCTAGCTCACCGGCGCATCCGACACCGCTGTATTTTCGCCGCACCCGACAACCACAGCGCGACCGAGGAAGATGACCATGCATCGTTCGACTATCGCCATAGCCTTGCTGCTCGCGCCGCGAGTGTGCGTCGCGCAGGCGCCGCTCGACAGCCTGAAGGAGCTGGCGACCGCGGCACGCGAAGCACGGCGAATCGGCGCCGACCACGGCGAATCGATCTGGCCGGGCTACCGCCCCGACACCATTCCCCTCTCCTTCGTGCTTCCCTCGAAGGGCGACGTGCTCTTCGGGTGGCGCGGCACTCTTCCGCCGGGCTACGTGGCGATTGCCGAGCTGCCGGGCGCGGCATGGCGCGACCGCCGCGCACTGGACGCGGCCAGCACCGGGACCGTCCTCGAGGGGAGGCGCGTGGCACAGGTCGTTGCCGGCACCATGGATCCCGCGCTGCTCGTCGGCACGGCCCTGCACGAGGCGTTTCACGTCTTCGAGGCCGCGTCGCGCCGGTTCGGCCGCCGCTTCGGCGAAGGCGAGAACGCCATGCCGATCTCCACGTATCCGGTATTCGACACCGACAACGAATCGGCGTTTGCCCTCGAGGGAAGGATTCTCGCCGCCGCGCTCGATGCGCCATCGCGCTCGGTAAAGCGCGAGCTCGCGCGCTGGTTCGTGGCCGTGCGCCGGGAGCGTCACCGTCGCCTGCCCGCCGAGTTCGCGCAGTTCGACCAGATGAGCGAGTTGAACGAAGGACTCGCGGAGTACGCGCTCGTGCGCGCCCTTCAGATCGAGGTCAGAGAAGGTCCCGCCGCGTGGCGCGCGGACGCCGCCCGTGCGCTGGCGTCGCGTCGAGCGTTGCTCCGGGAGCTCACCGGATCGGAGAATCTGTCGCTCCGCTTTCGCTTCTATCAGACCGGTCCGGCGGAAGCGCTGCTTCTCGACGCGCTGGCCGGCCCGTCGTGGAAGGCGCGGATAGTCGCCGACAACTCCACGTTGCAGGACATGCTGGAATCGACGTCCGGGCTCGACGACGCGTTCGTCGCTGCGCTCGCGGCGGCGCGGCATGCAACGAACATGACGACGTTGCGGGCGGACGCGACGGCGCGCATCGAGCAGCTCAAGGCCAGCCGCCGCCTGAAGGCGGACAGCCTGCTGGCCGGACCCGGGCTGCGTCTGGTGCTCGCCGCCGATTCGCTGCCCGGCAAGAACTTCAATCCGTGCGGCTACGATCCGCAGAACCTGCTCCAGGTGACGCCCACCGTACGCATACAGATGCGGTGGTGGAAGCCGTGCGCCGGCGGTCCCACCAACGCGGAGTTCAACGTGCCGTCGGTGTACGACGAGACGGCGGGCACGGTGACCGCGATGATCGGAGACGAGCGCGAGATCCAGCTCAGCTCCAAGGGCCAACCCATCGCCCTGCGCGATGGCGAGGCGCTGCACGACGTCCGCGCATTCAAGCTGGC
>CAYTKA010000003.1:0-15180 GCA_964438255.1 uncultured Gemmatimonadaceae bacterium | reverse complement strand
ATCCTGGCGGGGGAGCCGACCGTGCTCGTCGCGAACGGCGCCATGCTCCCCGAGGCGATGGACCGCGAGCGGATCACGGCTAAAGAACTGTTCAGCGAGATGCACCGGGTCGGTCTCACCGAGCGCGCGCAAGTCCGGTGGGCCATTCTCGAGACGAGCGGCATGATGAACATCATGCCGCAGCCGGATGCGCTCACGTACGTCGGCAACGCCCATGCCGGCAGCGGGCGCGGCGTGTGAGATGCGGACGCATCGGCGTATGCCGGCGGTCCTGAAGATCGATGGCAAACCGATACCAGGCATGTCCGTTGCGCCCCAGCAGCGATCATGCTCTCGCAGCGAGGAGCGCGACGCCCCACATCCGGACGCGGTGCCACCGAACCCACCGCGCACCAAGAGTGGCCCGATCGCGGCGCCGAAGTTCGGCAGCGCCGGTAGCGGCGGCGCGGAGCTCGAACCGGGCCCCGAGCGGGACTGACAGAGGCGGACCAGAGAGGCGGCGAGTGTGACTCGCCGCCTCTCTGGTCATCCTGACGGCGGCTGCGGGATGACAGGGGCCTCGACAGTCACGGCAGGGCGCTGCATCTTCGCGCCGTGCAGGATCTCACCAGCGGCCCCGTCACGCGGCATCTGCTGAAGACCACGAGCTTCATGCTCGTCACCATGGTCTTCCAGACCCTGTACTTCCTGATCGACCTCTATTGGGTCGGCCGGCTCGGCACCTCCGCCGTCGCCGCCGTCGGCATCGCGGGTAACCTCACCTTCATCGTCCTCGCCCTCACCCAGATGCTCGGCGTCGGCACCACCACGGTGGTGTCGCACGCCACCGGGCGGAAGGACCGCGGGGAGGCCAACCGGCTGTTCAATCAGTCGCAGGTGCTGGCGATGGTCACCGGTGCGGTGTTCCTCGTCGTCGGCCTGCTGCTCCGCCGGTGGTACTGCGCGGCGATGAGTGCCGACGCCGAGACGGCCCGATTGGCCGGCGTGTATTTGCTGTGGTTCATCCCCGCCATGGCGCTCCAGTTCGCGCTCGTGGCCATGGGCTCGGCGCTGCGCGCAATCGGGAGCTTCAAGCCGGGGATGATCGTGTCCACCGTGACCGTCATCCTCAACATGCTCCTCGCCCCCTTCCTCATCTTCGGCTGGGGCACGGGGCGCGCGTTCGGCGTCGCCGGTGCGGCCATGTCGTCGCTCGTCGCCATCGTCGTCGGGCTCGTGTGGCTGGCGACGTATTTCGTGGGAAGCGACGCCTATCTCCACGGCGACTTCACCCTCTGGCGTCCCAACCTCGCCGCCTGGCGGCGCATGCTCGCGATCGGATTGCCGGCGGGCTTCGAGTTCGCCGTCACCGCGGTGTATCTCGCCATCGTGTACACCATCGCGCGGCCCTTCGGCGCAGCGGCGCAGGCCGGCTTCGGCATCGGCATGCGCGTCGTGCAGGCGGGGTTCATGCCCGTCGTCGCGCTCGGCTTCTCCGTTGCGCCGGTGGCGGGGCAGAACTTCGGCGCTCGGCTCGCGTCGCGGGTGAAGGCCACCTTCCGCGATGCGGCTCTGATGGCGGTGGGCGCGATGCTGCTGCTCTTGATCACCTGTCAGCTCGCGTCCGAACAGATGGTGCGCGTGTTCTCGCGCGATCCCGCGGTGATCGCTATCGGCGCCGAGTATCTGCGCATCGTCTCGTGGAGCTTCGTCGCATCGGGGATCATCTTCGTCGCGTCGAGCATGTTCCAGGCGATGGGCAATACCGTCCCCTCGCTGGTGGCGTCCGGGGTGCGCATCCTCCTCGTCGCCATTCCTGCGGTGCTGCTGTCGCGGATGCCGAACTTCCAGCTCCGCTGGCTCTGGTATCTGTCGCTGGCGACGGTGTACGTGCAGCTCGCGCTGAGCATGCTGCTGCTGCGGCGCGAGTACGGCCGGCGGCTGGCGTTCAGCGCGCCGTCGCCCGCGCCACCCCCTGCAACGACTGCCGCCGGCCCGGCTCCTTCGTCAGCGTAGCGCGATACTCGGCCAGTGCCTCGGCCCGACGGCCGAGCTCCATCAGCAGGTCGCCCAGCAGCTCGTGCGCCGGCGCGAGCGGGCCCGGCGTCACCGCGCTCTTCTCCGTGGCATCCTCGCGCGTTGTCGCTTCGCGCAGATGCGCCAGCGCGTCGTCGTTGCGTCCTTCTGCGCGATCCAGCCACGCGAGCGCGCCGAGCCGCTGAATGGCCACCTGCTCCGCCCAGTAACTCTCGTTCTGCGCGAGCAGCCGCTCGCGCAGCGCGCCGAGTGAGTCCACGTCGGCGCGCGCGCCCGTCGTGTCGCCCGCGTGCGACTTGCCGAGCGAGCGGGCGAAGTACGTCAGCGCGTCGGTGTACGGATACGACGACCCCGTGACCCGCAGCGCCGCCGCCGCCGCCCAGTCGCGCCGCTCGAGCGCGTAGCGCGCCGGGATCGCCGCCAGCGCGAACACCCCCGCCGAGCCGGGCGCGGCGCCCGTGATCGCGTTCACGTCGAAGCGCGACGCGTACGCCGGCAGGCTGTCCACGATCGCCTTCGCCTCGTCGTTCCTGCCGAGCTGGAGGTACGCGTACGTCGCGTAGTCCGCCGCGTGCAGCGCCTCGCCCATCGCCCCCGCGCGCTTCGCTGCGTCCATCGAGCGCACGTTCGTGGCGATCGACTCCTCCCACATCCCCACGCGCGTGAACGTGTGCGACGGCATGTGCAGCGCGTGCGCGGCCGACGGCGCGATCTGCGCGTAGCGAGCCGCGGCGAGTCGGGCACGCGGGGCGAGCGCGGGGACGTCGTATGCGTGGATGATGTAGTGCGCGAGTCCCGGATGGTTCGGCTCGCGCTCCCAGATCCGCTCCAGCGTGGCCCCCGCCGCGAGCTGGTTCGCGTAGGTCTTGTCCGTCGGCAGGGCCGACGCGATCAGCGCGATCGCGTGGAAGATCGTCGCCTCCGTGTCCGCCGGCTGCCGCGCGACGAGATCCGCCATCGCCCGCTCGTACGCCACCATGCGCGTGCGCTGGTCGCGGTGCTCGTAGTCGGCGTAGAGCTCTCGCACCGCGCTCACATATCCGCGCTCGCGCTCCGTGGCGTGCGTCGCCAGCCGCGCGGCGGCATTCCCCGCGTCGCGCCCCGCCGCCAGCGCGGCCGGAGTGCGGTTGCCGGCCGTCATCGGGTTCGACCACCGGCTCAGCGCGATCCCCCATTGGGCCATGGCGCAAGTGGAATCCACCGCGAGCACCTCGTTGAACGCACGAATGGCGCCGCCGAACTCGAACGAGTGCAGCAGCGCGACGCCGCGGTCGAAGGTGGACGCGGTGCTCGGCGCGCACGAGGTCGCGAAGTGGACGGTGCCGAGTTGCTCGGAAGCTCCGTGCGCGTGGGCGTGCTCCTGGGCAGGGAGCCGGCCCGCGAGCAGGGTGACTGAGAGTACGGCGATCGCGATCTTGGTCGTGCGCGACATGACAGGGTCTCCGGAGCAAGGGAGGGCTCCAAACGTATCACCGTCATCCCGCACGAGCGAGCGCTCACTGTCATCCCGCACGAGCGAGCGCAGTGAGCGAGTGTCGGGATCCACCATACCCTGTCGAGAGCTCGATCCGGCGAGCAGATCCCGACACTCGCCAACGCTCGTGCGGGATGACGACTCACTTCGAATCGCTATACCAGAACGCCTGGAGGAGCCGCACTGGCACCCCCGCACGTTCCTTCCATGCCGGACGCGGAGCCACCTGAATGCGGACATCCATGTCGAGCGCGTTGAGGAACCGCTCGAGCCGCTCCTGGCTGAAGCGCCGAAGCTTACCGCGAATCAGGTCCGACATATCCGATGGCCCGATATCTAGAACGCTCGCGGCTTTCCGTTGCGTCCATCCTCGGTCCGCGATGATCTGACGGATCACGCGCGACAATTCCGCCTTTGCGCGGCGCTGTTCCGGCTTTGAGAGACCGAGATCCTCGAACACGTTCGCGCTGCTCTCCACGAAGGAGATCGACTGGTTCACCGGATGCGCCGATTGGATGCTGCATCCGAGGGGAGCGGTGATAGCGAGCACAGCCGTAAAATGTTGCGCCTCAACACTTTACGTCGTCTCTACGATGCGATAAACTTCTGATCCCTCCCTGTTTCGCGGGGACGCAACCCAGGAACGAGTCGATGCCGTCCCTGCCTGCCGGCGTCCCCCATGCATTCGCCGTTACTCAAGGAGAGCAGCCGCATGCGTCCCCCCAAGTACCTGCAGAACGTACTCGTCGGCGCGACCGCCCTTCTGTTCGCCGGCGCGCACTTCGTGCCTGAGCCCGATCGCAATGGCCCAGTCCTCGATGCAGCGGTCTCGCTCGTCAGTACGAAGCAGCCGACCACGCCCGCGGCACCAGCGACCGACAGCGTGAGCGCGGCCAGAAAGACGCCGGCGACCGCCAGCCGCCTGGCCGCTGCAACGAAGGCCGCCGTCGAGACGCTGTCCAGCGCCGTGCGTCAGCTCAGTCGGCCACAGGCGCTCGAGAACGCTTTCCACAGCTACTTCGCTTACAAGGCGACCCACCCGAACGAGGTGAAAAAGCCGTATCTCTATTTCGTCGATTATGGTCTGCCGAGCACCACGCCTCGCGGCTACGTGTTCGACATGGATCGCCTGGCGGTCGTGGAGGGTCCGTTCACCGTGGCGCATGGGCGCGGCTCGTCGACGTCGCGGTACGGTGTCCCCACACGCTTCTCCAACTCGTCCGGAGCGGCGACGACCTCGCTCGGCCTTTATGTCGCCAAGGCTCTGTACGCTTTCCGCGGACACTCGGGTGGTCAGGGGTACAGCTCGATCGGTATGCGGCTGATGGGCGTGTCGAGCGGCTTCAACGACAATGCATTCGCGCGTGGAGTCGTGGCGCACGGCGCGCCGTACGTGACGGCCACGAAAGCGGGGCGCAGCGAGGGGTGCCCGGCCATGGAGCCGGCCCGCGCGCAGCGTCTGCTCCCGAAGCTCGCCGACGGCGGGTTGGTCTTCCTGTTCGCGCCGGATCAGAACTGGCTGTCGCGCGACCCCTGGCTCGCGTCGAGCGCCGAGTAGTCGGGAGACGCGACCGGCAGCAGATCGCAATAGGCGAAACGCGCCTCGCGTAACACGACCTCCCCACGCGCGAGCGCGACCGGTCGCGAGAAGATGGGGCCGTCGAAGACGAACGTGTGAAACTCGCCGCGCTCGCCGCACCGATCAACGGTGACCGGCAGCGTGTCGAGTAACGCGGTGTCGAACGGCAGGCCGGCGAACTCGGCCCCCAATTGCTCCGTGTCGACGCACACGAGATGTGCACGAAAGCCGAGCGACACGAACTCCGCCGCGAGCGGCGCCGTCGACCGGCCCCAGAGGGGAAAGAGTCCTTCCAGTCCGACTGACGCCAGCAACCGCTCGCGGTAGGCGCGGACGTCCTCGAGAAAGAGATCGCCGAAGGCAATACGACGCAGTGCCGGGTAGTCCGCGCGCAGTCGCTCCACGGCCGCGCGAAACGCCGTCTCGTACGCGTCGTTCGACGACGCCGGATCGAGCGTCACTTCGTACAGCGGAAGTCCGATCGCGCGCGCCTGCTCTTCCAGGAGCGCTCGACGCACCCCGTGAATACTGATCCGATCATAGCCGCGAGTGATGCTCGTGAGCAAGGCGACGACGCGAACGCTGGGATCCTGACGGAGTGCGGCGAGCGCGAGGCTGCTGTCCTTGCCGCCGCTCCAGCTCAGCACGATAGGCTCGGGAATCACGATCTCTTCCTTGGACGTTGCGAGATGTGGGACACGATGGTCGCGCCTGGGCTGCAATCACGCCGTCGAGGCGCGCAGGCGCAAGCGTCGCACGTCGGCGCGGCACCGCCATTGCCGCGATCTCCATGGAACACCGTCACACATCGACGCATCTCAAGGAGGAGACTGTGGCCCAGACCACCAACGCGCTGCTTGCACCGGGAGCGCAGGCGCCCGACAGTGGTGCCAACGGCACGCCGACGTTCTTCGTCAACGGCTATCGGTATGACGGGTCGTGGGACGACATTGACGTCTTCGAGGCAGCGCTGCTGGAAGCGGCGGGAGCGGCACGAGCGCGAGGGCCGTAGCGCCTACTTCGCGCTCGCACGCTCCGCGCGAACGTGCGTCAGCCAGCCGTGAGTGTCGTCGCGGCGCCCGTGGACGAGATCGAGGAACAACTTCTGGAGCCGGAGCGTGATCTCGCCGGCCCGGCCGGACCCGACCTTGATTTTGTCCACGCTCCGCACCGGTGTGACCTCCGACGCGGTGCCGGTGAGAAAGATCTCGTCAGCGACGTAGAGCATCTCGCGCTGGATCGCCCCCTCGTGCACCTCGAGCCCCGCTTCCCGCGCGATTGTCATTATCGAATCACGCGTGATCCCCGGCAGCAGCGTGCCGTTGAGCGGCGACGTGTACAGCGCACCGCGCACGACGAGGAACACGTTCTGCCCGGAACCCTCGCTCAGAAGACCGTCGGGTCCGAGCGCGATCGCCTCGTCGTAGCCGTCGGCCAGCGCTTCCATCTTGATGAGCTGTCCGCCGAGGTAGTTGCCGGCGATCTTCGCCATCGACGGCGTCGTGTTCGGCGCCATGCGATGCCAGCTCGACACGCATGCGTCGACGCCCTTCTCCAGTGCGCCCTCGCCGAGATAGGTGCCCCAGGGCCAACATGGCAGGTACACCTCGACGGGACTGGCGAACGGCACCATCCCCGCCGCGCCGTAGCCGCGGATCACCATCGGGCGGATGTAGCACGAGTCGAGATTGTTCTTGTCCACGAGCTCGCAGGTCGCCGCGACCAGTTCGTCCACGCTGTACGGCACGTCCGTCCGGTAGATCTTGCACGAGTTGATCAGCCGCTGGAGATGATCCTCGAGCCGGAACACCGCCGGTCCGCGCGGCGTGCTGTAGCAGCGAATCCCCTCGAAGGCCGAGGAGCCGAACTGCATCGAGTGCGCTAGCACGTGCACGGTGGCGTCCTTCCAGCGAATGAATTCGCCGTTGCGCCAGATCCATTCGGTTTCGGTGAGCTGGTAAGCCATTGGGGCTCCGATTGGTGATTAGCAATCAAAACAGGGTAGACGGTGAACCGTTCACAGTTCACGGTTTACCGTTCACGGTTCACGGGTTCACGCCGTTGCCATTCCGCGCTCCCTCCCGACCTCTTCCCAGAGCGTCGCCACAGCCCGCATTCCCTTTGTGAAATTCTCCATGCTCATCCACTCGTCGGGTGCGTGCGCGTTCTCACCTGGTAGCCCGAATCCGACGAGCAGCACTGGCGCGTTCAGGATGCGCTGAAAGTCGCCCACGACCGGGATCGAGCCACCTTCACCGGTGATTACCGGCTCCTTTCCGAACGCTGCAGCAAGCGCGCGGCGCGCAGCGTCGAACACTGGCCCATCCAGCTCGGCACGCCACGGCCTGCCGCCGTGCAGATGCGTCACCGTCACGGTCACACCCTTCGGCGCGACGCTCGCCACGTGCGTCTTCATCAGGGCCTCGATCTCCGCCGGATCCTGATCGGGAACGAGGCGACAACTCACCTTTGCCATCGCCTTCGCCGGCAGGACGGTCTTCGCGCCTTCACCGGTGTAGCCGCTCAGTAGTCCGTTCACTTCGCACGTCGGCCGCGTCCACAACCGCTCGGGAACGGTGTATCCCTTCTCGCCGCCGAGTGCCGGTGCGCCGGTCTCCTCGCGGAAGGCCTCCTCGTCGAACGGCAGATGGCTCATCTGGTCGAGCACCTTGGCCGGCCAGACGCGCACCTTGTCGTAGAACCCGGGGATCGCGATGTGCCCTTCGCTGTCATGGAACGTCGCCAGGATGCGCGCGAGCGCCATCGCCGGATTGACCACGGCACCGCCGTAGCTGCCGCTGTGTAAGTCCTGCCCCGGCCCCTGTACATCGATCTGGAAATACGCCAGCCCGCGGAGCGACGACAGCACGCTCGGCGACCCGGGTGCGAACATCGCCGAGTCGGAGATGACGACGGCGTCCGTGCGCAACAGCGACGCATGCTGCTCGATGAACGGCGACAGATTCTCGCTGCCGACTTCCTCTTCCCCTTCGGCGAGCACGATCACGTTCACGGGGAGCGTGCCGCGCGTCTTCAGGTGCGCCTCGAGCGCCTTCACGTGCAAAAAGAGCTGTCCCTTGTCGTCCACCGCGCCGCGCGCGTAGAGCTTACCGTTGCGGATCGTCGGCTCGAACGCGGGCGACGTCCACAGCTCGAGCGGCTCGGCCGGCTGCACGTCGTAGTGCCCGTACACGAGGACCGTGGGCGCCTTTGGTCCGGCACCGCGCCACTCACCGACGACGACTGGATGCCCTTTCGTCTCATGCACGGTGGCCCGGAGTCCGGCGTCGCGCAGCGATGTCGCCAGCCACTCCGCGGCACGGGCCGTATCGGCGTCGTGCTCACTTCGCGCGCTCACGCTCGGGATGCGCAGGAAATCGAACAGCTCGCGGCGGATGCGCGCGTCGTGCTGCGTGAGATAGGCGTCGAGGTCGGTCGGTACGGCCATGATCGTGAGTGCGGCAGTACGAGAAATTCCAGTCAGAACCGGAACATAACCATCGCTCACCGTCCTCGCGTGAGGTGAGGCCGTCGTCCTCCGGCGGGGACATCGATGCCGCCGCTGCCCGAGTGACACCGGAAGCTAACTCGTTACATGCGCGTCGGTTCGACAGCGCCGCCGGCGCGGGGGAGGGCCGGCACCGGGCGTGCCTTCAGCGGTGCTAGCTAGCCCACCTCCTTCCCGTGCGTTTCATCCGGAGTCCTCTCATGCGTCATCCCCGTCTCTCACGTGCCATCGCGGGCGCGTCGGCCGCGCTCCTTCTCGTCGCTCTTCCCTCCGCCGGTCGGGCGCAGATGCGCGCGCCGTCGTCGGGGCAGCAGCCGACCATCTTCGAGGTGACGCCATATGCCGGTGTGATCGTCTTCGGCGACTACCTCTCCGGCCCGCTCGGCACGTCGATCACCAACGCGCCGGCCACGATCATCGGCGCGCAGCTCGGGATGAAGATCACCCCGAACATTTCCGTCATCGGCAACCTCGCGACTGCGAGCAGCGACATTCGGGCGGGCGTGCCGCTCTTCGGCGGCGTGTCCCTGGCGCAGAGCACCGTTCAGATGTTCGACGCCGGCCTCCAGTTCGAGTTCCCGGTGACGTCGATGTCCGGGTTCGAGCTCTCGCCATTGCTGCAGGCAGGCGCGGGCGCGATGCGCTACGACATCACGCAGTCGTTCCTGACGACGAACAGCACCAACTTCGCCGCCAACGTCGCCGCAGGCGCCGACATCTCGGTTGGTCGTGGGGTTGGGGTGCGGTTCATGGCCAAGGACTACATCGGCAACTTCGATCTCCGGCAGGCGACGTACATCAACGCGCAGACGAATACGACGAACAACTACGCGTTCAGCGCGGGGATCAGATTTTCATTCTAAATCTCGGGTCGTCGTCGCGGATCGAGATCCGCCGCGTTGTCCACCCATCCGGCCGCCAATCTGCGCGGATCCGAGTACACGGCCGAGGAAAAGCTGGCGTTCGGACCAATTCTCACGTACATAATGTCGCTCGCGAGAATCGTCTCTTCACCGGGGCGGAACGCCGGACATGCCGATCAAGACCAGTGCGCTGCGTGACGAGCTCAAGCAGACACGTCCCTTCAATTCCACCGCGCATGAGGCGGTGGTCAGCATCCTTCGGACGGCGGCCGTGGTGCAGCGCCTGTCGTCGCAGGTCGTCGAGCCGGGTGGGGTGACAATCCAGCAATACAACGTCCTGCGCATCCTGCGTGGTGCGGGGGAGGCAGGACTCCCCACGCTGGCCATTCGCGATCGGATGGTGGAGGAGGCCGCCGGTATCACGCGGCTCCTCGACAAGCTCGAGGGCGCCGGGTTGGTCGTGCGGGAGCGCTCCACCCCTGACCGCCGCCAGGTGCTCTGTCAGATCACCCCTGCCGGTCTTGCCGTGCTCGCCAACCTGGACGAGCCGATCAACCAGATGACGCTCGATGCGCTCGCCATGCTCGATGAATCGGAGCGGAAGATGCTTGTCGAGCTCCTGGGCGCGGTACGCGCGGGGTGTGACGCGATCGCTGGACCGGACTGAACCGAAATCAACGCACTACTGCCTTGCCGGCCATCCCCCTCGATAGCCTTCCAGCACCCAGATCCGTCGGGTCGTGACGGTGTCGGTGGCGCGAAGCAAGGGAGCGGGCGAACCGCGCGACACGCGGGCGAAGAACGGCGCGAGCTCCGCGGCGGTCTCGTGCACCTTGCCCTCCGGCCGCTCGTCGAGCAGAAGAACGAGCGCGTCACCCGGGCTCGCGCGCTGCGGAAAGCCGGGCCACAGCTCGTACTGGTTGTGTCGGCCGGAGAGACAGATGCAGAACGCGTCCACCATGCCAAAGGTCTCCGGCGTCCAGTAGGCGACTTCGCTCGCGTCTTGGTATCGATCGGCGCCAAGCCAGACGGCGCCACCGTTCGACAACTTCGGCGTGGACGAACCGGGCCCGGTGAGCGACCAGCGCGTGCTATCGACTTGTGCTCCCACGCGGGACCAGCCGGCGCTGCGCGCGAGGGGATCGCGACGGGCCGGCAGCGGAAGGATTGGCACGATCGCGTGCACGTAGATCACGGCCACCAGCGCCGCAGCGAGCGCGATCCCTCCTCGCAACCACCGGCGCGCGCGCGCGGTCGTCTCGCGCGAGGTGTACGTCGCCGCGAGCAGCGCCACACCGGGGATGTAGGACGGCGCCGGCCAATTCGCCTCGACGGATTTCTTGAGCGTGCTGTAGACGAAGAACATCCAGCATCCCACCGCCACCACCGCGAGGGTGAAGCGCGCGTCGGCGGCGGGGCGGCGCAGGGCGCGCGAAACGGCGTGGGTCATCAGCGCGAACAGGATTGGCGACACGAGGCCAAGCTGGCCCCCGACGAGATCGAGCTCGCGCTTGAGCGGCGAGCCACCGGCCGTGCCGAGTCCGTGCTGGAGCTGAAAGCGGAAGGAGATCCAGTCGTGCCCCGCGTTCCAACGCAGCACGGGCAGGAAGATCAGCGTCGCGAGCACGCACGCGACGTACGGTCCCGGCTCGCGCAGCCGTGCGCGTAGCGAGGGACGCAGCAGCACCGCCGCCGTGATCGTGAGCGGCAGGAGGATGGACGTGTACTTCGACGCGAAGGCGAGGCCGAGTGCGACGCCGGCAGCGCTCCACCAGGCGAGCGACGCACGCGAGCGGAGCGGTGACTGGAGCGCGCGTACGACGGCGTACAATCCGACGGCGCTCGCGGCGAGCAATGGTGCATCGGGCGTCGCGAGCACGAGTCCGGCGGCGGCGAGCGGCATCACGGCGAAGATGATTGCTGCCGTGAGTGCCGCTCTCTCGCCGCCGACCCGGCGAGCGATCGCTGTAGCAGCCAGCGACGCAAGGCCGCCGGCCAACACCGACATGAGGCGCACCGCCAGCGCGCTGTGGCCGAGTGCAGTCGTGCCAACGCGAATGAGCAGCGCGATCATCGGTGGATGATCGAAGTACCCCGCGGCGAGATGTGTCGGCCGCGACCAGTCCCAGTAATAGGTCTCGTCGGGGAAGAGCGGGAGCAGTGCCGCGAAGACGAGACGCACGAGCGTGGCCGCCATGGTCACCAGCAGCGCGGTGCGCCAGGCGCGGGGGTCGCCACCGTGCATGGAGTCGTGCTCGTTCAATGGAGTGACGTCCATTCAGGGTCGCTCGCCGGGGGGGCGGCGCAGGAGCTGGATTCGCGCCAGGAAGAACAGCGCGAGTGCCCAGGCGATCCACACCACACGCTCCTCGACGGAGAGCGTGCGGAACATCCCCCACGTGACGAGCGGCAGGGTGAATGGCAGCGCAATGCCCGTCTCCGTATCGGCGACGTAGCGCTCCACGACTTTCGTGGAGGCACGTCCGCCGCGACGAATGATCGCCGTGATCGCGGGTGCGAGCTCGGACGGAGACGCGCCCCGCCAGCCCGGGGCGTACATCAGCGTCCACGCCGACGCCGTGTGCCCCCACCCATGATGATTGCTTCCGGCGACGAGCGCGAGGTTGAGGCTGTCGGCGGTGCGGATGATTCGCGCGCGCTCGCGGCGTGTCTGGCCGAGGCCGGCCGGCGCACCGTCCACGAGCTCGATTGCCCGCACGCCGGGCGTCCCCGCTCCGGTGGCCGGGATCATCCTCGACAGGTTGCCGGGAAAGGTCGCGACCAACACTGGCTCGTTGCCGCGGATGAGGCTCGCCATGCGCAGGGCGTCCTCGTCGATGTCGCGCAACGCAGGATCGAGCAGCCCACGAACGGCACGATCCGCGTCGAGGACGTTCACGTGCTCGCCCTTCCACACGACCTCGATGCCGGGCAGCATCACGATGCCCTCCGCTCCGATCGGCGGATTGTTGGCCCACGCGAGGCGCGCGCCGTCGAAGGAGCGGTGATCGGTCACGTACGCGGCCCCGAAGCCGGCGTCACGATGCCATGCACGATTGTCTTCGGGCGTCCAGTCCGGACGTCCGTCGTGCGAGGCGTTGGTGTGTGAGTGAAAGTCGATCGCGAGGATGTCCGGGCCGCCCGTGTCGATTGCCGCCATGGGGCGCCACAGGAACACGCCGAGGGTGTAGGTGCCGAGCACCGCGAAGAGGGGGATGCCGATGCGAGCGGCCACGTGGGCAACGCGCCGTCCACGCGACACGGGCGTGCTCGTGGACGCGGGTGGCGCCGTCCGGGCGCGCCACCACCACCAGAGCACGAAGACGAGAAGAAGCGTGAGCAGCACCGCACCATGCTGCCGCGCGCTGAGCAGCGTCAGCAGATCGAGCACGTCGGAGAGCGGGGCGAGCAGAACGTACCCGGGCGGGCGGCGTAGCACGGCATCGGTCGGACCGAGCGTCACGGCGTCGCGCAGCGGCGCGCGGGCGACGGGTGCGCTGGCCAGCACGAGCACGCTCACGACGATCAGCCCCCAAAACGGACGCAGACGGCGCAACAGAGATTCCACGGTGTTGACTGGCAAGTTGTACAGGTTGCCTACGGGTCGAGTCGCTATGCTAGGTTGGTACATGGTACCAACCGCCTCGACGTACCGCGCGCAAGGTAGCTACCATCCGCCGCATCTGCACCGACCTCACGTGGTCAACCATCTCGCCAGCGAGACCAGCCCCTATCTGCTCCAGCACGCGCACAATCCCGTGGATTGGTACCCATGGGGCGACACGGCGTTGGCCAAGGCGCGTGCGGAGCAAAAGCCCATCCTGCTCAGTATCGGCTACGCGGCGTGCCATTGGTGCCACGTGATGGAGCGCGAGTCGTTCGAAGACGAGGCCACCGCCGCGCTGATGAACGAGCATTTCGTCTCGATCAAGGTGGACCGCGAGGAACGGCCGGACATCGACGCGATCTACATGCAGGCCACGCAGGCGATGACGGGACACGGCGGCTGGCCGATGACCGTGTTCCTCACACCCGACGCCGAGCCGTTCTACGCCGGAACGTACTTCCCTCCCGAGGACCGCCACGGCATGCCGAGCTTTCGGCGCGTGCTCCTCGGCGTCGCCGACGCGTGGAAGAACCGGCAGGAGAGCGTCACGAAGACCACTGCGTCGATGCGCGATCTGTACGCGGCGAGCACGGAGCGCACGCGTCCCACCGGCGTGCTGACCGAAGCGCTGCTCTCGCGTGCCTTGGCGTCGCTCGTGCAGCGGTACGAGCCACGCTTCGGGGGCTTCGACGGTGCACCGAAGTTCCCGCCGACGATGACGCTCGACTTCCTGTTGCGGCAGTGGGCGCGCACCGGCGGGGCAAAGGCACTGGAGATGGTGACGCACACCTTTCGGCGCATGGTACGCGGAGGCATCTACGATCAGGTCGGCGGCGGGTTCGCGCGCTACAGCGTGGATGCCTATTGGCTCGTGCCGCACTTCGAGAAAATGCTGTACGACAACGCGCTGCTCGTACGACTCGGCGCGAATCTCTGGCAGGCGACGCACGACGCGGAGACGCGGCGCGTGACCGTCGAGACAATTCAGTGGGTGGCGCGGGAGATGACGTCGCCCGAGGGCGGATTCTATTCGTCGCTCGACGCAGACTCCGAGGGCCACGAGGGGCGCTACTACCTCTGGGACTCGGGTGAGCTCGACGCGCTACTCGGCCCCGACGCTGCGCTGGTGAAGGCGTATTGGGGCGTGACCCCCGAGGGGAACTTCGAAGGGCGGAACATTCTCTTCGTGCCGAATGATCCGGCGGCTGTGGCACAGACGCACGGGGTGACGGAGCACGAGCTGCGTGCAGCCGTCGATCGCGCGCAACGGATCCTGTACGACGCACGCGAGCGACGTGTGCGTCCGGGGCTCGACGACAAGATCCTCGCCGGCTGGAACGGGCTGATGCTGCGCGGGCTCGCCGAAGCAGCGCGGGCATTCGGCGACGCGGAGATGCGCGCGTTGGCCCTGCGCAACGGAGCGTTTCTCTTTCGCGCGCTCGTGCACGATGATCGCGTGCACCGCTCGTACAAGAATGGCATGGCGACGATTCCCGGCTTTCTCGAGGACTACGCCGCCGTCGCGCTCGGCGCGCTGTCGCTCTATCAGCTCACCTTCGATCGCGTCTGGCTGGATCGAGCACGGCGTCTGGCCGATGCGATCGTCGAGCGATTCTGGGACGAGGACACGCAGGCGTTCTTCGACACGGCGTCGGACGCCGAATCACTCGTTACGCGCCCGCGCGATGTGACTGACAACGCCGTCCCCAGTGGGAGCTCGCTCGCCACGGAGCTGTTGTTGATACTCGGCGACCTGTTCGCCGACACGAGCGCCACGACGCGCGCGACGTACGTGCTGACGACGATCGCCGAGCCGATGGCGCGCTATCCCACGGCGTTCGGGCATGCCCTTGGCGCCGCCGATCTTGCCGTGCACGGCGCGACGGAGGTCGCGATCGCCGGCGATCCGTCGGACGAATCGTTCGCCCGCCTCGCGGGCGTGGTGGCCGATCGGTACGTCCCGTCGCTCGTGCTCGCGGGAGGAAATGGCGCCGCGGCGGAGGGCGTTGCGCTGTTGCACGGCCGCGCCCGCACGCCCGCGACGGCGTATGTATGCCGGGCGTACGTCTGTGACGTACCGACGTCGGAACCGGCGGAGCTGGAGCGGCAGGTCGGTCGGACGGTCGGACGGTC
>CAYTKA010000002.1:59184-104050 GCA_964438255.1 uncultured Gemmatimonadaceae bacterium | reverse complement strand
CGGCAGCTCTGGGATCTGATCATCGAGCTGCGGGCAACCGGACGGAGCATCGTGCTCACGACGCATTACATGGACGAAGCGGAACGGCTGTGCGACCGCGTTGCGATCGTCGACCACGGCCATGTGATCGCACTTGGCACGCCGCGCGAGCTCATCGCGTCGCTCGGCGCCGAGGCGGTCGTGGAGTTCACGCTGCACGACCCCCCGCCGAACGCGCTGCCGGCCGAGTTGGTGGCAAAGCTGGATGGCGTGAAGAAGGTGCGCGAGCATGACGGCCGCTGGACGATGGAGGTGGCGCAGCTCTCGCGAGTCGTGCCGGCGCTGCTCGCCGAACTGTCGCGTCGTCAGCTCACGCTGGGCGAGCTCGCCACGCACTCCGCCACGCTCGAGGACGTATTCGTCTCGCTGACCGGGAGGCAGCTGCGCGATGTCTGAGGCGATTCGCCAGCCCGTGCGCGAGACGCACGCCCCAATGCTCCACGAGGCCAGCACGCCGCGCCATTCGTGGCGCGACGGATCGCTCGTTCAACTCACGCTCGTGCGGTTCCGTGAGTTCCTGCGCGAGCCCGAGGCGGTGTTCTGGACCTTCGCCTTCCCCATCATCCTCGCCGTCGGGCTGGGCATCGCGTTCCGGAACAAGCCCGCCGACGTGATCACGATCGGCGTCGTGAGTGGGACCCCCGCCGGCGACTCCCTGGCGGCCCGCCTCGCCCATGCACCGGGGCTGAAGGTGCAGATGCTCGACGCCGACGCTGCTGCACGCGCCCTGCGCACGGGCGACCTCGCGCTCGTGGCATCCGGCACAGCGAGCGGTGTGCAGTATCGCTTCGACGACACACGGCCCGAAAGCCGCACGGCACGTCTCCTCACCGACGATGCGTTGCAGCGCGCATCGGGGCGGCGCGACGTCGTGTCGAGCTCGGAGTCGCACGTGCGCGAGAAGGGGTCGCGCTACATCGATTTCGTCATCCCGGGCTTGCTCGGAATGAACATCATGGGCGGCGGCATCTGGGGGCTCGGCTTCGCGATCGTCGAGGCGCGGCGGAAGAATCTGCTGAAGCGCCTCGTGTCGACGCCGATGCCACGGACGCACTATCTCGCGTCGTTCCTCCTGTCACGCTTCGTGTTTCTCGTCGCCGAGATCGCGGTGCTGGTCGGAAGCGCGGCATTGTTCTTCGGCGTGCCGGTGCGTGGCTCGATCGTCCAGCTCTTCGTCGTCTGCCTGCTCGCGGCGCTCGCGTTCGGCGGAATCGGACTGCTCATCGCGTCGCGCGCTCGTACGATCGAGGGTGTCTCCGGGCTGATGAACCTGACGATGATGCCGATGTGGGTGCTCTCGGGGGTGTTCTTCTCCTCGGCGAACTTCCCCAAGGCGGCACAGCCGTTCATCCAGGCCCTGCCGCTCACGGCGACGATCAACGCGTTGCGGTCGACCATGCTTCAGGGGGTGGGGTGGACGACCGTCGCGCCCGCGCTCACGGTAATCGCCGTGTGGCTGGTCGTCTCGTTCACGCTCGCGCTGAAGCTGTTCCGCTGGCGATGATGCGCGGCGAGACGCTCGGCGATCTCCCGACCACCGAACTTCGGGCGCAGGGCGAGCGGATCCTCGCCTGGATTGCGTCCTATCTCGAGCACCCCGAGCGATTTCCGGTGCTGTCGCCAGTCAAACCGGGCGAGATTCGTCGCGCGCTGCCGGCTGCACCGCCCGCGAGCGGCGAATCGCTGGAGCGCATCATCGCCGACTTCGAGCACACGATTCTCCCGGGGATCACACACTGGAACCACCCCGGCTTTTTCGCCTACTTTGCCATCTCGGCTTCCGTTCCCGGCATCCTCGGCGAGCTGCTGATCGCGGCGCTCGACGTGAACGGCATGCTGTGGAAGACCTCACCTGGCGCCACCGAGCTGGAGGAGCTCGCGATGGACTGGCTGCGCCAGCTCCTCGGCCTCGGCGCCGGATGGTTCGGGATGATCAACGACACGGCGTCGATCTCGACGATGCTCGCGCTCGCCGCGGCACGAGAGGCGAAGCCCGAGTTGGCTATCCGCGAGCGCGGAATGGCGGGACGCGCCGACCTTCCCGCGCTACGCGTCTATTGCTCGGAGCACGCGCACAGCTCCGTGGACAAGGGCGCGGTCACGATCGGGCTCGGCCTCGAGAACGTCGTGAGAATCCCGTCCGACGCGGAGTACCGGATGCAGCCCGGCGCGCTCGCCAGGGCGATCGCACGCGACCGTGCCAGCGGTCGTCTTCCACTCGCGTGTGTCGCTACGGTGGGGACGACGAGCACGTCGAGCATCGATCCGGTGCCGCGCATCGCGGAGATCTGCCGGCGTGAGCGCATCTGGCTGCACGTGGACGGCTCGTACGGCGGTGTCGCCGCCGTGTCGCCTCGCTATCGCCATGTGCTCGACGGCGTCGACCTCGCCGATTCGCTCGTCGTGAACCCGCACAAGTGGCTGTTCACGCCGATCGATTGCTCGGCGTTCTATACGCGGCACCCCGCCATTCTGAAGCGCGCGTTCTCCCTCGTGCCGGAGTATCTCGCGACGCGCGAGCAGGAGAGCGTCGTGAGCTTCATGGACTACGGCGTCCAGCTCGGCCGGCGGTTCCGCGCGCTGAAGCTCTGGATGGTCATTCGTGCCTTCGGCGCCGAGGGGCTAGCCGCACGACTGGAGCATCACTGCACCCTCGCCCGCCGCTTTGCGGGTTGGGTAGAGGAGGAGCCGAACTGGGAGCTATGCGCGCCCGTGCCCTTCTCGTTGGTCTGCTTCCGTCATGCGCCACCGGAGACGACGGAAGCGGAACGGGAGCGGCTGAATGCCGAGATCATGCACCGCGTGAATGCGAGTGGCGAGGCGTTTCTGTCGCACACGAAGCTCGGCGACCGTTACGTGCTCCGCCTCGCGATCGGAAACATCCGGACGGAGGAGAGGCACGTCGCGCGGGCGTGGGCGCTGTTGCGTCAGGGCGTCAGCGCCCCCAGACCGCCTTTCGTTCCGCCGTCGTCATGATCGGCACCTCCTCTCCTGCCAGCACCCGCGCCGTTCGCGCGGCGATCACCCGTCGGCGCCTCACGAAGAACAGCACGACGAGCAGGATCGTCGCGAGCAGTCCGAGGCGGACGTCGAGTCGCTGGGCAAAGGCCAGTGCGCTCAGCGCCGTGCCGGCAGCCGAGTAGCCCAGGCAGGCGAATACCCCTCCCCATACCAAGCAACTGATTCCGCTCGCCGCCAGATAGAGCGAGAACGGGAGCCGTGCCGCGCCGCAGGCAATCGGCAAGGGCAGCCGCAGCCCATATGCGAAGCGAATCGCCAGAGAGGCGCGCCAGGGGTGGCGTCGCACGACCGTCAGCGCGCCGGCGAGCAGTCGGCGCTTGTCCGGCCATCGCCGGCGCACCCAGTCGATGCGCCACCGTCCGATGAGGTACAGGCCGATCGACGGAATCCACGTCCCGATCGTCACCGCCACGATCACGATGAGGAGATCCAGATAGCCGTGTCGAGCGCGGATGCCACCCCAGATCGGGTTGGTCTCCTCGAGCACGATGCTCATGCCGCCGAGCGCGGTATATTCCCACGCGCGGCTCAGGAGCGACGGCTCGTTCAGTTGGTGGGCGACCGCGACGACCGCCTGTAGTGCGAATGCTGGAATACGACTCCTCCCGTTTCCGGCGTGCTGGACACATCTTCACGCCGTCCCTGTAAATATCGCCGGCGTGCCAGGCGCCGCCACAATCGTCCCTCCGCCTCAGGGCTTTCATGGACCGCGTTCGCTTCATCGACCACAAGGGCAAGCGCGTCGTGCTCCTCGACTTCTCCGGCATCACCGACGTGGACGAAGGACTGCGGGAAATCGCCACAGCACGGCGCTTCATCGGGGCCCTCCCCGCCGATGGCACGACGAGAACCGTGACCGACGTCCGCGACACGCGCTATGACCGCCGTATCGTCGAGGCCATGAAGCAGATGACCGCGGCGAACCGCCCCATCGTGCGAGCCGCCGCCGTCGTCAGCGACTCGGCCCTGCACCAGGCGGCGATCAACATGATCGCCTTCTTTTCCCGCCGGAAACTCCAGGTGTTCGCCGACCGCGAGTCGGGGCTCGACTGGGTCGTCGCGCAGTGACCACTCCCCACCAGCCCACCCTTCGGATGCGTCGCCTCCTCTCCGCACTGCTGCTCGCGCTCCTGCCGGCGTCTCGAGCCGCCGCGCAGCGTCCACTTCTTCTCGTCCCACAGCCGCGCGAGGCTCGCGCTGACCACGACGTCACGCTCGTTCGTGGACTCGAGGTCGTCATCCCCGCTGACAGCAGCGACGCCTTCGCTGCGCGTGATCTGCGCGACTATCTGCGCGACGCCGGGGTGCCGATCGCCACACGCGGCGGCAGCGCGCGGATCGTGCTGCACCGCTCTGGCAGCGGGACCGTGCGGGCACTCCTCGCCCGCCGCGGGGTGAGGTTCGACGACACGATGCGCGACGAGGGATATGCGCTGGTGCCGGACGGCCTCACCCTCAACGTCGTCGGCGCGACGCCGCAAGGTGTGTTCTACGGGGCGCAGACGGTGAAGCAGCTCGTCGAGGGACGCGGCCCGAGCGCGGTCCTTCGACTCGCGACCGTGCGTGATTGGCCGGCCATGCGCTACCGCGGCCTCCACGACGACCTCTCGCGCGGGCCCGTGCCGACCCTCGACTTCATGAAGCGGCAGCTCCGTACCTTCGCCGCGTACAAGCTCAACGTCTACTCGCCGTACTTCGAGCACACCCTCGCGTACCGCTCCAACCCGTTGAGCGCGCCCCCCGGCGGCACGCTCACGCGCGACGAGATGCGCGAGCTCGTCACGTACGCACGGCGCTATCACATCGACGTCGTGCCCGAACAGGAGGCGTTCGGGCATCTGCACCACGTGCTCAAGTACGAGCTGTACACGCCACTCGGCGAAACGCCGCATGGGCACGTGCTCGCGCCGGGCCAACCGGGCTCGATGGCGCTGATCAAGCAGTGGTTCGCCGAGATCGACACGATCTTTCCCAGTCGCTTTGTCCATCTCGGCGCCGACGAGACGTTCGAGCTCGGACGCGGACAGACAGCCGATCGCGTGACGACGGAAGGGATCGGCCCGGTGTATCTCGGCTTCCTGCGCGACATCGTACAGAACGTCGGGCGTCCCGACAAGCGATATCTCTTCTGGGGCGACGTCGCCGGCAATCATCCCGATCTCGTGGCGTCGCTGCCGCGGCAGATGATCGCCGTACCATGGGGCTACGGGGCGGCACCGAGCTTCGAGAAGCAGATTGCACCCTTCCGCGCCGCGGGCTTCGAGACCTGGGTGGCGCCGGGCGTGAGCAGCTGGAATCGCGTTTATCCGAACTACAACACCGCCTTCGCCAACATCCAGCATTTCGTGCGCGATGGTCAGAAGCTCGGCGCCACGGGAATGCTCAACACGACGTGGGACGACGACGGCGAATCGATCTTCAATCAGACGTGGGCCGGAGTGTTGTTCGGCGCCGCAGCCGCGTGGCAGCCGGGCGAGAGCGACATCGCGGCATTCCAGCGCACCTACGGCCACGCGTATTACCGCGACACGACCGGTCACGTCGATGCCGCCGAGCGGCTGCTCATGGCCGCCCACGCGGCGCTCGACAAGGCGGGTCTCGGCAACGGAAGCGACGCGCTGTTCTGGCTCGATCCGTTCAGCCCTGAAGGTCTGCTCGCCGCCGACAAGATCCGCCCCGCCACGCACGACCTGCGCGTGGCGGCCGAGTCGGCGCTCGTGCACGTCGCGCTGCTGCGCGACGCAGGGCCGGTGACCAACGCCGACGCACTCGACGCGCTGGAACTCGGGGCCCGGCGGCTCGATCTCATCGGCATGAAGTTCCAGTTCGCCGACGACGTTCGCCTCGCGTACGCTCACGCCGGCGACTCCACCCGCAAGGATGGCATGCGCGAGCTGGCCGACATCTCCGGCACCAATGGACGTTTCCAGGACCTGCGCGACGGGTACGCGCTCACGCGCGCGCTCTACGAGCAGGCATGGCGCGCCGAGAACCGCCCGTACTGGCTCGGCAACGTGCTCGTGAAGTACGATCTCGCCATGCAGCTCTGGCAATCCCGCGCCGATCGCTTCGCTCAGGCCCGCGCCGAGCTCGCGCGTACCCGGCGGCTACCGAGCGCCGCGGCGGTCGGCATCCCGCCTGCGCCGCCCTCCGAGAGTCCTCTTCCGCGGTAGCGCCACATGCTCGATGCGACCTATTTCAAGAAGTCCCTTCCGCGTGACGTCGAGGCCGTCGGCGGAGAGCCGGTCGTCGAGATCGTGCTGCTCAGCGGGCACGTGTATCGGGTGAGCGCCGTCGTCGAGGTCGGCGAGGGACACGTCACGCTCGAGTGCTACCAGATCAAGGATGATCTCGCGCTACACCGCCCTCGGTTCGGCGACGAGTCGGCGGCACAGCAGGACACCTTCCGCGTCGTCGTGTCCTATGAAAGTGTGGCCTCCGTCACACTCGATTCGGCCGAAACGCATCCGAAGATCCGCCCCGGGTTCGCCTGAGCGAGGCGCCATCGCCTGTATCGGCGCCTCCCCGCAGATCGTCTGTAGAGTGCATCCTGCATCACATTCGCAGGGCCGACACGACACTCTCCGGAGGATCCGATGGCGCAGCGCCTCGTGAAGGATAAGCAGGGCCGAGTCTGGACGTGCACCACGACCACGGGCCCGTTGACCGGGCCTGAAGGCACAGCAGGGCGCGACGTCAAGCTCGTCTGCTCGACGCCCTCGGTCCCCACGCCGGTGGCCGTCACCGTGGGTTGGGGCTGGGAGAAGATGTCCGAGAACGGTCTCGCACGTCTGATCGTCGCCGCGGCGTAACGAAGGGAGCGCCGCATCCACGCGAGCGCTCAGGCGCGTACATTTCGTCGTCTCCATCGCGCACTTCCTTCGCCTGCGTGCTCCGAATGACGTGGCTCTCTGCAGTCTCTCCTGTTCGAATCGGCATCGTGATCCTCGCCGTCGCGGCCGCGGGCTGTGGAACCGCCAGCCGCGACGACGAGCCCGTATTGTCGGCGAGTGATTCGCTCGCCACCGCCAACGAAGAATCGGCGTCGCTCGCCGGCGAGAACGCCCCGGGTGCCCAGGCCTATTCCTATCGCGGCCTCTACGCCGGCATCTCCCGCTCCCGCCTCGAGTCGTTCACGCTCCGCCTGCCGCCCGGCTCGCCGCGTGCGTGCGAGCCCACCGGAAAGCAGCGCGAAGAGCTCACCTGTACCTACGACGTCAAGCTCGGCCCCGACAGTGCGCGCATACACGTCGAGGCGGTGTTCGGCAATGACACCCAGCCTGCCGGACGTCTCGCGCGACAAGTGACGGCGGTGCGCGAGCTCCCGCTCGACGTCGACGGTGTGCGTCTTGCCCGATGGCTGGCCGATGCGTTCGAGAAGCAGACCGCGCTGCTCGACCGGCGCGACGCGACGTACGGTCACCATCAGGCGCAGGTGAAGATGGGCACGCTCAACGGCGTGCGGCTCAACTACGTCGAGATGTCGGTCGCGCCGCGCAACGGACGAGAGGTTCTCACGGTGAAGATGAGTCGCTCCGGTGCCGCACCGCAGCCCAAGCCTGTCGCGCCCGCCGCCACACCGAAGCCGACATCGAAGCCCGCGTCTCCCGCGAAGAAGAAGCACTCCTGACCTTGGCACCTCTCCTCGTTCGCCGCACATGATTCGACGGTCGCTCTCCCTGCTCGCGCTTGCCGCGACGTTCTCTCCCTCCGCCGCCGCACAAGCACCCGCCGCAGGCACGACGGGTGCCTTCGTGATGCACGACGTGCGCTTCGCCGACGGGCAAGTGCTTCCCACGCTGCGCATTCACTATCGCACGCTCGGTCGCCCGCGCCGCGACGCCGGTGGCGTGGTGCGCAACGCCGTGCTGATCCTCCACGGCACGACCGGCTCCGGTAACCAGTTCCTCGCTCGGCCCTTCGCCGGTGAGCTATTCGGGCCCGGCCAGCCGCTCGACACGAGCGTGTACTACATCGTGCTCCCCGATGGCATCGGGCATGGCGCGTCGAGCCGGCCCAGTGAAGGCCTGCACGCGCGATTCCCACACTACACGTACGATGACATGGCCGACGCGCAGCATCGCCTGCTCGTCGAGGGGCTGGGCGTGACGCACCTGCGGCTTGTGATGGGAACGTCAATGGGCGGGATGCACAGTTGGGTGTGGGGCGAGCGCTACCCCGATTTCATGGACGGGATCGTCCCGCTCGCCAGCGCGCCGGCCGCGATCGCCGGCCGCAATCGCATGCTGCGCCGCATGGCGATGGACGACATTCGCACCGATCCCGAATGGCAGAACGGCGAGTACGTCGCGCAACCGCGCGGCCTTCGTGCCGCGCTCCAGATCCTGTGGCTGATGACCAGCGCACCACGCGTCCAGCAGCGCGAAGCGCCCACGCGTGACGCGGCGGACAGCGCGATCACCACCTGGCTCGACGCACGCGTTCGCACGATGGACGCGAACGACATGCTATTCGCCTTCGATGCATCGCGCGACTACAACCCCGAGCCGCAGCTCTCGCGCATCTCGGCACCTCTGCTGGCGATCAACTCGGCCGACGATCAGGTCAACCCGCCGGAGCTCGGTATCGTCGAGCGGTTGATCCAGCGCGTTCCGCATGGTCGTTTCATCCTGCTCCCGATCAGCGACCAGACCCGCGGCCACGGGACGCATACGCTCGCCGCCGTGTGGAAGAAGCCGTTCACGGAATTCCTGGCGTCGCTGCCCCCGCTCCCGGCGCTACACTAGCGGAACTCCTCATCCCGCCATCGGGTTTTGTGGCGTACTTATCGCTGAGAGATCGCGCCATGGCTGACGACACGAAACGCCCGCTCGAGATCGCCACCCTCGGCGGTGGATGCTTCTGGTGCTTGGACGCAGTCTACCGTGACCTGCGTGGCGTGGTGAAGGTGGAGAGCGGGTACGCGGGTGGTGCGCCGGAAAATCCGAGTTACGAGCTCGTGTGCACCGGCCGGACCGGGCATGCCGAGGTGGTACAGATCACCTTCGATCCCTCGGAGATCAGCTTCCGCGAGCTGCTCGACGTCTTCTTCGTCATCCACGATCCGACCACGCTCAACCGTCAGGGCGCGGACGTCGGCACGCAATATCGCTCCGTGATCTTCTATCATTCGCCGGAGCAGCAGCAGACGGCGGAGGCCGTGATCCGTGAGCTCGAGGCGAGCGGCCGGTATGACGACCGGATCGTCACCCAGCTCGCTCCCGCCCCGCAATTCTACCGCGCCGAGGAGTATCACCAGGATTACTTCACAAAGAACCCGGGCGCCGGCTACTGCCGCGCCGTCGTCGCGCCGAAGGTGGCGAAGGCGAGGAAGGAATTCTTCGAGAAATACGCGAGAGCGGTCTGACCGTCAGGCCGTTTCATCGGAAGTCGTGTGACCGGTGCTCCAGCTCCGCTGCCCGCCCCAGATCGTCCAGTGACTTGAACTTCGTCGCGATCACGTTCACGAGCGGTCCGTTCTGCTCCACGCGTCCGTAGATCGCCAGAAACTTCGTGTGTCGCACGGCCTCGTAATGCGCCTCGTCGAGCTGCCTCGAGACGATCACGTTCACCGAGCCTCGCTCGTCCTCGAGTAGCAGAAACACTGTCCCCTTTGCCGTCTGCGGCCGCTGTCGCACCGTGACCAGGCCGGCGACCGTCGCCATCGTGCCGGCGCGAACCTTCAACACTTCCGCCGTGTCGAGCACCCCCATCCGCCGGCACCACGCGCGCAGTCGCTCCATCGGATGGCCCGCCGTGCTCAATCCCACCGCGCGATAGTCGAGCGCGATCGCGTCGTGCGCGTCGAGCTCGGGTGGCGCGAACGCACTACGCGCGTCATCGCTCGACGTCGGCGCCAGCGGAAGCGTGTCGCCTGCGATGCGCAGTCCGCTCCACGCCGCCCGCCGTCGATCCGACTCCCACGCGTCGAACGCACCCGCCCGTGCGAGCGCTGCCGCCTCGGCACGCGTGAGCCGCGCCCGCTGCACCACGTCGGCGATCGACGTGAACGGAGCTGCCGCCCGCGCCGCCGACAGACGCTCCAGCACCTTCGCGCCGATCCCGCGCACGAACTTCCACCCGATCCGCAGCGCCGGCGCATTCTCGTCGTTCGTCTCCTCCACCGTGCAGAGCGCGAGGCCGCCGCGCAAACAGGGACCGCGCACCTCGACCGCGTGCCGCCTCGCGTCGTGCACGAGCGTCGCCGGTGAGTAGAATCCCATCGGCCATGCGTTGAGCAGTCCGGCGTAGAACGCCGCCGGTTCGTGCCGCTTGAGATACGCGGTCACGTACGCGATGAGCGCGAACGACCATGCATGGCTCTCGGGAAAGCCGTAGTTGGCAAAGCTCTGCAGATCCTCGACGAGCTTCGCGGCGACGTCCTCGGCAATTCCCTGCGCGAGCATCCGCTGCTGCAGCCGCTCCAGCGCGGCGAGGAGCCTCGGCTTCTTGCGGTCGTTCCCCATCGTGCGCCGTAGCTCGTCCGCCTCGCTCGCCGAGTACCCGGCGAGCGCCATCGAGAGCGCCATCGCCTGCTCCTGAAAGATCGGGATCCCCTGCGTGCGATCGAGCACCGGCCCGATCTTGTCCTCCAATCCGGGTGGATATACGACCCGCTCGCGCCCTCGCCGCCGCTGCGTGTACGGATGCACGAACTTCGCGACGATCGGCCCGGGACGGATGAGCGCCACCTGCACGACGATGTCGTACATCCGCTCCGGCTTCGTGTGCACCAGGCTCGCGATCTGC
The DNA here is from genome assembly GCA_964438255.1 of uncultured Gemmatimonadaceae bacterium. GTDB lineage: Bacteria > Gemmatimonadota > Gemmatimonadetes > Gemmatimonadales > Gemmatimonadaceae > AG11. Next base: position 93,241 of record CAYTKA010000002.1, on the reverse strand, counting down.
GCGCGGCTCTCGATCTGGAACGTGCCGAGCGTATCGCCGCGCGCGATCATCGTGAACGTCTCGACGTCGTCCTCCGGAAACTTGTACATCTCCGGACGTACCCGGCCCGGCCGGCGTTCGATGATGTCGAACGCGTGGCGCACCATCGAGAGCGCCCCGAGCCCGAGGAAGTCGAACTTCGGGATTCCCACCGAGTCGAGATCGTCCTTGTCGAACTGCACGATCGTTCGCCCCATCGTCGTCGGCTCGATCGGACAGTACTCGCCGAGCGGTGCGGCGGAGAGCACGAATCCACCCGGATGCGTCGAACGCAGGCGCGGTAGATGATCGAACGCCGCGATCGTCTGGAGCAGCATCTGTCCCTGCGGCGTCGTGACGTCGAGCCCGTGCGCCGCAGCGAGCCCTTGCTCCAGCCGCTTCGCTCCCGCACTCGGCGTCAGTCCGTGCACGCGCTTCGACAGCGTCACCGCGAGCGCCGGGGGATGGCCATGTGCGCGCAGCACGTCGAGGACTGCGTTCGGCGCCGCGTACGTCTGCACGATGCAGGTGATCGCCGCCCTCTCGCGCCGCCAGCGCCCGTACATGTAGTCGAGTATCTCTTCCCGGCGGTCGTGCTCCACGTCGACGTCGATGTCCGGCGCCTCGTTGAGTCCGTCGATTCGCACCGGGCTGAGAAACCGCTCGAACAACAACCCGTGCTTCACCGGATCGACGGCCGTGACGCCAAGGCAGTACGCGACCGCGCTGTTCGCCGCGCTGCCCCGTCCCTGGCAGAGAATGTTTCGCCGTCGCGCCTCGCCCACACCGTCCCACATCACGAGGAAGAACCCGGAGAAACCGAGGTCCTTGATCATCGTGAGCTCGTGCTCGAGCTGTTTCACCTGCTTCTCGGAGAGCTGCTCCCCCCACCGCACGCGCGCTCCCTCGAACGTCTTCTCGCGCAGGTAGGTGTCGTCGTCGTAGCCGGGCGGAACGGGAAAGCGCGGCAGCGGCGGACGCATCCAGGCGAGCTGGAACTCGCACTGCGCCGCGATCCGTGCCGACATCTCGATCCCTTCCTCGCGCCCCGTCCACCGCGTCGCCATCTCGATCGGCGACTGCAGGCGCCAGCTCCCATTCGGCAGCAGCACGCCATGCTCCGCCGCCTCGCGCAGCGTGAGTCCCGCGCGCAGTGCCGTGAGCACGTCGTGCGCGAGACGGCCGCGATCATCTATGTAGCGCGGATCGCCCGCGACGACCCACGGTACTCTCGCTCCCTCCGCAAGCTCGATCAGCGCACCGGCGAGCGCCTCGTCACGGCGTCCTGCGTGATGCAGTTGCACTTCGATCGCGAGGTGCTCACCGAACGTCTCGCGCCATCGGCCGAGCACGTGCGCCGCCGTTCGGCGATCGCCCGCGTTCAGGTGGGTTGCGACCTCTCCGGTGGCCGGCCCGGTGAGCGCATACAGCCCCGCGCTCCGCTGTGCGACGTCGTGCCAGGTGACACGCGGCTGGCCGCGCGGCGGCAGGTGCTCTCGCAGCTCGGCGAGATGACGCTCGACGGCATCGGGACCCTCGGCCGTGTCGTGCACGACCTCGTCGAGCGCACCGGCACGCGCCCGCGTCACGAGCGCGGCGACGTTGCGATATCCCTCCGCTGATCGCGCGAGAAACGCCGCCGGATATCCATCGACCAACAGCTCCACTCCGATGATCGGACGCACCCGCTGCTTCCCCGCCTCGATCGCAAAGCGGATCACGCCACCGAGGTCGCCACGGTCGGTGAGTCCGAGGCTCGTGTAGCCGAGCCCCTTCGCGCGGAGCACGAGCGCTTCCGGCGCCACGGCGCCGTCCCCGAACGAGAACGCCGAATGCGCCCGCAGCTCGACGTAGGACGCCGCCACTCGCTCGCGTGTGCTGCACGCCGACGACATCAATCCCACCACCCGTGCAAGTACCACTGGCCCACGAGGGTATCGCGGTAGAGCAGCACGAGCCGTCCGTCCGCAGTGACGCACTGGTAGTAGTCGCGCGCGTACAGCTCTCCGGCCTCCGCCCCACCCGAGATCCTGTCCGGCCCCGCGGCGGCCAACACGACGACCTCGCTGACGCGCGGCGGTCGTCCTCCGCGCTGCCTCGCGTGCGTCTGCATGTGCTCGCGATAGCTGACCGGTATGCGGTGATCGCGTCGCTCCGTCGTCTGTACGGTGATCGGCCGTGCTCGCGGTAAGAGCTGTAGCGACAGTGCCGGAATGCTCTGCCGTCTCTCTCCGGTCGGACCCAGCTCCCGCAGCACTTCGCCGAGTTCGCGCACGCGCGCCCGCACTCGATGCTCGGGCTGCGAATGCGTCGTTCTCGTCAGTCCGACGATCGTCGCCTGGCCGTCATCGAGCAGCCGACTCAGCGCGTCCTCGACCGCATGCGCGCTCCGCAAGCCGCGGTCGAACATGTCGCTCTGCGGGCTCTCCACTTCTCCCGCCGCGTCCACGCGAAGCGAGAGCCCGGTCACCGCGTCGCGCAGCCTGACGCGCTCCAACTCGGCGCGCAGCAGCCGCACCCACGTCGCACGATTGGACGTCGGCCGGCTCGAGCGCACCTGCCGCTCCATCGTCGTGCGACTCGTGAGCGCGAGCGTCAACGTCATTGTGCGCGCTGCTTCGCCCCACGACGCGAGCTCCGCGCATACCGTTCCCGCGAGGCGATTGAGCACGAACGCGAGCCGCTCCGTGTCGCGCAGCGCGTACTCCTCCCACGCGAGCGACGCCGACGCCAGCGCGCGTTTCCTCGGCTCGAACACGCGGCGCGGATCCTCCGCTCGCGCGAACCGCCAGAATGCGACGCCTTCCGCGCCGAAGCGCACCTCGATCTCCTCGAGCGTGAGGGCCGCGATCTCGCCGCACCGCTCGATCCCGACGTCGTCGAGCGCCGCGCTCAACGTCGGCGACGGAGGCAACGGTGCGGCCTCGGCGAGCATCCTCAGCGGATACGGGGCGAGGAATGGGCGCTCCTCGCCCGGCGGCACGATCGTCACGCGCGTGCGTCCGACCCTTGCCGCGAGCTCCGCCGCGATGGCGATCCGTGCAACACCGACGCGTGCGTCCTCGACGCCGCGTTCCCCGGCCAGCGCGAGCGTCATGGCCCCCAGCTCCGCTGCAGAGAGCCCGCGCGCGTCGAGCCAGATCACTCCCCGTGCGCCGATCACCACGTGCGGCGAGATGGTGAGCAGCGCGGCCGAGAGCCGTTCCATGGCCCCGCTCGATGGTCCGTCCTGGTGTGGCGGCGGCGCGTCAGCGGGAGCGGGAGCGCGCGTTGCGTCGCCCGCCGTGCGGTCGCTCGGTTCCACGCCGGTCGGCGAGGGAGGGATCCACAGACAGACGAAGCTCATACGGATCCACCGGCAGCACGACCGACGCCTGCGCATTCCAACCGAGCGTGCGCACGCGAATCTCCACCGTCGCGTCGATCGGTGCCGCGGGATCGGCGAAGGGACCACGTGCCCAGCGGAAGCTGTGCGGCAGGATGCGCGAGCTGACGCGCAGTGTGGCGAGCGATGGACTCTCCGTCAGTGCGACGAACGCGCAGTTTCCCGCACGCGCAGCGCGTGTGAGGCGCACCCGCTCCGTCCCTTCCGGATCGGCACCCGCCGAGAGCACGACGATCGCAAATCCGCCCGACGCCAGCAGGATCTCGGCGCAGCGGAGCGCATTGACGCGCGGCAACGGATCCTGCGGCTGGATGAGGAGTGGTCCGTCCTGCCACTCCGCGCCGATCGTGCGTTCTGCGTCGATCCAGGCCGCGCGCTCGCCGGCGACGACCATGCGCTGGCACGCCGCTCGGAGCACCGCCGAAGCACCGCCAAGCGGTGCCCACGCCGTCAGCTTGCCGCGCGGGAGGCCTCGCCCCGGCAGAATGCGGTCCAGCTCCGCCAACCCTGTCGAGACTGGCGTGGCAGTCTGCTCGACGAGCGGCGCCGCGTCCGGAAAGCGCTGCTTGAGGAGGTCGCGTAAGGCGCGGAGCTGAGCAGACATGCGACGCTGGAGACACGGACCGAGAGCTTGGGCTTTGAACGGATCACAGCCGGGCTCCCGAACCGCGCCGCCCGGGAGATATGATATACCGAACAAAAGCCGAAAACGCAAGGACGGGGCTGACGGTCTGACGGTCTGACGGTCTGACGGTCTGACGGCGAAGGGCACACCGAGCTCGGTTCGGTGTGCCCTTCGTAGTTCACGGTCCGACGGTCCGACTGTCCGACTGTCCGACCGTCCGACTGTCCGACCGTCCGACTGTCCGACTGTCCGACTGTCCGACAGTGACACCAAGCTCAGCGTGCAGCCGCTGCAAGCCCTCGCTTACCGCCCCAGTCTCGCCATCCGTACGCGGCGCAACAGCACCGCGACCACGATCGCCGTCGCCACCGTCCATCCGACGACGAACAGATTGCGCGTGCGAGCGGGCGCGTAGGCAAGGCCGGCGCCGTAGTAGATCGCCATCGCTATCGCGTCGAGCAGCACCACGCCGGCGACCAGTTGGACGGTCGCCTTGCGCAGCGCCGCGCGCCGCACGGCGCGCGGGTCGCCGGCCGGCCTTCTCGACGGCGTCCCCATCTCAGTCGCCGAACACCGGCGCCGCCGACGGCACCGGATGCTCGGCCGTCATGGGCGGGGTGAAGCCGAAGCGGCGCGCGAGCACCTGCCGCCACTCGTCCATCACTTCGTAGAACGTCGGGATGACGAGTAGCGTGAGCAGCGTGCTGGTGACCACGCCACCGATGATCGCCACGCCGAGTGGCGCGCGGAACTGCGCCCCCTCGCCACGGCCGAGTGCCACCGGCACCATGCCGGCGATGAGCGCGAACGTCGTCATCAGGATCGGACGCAGTCGGATCGCACCCGCCTCGATCAACGCTTCGCGCAGCGGCTTGCCGTCCTTCTCGCGCGCCCACTTCGCGAAGTCGATCAGCAGGATGGCGTTCTTCGCCACGATGCCCATGAGCAGGATGACGCCGATGAGCGACATCAGGTTCACGGTGAACCCCGACAGCGACAGCGACAGCAGCACACCGATCAGCGACAGCGGCAGTGACATGAGAATCGCCAGCGGATCGAGGAAGCTGCCGAACTGTACGACGAGGATCAGATACATCAGCATCACCGCGACGCCGAGGGCGAAGAAGATCTGCCCGAACACCTCCTGTTGCGCCTGCGCGTCGCCACCCAGGGACAGCGTGACGCCGGGTGGGAAGGTCATCTTCGCCAGCTTCGCGTTCACCTCGCTCGTCACGTCGCCGGTGGCACGCCCCGACACGTTCGCCTGCACCGACACCACGAGATCGCGATCGAGATGGTCGATGATCGCCGGTCCGGTGCCCTGTCTGATCGTCGCCACCTGACCGAGTGGCAGCGTGCTCGGCGCGCCATTGGGTCCGGCCACGACGAGCGGCAGCTGCCGCAGGTCTTCGGCGTTGCGGCGCGACTCCGGCGTGAGGCGGACCTGCACCTTCCGCATCTCACCCGACGGATCCTGCCAGTCCCCCGCCTCGATGCCGGCGAATGCAGGCCGCAGCGACTGCGCCACCTGTCCAACCGTGACGCCGAGCGTACCGGCGACGCCGCGGTTCAGGTCGACCTCGAGCTCCGGCTTCTGCCCCTTCGTCGAGAGCCCGATGTCCACCGCGCCTTTCGTGTGCCGCACGACCTCCATCACCGTGTCCGCCGCCTGCGTGAGCGCGGCGAGGTCGTTGCCGCGGAGCTGGAACTGGAGCTGCTTCTGCCCACCGCCAAAGTCGCTCGTGAACACAGCGAGCGTCACGCCGGCGACGTTCTTCATCTCGCTGCGCAGCCGGCTCGCGAACTCCTCGGCGCTCACCTTGCGCTGGCTCTTCGGCGCCATGCGGACGTAGATGTTGCCGACGTCCACCGTGCCGGAGGCACCACCCCCGAGCGTGGTGTACGTGTACAGTACCTCGGGATGCGCGCGCGTGATGCGCACTGCTTCCTGCGCCTTGAGTCGCGTATAGGTCATGTTCGAGCCCGGCGGTGTCTCGATCGCGATGATCAGTTCCGCGCGATCGTCTTCCGGGAAGAACCCGACGCCGACCGTGCGCAGCGGCGGCAAGCCGAAGACCAGCAGTCCCGCCACCGCCGCACCGACGACGATGCTGCCGATCGGCGATGCCCAGTTCGACCGCTCGCCCGAGCGGATCGAAAGCACCGCCTTCCACGCGGCGCGCGCTGCCAGGAACGCGAGCGCCCCGAAGATCAGGAATCCGACCACTGCGCCGACCGACACACCGCTCATGAGCCCCTTCACCGCCATCAGCGCCACGCCGACGGTCAGAACGATGAGCACGATCGTGCCGGCCAGATGCAGCAGGATGTTGGGCTTTCTCGTCAGCAGCCAGACGACGACGCCGATGCCGACCAGTGCGCCAAGCAGGCCGCTGATCCCCTTGGAGAAGAGGGTGAACGACGCGAAGAACGTCCCGATGGCCAGCACCATCATCGCGATGCGGTGGTCGAGCGACCACGCGATCACGTGGCGATAGCGCTCCGCCTGGTGGTTGAACCAGTGGTTGAACCGATCGAGCTGCTTCGTGACCCACCACTTCTTGTCCTCGGGCACGTGCGGATCGGCCCAGTAGGCCGACAACATCGGGTCGAGCGAGAACGACACGAACAGCGACACGAGCACCGAGCACGCGATGGTCAGCGCGAAGGGCTTGAACCACTGACCGCCCACCCCGGGCATGAAGCCGATCGGGAAGAACACGGCGAGGATCGAGAAGGTCGTCGCCGCGACGGCCAGCCCGATCTCGTCGGTACCCTCGCGCGCGGCGGTATAGTGATCCTTCCCCATCTCGACGTGGCGCACGATGTTCTCGCGCACCACGATCGCGTCGTCGATCAGGATGCCGATCGCCAGCGACAGCCCGAGCAGCGACATCGTTTCGAGCTTGAAGCCAAGCACCCACACCGCGATGAAGCTCGCCAGCACCGAGACCGGCAGCGCGAGCCCGGTGATCACCGTCGACCGCCACGAGTTCAGGAACAGGAACACGACCAGCACCGTGAGGATCGCGCCCTCGAGCAGCGCTTCCTCCACGTTCTTCACCGCGTGGTCGACGCGCACGCCGGAATCCTTCACCAGCTCGATCGTCGTGCCCTTGCCGAGCGTCGGCTGGAGCTGCTGGACGCGCGCACGAACTTTGTCCGACACGTCCGTGGTGCTGTAGCCTTTGGCCTTCTTGACGTCGATGCCGACCGCCTCGCGGTCATTGTAGAGCGCGAGGGTGCGCGGCTCCTCGGTCCCGTCGCGCACGTTGGCGATCTGCCCGAGCCGGATGGTCTGACCATTCCGCTCGGCCACGACGAGCTGCGCGAACTCCTGCGGATTCTCCAGACGGCCCTTGAGGCGGATCGAGCGCTCGTCCATGTCCCCCACGACGCGTCCCACCGGTGCAGCGAGGTTCTGGAGCTGCAGCGCCTGCACCACCTGCCCGACGCTCACCCCCGCGGCCTGCATGTCGCTCGGGCGCAGCTCCACCGTGAGCTCGCGCTCCACCTTCCCCGAGACCGTGACCTCCGCCACGCCGGGAATGGAGCGCAACTCACGCGTGATCGTCGGATCGGCGAGCCGCGTGAGCTCTGCCTGCGAGAGTGTCGTCGACGACAGCGCCAGCGACACGATCGGACGATCCGTGTCGTTGAACTTCTGAATGATCGGCTCCTTCATCTCCGCCGGCAGATCGGCGCGCTTGGCCGAGATGGCGTCGCGCAGATTCTGCGTCGCCTCCATCAGGTCCTTGCCGAACTGGAACTCGACCATGATGAAGCCGTAGCCATCGTACGCCTTGCCGTAGACGTGCTTCACGCCGCTGATCGAGGAGATCTGCTCCTCGATCGGGTCGAGAATCTCCTTCTCCACTCCCTCCGGCGACGCCCCCGGATACGGGATGCCCACCGTGACCACCGGCGGCGCAACGTCGGGGAACTCGTCCGTCTTCAGCTTGAACAGAGCGAACAAGCCGAACACGGCGAGCGTGAGCATGCTCACGACCGTGATGAGCGGCTTCTTGATCGCGAAATCAGAGATGAACATTGCCGTGTACCCGTGATGGGTGTAGACCGCTGCTTACTTCCTGACGTCCGATGGTGCAGAGACCTTCACCGGCGTACCCGGCGAGATGCCGCGGGCCGCACCGAGCAGCACCGTGTCGCCCGGCTGCAGCCCCGACGTGATCTCCACGCGCTCCGACGCCGGGTCCCGGATGCCGAGCCCCACTTCCACCTTCTCGATCTTGCCATTGCGCAGCCGCACCACGGTCGGCCGCAGCCCGCGCTCGTCCACCGCGCTCTGCGGCACCATCGGAACGTACCGGGACTCGGTCGATACACGACCCTCGGCGAACAGGCCACCGACGAGCGTGTTGCCCGCATTCGGAATCGACGCGACGATCTTCACCTGCCGTGTCGCGGGATCAGCCGTCGGGTTCACCCGCGTGATGCGGCCGGTGAAGGTCCGTGTCGGGTAGCCCGTCACCTTGAAGTCCACCGGCATCCCGACGCGTACCTGCGACAGCGCCTCGGCCGGCACCGACGCCTCGAGCTGCATGCTGCCCGGATCGACCACGGTGAACAGCGCCGTCCCCGGCGAGACGACGTCCCCGGCATTCGTCTGCCGCTGCGCGACGACACCGGCGAACGGTGCCTGCACGCTCGCCTTGTCCACCATCTTGGTGATGTTCGCGAGCTGCGCTCTCGCGGTGGAGAGCTGCGCCTGCGCGGAGAGCGCAACATTGCGCGCGCGCTCCAGGTCGCGCTCGGCGATCGCCCCCGCCTTCTCCAGCGTCTCACTGCGCGACAGCTCGCGACGCGCGATGTCGTAGCTGTTCTGCGCCGTCGTCACCGCGGACTGCGCCGAGAGCTGCTGGTCGCGGAGCACGCTGGCGTCGAGCTGCGCCAGCGGCTGGCCGGCGTTCACACGCTGTCCCGCCTCGGCGAACGTCTGCACCACCGACCCCGACATCTCGGCGCGGATCGTCGCGGACTTCTCCGGCGTGAGCGAGCCGGAGAGCGCCGGACCGGTGCGAACCTGCTCGCTACGCACCACGGTCACGTTCTCCGGGCCGACGAGCATCGTCTCGGCCTTCCCGACCTCCGCCCCACTGGCGTCGCTCTTCCTGCACGCCTGGAGAGAGAGTATGGCGGCGGTGATCAGTAATCCCACCGAGGCGCGCGACGCGCGCGAGGAAATCATCGTCAGTCCGTTCATGGCGTGGTGCCCCCGAATTGTCCCGCACCGGCCGAACCGGCGGCAGTGGCAGGAGTGCGCTGCGGTGTTTGTGGTTGCTGCTGCTGGGGTTGTTGTTGCTGCTGTGTCGCACGCTGAGCGGCACCGCCCAGTGCTGCGGTGTTGATCGGCAGATCGCGAATGAGCGTCAGGCGCGCGCGCGCCACCGCGAGATCGCGCGCCGACTGCGCACGATTGGCCAATGCCTGCTCGAGGAGAAGTCGCGACTGTGTGAGGTCCGTCTGCGTCGAGATCCCTTCCCGGTACCGGAGCTGATCGATCTGATAGGCGCGCTGCGCCTGCGTTGCCGTTCCGCGGCTGGCGGCGAACGCGGCCTCGGCGACCCGGAGCTGATTCAGCGTGACGCGCGTGTCGAGCGCCGCGAGCTCACGCGTCTGCTGGAGCCGCGCCCGCGCATCGTCTACGTTCGCTCGCGCCGTCTCGATCTGCCCGGTGATCCGACCACCGCTGAACAGCGAGAAGCCGATGGAGCCACCGACCGTCCAGTTCTCGCTGTACTGGTTCAGATTCGGCGCGAAACCGGTCGGAAAGAACAGCCGCTGATAGTTGGACGTCAGCGACAGCGACGGCAGTCGATCTGCCCGCGCCACCTTGAGCAACGCTTCCTGCGCGCGCAGCGATTCCTCCGACTCGCGGACCGGTGCCCGATTCGCCGTGCTGGTATCCGGTGTCGGAAGCGGGGCGAGCGAATCGGCGGCCGGCCCGTTCTGCGTATTGGACGCGTTGGATGCGATCACGCGCGTGATCGTCGCCGGCTCGTCGATCGGCGTCGTCAGCGTGAGCGGCTCTTCGAGCGGCAGATTGAGCAACTGCTTGAGACGCAGGTATGCCACGTCGCGGTCACCCTGACGCTGAATGAGCACCGGCCGCTGGTTGTCGCGCGTGACGGTGGCGCGCAGCAGCTCGAACTCGCTCTGATTGCCGACACGCCGGGCGAGCTGCGTCTGGCGCAGCAGCTCTTCCGTTTGCTTGAGGGCCGTATCGGCGATCTCCACCAAACGGTCGGCGAGCACGGCGTCGAAGTATGCCTGCGTCACGTCGAGCGCGATTTGCGCGCGCTGGGCCGTGACCTCGATCTCCGCCGAACGGCGGCCAGCGCTCGCCGCCGCCTGCTGGCCGCTGTTGCGCCCGCCGCTGAAGACGCTCTGCGAGAACGAGAGGCCGAACGTGTATTGGTTCTTCGCGCCGAAGCCGACCTTGCTGAAGTCGATCCCCTGCTGCGCTGCGCAGGTGGACGCCTGATTGAGCGCCGCTTGCCGTTCCGCCGGCGTCGCGTTGGCAGGGATCACCGGAGCGCACACCGCCTGGGGCTTCGGCGTGGTGGACGTGTCGGGCGGACCGCCGCCGGCGAGCGCCGAGAATTGCGATCGCAGGGTGCGTGCATAGCTCAGGCTCGAGCCGAGCTGCGGCAGCGACAGGCTGCGCGCCTGGAGCTGCTGTCCCTCGGCGCGCATCACACCGGCGCGCGCGATCTGGAGCGCCTCGCTCTCGCGCGCGGCGAGACGAATGGCCTCGTCGAGCGAAAGGGCCCGGGCGGTGGTGACGGGGGGAGGGGCGGGGGCGACCGTCTGCTGTGCCGCCACGGGAAACGAGCGACCGGCCATGAGCACGAGCGCGACCGAGTGCGTGAGCACCCGGCGGAGCCGGGCCCCGGAAAGAACGGCGTTCATCTGCTATCGGGAGGAAGAGAGTCGTGTCTTGCGAGGTGCCGCGGCAGCCGGCACGCTCGCACCGATCATGCGGAGGAAGCAGGCCACGTAGCGCTCGGCAGCTTCGTTGATCGGCGGATAGACATCCGGCACGAAATGGCGCGCAATCGCGTCGCTCATCACCGTACCGACCAGCATGACGGCCGCCGCCTCGACGTCTGCGCCGCCATCGGCCAGACCGAGCTTCTGGAGCTTACGGACGTATGTCGTGATTGTGTCATGCGCGTCGTGCCGTCCGCGGCACGCGAACTCCGCCGCTTCCGGCCGCTCGTCGATCTCACCGATGGAGTGAACGAGGAGCGGCCGCATCTCACGCACGATCCGGAGACTGAGCCCGACGAACTGCGTGAGCTCCGCGGCCGGGTCCTTCGGCTCGGCCGGCAGCGTCGGCCCCGTGTTGATCTGCTGACACTGTTCGAGCACCGCCTCGAGTAGCGCACTCTTGGATCCGAAGATCCGGAAGAGCGTGACCTCGTTGACGCCAGCCTCGGTGGCGATGAGCCGCGTCGTCGCCCCACGGAAGCCGTGCTTGGCGTAGATGCGCGCTGCCGCCTCGAGAATGCGTTCGCGGTTGACCATGGCCGGATGATAGCGCAAACAGACGTGTATGCAAGTACCTACTTGCTTGCGAATCAACGCTGACTGCCTTGACGGTCGTGTTTTCGGTTTTCCTTCGGTCGCGGCCGAGTCTACGACGTCTCGGTGAACCGGGCAAGAGGGGCGCAGCAGAGCGGCGGTCGAGGGCGCACGATCAGCGCACGCGCGTTCGACCGTGCACCGGGACCGATCCGCTATCCAAGCTCGCGAGCGCCCGCTACTCCCCTCGATCCTCGCGCCGGCGCTGTGGGCCTTCGCCCTTGCCGAGCCGTCGAGGTGGGTTCGCGTCGAGCAGCATGAGCGCGAAGTCCTTCACCGTGGCCGTGCGCCAGTCTTCCGGCCACTGCTCCAGCTCCACGACGATGTCGCCGGCCGTGAACCGGAGGACCATCTTCGCGTTCCCGTCCTTGTCCAGGCACTCGTGTATCCGCACCGTCCACTCGCGGCCCAGCGGACTCAGGAAGGTGACACGCGAGCCGGACTCCTTGATCGCCTCGCGTTCGATCTCCGCCGCGCTGATCGCGCGCCGCTCGCCGCTCGGCGTCCTCGCCTTCCGCCGGATGACGAGCGATGCACGGCGGCAGAGCTCCTCGAGTTGCGGGATCGTGAACGTCGTCCAATCCGAGGGATAGGGCGCCTCGAGCCGCCGCTTCTCGCTGCCGGACTCGAACACAAGCCACCCGTCCTGCAGGTTGGCCATGTAGTCCTCGCCCCGCGTGATCGGATGCATGTGCATCGGCGTGACGTCCCAGACGCGCCAGTCCACGCCTCGCCGATCAGTGAATTCCCGTACAGCCATGCAACCGCCTCGGGCGTCGAATCAAATCCGGCACGCCGTCGCGCCGGGCCGCCGCTCCCTCTTTCAAGTGCCGTACCGGACGGGGCCGGGAGAGGCAAAGGGGCTCACATTTTCAACCGGGCCTGCATTACGCACATCGCCCGCCACCGGCGCGACTCGTGCGAAGCCGGCGGGGACATATGCCCCGCTTCTTCGCCTCGCGCGCCCGGCGTCGGCTCCCGTCGTTCCTGACGGCCATCTTCGGGCTTCTCGCCACACCCGGTCTCCACGCACAGCCCTCTCCCGCGATCGACGCCCAGGTCGAAGCGTTGCTCCGGCGGATGACGCTCGACGAAAAGCTCGGCGAGATGACTCAGCTCACCATCGCGGCCGTCTCCGCGGTCCAGGGCACGCCGACGCAGGCCCAGCAGCTCGACTCGGCGAAGCTCGAGGACGCGCTCGTTCGGCGTCACGTCGGCTCGCTGCTCAATGTATGGGACGTGGCCCTCTCACCGGCGCAGTGGCGGGAGCTGATCACGACCGTACAGCGGTTCGCCGCCCGGAAGCGGCTCCCCATCCCGGTGATCTTCGGGATCGACGCGGTGCACGGGCACCATTACATGAGGGGGAGCACGGTGTTTCCCCAGAACATCGCCATGGCGGCGACGTGGAACCCCGATCTCGTCAAGCTGGCGAACCGTATCACCACGTACGAGACGCGCGCGAGCGGCATACCGTGGAACTTCTCACCTGTGCTCGACGTCGCGCGCACACCGCTGTGGCCGCGCGTGCACGAGACCTTCGGAGAGGACGTCTATCTGGCCTCGGTCATGGGCGCCGCGGCCGTGCAGGGCAGTCAGGAAGACCCGACGCCGGCGATGGAGTCGCTGCTCGACGGCGCGCCGCTCGACGAGCCACGGCTGTACGCGCACGTCGTGCGCGATCCGGAGCGGCCACTCTATGTCGCGGCCACGGCCAAGCACTTCCTCGGTTACAGCATGCCGCTGAGTGGCCACGACCGCACCACGGCGTGGATCCCCGACCGCCAGCTCCGCGAGTATTTCCTCCCGTCGTTCAAGGCGGCAATCGACGCCGGTGCCGCGACGCTGATGGTGAACTCGAGCGACGTGAACGGCGTCCCGGTGCACGCGAGCCGCGAGCTGCTCACCGATCTGCTCCGCAAGGAGCTCGGCTTCCGTGGCGTCGTGGTGACGGACTGGGAGGACATCGTGCGCCTCAACACCGTGCACCGCGTGGCGCCGACGCGTCGCGACGCGGTGCGCATGGCGATCGACGCCGGCATCGACATGAGCATGGTGCCGTACAACACGTCGTTCATCGACGACATGCGGGCGCTCGTGCACGCAGGGCAGATCAGCGAGCGGCGGATCGACGAGTCCGTGCGCCGCATCCTGCGACTCAAGCTCGAGCTCGGCCTGTTCGACGACGCGGCGCCGCGCGTGTTGCAGCTCGCGAACGCCGGCGCGCCGCGCTCGCAGGCGGTGAGTCGTGCCGCGGCCGAGCAGGCGGTCACCCTGCTGCGCAACGACCGCGGCTTTCTACCGCTGCCGCGGAACGTGCGCGTGCTCGTCACCGGGCCGGGTGCGACGTCGCTGCCGGCGCAGCATGGGGGCTGGACGTACACCTGGCAGGGCACGAACGAAGCGATGTACCCGAAGAACGTGAAGACGCTGCTCGACGCGGTGCGGGATCGCCTCGGCGCGGAGCACGTCACGTATGTCGCGGGCGCGACGTTCACTACGGAGACCGACGTCCCCGCCGCCGTGGCTGCGGCGAAGCAAGCGGACGTCGCGATCGTTGCGCTTGCCGAGCCGGCTGCGGCCGAGAAGCCCGGCGACATCGACGATCTCACGCTCCCCGCTGCGCAGCTCCGGCTCGCTCGCGCGATCGAGGAAACGGGGACGCCGGTGGTCATCGCGCTGTACGAGGGACGGCCGCGCATCATCCGTGACGTCGTCGATGCGTCACGGGCCATCGTCCTCGGGTATCAGACGGGACCGTTCGGCGGCGAAGCGGTTGCCGGTGTGCTGTTCGGCGAAATCAACCCGAGCGGGCGCTTACCATACACCTACCCCCGCGCACCACACGATCTCGTACCCTATGATCGGCTCGCGAGCGCCGACATCAAGGAGGACAGGCCGAGCGGCGGCTATCATCCGGAGTGGCCGTTCGGTTTCGGGCTCTCGTACACCACGTTCACGTACGACGGCCTTGGAGTCGACGAGCCCGTCCACCGCCTCGACGACACGATTGCCGTCCGCGTCGCCGTTCGGAACGGTGGAACACGCGCCGGGATGGAGGTCGTGCAGTTGTATGTGCGGCAGATGTACGCGTCGGTCGATCCACCAGTGCGGCGGTTGCGCGATTTCAGGAAGATCGCGCTCGCGCCGGGCGAGCGTCGCACCATCGTGTTCCGTTTGCCCATGTCACGCCTCGCTTTCATCGGCCGCGACAACCGCAGGACACTCGAGCGCGGCGAGTATCAGATCCAGATCGCCGATCTCACCGCACGATTCGAGCTGCGATAGCGACCTGACGGCGTCAGGGCTGCTTCGGCCGTGCCGGTGGCTGCTTGGTGCGCGCACGTCGATCAGTGTCGGGCGCCGGTGGCGAAAGGTGAGTCGTCGTAGTGGGCGAGGAGATCGGCCGGATGGTCGTAGATCGCAAGCGCGCCTCGCAGGCCATTGTCGGTCCAACCGCCGCAGCGCAGCGCGACGGCAGGCACGCGTGCGCGCGCCGCCGCCGCCATGTCGTACGGCGTGTCGCCGAGCATGGCACTGTGCGACGCAGGACGCCGTGCCTTGCGCAACGCTGCCTGCACGATGTCGGGGTCAGGTTTGGAGCGATCGGCATCGTCGGCAGACGATCCTGTCTCGATGAGATCGGCCACCCCGGCCTGCTGAAGGAGCGACGTCACCTCGTCCGTCTTGGCCGAGGTGGCCACGACGAGCTCGAGCCCATCGGCGCGCATGCGCTGGAGAAGGGCGCGCGCACCGGGCGTCGCCTGGAGTGTCGGCAGCTCCTCGTGCAGAAAGATCTCGCTGCGCGACTCCGCGATGCGCTCGGCTTCTCCGCTCTCCGGATCGAGCCCGGTGAGCTCGGGGAGGATCTTGTCCCCTCCCATGCCGATCAGCGGGCGTACCTTCGCGAACGGCACCTCGTACCCGTGCAGCGAAAGCGCAGCGACCCAGGCGCGGGCATGTGCATCGTTGCTGTCGATGAGCGTTCCGTCGATGTCCAACAGGACGGTGTGCAGCGCACCGCCCGGTGGCCGAGTTGGGTTGGGCATGACGCCGATAGGATCAAGAGCAGTGCCGCGCGTTCCGCATGGCTGCGAGCGCGTCTAGCTTTCCCGGCTCATGCCTCCGATACCTCACCCGACCGGCCTTGCGGCGTCCGTGCCCGATGCGAGCCGCCGTCTCCGCCAAGCCGAGTGGTTCGTCGCCCTGCTGTGGATCGCTGCGGTCGTCGCCGCCACGATTCAGCAGAGCGTCCTGCGCCAGAACAACAACTTCCTGATCTTTCGGGCGGCCTCGTTGCACCTGCTGCACGCGCAGGATCTGTACGCCGCGTATCCGGCGCTGCACTTCGATTTCTACAAGTACAGTCCGACCTTCGCGCTGCTCTTTCTCCCGTTCGCGCTGCCCCCGCTCTGGCTGGGGATGCTCCTCTGGAACGCCGTCAACGCAGGAGTGCTGTATGCCGCGATCGGGATGGTGCTGCCGCGTCGAGGGGCGGCAGTCGCGCGCGCGATCGTCTTTCTCGACATGCTCGGCTCGCTCCAGAACGTGCAGAGCAACGCCCTGGTGGCGGGGCTGATCGTCTTCACCTTCGCCGCGTACGAGCGGCGCCACACGATGCTCGGCGGTCTGGCCACCGCCGTCGGAACGTTCATCAAGATCTTTCCATTGGCCGCGGCCAGCTTCGCCATCTTCCATCCGCGCAAGCTGCGCATTGCGCTGGCGTTGGTGGCGTCGTTTCTCGTCCTGCTTGCATTGCCGCTGCTGGTCACACCGCCGCAGACACTGCTCGCGCAGTATGAATCGTGGCGCGTGATCGAAGCGAAGGACTCGCACGATCTCGGCTTCACCGTGATGCAGATGTTGCAGTTCCTTTTCCGGCAGGACTGGCCGAACTGGCCGATCCAGCTCGCCGGCGTGGTGCTCCTGTTGGCGCCGGTGCTGGGGCGGCGGCAGCGGTGGAGCGAGTGGCACTTTCGCCGGCTGTATCTGTGCTCGGTGCTCCTGTTCTGCGTGATCTTCAATCACCAGGCGGAGAGCCCGACGTTCGTGATCGCCTCGGCGGGGGCCGCGATCTGGTTCGCCGCGCTCGCCAGGCCGACGCGCTGGGAGTGGGCACTGTTCGTCTTCGTCGTCGTGTGCACTGTTCTCGCGTCGTCCGATCTCATGCCGGAGGTAATCCAGCGCGAGCTGTTCGATCGTTATCGATTCAAGACCGTGCCATGCATCGTGCTCTGGGTGGAAGTGCAGCGGCGACTCTGGCACCGGACGGGCGCGAACGGTCAGCTCATACTTCGCCGAAGCTCACGAGCCGAACATCCCCTCGCCTGAGCCGCTCGCGTACCGCGGGAGACCGAAGCGCCGCTACTTCGCGCTCGCGCTCCGCACGGTAGGGGTCCTGCGCGGCGAGGATCGCGTCGTCGTAGCCGGGGTGCAGCATGAGCTCCGTCGCGCCCTCGGGGACCACATCGAGCAGCTCGAGGAGCCGGCGCTCCACATCGGGCGCGCCCTGTAATGCGATGCCGCGGAAATGCGGTGCGCGGGCCAGCAGCGTCCGACCCGCTTCGTCGACTTTGCCGTACGCCGCGTGCCAGGAGGCGTGCAGCACCAGCATCTTCGCCGCTGCTACCGGATCGGCGAACGATGGCCGATCGAGCGGGCGGCGCACAATGCGCACCCCCGCGTCGCGCGCGCTGGCAACGACGGCGGCCAACACGCCGGGCAACGCGTGCGTGTGGCGATGACTGTCGACGTGTGTCGGCGTGATTCCCGCACCGGCGAGCGCCGCGAGCTGGGCGTCGCACTCACGGCGGACATCATCCGGACGGATGCGCCCGCGAAGGGCGCGCGCCACGAGCTCGGGCAGCGGATAGAACTGTCCCGTGCGCGAATCGGTGAGCGTGGATGCGCCGGCCAGCGGGCTGCCGGCGATGAGATTCAAGTGCAGTCCGACGCCGAGTCGCGGCGCGCGGGTGCGCACGAGCTCCGCTGCTTCACCGAACGCAGGGGTATTCACCATCATCGACGCGGACGAGAGCGTCCCCGCCTCGTGCGCCTCGAGAATGGCGCGGTTGACTCCCGGCGCGAAGCCGAGATCGTCGGCGTTGATGATGAGCAATCGCATTGGAGGGCTCAAAGCAGAGACCCGCGGCACCGCCGCGGGTCAGCGCCCGATCAGGGCCGCAGTCGGCGCGGGCGGCCCAGGCGCGCCACGCCGGCCGACCTGGCTGTTACGATGCTTCCACCAGTGCCGGATCAGTCGTCGCCGGCATGCCGTGCGGAGGCGTATGGATGCCGTCCCAGTGCAGATCCTCGGCGGGGAACTTGAACCGGTGACTCGCCACCGCGTATTGCCCGCGCCACGCATTTCGCTTGACCGTCCAGATGTCCTGCAGCATGCGCTGGCTGTCCCGCGCGAAGCGCACCGTCGTCGGCTCGTCGTCGTAGCGGAAGTTCACCGCCGTCTGCTTGATCGCGAGCCCGTACTGCTGCGCGATGTACAGACACTCGATGTCGAAGCCGAAACCGGGAATCGTCGTGCGGGAGAAGCAGAGCTTGGCCGCTTCGGCGGTGAAGCCCTTCAGCCCTGCCTGGGTGTCGAGGATGCCCGGGAGCAGAAAGGTCTGCACGACCTTGTTGAACGCGCGGCTCATGACGTGCCGCGTGTACAGGTAGTGGAAGAAGCTTGGGCTCATCAGGTAGCGCGACTCGGGGAGCACGCGGCACGCGATGGCGATGTCGTGCCCGGCTCGCAACTCGGTGACGATGCGCTCGACCTGGTCGAGCGGGTAGGCGAGGTCGACGTCGGTAAAGACGCGATGGCGACCGCGCGCGGCGAGCATCCCGCGTGTCACGGAGAAGCCCTTGCCGCGATTCTCCGCGTTGCGCAGCACGCGCGCATACGTGCGGCCGCGGGCATAGTCCTCGAGGATGAGCTGCGTCTCGACCTCGCCAGAGTGATCGTCGACGAAGAGCACCTCGAGCGACGCAGGGTAGCGGGCCGCGAACGTGTCTACTGCTGCGAGGGTGGTCGGCAACTGGTCCGCCGCGTTGTATACGGGGATGACGAGCGACAGTGCAGGTGCGTCCGTCGTCGGACTCAGCATGGCGACCTCATTAACGAAGGGAGACTGAGGGACGTCTCCCGGTGGGGTGACCAACGGGTCGAGCGTGTGGTGCGTACTCTCTCTCGAGATGCGCCACGTGCCGTCGCGGCGTGGGCGGCACGCTCGGTCGCATGCAATACCATCGGTGGACGATCACCCGACCTCGAACGAAACGTTCGAGGCGAGGGTTGTGCCTGCCGATAGTCTTGTAATTTAACGGCTTAGGTCGCCGGTCCGCCACTAGTACCAAGTGGAGGACGCGGGGTTCCGTCCCCCCGGTCCAGCGCCCCTCTCGATCGCGTCAACCGTGCCGGCGGCCGGTCCGGCGTTCGAGCACGACTTCTCCCTTCACGATCATGTAGCGGATGAGGCGCTTTCCGGCCTCGGGGAAGGTCTTCTGCCGGTCGCGGAAGCGGTCGTTCGAGACGATCGAGGCGCCCAGCTCGCGCGCGAAGGAGAGGATGAAGTAGTCGGCATCGGTGCCGGCGGGGGCCTGTCGCAGCACGCCTGCCTCCACGAGCACCTCGTAGCCTCCGCGGTCGTCGATCTGGTGGCGCAGCGCGGCGTCCACGAGCACGAGCGGCTCGTAGCCTTCTTCGCGGAGCTTGTCGCAGACGGCGGTAATGTTCGCGAGCCGTGGCTGCTCCCCCTCGCTCGAGTGCGCGACGTTCGAGCCATCCACCAGCACGAGCGAGCCGGGCATGTCGCCTCCTCTCGTCCGCTCCGGACCACCAGTCGCACGCGCCGCCACGGAGTTACTTCGCGCCGCCGAGCTTGGACTGAACCTTCTTCGCGTTGTCGAGATGCGCCTGCACCAACGCCGAGGCCTTGGGGATCATCGCCTTGAGGTCGGCGTTCTGCGCTGCGGCGAACGCGTCCTGTGCCTTCTGAAGCACCTGCTCGTGCGCCCGGACCTCGTGATCGATGTACGCCTTGTCGAATGCAGGGCCCTTCGGCATCGCGTTCAGGCTGTCGTGCCACGCCGCTGCCTCAGCCAGGCTGTTGTCGCCGGCTGGACGCTGCGGCGTCACGTTGATCTTCTTCGCCAGCTCCTCGCCCTGCTTCCGCAGCGCATGGTGGTCCCTGACCATGTCGCGCCCGAAGGCCTTGACGTCGGCGCTCATCCCCTTCTGAGCGGCGACGCTACCCGCCGAGCTGTCGGCGGCGTTCGCTGCGTCGAGGACGGCGAGAATGTTCGCGTCCGTCATGGCCGGCGTGGCGGCGGTGGTAGCGGCTCCGGCCGGCGAGATGGCCGCTAGCGAGTCGGCCGTCTTCACGCTGTCCGGGCTCCTCTCGCCCTTCGAGCAGGCCGCAACGAGCACGACGGTGCCGACGAGCACGACGCGAATCCGACGCATGACGCGGAACCCCCACAGTGTTGACGTTCAATGCGCTCACGAGCTCACGCGGGGTCGCAAGAAGCGTACGCATCAGTTTGTCGACATGATCGTCTTGTGTCGTGATTCGGTGATTTGGTGCAGGTGATGCCACGCACACACACCTCGTGACGCTGGACCCACCTACCGGGTGGAGGGGTAGGGCATTTTTACGAATGAGAGGTCAGCCCATGCCCCGTCGCGCGCGAGCTCTGCTGCTGTTATCGTGCGCCGCCGCCATTTCCTGTGGCGACGGGGCGCTGTCGCGTCGGTCGATTGCTCGCGTTTCCAGTCGGGTGGCGGAGGTAGCCGCGGCCGCGACCGGCCAGCCTGCGCTCATGGCAGACGAGGTCGCTGAGGGACCCTACATGGGGTTCGACACCGGCACGTATCCAGGCGACGCCGCCATGCGCGCGTGGCGCACGGGTGGCGCGCCATACGAGTGGACCGGCTATTACCTCCAGAGCCCCTGCCATCCCGACGGCAGTTGGATGGGCAAGCGTGAAACGCTCGCGTCGATGGGCTATGGCCTCGCGCTGCTCTATGTGGGCCAGCAGACGTGGGGGCGCACGCCGGGGGAGCCGCACTACGTGCCGGTCACGGTGACGAAAAAGGTCAAGGTGCGCGTCGGTCACGGCAGGAAGCGCCATACGGAGAGGCGCACGGTGTCGCGCACGGTGATGAAGAAGGCGCCGCCGCCGTCGCCCACGGACACGTGCAATGCGGACTTCGTGAACGCCGGACGGGGTGCGATCGAAGGGTTCGACGCCGCGGCGCTCGCGGCCACCGAGGGCTTCCCGCACGGCGCGACGATCTTTCTCGACATCGAGCGCATGGACACGGTGCCGCCGATCATGCGCGAGTACTACCGCGGCTGGGTGCGCGCCGTGCTCGCGGATGGACGCTATCGCCCGGGGATCTACGTGCACACCGACAATGCCAACGTCGTCTACGCCGACGTGAAGCGCGCGTACCTCAGCGCTGGCGTACGCGACGAGCCGCCCTTCTGGGTCGCCAAGTCCGCGGGGTTCGACGCCCGGAAGCTGCCGCGCGAGATGGGCCACGCCTTCGCTGCCGTGTGGCAGGGTGTGCTCGACGTCGAGCAGACGTGGGCTGGACACAAGATTCCGATCGACGTCAACACCTCTGGACTGCGCAATCCGTCCGGTGGGCTTCCCACGTTCGTCAGCGCAGCGCTCCAGGGGACGAAGATCGCCGACTGACGACAACTCGGCTTTGCCGGCCTACATATGCGCACCCCGACGAACTCCCACCTCCTGCCGATCGCCGGTCGCTGAGCCCGGGACGCCGCTGACGCCGGCGCGAAATGTCGCCGGCCAGCGCGGCTAATCGCTGCGATTGGGCAGTGGTTGGTGCTGTAGTTGCTGAGTATTCTGCGACATGCGACACGTGGAGGACCGGCACGGTCGGGAGTGGCAGGTTTACGAACGAATTAGCTCTGCCTACTCCCCCACCGTCGGCCGGCGCAGCCTGGTATTCGATACCGACGGGATGGTGCGTCGACTCTGGCGGTATCCTGCCAGCTGGGCGCTGCTCTCCGACGAGGCGCTACTCGACCTCATGGAGGGCACGATACCGCGGGAGCCGGCTACCTGACCAAGCGAACAAGCTCGGCGGAAATTGCCGAGCTTGTTCGCTTACCCTCAGAAGCCGCCGCCGCTACAGGATCCCGCGCAGCCTCGTCTGTAGATGGGCGCGGTAGGTTCGTGAGAGCTTGAGGCTGCGCTCGTCCTTCAGGATCACGACGCAGTCGCCGGAGCGCGTCAGCGCGAGACCGGGACCACCGCCATCGTGCAGCGGGAGATGCAGACGAGCCGCCCGCTCTCGTCGCTGATCTCGATCGACCAGACCTGTGAGGTGCGGCCCACGTGCACAGGGGTGCCCACGCCTCGTACCATCCCGTCGGTCTTCGGCCGCAAATGGTTTCCGTTGATCTCCTGTCCCACAGCCACGAACCGCTCGCGATCGATGCGCGCATTCGCGCCGAGCGATGCGATCGTCTCGGCGAGCGCGATGGACGCGCCGCCGTGTAGCAGACCGAACGGCTGTCGTGTGCGATCGTCCACCGCCATCGTGGCCACGACGCGATCCCCGGTCAGCTCGAGAATCTCCATGCCCAGAAACGAGGGGAGACCGCGATCAGCAAATGGGACGAACCAGTCGGGGAGGCTCTTCATATATCGCTAGTGGGCCGCCACCCAGTCCCGCGTGGCGATCATCCGATCACGTACGGTGGCGCGGTCTTCGGGCAGCAGGAAGCGTTGTGACACGAGCGTGTTCGCCGCCGTGTCGACTTTCGCGAGGAATCCCTCGCGCGAGGGATACAAACGCTCGAGGCTGGGACGCGAGTCTCCCGTGCGAATACGCTCTGCCTCCGTACGTGCAAGTGGCACGAAGGTGCCCTGGAAGCTGACGAGGCGATCCGTTGGCGGAATGGTGCGAAGCTGCCACGGCAAGTAGGTCGCAAGCGGGACCCGCAGCTCGACGCTCTGGACGCCCCCCACCTCGTTGCCGATCGAGTCAACACGCGGCACCAGCACCGTAAACGGCGCGCCGACGCCCGGGGGCTCGCGCGTAATCAGTCCCTGACGCCATGAATCGCCGAGTGTGATGCGACGCGGCGTGTATGGCGCGGGCGGGAATGCGACGCCGGGAATCGCCGGGTTCGTACGCGCGTCGGCTCGCAGGAGCATGCCAGCGTTCAACGTCGGATATGCCGATGGCGGCGGTGTCCTGCCGTCGCGCACCCAATCGGTAAGCGCGACGAGCAGGGCACGCAGGGCGAGTCGTTGATCCAACGGATCGCCGCGCCATGCGCGCGCACTCGCGAGCTGCTGCGACTCGGCGGGCGGGAAGCCCGCCGGCGAGGAGTGTTGTGCCGACGAAAGCACGTAGCGGCGCTCAGTCGGCAGAAAGCCGATGTCCGTCTTGCCGTCCACGCTCACGTGCGTGAGCGACGCACCGCGACCCCAGTACTCGTAACCGCCGTCCACGTAGAAGACTTTGGGCCGCGGCGCGCCCTGTGGTGCGTGCGTCCGCAATCCACTGCGGGCGCCGGTGAGTGGATCGCGCTCGTCGAGGCTGGTGAAGGGAAAGAGGTCAGTCGGATAGAAGAATGTGGAGTACGGCTGCGCATCGCGTGACGGTTGGGCGAATCGATGATTGAAGCTGCCACGTCCCGCACCTGCGGTGTGCGCGAAGATGCCGTCGAACGCCGCGCGGCCGCGCTCGTCCGTGTTGAATCCCTGATAGAGAAAGTGGCGCAGGAAGCGCCCCGTCTGCGACACGCCGTACGCAATGCCGAAGCGTGTCGGCGCGATGCTCGCCGTATCGTGCTTGAGGTACGAGATGACGTCGCGCACCGCAGCGAGGCCGGTACCGACGACGACCGGATCCTGCGCCCGATAGACGACCTCGTAGATCTTCCCGACCTCGAACCCGGCGGGCAGATACACGCTGCGTGGATCGCTGACGACGCGTCCCTGCTCTTCCCGCGCGAAGCGCCACGCCGCCCGTGGTATGACACGCCGCGTACCGAGCGGATCGTCCCGCACGGTGAGCACGTTCGCCGGATCGGCGGTGTCGGACACCGCATAGCCGAGCGCCTGCAACGTGTTGACACGGTGGCCGAGTGGGATGACACGCGTGGGCGCGTCGATGGTGATGTCACTCCGAACGAGGCCGGTGATCGGACGTCCACTCGCGCCGACGGCGACGGGAGGTGAGAAATGCAGTCCGCTCGCGCCGGGACGAATATCCCACTGCCAGCCCACCATCATCACGGTATAGCCGCGCTTCAGAAGAAGCGCGTCACCGTAATAGGCGGCAGAGTCGGGCGGGAGATCGCGTCGTGCACCGAGGTGGAAGACGCCAACCGTCATCCCCCCGCGGTTCACGACGTCCACGAGCGTCACCCCGTTACGACGCGACGGATCGCGCGGCATGAGCAGCACGAACTCGCCCCACGCTTCCACCTCTCCTGCGGCGTTGCGCGGTGCGCGATCGAGGTCCACGATCTGACGGTCGTGCGGATTTGCCGGATCGAACGCGAAGAAGATGCGACCCGTGAGACGCTCGTACGTCCCGGCCTCGCCGAACGATGCCCCTCCACCGATCAGCTCACGCCGGTCGATCTGCACGCGCACCACGCGTGCGAGCGCAACCGCCGGCGTAAGGAACGTCGATACCGCAATGGCGGCTGCTACGCTCGCCGTGCGCCACCGGAGCGCGTCGTGCCTCAAGGCACGACGCGCGGCGGGCGGGCGCGCATCACTGCTTCGATCTCGCTGATCTCGCGTGGCGCCGTGCTCATCCGCTCCAGCCCGTTGTCGGTGATGACGTAGTCGTCCTCGATACGCACTCCCGTGTTCTCGTATCGCTGCACGACGGGGCGCACCGTCGCGATGAAGGCGCGATTCTTCGGCGTATCGGGGAGCGATTCGAACATCGCCGTGCCGAGGTAGATCCCCGGTTCGATCGTGAACGCATCGCCCGGTCGGAAGGTGCGATCGGCGTTGAAGTAGAACTGCGCCGGATCGTGCACTGCGAGGCCGAGGCCATGGCTGATGCCGTGGATCATCCAGAACATCGCCTGCTTGCACGACCGTGGCTGGCGCGCACAGTCCGCCCGCCAGGGTGGATCGAACGTCGCGTCGACGCTCTCGATCAGCCCGAGCCTGGCGAGCCCGCGCGCGCGGACGTCGAACGCGGAATCCTGTGCCGCCGCGGCGGACATGCCCGGCTTCGAGTTGCGCTCCGCCGCCGCCTGGGCGTCGCGCACGAGTTGATAGATGGCGCGCTGCTCCGGTGTGTAGCTGCCGCTCACCGGGATCGTGCGCGTCACGTCGCCCGCGTATCCCTCGTACTCGGTCGCCGCGTCCATGACCACCAGGTCGCCCGGTTTCACGTCGCCGCGATCGCGCATGTAGTGAAGCTGGGTACCGTGCGCTCCGCCCCCCACGATCGATCCGTACGCTGGGCGCGCTCCACCCAGCCGCGTGAAGGCATACTCGAGCGCTGCCTGGAGCTCGTACTCCTTCGTCGGCTGGGCGATGCGCATCGCTTCCAGGTGCCCCTGCGAGCTGATCTCCGCCGCGCGGCGCAGCAAAGCGATCTCGGCAGAACTCTTTCGCGCACGCAGTTGATCGACGATGGCATGCGCGTCACGAACGACGAGCCCGTTGTGCCGCGCGGCCACGGCGCGCATGAACTGGCCGCCGCGGGTAAGGGAGTCCTGCCGCGCGAAGTCCGCATCGGCAAAGTCGGCTAGCACGTAGAAAGGGAGGCCGCTCGAGGCAAGCGAGTCGACCACCTGGTCGACGGCGGCAAAGGAGCGCGCCGCCATGCCGAGCGTGCGGACGACCGACGCCGAATCGGGGCGCCTTCCATAGTAGAAGGCCATCCGCGGCTCGATCGGGGTGAGGAAGATGGTACCGCTCGCCGGCTTGCCGCCGCGCGCCACCATCACGAACGCTGCGTCGGGCTCGTCGAAGTTCGTGAGGTAGTGAAACGCGGGGAGCTGATAGAAGGGTCCGAAGTCGGTGACCGGTGTGCGTCCGCCGAAGGCGAGGAGCACTCCATCTCCCATCCGGGCCGCCAGGGAGTCGCGCCGTGCGGCGAACTCGGCCGCTGGAACCTGTGCCGCGGCGGGGAGAGCGATGGCGGCGGCAAGTGCCGTCACCGTGGCAAAGCGGGTGACACGGGCGACGCGGGCGACGTCGAGCGATGGCATCAGCGGTGGAGCGGGAGGTGATAGGGGGGTATGTGACTGACGGGAAAGGCTAGGCGGCTGGCGGGGAGGGAGCAAGCGATCAGGTCGGCCTCGGTGGTCGAGTCGCCCGCAACCCGCGCCCCTTGCCAGCCGTGAATTGATGTACAAAGTTGTATACCATGGGATGACTGCCCGGGCGGGATCCGACCTGGGGAACGGGAGGGATCACGATGGGTACACGAGCCATTGTATCACTCGAGGGAACGCTGATGCGACGTCTCATTCTTGGCTGTGCGCTGCTGCTCGTCGCGCCGACTGCAGCACGCGCGCAGATGTCCGGCAACGGCTACTTGTTCGGCGCGCCGGAAGGGCGATTCAGCATCCGCACCGGCTACGCACGAGCGAACGCGAATAGCGATCTGTTCGGCCAGGTGACGAGCGATCTCACGTTGAACAGGAGCGATTTCAGCGGGCCGACGATCGGCGCCGAGCTGGCCTTCGCCCTCACACCGCGGCTCGATCTCGCCTTCCAGGCCGACTACGCAGGGCGGAAGAAGGGCTCCGAGTACCGCAACCTGATCGACAACAACAATCTTCCGATCGAGCAGACGACGACGTTCGTTCGTGTGCCCGTGACCGCCAACCTGCGCGCGTATCTCGCGCCGAACGGGCGGGCGATCGGGAAGCTGGCGTGGATTCCCGCCGAGATCGTGCCCTGGGTCGGCGCCGGTGGGGGAGCCATGTGGTACAGCTTCAAGCAGACGGGCGACTTCGTGGACGTGCGGACCAACCGGGTGTTCCCCGATACCTTCATATCCGACGGATGGACGCCAACCGTGCAGGGGATGGGAGGTGTGGACGTGACGCTCTCGCCGCGGGTCGCCGTCACGGCGGATCTCCGTTACACGTGGGCACGCGGCAACCTCAGCAGCGACTTCGTGGGCTTCCAGAAGATCGACCTGTCCGGGTTCTCAACCGCCCTTGGCTTCACTCTCCGACTCTAGAGGTTTCGGAATGCGCTCCTTCATCTCTCGCGTGCTCGTCGGCGCGGCGCTTCTTGCCCTCGCGGCCCCTGCGGTCCGCGCGCAGCAAGACGGCCCGCGTTGGCGCGCGCTGATCGGCTGCTGGTCGGCAGTCCCCGCCGTGGACGCAGTTGCACCGGCGGCACCGCTCGTTTGCATCGCACCGACGTCGGAGGCCGACGTCGCAACCCTCACGACGATCGTTGCGGGCAAGGTGACGACGTCGCAGCGTGTCGACGGCAGCTCGCGCGAGCAGCCGGTCGACGCGCGGGGCTGCTCGGGCACGCAGCGCGCGCGCTGGTCGAAGGACGGACGGCGACTCTTCCTCGAGTCGACGGCGACCTGCGACAACGTACCGCGCACGACGACCGGTATCCTCGCGATCGCTCCGAATGGTGACTGGCTCGACATCCAGGGCGTCGTCGCGGGCGAGGGTGAGAACGTGCGGGTGGCACGCTATCACGACGCCGCCATTCCGAGCACCGTGCCCGCCGAGATCGCCGAGGCGCTGCGCGGCCGCGAGCAGGCCTCTCGGGCAGCGCGCGTAGCGGCAGGCGCGCCGGCACGTTCGTCGGACGTGATCGAGGCGTCGCGCGCCGTGAGTGCCGCCGTGACGGAGGCATGGGTGCTCGAGCGCGGCCAGGCCTTCCCGCTCGACGCGCACGAGCTCATCACGCTCGCCGACGCAGGCGTGCCAGCGCGCGTGACGGACGCCCTGGTCGCCGTCTCCAATCCGCAGGTATTCGCGATCTCGCATCCCGAGTCGGGGGCCCAGCTGCGGTCGGCCTATGATACGGTCACTGTGGCCGGCCGGCGGTTGATGGTGACGGTAGATCCGTTCTATTCGCCGTATGGGTGGGGCTACGGACCGTACGGCTACTACAGCCGCTACTACGGGCTCTACTCCCCCTATGGCTACTACAGTCCGTACACGTATCCATTGAGCGGCTATGGCTTGTACGGACCGCCGGTGATCGTGGTGCCCGGTAGCCAGCCGGCGGCGGCGCCTCACGGTCGAATGGTGAAGGGTCACGGTTACGTGCCACACGATCCCGGCACCACGACCGCAACGCCTTCAACGTCGTCGTCCCGCGCGACCACGACGACGAGCACGGCGACGGGCAGCAGCCCCGCGTCTGCCCCCGCCCCTGCCCCCGCCCCCGCTCCCGCGCGTACGGCGCATCCGCGCCCGTAACGCTCGCGCGTTGCACAACGGTAGGCGAAAGCGGGCGGTGCCACGCTGTGGCGCCGCCCGCTTTCGCTTCAATCCCGTTGCATCAGCGCGGCGCGGCGGGGAACATTTCGTCCATGCCAGAGCTGCCCGACGTCACCATCTATGTCGAAGCGGTCACGGAGCGCGTCGTGAATCGGCCGCTCACGAGCTACGCGATCCTGAGCCCCTTCGTGCTGCGCACCGTCACTCCGCCGCTCGACGACGCCGTCGGGAAGGAGGTGCGCGGGGTGACGCGGCTCGGCAAGCGCATCGTCTTGGAGTTCGACGGCAACCTCTTTCTCGTCATCCATCTCATGATCGCCGGGCGGCTACGCTGGTTCGCCGCGGGTGCACGCAAGCGGCTTCCGGGGCGCCTGGCGCTCGCCGAGCTGGCGTTCCCCACCGGGACGCTCGTCCTCACCGAAGCAGGCAGCAAACGACGTGCATCGATGCACGTGTTGCGCGGCCGTGAGGCGCTTCGCGAGCTGGACCGTGGCGGGCTCGAGGTACTCGACGCCACACGCGAGCAATTCGCCGCCAGGCTCGCACGGGAGAACCATACGCTCAAGCGCTCGCTCACCGACCCGCGGCTGTTCAGTGGCATCGGCAACGCCTACTCGGACGAGATCCTCCATCGGGCGCGTCTCTCGCCGCTGAAGCTCACGAGTCGCCTCACCGAGGAGGAAGTGGAGCGGCTGTACGCTGCGACCCATGCGACGCTCA
This sequence comes from uncultured Gemmatimonadaceae bacterium, assembly GCA_964438255.1. Taxonomy (GTDB): domain Bacteria; phylum Gemmatimonadota; class Gemmatimonadetes; order Gemmatimonadales; family Gemmatimonadaceae; genus AG11. Next base: position 64,434 of record CAYTKA010000002.1, on the reverse strand, counting down.
TCGAATGGACCGACCGGCTACGTGCCGAGGCGAATGGGGGCTTTCCGGAGAACGTGACGGCATTTCGCCCGGAGATGGCGGTGCATGGGCGGTTTCGCCAGCCGTGCCCGGTGTGCGCAACTCCAGTGCAGCGCATCCGGTACCGCGACAACGAGACGAACTACTGCGCACGTTGTCAGACCGAGGGTCGTCTGCTCGCCGACCGTGCGCTGTCGCGCCTGCTCAAGGAAGATTGGCCGCGCACGGTGGAGGAGCTGCTCGAGTAGCCGCGTGCGACGCGGGCGCACAGACTACAGCGGTGCGTAGCGCAGCGTGACGCATCCCGGTACGAGCCCGGGACAGTAGTACGCGAGCGGCTCGAGCTTCCACACCCGCCCCTCGTGCGTCCGTAACGCGAACACGTGACCGTTCGGGGTGAGCAGATGCGTGACGAGGCTGTAGCGGTACCAGTGCTTGATCGCCTCGTTCGCCGTCTCACCGGCGTGTGAGGGGACGAATCGCGTATCGGAGGTCACCGCCGCCGACGCGAACGGCACGGGGCCGAGGTCGGCGAGCTCGCCGGCGACGGAGATCCGATAGCGCCGGGCGGCGAGCTCCCAGCGCGCGGTATCAGCTCCGCCGAGCGCTCGCCCGTCGACGAGCGACGCATACCGCCAACGCTCACCGTCGGTCGCGTCGAGCGTGAGCGTGTCACCGGCGCGTGTCCACGTCGGTGCGCGCACCCGCGCCGCGCTCGACGGTGCAAACACGGGAGCGTCGCGCCGCGCGAACGAGGCGGTGAGCAGATACACGATCACCGTGACGAAGAGCGCAAATCCTACCAATAGAGGAATTGGCGCGCGTGGGCGCGACGGCCCTGTCATGAGTCATCAGTGTGGTCGAGCGCTCGGCCCTTGTCAAAGTTTCCGGCGCCAGTATGTTCGCTTCCGCAGCTCCTTACGGGAGACCGCATGCGCGCGATCAAGTTTCGCCAGGCGGCATTCGTGTACCTGCACGTCGCCGTCCTCTATGAGGCCGCGGCGTATGTCATGTGGCGCGCTGGCCGACTGCCGCAGACCCGGCTCGGGCCTCCCGCGTTGTGGCTCGTGCTCGGCGCCGTCGTTGCCGGCCTCGTGTTCGTCGCGCTCCTTCGCTGGCAGAACGTCACTTTCGCACGCATTGTCTGGGTGGTGCACGGGCTGCGCCTCCCCTCGCTCATCCATGGCGCCTTTTTTTCCGGCGTCGGCGCCTTACCGCCGTCGTTCTACATCACGGCGATCGTCGCCGTGATGATCAACCTCTGGATGCTCGCACGCGCGGCGTGGGACCTATGAGCTTCCGCACCTATTTTGATGTTCAGGGGAACGATGCCTCTCGTCTGGGCGAGCAGGTGGCGATGCAGCGCGAGCGCATCGCAGCGCGACTTGCCGACGTCGGTCGCGTTGTCGCGATCATGAGCGGCAAGGGAGGTGTGGGGAAGAGCTACGTCACCGCTGCGCTGGCGGTCGCGCTCGCCCGCGAGTCGGATGTCGGCGTCGTCGATGCTGATCTTCAGAGTCCGACGGTCGCGCGGCTGCTCGGCGCGACGTCGCGCGGGCCGCTGCGCGTGCACGAGGACGGCGTCGAGCCTGGCGTGGGGCTGGAGGACATCCGCGTGATGTCGAGCGACCTGCTCCTCGATGACGGCCGTGCGCTGCGCTGGACGTCGGACGCCGGCGAGGAGCACATCTGGCGGGGCGCTGCCGAGTCGGGCGTGCTGCGTGAGTTTCTGAGCGACGTCGCATGGGGGACGCTCGACGTGCTGCTCATCGACATGCCCCCCGACGCGAGTCGCGTTGCCGACCTCGCGACGCTCGTGCCGGGCGTCGCCGGCGCGATCGCCGTGACGATCCCTACGATGGAGTCCGAACGCTCCGTCGCGCGCGCGCTGGACGCCGCGCGGGAGGCGCACGTGCCCGTGCTCGGCATCGTCGAGAACATGAGCGGGTACTGTTGCCTGACGTGCGGGGACATCGGCCCGCTGTTCGAGGGCCGTGCGGCGACGCACCTGTCGGCGGCATACGACGCACCCGTCCTCGCGCGCGTTCCCTTCACCCGCGCGCCGATGGAGGACCTGCGGGACATGCTCGCACCGGTGGCGCGTGCCGTGCTCGCGGCCCGGCGTGCGGAGGTCCGATGAAGTTCCTCTGCATCGAGTGCGACACGCAGCTGACCTTCACCGAGCGCCAGCAGCCCGGTGACGGCACGTTTGCGGCGGCGTTCGTGTGCCCGCGCTGCGGCCGACACATCGCGCTCCTCGCCAATCCGATGGAGACACAGCTCGTCAGCGCACTCGGCGTTCGTATCGGCGGGAGCGAGCTCGATCCTGCGCCGATGGAGCTGACGCGCGCTACCGCAGTCACGCGCGACGACGCGTTCGTCGACATCGGCGTACCGCGCTCCCTCCCCGTCTGGTCCGCCGATGCGCAGCTCCGGCTGGCACAAGTGCCGCGGTTCGTGCGCGGCATGGTCAAGAAGATCTACGGTGACTTCGCCGCCGAGCACGGAATCGGCGAGATCACGCCGGAGGTGATGGACCGCGCCCGTACCGAGCTCGGTTTGGAGGGAATGTGAGCGCCTCGCAATACGACGAGCGCCGGGTCGGTACGCTTCGTGTGCGCATCGACCGCACGTTGTGCGTCGGATTCGGTGATTGCATCGCCGAGTCGCCGGGCGCGTTCGTGCTCGACGCGGAGGACGTAGTCGTTTTCCGTGCACCGGAGTCGGTAAATCCCTTACAGCTCGTGCGCGCATGTGCGAGCTGTCCCGTCGACGCATTGACCGTATGGGATGAACACGGAAATATGCTCGCCCCTTGACTTCCGTTTGCACGATTCAGATAATCGCGTCGTCCGCATGTTCTTGTAATTCGCGTGCGTCATGCGCGCGCTCGGCACGCAGCACATGTGAAAGGTCGTCGGCATTGATGGGTGCTGGTGCGCGAAGTCACTCGCGCACCTTCAACTCTGACGGTTCGATAGCAGAGCCCCAGCGACACGCCACACGTCGTCCCTGACGCGACCCCAGCCCGGCCGAGGGCGTAGCCATGCTGCCACGGGAAGTGTTCGTCCCCGTCGATAATTCCCCGCATTCGGGGTGGGCGGTGGATCGTGCCATCGAGCTCTGTCGTCACTCGAATGGCCGCATCACCGGCAATCACGTGTACGCCGCGCGTCTGCACGACGTTCGCTTCCGCCAACTCGAGACCGGACTTCCCGCGCGCTTCCAGACGGCGGACGAGATCAAGCGGCAGCGGAAGATCCACGACAAGCTGATCGAGAAGGGGTTGCAGCTCATCGCCGACAGCTTCCTCGACGCGCTCGGCAAGCGGTGCGAGGACGCAGGCGTCGCATTCACGCGTCAGCTTCTCGAGGGGATCAACTACGAGGAGATCGTCAACGAGGTGAATCGCGGCGCCGGCCGTCTGCCGGGGCTCATCGGGTTCGATCCCAACATTGCCGTTCACTACGACGGCTCCGGTGCCGGGCGTGGCGACGTCCAGCTCGGCGAGGATGGGCGTATCGTGGCGGAGGACGAGGACGACGCGGCACGACTTGCCGGCACGACTGGCCGACAGTACGACCTCGTGGCGATCGGGGCCCATGGACTCGGCCGGCAGCCGTACAGCCAGCTCGGCGGTGTGGTCGCGCGCGCCTTGCGGCCGATCGAGCGCGACGTGCTGCTCGTGCGAGACGACCTCCCGCTCGCCGGCGGTCGTTACATGGTGTGCGTGGACGGCTCGTCGTACTCCTACAAGGCCATGCGCGAGGCACTCGAGCTGGCGCGCGCCTTCGGCGGTTCGCTCTACGTGTGCAGCGCGTTCGACGTCGAGTACCACCACGTCGTCTTCGGCAACATCAAGGATGTGCTGTCCGTGCAGGCGTCGAAGGTGTTCAAGTTCGAGGAGCAGGAAGAGCTGCACAACAACATCATCGACAAGGGGCTGCTCAAGCTCTGTCAGGCGAACATCACGCGCGCTGTCGAGATGGCGAAGGAGTTCCCCGACGTCCCGATCACGACGCAGATCCTCATCGGGAAGCCGTTCCAGGTGGTGATGCAGTGGCTCGACGAGGTGAAGCCGTCGCTGCTCGTGCTGGCCCGGCACGGTGCGCACCGCATCGAGGGGACGGCGCTCGGCTCACAGGCGGACAACCTCGTGCGATTGGCGCCGTGCAACGTGCTGCTCGTCGGCACCGTGGGTATCCGTCCCGAGGACATCCCGTGGATCGAGGAAGACGGCGTCGCCTCGCTCCCGTGGGCGCCGGAAGCGGAGGTGCGCATCCTTCGCGTCCCGCCCTTCGCGCAGGGGATCGCGCGCAGGGCGGTGGAGGAGTTCGTCGTCGAGCATGGTGGTGATCTCGTCACCAACGCGCGCCTCGACGAGGCGATTGGCAAGCTGCTCCCCACGCACATGCAGCTCATCATGGGGATCGGCACGGCGGAGGAGGTGGCGCTCGCCGAGGTGAAGGCCGAGGAGCAGATGCGCCGCACGCGGGTGGAAGGACACGACGCCGACGCTGGACCCTTCGAGAGCAGCGTCGAGGTCACGTGCCCGGTGACGGGGCGGGTCGGCACGCGGGCGCGCACGGCGGCCGATCCGATCATCTGGACGCACGAGGCGTGGGCGCGGCTCCAGCTCGTCCCACTCATCGCGCGCCCGCTGGCGCGCAACACCGTCGAGCGGTTCGCCCGCGCGCACGAGATCTGGCGTGTCACGACGATGGTGATGGACGAGAACAAGCAGGCGATGATCGAGGCGGACGAGTTCGACATGGACACGATGCTCGTGATGTTCAACGAGTTGCGGGCCAAGCAGATTCGCGCCGAGGCGGAAGGTGGAGGCGACACGTACTCGCCGGAGTTGCGGCGCATGATCGAGGAAGCAAAGGCGAGCGGCATCACGCGCTGCCCCATTCGCGACGTGGAGGCGAAGGCGGCGCAGTGTCCGGTGGATTTCAAGACGGTCTCGCCGGCGGCCGCCAAGGAAGCAGTCGAGGCGTTGATGAAGCACTGATCCTGTCATCTCGCAGGAGCAAAGCGACTGTCGGGATCTAGCGTCCCGGAGGTGTGGCTGGCCACGGAGCAGGGGCGGTAGATCCCGACACTCGCTCGCTCCGCTCGCTCCTGCGGGATGACAAGAGTGGCAGCTCGCTGAGCTCGCTGCTGCGGGATGACAAGAGTGGCAGCTCGCTGAGCTCGCTGCTGCGGGATGACAAGAGTGGCAGCTCGCTG
>CAYTKA010000002.1:45203-59084 GCA_964438255.1 uncultured Gemmatimonadaceae bacterium | reverse complement strand
GCTCGCTGCTGCGGGATGACAAGAGTGGCAGCTCGCTGGGCTCGCTGCTGCGGGATGACAAGAGTGGCAGCTCGCTGGGCTCGCTGCTGCGGGATGACAAGAGTGGCAGCTCGCTGGGCTCGCTCCTGCGGGACGACAATTGGGGGTTCAATGGGGCATTCGCGGTAGAACGAGAGGCTTCTCCAGTCGCGCAGCCGCAGGCGCGCGACGACTACGTCCCACACGTAGTCGCCTGGAACCTCACGCGCCGTTGCAACCTGGAGTGCGCGCACTGCTATATCTCGGCCGGGCCGCGCGAGAGCGCCACCGGTGAGCTGCGCACCGACGAGTGTCTCCGCATCGCCGACGAGATCCTCGCCGTCAATCCGGCGCCGCTGTTCATTCTGTCCGGCGGTGAGCCCCTGCTTCGCCGCGACCTCGAGATGATCGCGACGCACGCCTCCTCGCGCGGTGCGACGGTCGTCGTCGGTACGAATGGCACCCTCCTTACCGACGCCCGCATCGAGTCGCTGATGACCGCCGGCGTGACAGGCGTCGCGGTGAGCGTGGACTCGCTCGATCACCATCGGCACGACGCGTTCCGCCACGGCGCCGGTGCGTTCGAGGCCACGAGTGCGTCGATCGCACGTCTGCGCCATCACAGGCTCGACTTCATCGTGCAGACGACGGTGACGCGGCGCAGTCGTCATGAGCTCGCCGACCTCGCAGATTGGGCGGCCGATCAGGGTGCTGTGTCGTTCAACGTCTATTTCCTCGTCGCCACAGGGCGTGGCGCACGACTGACCGATCTCACCCCCGCGGAATACGAGAACGCCCTTGCCGAGCTGGTGCTGCATCAGCGCCGGCATCGCGGACGCATGATGGTGCGCGCCAAATGTGCCCCGCACTTCATGCGGCTCGTGCACCAGCTCGATCCCGACTCGCCGATCGCCAACTACTCCACACGCTGTCCGTGCGGCACGCAATACTGTCGCATCACGCCGGACGGTCAGCTTACCCCGTGCCCGTACATCCCGACGGCGGCGGGGGACCTGCGCACGCAGACGTTCGGCGACGTGTGGCGCGATGCGCCACTGTTCCGCGCGCTGCGTGGTCAGGCCACCACGCTCGGCGGGCGCTGCGGGCGCTGCGAATATCGGGGGGTGTGCGGCGGATGTCGCGCCCGTGCATTGGCGATCGAGGGAGACCTCATGGCGGAAGACCCGTCGTGCGCCTACGAACCCGGTCCCGACGCGGCGCTCGTCATGCCACCACGCGCCGCGACGTATGGCACGCCAGCGCCTCCGCCGACCTCCATCCGCTGGAGTGCCGACGCGGAGGCACGCATGAGCAGGATCCCGTCGTTCGTGCGCGGCGTGGTCGCGCGGCGGCTGGAGGACTTTGCGCGCGAGCGCGGCCACGATGAAGTCACCATCGATCTCATGAGCGAGGTGCGGCGCGAGATGCCGATCGATTTCTCCAAGGTTCGTCCCTTCTTCCTGCGCGAGGGCTGAGATGACCGCCCATCCGGTGCTCGCGGTACTCCAGTCAGCGGCGGACACGTCGCACGCGTACGGGCACTTCCCCGGCATCGGCCCGCGCGGCGCGGTGTGGATCGCTGCCGAAGTGCACCTGATGTTCGCTGCCTTCGTGCTGGGCGTGCCGATGTTCGCCGTGATCTGCGAGCTGATCGGCATCGTCGGCCGCGACGCGCGCTACGACAAGCTGTCGAAGGAGTTCACCCGGCTGCTCGTGTTCGCCTACAGCGCGACGGCGCTGTGGGGTGCGACCCTCCTGTTCTTCCTCACCACGCTCTACCCGAAGTTCTGGAACCACATGGCGCGGCTCTTCTCGCTCTCCATGTGGATCTACGTCGGTCTGTTTTTCGTCGAGTCGTTCACACTCTACCTCTACTACTACGGGTGGGACCGATGGCAGGCCGGCCGCGCCAAGTGGGGACACTTCGCGCTCGGCGTGCTGCTGAATCTCTGGGGCACGTCGGTGATGCTCATCGCCAACGGCTGGCTCACCTATATGATGTCGCCGCCGAAGAACGTGACCCCCGAGACGCTCCCCGAGCAGGTGGGGATGTGGAACGCGATCGCCAACGCGACCTGGATGCCGATCAACATCCACCGGCTCATCGCCAACGCGGTCTTCGGCGGGTCCATCGTGGCGGCGTACGCCGCCTACCGCTTCCTCGCCGCGACGACGGAGGAGGAGCGCGCGCACTACGACTGGATGGGCTACGTCGGGAACTTCATCGCCATCTCGACGTTCATCGTGCTCCCCTTCGCCGGCTACTGGCTGGGGCGCGAGATCTACCAGTACAATCAGCAGATGGGGATCACGATGATGGGCGGCTTCATGAGCTGGCTCTGGATCGTGCAGGCGGTGCTCATCGGCGTCCTCTTCCTCTGCGCGAACTACTACCTCTGGCTCGGCATGGCACGCATCCCGGGTGCCGAGCGGTTCGTGCCGTACACGAAGTACATGCTGACGCTGCTGCTCGTGTGTTGGATCGTCTGGGCCACGCCGCACACGATGATCGCCAGCCGTGAGGAGCTGGCGGCGATGGGCGGCGCGCACCACCCGCTACTGAATGTGTTGGGCGTCATGAGCGCGAAGAACACCGCGGTGAACCTCATGATCCTCACGACGTTCCTGTCCTTCCTGATCTATCGGCGCGCCAACAAGCACCTCACCGTCGCCTGGTCGCGGATGGGGACGTTGGTGCAGGCGGCGATGTTCGTCATCGCCGCGGCAGTCGTCCTCTTCTACGGCATCTACGGCTACTTCGTCGAAGCCATCGTGCGGATCGGCTTCAGCGTATACCAGGTGGGGGCCGTGCTCGCGTGCATCATCGGTGTCACGGTGATCGATCTCTTCCTGGTGCGCGGTGCCCAGACGCGCGGAGAGATCCGCTGGGGGCAGATGCCGGCGCGCGCGCAGTACGCGCTCTTCGTGCTGGCGGTGACGTTCACCTGGCTGATGGGCCTGATGGGCTTCGCGCGCAGCGGGATCCGGCAGCACTGGCACGTGTGGGAGGTCATGCGCGATACGAGCCCGCAGGCGTTCACCCCGGCGCTGGGCTATGCGGCGAACATGATCAGCGCCTGCGTCCTGATCTTCCTCGGGCTCGTCGCGTTCATCTTCTGGCTCGGCACGCTCACCGAGCACGTCACGCGGACGGGCGCCGGCGTCGTCGTGCCGACCGGTGTTCGCCTCGGGGCGACCACGCCACTCGGCGTGCCGGGAGGAGGTGACTGACGATGTGGCGAATCAACCTGCGCATTCTCGTGCTCGCGCTCATCGTGATCGGCTTCTACACGATGATCGCGCACGTCATCCCGCAGCTCCAGTCGGAAGTACCGGAGGCGCTCGCGCTCACGAGCGACGCGTCCCCCGAAGCGCTCGTCGCCGCGGGGGAGAAGATCTTCAATGGCGCCGGTGCCTGTACGTCGTGCCACGGACTGGGCACCCGCGCGCCGAATCTGCTCACCGATCACGCCGGACAGGGACCGATCGGCGCCCGGTGTGGCACACGGAAGCCGGGGATGGACTGCAAGGCGTACCTGTACGAGTCGCTCGTGAAACCGGCGGCGTACGTCGTTCCCGGCTTCGAGCCGATCATGCCCGACATGAGCAAGCAGCTCAGCCGGGATCAGCTCTGGGCCGTCGTGGCATTTCTCCAATCGCAGGGCGGCGAGGTCACGGTCACGGCAAGCGACCTCGCGTCGACGGCCAACCCCTCCCCTGCAGCGGCGCCCGCGGCGGGAGCCTCGTCGGCGATGACCGCCACGCTCGATCCCGTGCAGCTCTACAACGAAAAGGGTTGCGTCGGCTGCCATCAGTTGAACGGGAAGGGTGGCCAGGTCGGGCCGCCGTTCGATCACATCGGCGCCAAGCACGACGCGACGTACATCCGCCGCTCGATTCTCGATCCGAACGCCGACACGGCGAAGGGCTACGAGAAGTTTGCCGGGGTGATGCCCACCACCTTCGGCCAGCAGCTCTCGGCAGCTCAGCTCGAGGCGCTGGTCAAGTTTCTCTCGAACCGCAAATGAGCCGCGCACGCGACGTCCTCTCGCATCCGTTCTGGCAGGCGCTGCTCATTCTCGTCGCGGCGTATCTGCTCTTTGCATTTGGCATCGCGTATCTACCGCCGCTCGTCGGCATTCACAGTGCGCCGGTGCCGCGCAGCGTGCAGCTCCAGTACATGGGGATCGTGCTCGTCGGCGTGCTGCTGCACGTGTCGAGCGACGAAACGCGCTGGCGTCGCTTCCGCGAGCCCCTCCACGCCGCGCTCGTCGATCCCGACAAGCGCTGGGTGCGGGCCAGTCTGCTCGTCGTGGTGCCGGTGCTGTGCGGTGCCGTCGTATACGCCCAGACGCGGCCCAAAGTGGACGCGCCGATTCAACTTCGCTCCATCCACCCCGCGCCGCCGAGCTCCATCACCTTCAAGGGAAAGACGATCACGCTCGCCGGCCTCGAGAACCCACTGCGCAGCCGCGGCGACCTCGCCGAGCCTCTGCGCACGGGAAAGCGTGTGTACTACCAGAACTGCATCCCCTGCCACGGCGACCGTCTCGACGGACAGGGGCACTTCGCGCACGGCTTCAGCCCGGCGCCCGCGTCGTTCGAGGACAATGGGACGATCGCGCAGCTCACGGAGAGCTACGTCTTCTGGCGCATCGCCAAAGGTGGGCCGGGTCTGCCGCGCGAGGGCACGCCCTGGAACTCGGCGATGCCGGTGTGGGAGAACCATCTGACCGAGGACGACATCTGGGCCGTGGTGCTCTACATCTATGATCAGTCCGGACAGAAGCCGCGGCGCTGGGAGGCAGGCGCAGAGGAGCAGCGTAACCCGCCGGGACAGAAGCAGGCGCCCGCCGGTCCGACGACGAAGACGGGAGGTGGCACGTGAGGCGCGCGACGCAAGCCGGACTCGCGGTGCTCGCGCTCTGGTCGACGGTCGGTGCCGCACAGGCGCCGCGCGGCAAGGCGACCTACGACAAGTGGTGCGCCGGTTGTCACGGTGAGAAGGGTGACGGCAACGGTGACGGCGCTACGGCCATGCTCCCGCGCCCGCGTGACTTCACCCGCGGCGTGTACAAGATCCGCACGACGGCGAGCGGCGAGATCCCGGCCGACGACGATCTGATGCACGTGATCGCCGAGGGGATGCCGGGCACCGCCATGCCGGAGTGGAAGACGAAGCTGTCGGAGCAGGAGCGCCGCGACGTCGTCGCGTACATCAAGGCGTTTTCGAGCTTCTTCAGTCAGCCGGCGAAGCCGATCCAGATCGGCAAGGGTGGCGGCACCGGCGGCGACGCCATCGCCGACGGCAAAGCGACGTTCACGAAGCTCGAGTGCGCGAAGTGCCATGGCGTGAACGGCCGTGGCGACGGCAAGTCGGCACCGACGCTCAAAGATGATTGGGGACATCCCATCCATGCCGCCGATCTCACGGAGAGCTGGAAGTTTCGGGGCGGGAACGACGTGCGATCGATCTACACGCGGCTGCGCACTGGGCTCGACGGCACGCCGATGCCCTCGTTCACCGACGCGATCGACCAGAAGCTGATCACCGAGGAGCAGCTCTGGCACGTTGCGGCATACGTGCACAGTCTCTCACCGGCCGCACCCGCCGTACGTGAAGTGCTGCGTGCGCGATTGGTGTCGGCGCTGCCACGCGCGCCGGATGATGCCGCGTGGGATCAAGCCGAACGGTATTGGATTCCCGTGGTCGGTCAGGTGATCGTCAAGCCGCGCTGGTTTGCACCCACGGTGGACGGCGTGTGGGTGCAAGCGATGCACGACGGCAAGCGGCTCGCACTGCGCGTGTCGTGGGATGACCCCTCGTCGTCGCCATCGCCGGCGTGGAACGAATGGTTGACACGCGTGGACACGACCCTCACCACGGCGGACGGTCCGGTGCCGTCGCAGCAGGGGCCCGACCGACTGATCGTGCAGTGGCCCCAGAGCCGCAACGGCGACGACGCCGAGCGCCCGTACTTCCTCGGCGGCAGCGCGAAGCGTCCCGTGCAGATGTGGCGCTGGACGAGCGAGCCCGATCGTGTGGAAGTGGGCGTCGCCAAGGGGCTCGGCAGCTTCACGCCACGTGCCGATGCCGACCCCGTGGCGCACGCGGCGCGCTGGAATGCCGGTCAGTGGCGCGTACAGCTCGTGCGGGCGCTGCGCACGCGCGACACCACGCAGTCGCCCGTCTTCACCCCCGGCAGGGCGACGCCCGTCGCGTTCTTCGTCGCCGACGGCTCCAACGGCGAGGACGACGTGCGCAGCGCCGTCAGCACCTGGTACGCCGTCCATCTCGACGTTCCCACACCGCCGCGCCTGTACGCCGCGCCGGCGGTCACCGTGATTCTCACCGCCGGACTCGGGTTGCTGCTCGTGACGCGCGCGCAGCGGAACAACTCGAACGCCGGGCAACCCGACAGCGAGGGATGACGAATGAAGCGTGCACTGCTGTGCGTTCTCGTGCTGAGCATCTCGTGCAAGAGCGACAAGAAGACCGAAGGCGGTGAGGTTCCGGCGGCCGGTGCGCCGAGCGGCGCGGCCACCGCGACCACCGGGCCGACCGGTGACGGCGTAGTGAGCGGCACCGTGCACTTCACCGGCACACCGCCGAAGAACCCGACGGTGGACATGTCCGAGGAAGCGGCGTGCAAGGCGAAGTACGCCAGCGCGCCCATCGACTCACAGTACATCGTCAGCAATGGTGGGCTGGGGAACGCCTTCGTCTACGTGAAGAGCGGCTTGCCGGCTGGCGCCACCTACGCGCCGCCGTCCACGCCGGCGGTGATCGACCAGCAAGGGTGCGAGTATCACCCCCGCGTCTTCGGGCTCCAGGTCGGACAGAAGCTCGAGATCAAGAACGACGACCCCCTGCTGCACAACATCAAGGCGGTACCGCACGTGAATCGCGGCTTCAACATCAGCCAGCCGACGGCCGGCATGACGACCACGCGCACCTTCGACAAGGAAGAGGTGATGGTCCCCTTCCAGTGCAACGTGCACGGCTGGATGCAGGCGCACGCCGGCGTGCTGTCGCATCCGTTCTTCGCCGTCTCGTCACCCGACGGCAAGTTCACGATCAAGGGGCTCCCGCCCGGCACCTACACGCTGGAAGCGTGGCACGAGAAGCTCGGCACGCAGACGGCGACGGTCACGGTAGCCAAGGGCGAGACGAAGACGGCGGATTTCAACTTCAGTCCGAAGGCGTGAGATGTCGCAATTCTTCAGTTGGTTGCTGCCGCCCGGCGCGTCCACCTTCGTCGACGAGATCGACTGGCTGTACTACACGATTCTCGCCATCACCGGGCTCGCGTTCGTCATCGTGGAGATCGCGCTGCTCGTGTTCGTCGTGCGGTATCGCCGCCGGCCGGGCCGCAAGGCGACGTACACCCACGGCAGCAACCGCGCCGAGATCGTGTGGACGAGCGTGACGGCAGCGGTGGTGGTCTGGATCGGGCTGGCGAGCGCGGGAGGATGGCACCGCATCAAAGCGCGCGACGCTGCGCCGCCTGGTGCGCTGCCATTGCTCATCACGGCCAAGCAGTTCGAGTGGCACATCACGTATCCCGGCCCCGACGGAAAGCTCGGCACGAGCGACGATTTCACGGTGCGCAGCCAGCTCCACGTGCCGGTGAATCGCCCGATCGCCGTCACGCTCCAGTCGGAGGACGTGATCCACTCCTTCTACGTGCCACCCTGGCGGATCAAGCAGGACGCCGTACCGGGGATGCACATCCCCGTGTGGTTCCAGCCGACGAGGGTGGGGACGTTCGAGCTCGGATGCGCAGAGCTGTGCGGGCTCGGGCACTATCGGATGCGCGCCGTGGTGACGGTGCACACGCAACAGGACTACGACCGATGGGTGGCGGAGCGCGCGAGCGCCGTCACGGCATCGCGGTGACCTGAGGAGATCATGGCGACCACGGCAACGGGAATACCGAGCGGGTACGTCGTCGAGGACGGACACGTCCACCCCGACCATCGCTCCTTAATCCGGAAGTACATCTTCTCCACCGATCACAAGATCATCGGGATCCAGTTCCTCATCATGAGCCTGGTGTTCCTGCTCGTGGGTGGATTCCTGGCGATGCTGATGCGCTGGCAGCTCGGCTTCCCCGGACGACCCAACCCGGTGGCCGGCCCGTTGCCGGAGACCATGGCGGCGAACGGTGTGATCTTGCCCGAGTTCTACAACTCGCTCGTCACGATGCACGGCACCTTCATGGTGTTCTTTGCCATCATGCCGCTGCTCGTCGGCGTGTTCGGGAACTACCTCATCCCGCTCAAGATCGGCGCGCCCGACATGGCCTTTCCGCGGCTGAACATGGCGTCGTTCTGGACGGCCGTTCCGGCGGGCATCCTGATGATCGCCGGCTTCTTCGTCGAAGGGGGACACGCGGCCGCAGGATGGACGTCGTACGCACCCCTGAGCGCCAGTTCGGAGTACAGCGGCGTGAGCATGGGGCAGAAGCTCTGGTGCATCAGCCTCATCATCCTGGGCCTCTCCTCCATCCTCGGCGCGGTCAACTACATCACGACGATCATCCAGCTCCGCGCCCCCGGCATGCACTGGTTCCGCCTGCCGCTGAGCATCTGGTCGTTGTTCGTCACCGCGTGGCTCGTGCTGCTGGCGATCCCCGTGCTGTCCGGCGCCGTGATCATGCTGTTGTTCGACCAGACGATCGGCACGCACTTCTTCGCGCCGGCGGATGGTGGACAGCCCCTGCTCTGGCAGCACCTCTTCTGGTTCTTCGGCCATCCCGAGGTCTACATCCTCATCCTCCCGGCGATGGGGATGGCGTCGGACATCATCGCCAACGGGGCACGCAAGCCGATCTTCGGTTACATGTCGATGGTGCTGGCCATCATCGCCATCGGCTTCCTGGGCTGGGGGGTGTGGGGCCACCACATGTTCATGAGCGGGATGAACCCCACGCTGGGTACCACGTTCATGATCTCGACACTGCTCATCTCGGTGCCGTCGGCGATCAAGGTGTTCAACTGGCTCGGCACGATCTGGGAGGGGAACATCCACTTCCACGTGCCGATGCTGCACGCCCTCGCCTTCGTGTCGATGTTCGTGATCGGTGGGTTGAGCGGCGTGTTCATGGCCGCGGCGCCGGTGGACATCTACATCCACGACACGTACTTCATCGTCGCGCACCTGCACTACGTGCTCTTCGGCGGCAGCCTGTTCGCCATCTTCGCGGCGATCACGTACTGGTATCCCAAGATGTTCGGCCGGCTGATGAACCCGACGCTCGGCAAGGTGCACTTCTGGCTGACGCTCGTGTTCTACAACTGCGTGTTCTTCCCGATGCACCAGCTCGGGCTGCACGGCCACATGCGGCGCATCTACGATCCAACACAGTACGAGTTCCTACGTCAGGTGCAGCCGATCAACACCTTCATCTCGGTGAGCGCGTTCCTGCTGTTCGCGACGCAGCTACTCTTTGCCGTGAACTTCATCATGTCCTGGTTCCGCGGTGAGAAGGCAACGGACAACCCGTGGCACGACAACGGCCTCGAGTGGACCGTCCCGTCACCTCCGCCGCACGGCAACTTCGCCACGGTGCCCACCGTCTATCGCGGCCCGTACGAGTACAGCTCGCCCCTCGTCGACGAGGACTATCTGCCGCAGAACCGCAAGCTCCCGGAGTCCACGCCGCCTCACTCCACGCCTCCTCTCACCGCCCACTGACCGGATTCGCCATGGCGCACTCCATCGCACTCACGCACGACGTGATGCAGGCTCCGCCCGACCGCGAGCCCGGCACCGGCGTGTACAGCGAGAAGGTGGCGATGTGGATCTTCCTCGCCTCCGAAGTGATGTTCTTCACGGCACTGATCGGGACGTACATCATTCTGCGCTTCGCTCATCCCGAGCAGTGGGCACCGCCGGGGAAGATGCTCAACGTGCCGGTCACCGCGGTGAACACCTTTCTGCTCATCTGCAGCAGCGTGACGATGGTAAAGGCGTTCGCCGCTGCCGAGGACGACGACCAACGGGCGCTGCGACTGTGGCTCATGGCGACCGTGCTCATCGGCGCCACCTTCGTGGGCGTGCAGGCGTACGAGTATTCGCACCTGATCGAGAAGGGATTCACGCCGGCTGCCGGTCTGTACGGCTCGACCTTCTACACGATGACGGGATTTCACGGCTTCCACGTCACGATGGGCGTGCTGTGCATGATCTTCGTCACCTGGCGCGCCTTCCGCGGCAAGTACTCGGCACGCGACCATCGCGGTGTCGAGGTGATCGGGCTGTACTGGCACTTTGTCGATCTCGTCTGGATCATCCTGTTCACGATCGTCTACCTGATCTGAGGGAGTCCCGTCATGACCGCTCCCGTTTCTTCGTCGACGCCGGCGCCGGCACACGCCAAGCACTCGCGCCCGAACTACATCGGCATCTGGGTGGGGCTTGCCGTGCTGACCGGGTTGGAGCTCACCATTGCGTTCCTCCCCTGGCCGAAGACGACGCTGATCCTTCTGCTCATCGCGTTGGCGGTGTGGAAGGCACTGCTGGTGGCGCTGTACTACATGCATCTGCGCTTCGAGCAGGGACGTGTACGACTGCTCGCCATCGCTCCCCTTCCCTTCTGCATCATCCTCGTGACGGCCGTGCTTCAGGAGCACTTCGGCAAGTGACGGTCGCCGTGACGGACCGTGTCGTGTCGCCGGCGGATCTGCTCGCGCTCACCAAGCCGCGCATCGTGCTGCTCGTGGCGATCACCGCTGCCGCGGGCTACACGCTCGGTCTGCGTGCGCTGCCGCCCGGCCAGTATCCGGCCAGCTCGCTTGTCGCGACCTCGTGGGTGCTGCTCCACACGCTCCTCGGCACGTCGCTCACCGCGGGAGGGACGAGCGCGCTGAACATGATCGTCGAGCGGGACGTGGACGCCCTGATGCGGCGGACGTCACGGCGGCCGCTTCCGGCGGGTCGACTCAGCGTGTCCACGGCGACGTCGTTCGCGTGGGCGATCAGCGCGCTGGGGGTGGCCGAGCTGGTGCTGTTCGTGAACGGCATCACGGCGGTGCTCGCCGCCGTGACGCTGATCGTCTACGTGTTCGCGTACACGCCGCTCAAGCGGCGTACGTCGCTCGCTACGCTCGTCGGCGCGATTCCGGGCGCGCTGCCCATCGTCGGCGGATGGACAGCAGCCGGCGCACCGCTCGACGCGCGGGTCGCGGTGTTGTTCGCCCTGCTCTTTCTCTGGCAGCTCCCGCACGTGCTCGCGCTGAGCTGGATTCACCGCGAGGACTACGCACGCGCCGGGCTCCGTATGACGGCGGTGGATGACGCCGGCGGTCGCGAGACCTTCCGTCAGGCAGCGCTCGACGCGACGGCACTCCTCCCGGTCAGCCTCGCGCCGGTGCTGCTCGCGATGGCGGGGTGGCCGTATTTCGTGCTCGCGCTGGTTCTGTCGAGCACGTTGATCGCGCTGGCCATCGCTGGTGCACGCGCCCCGTCCCCGCGGCGTGCACGGCGTCTCTTTCTCGCGACGTTGGCCTATCTCCCTCTGCTGCTCGGCGCCCTCGTGGCGGGAGCCGTGACATGATTCCATTCCACCGCCTTCTCATCGCCACGGCGATCTGCTTCTGCCTCGGCTTCGCAGCGTGGTCGTTCGTCGCGTACCGGAGCACGGGGAGCGGAGGGACGCTCGCCCTCGCGGTGGTGTTCGTGTGCGCAGCTGCGCTGCTCGGCTACTATCTCGCGCACCTCAACCGGTTTCTGCACCGATGATGTACCACGTCGACATGAACGACGACATGCTTTCGTTGAGCATGTTCTGGGCGGGAGCGTTGATGGTCTTTACGCCGCTCGTCTGCGCGGCCGTGGTTCTCGGAGTGTGGTGGCGGCAGCGCGGCCGGGCGCGGAGCCGCTCCACCACCTCCGGCGAGCCGCGGCCGGCCGACGTCTCACCGACGCTCATGTCCCCACGGTGAGGGCCCAGTGCCTCGGCTCGACCACGCGGCCGACGTAGAAGTCTCCGAACTCGGCGTACCTGGCGCTCGTCTCGTCATAGCGCAGGTCCGTGACGACACGCTTGAGTGCGAGCGGGTCGGCGGCGAACAACGTCACGCCCCACTCCCACCGGTCGAAACCGATCGCGCCGGTGATGATCTGGCGCACCTGCCGCGCATGGCGGCGCCCGGTCAGACCATGGCATCGCATCAGATCGCTGCGCTCGCGCAGGGGCAGCGTGTACCAGTTCTGCCCCGGGTCGCGCCGCTTCGACGTGGGATAGAAGCTGACGAAGGGCATGTCGGCGGGGAGCGGCGGATAGAGGCGCCGTTGAGTGTGCTCGCTCTCTCGCTCGGCGCGCAGCCGCTCGGCGTGGTCGGCACTCCCGTCCGTACCGGCGGGCAGATGATAGAGGCCGACCTCGGTGACGCTGAGGAATGAGAACGTCGGCTCGAAGCACTCCAGCAGTGCGAGGCGCGCAATCTCCTCCTCGGCTGCCGCGAGCGCGCCGAGCGTGGGGCGGAAATGCAGGAACAGCACGCTCGACAGCGACCCGACGAGCTGGATCACGGCGCTCCATCCTCCGTCGTGCGGCACCGAGGCCGCCGAGAGGATCTCCGCCGCGACAGCGCGTGCGTCGGCGAGGGCGGCGTGCGAATGCGCGCGCAAAGCGGCGCGCCGGATGGTGAACGCCCGGTGGGAGGCGTACCACCCCTCGAGGGTGACAGGCGGCTGTGCGGACGACTCCATGCGGGAAGGGTAACGAGGAATCCCGTCGGTACGCGCTGGACGAACGATTTGACAGCCGGAACGGCGCCTCTATTATGGATATGGAGCCCCGACGGCAACAGGAGGGTGGCTCATGCAACGAGCACGCGCAGTCAACGACTTCGTGGTGTGGACGCTCAGCGTCATTCTCGCGGGCGTCTTCCTGCTCGCCGGCGTGCCGAAGCTGCTCGGCACGGCCCCCGTCGGATTCCAGGCGGCGGCGATGCAGGGCTTTCCGACCGGCATCCGCATCGTGATCGGCCTCGTAGAGGTCATCTGCGCGATCGGATTGCTCATCCCCGCTTTCGCGACCCTCGCGGCCATCTGCCTCGCGTTGCTGATGGTTCCCGCGGCGGCCACGCAGTACATGAGCGGGCAATCGGGGATCTGGGTACCGGTCCTCGTCTTCGCGATGCTCGTCGTGGTCGCGTGGCGACGTAATGCGAAGGTCGTGTTCGAAGGATATCACGGCTTCGCCGACGTGCCGCATCCGCTGCTCAAGGACGGCGTCATCGCCGGCCTCATCGGCGCGCTCGTCATCGCGGTCTGGTTCGGCATCCTCGACGTGATCGCCGGTCATCCGTTCTTCACACCGGCCACGCTCGGCCGTGCGCTGCTGAGCTTCTTCGGCGACGTCACGCCGGATCAGGGGACGGTGAGCTTCGTCCTCGTGTACACCGTGTTCCACTTCTCCGCGTTCATGGTGGTCGGCCTGATCGCATCGCTGATCGTCCATCTCGCGCGCCACGAGCCGTCAATATTGCTCGGCTTCGCCATCCTGTTCGCCGCCACGGAGATCGGCATCTACGGGCTCGTGGCGCTGCTCGGCGAGTGGTCGCCGCTCGCGCGCGGTGCGTGGCTCCAGATCATGGTTGGCAACATCCTCGCTGCGCTTGCCATGGGCATCTACTTCTGGCGGACGCATGGTGAGATCGAACACGAGTTGCGGCACGCGTTCGATCCGCGCGAGGAGGAGGAGGAGGTCGTGATCGTGGAGCGGCAGGTCCCGAGCGCACCGCCGCCGGGTACGCCCGCGCGGTAACCACAGGTAACCACAGGCAAGCTCACAGCGCAACTCACGGCTCGGCATCGACTGCGAGCTGTGAGCTCGTGCCGTGAGCTCGTGC
>CAYTKA010000002.1:0-45103 GCA_964438255.1 uncultured Gemmatimonadaceae bacterium | reverse complement strand
CAACTCACGGCTCGGCATCGACTGCGAGCTGTGAGCTCGTGCCGTGAGCTCGTGCTGTGAGCTCGTGCTGTGAGCTCGTGCTGTGAGCTCGTGCTGTGAGCTCGCGCGGTGAGCGAGGAGCTGTTGTCGGGTTTCTCCAGCGATTCTAGAACGCCGGCCGGAGCCATTGGCCGATCGTTCGCGTCACCGTGCTCGGCGGCGGCAGCAGTTGGTCGAGCTCTGCGCCGCTCGTGATCCACGTGCTGCGCGCCATGAAGTTGTAGAGATCGACAAGACCCGATGCCGCGTGAAATCCGGAAACGAGCAGGGTGGTCTCACCGTCGAGCATCATCCCGCGCGGGTCTTGGTTCTGCGTGCCGAGCGCGAAATAGAAACTCACGCGCCTGCGCTCGGCCTCGGGCAGTGACTGTTCGTAACCTCGGAGCAGTTGATCGGTCCGATTGATCGCGGCCGAGTCGACGTCGGGCGTCATGTAGCCGAGCTGCTCGGCGAACTTCGCCGTTTCGGAGGATTGCGTTTGTATCGCACGCGCGACGACCTCGTCCCAGCCCGGCTGCCTCACGAGCGCACCGATTGCCCCCGCACGGGCGATGAGCTGCGTCTTCTGGTGAAGCTGCGGAGGCTTCGGCGGCACCCGAGCGGCGAGCACCGTTGCGTCTTTTCCGTCCGTGGCCGCCTGTGTCTCGGCGCGGTCGAGCACGGCCATGGTCTTGTCGTCGAAGGGGATGAGGTCGCGAATCCACGGAGCACGCCGCAAACCGTCGCGCACCTCGCGGCGCACGCCGATCGGATCGTCGACCTGAGCGTGGGCAGCAAAGAGGCCGATACGCAGCTCGCCGCCGTTGCGACGTATCGGCTCGGCAAGGCTGTCGCGCAGCACGAGCAGCCGCGTCAACACCTCGTGTGCGAGCGCCATCACTGGCGCCTCCGGACTCGGCGCGTTGGCCAGCGCGGGCGCGATCACGTACACGCGTGCCCCGCGCGCCGCTGCGCCGGTGAGCATGCCGGCCCACTCTGCGCTCAGCCACAGAGGATCCGGAACGATCATGACGCTCCCGGGGACAGCGAGGTCGTACAGCATGGCGCGCGCAACGGAGGACTCCTTCTTGCCGAAGCCGACGTCGTTGTGCACTTGAAGGGCGCGACCGACATACTCGGCCGCGTTCGCCTTTCCTTCCACGGCACGCGTGCTCGTCACCTCACGAAGCGGAGGAGGGATCTCGTCGTCCGAGAAACCCTGCTGTGCGAGAAGCTGTCGCAGATTCCGCCGCGCATCGAGCGCGGCGGGTCCGCGCAGACGATAGCCGCGATCCTCCCAGCTCCGGCTGGCGTAGTGCTCCCCCACGCCGACGCCCATCAGCAGCATCGCCCCGCGGTACGGATCCGCCTCGTCGAGATCGTAGAGGACGATCTTCCGGTGATCGCGCATGACGTTGTCCGGCACGATGGCGAGGGGAGGAACGATCTTGTGGCTGCGGAAGGAAAAATCCGCGGGGTAGGCAATGTTGACATGCACCTTCACGATCTGCTCGAGCCACGTCTGTCCCCCCGATTGCCGTGCTTCCGCCTGAAGACGTGCCGAGCCGGCGACGGCGGCGCGCAGCTCCTGCTGCCGCGCGCGAAGATGTGCTTCGCGGTCGGCGTTGTTGCCGGGAAGTGACATGTCGGCGGTCAGTGGATGCTCGAGCATCGTCATCCAGAGCCGGCCGTCGTTCGGCTCGTAGAAGAATTGATCGAGGAAGACCATGTATGCCGGCAGCCGGCCGGTGGCGTCGTACCGCTGCACTGCCGCCGTGAGGGCGGGCAGGTATGCGTCGGCGACCATGCTGTAGCTGACGTTGTCCACCTCGCCCGTCTCGAGTGCATGGCCCGCGAAGTCATGTATCCACAACACGTGATAGCTGCGGGCGGCGTAGATCGATCGCACCATCTCGAGCGGGAGATCGGTGCTGCGCAGCATGGTCAGCGCATTCTGATCGGTGAATGGACGGCCGATCACCCGCGCGAGCAGCGAGTCGACCTCCGATTGCTCGTCGTATTGTTCCGGTGCGAGCGCGAGTCGCAGCGGCAGCCAGACCGTGCGCGAGTCCTTCGACTGCGCAAGGAGGTCGGCCTGCATTTGCTCGAGGAGCTCCATCCATCGGCCGTGCGCGCGTAAGGTCGTGATCACGGTCTGTCCGCGCGTATCGACCCCCGAGGAGTCGACCAGCCATCGGCCGAACGAGCGCTGCGCGGCCGACGTGAGCTGCCGGATGTCGGGCTGCTCCTTCGCCCGGCCGAAGAGCGCATCGTACGGGAGAAGTACTCGCGTGAGCACGCCGGCACGCGCGTGGTCGGCGATGCGCGCACCTCGTATCGAGTCGCCTGATGCGGCGGTGAACAGGCTCC
This sequence comes from uncultured Gemmatimonadaceae bacterium, assembly GCA_964438255.1. Lineage (GTDB taxonomy): Bacteria > Gemmatimonadota > Gemmatimonadetes > Gemmatimonadales > Gemmatimonadaceae > AG11. Next base: position 42,715 of record CAYTKA010000002.1, on the reverse strand, counting down.
TGAGGCCGTCGATGTAGTCGCGCGTGGCGGCGTCGTAGCTCTCGCTTCCGCGGAGCTGCCGGACGTCCGCCCCGGAGTAGCTGCTCGTGCAGAGGCGCAGCACCGTGGCGCCACGCGCCACACGGGTCAGTGCCGCCTCTGCTGCCGGCGGTAGCAGCGCCGTGTCGAGGCCTGGAGACGGCTCAGCGAGCGGCAAGTCCACGTCGGTGTGGCGAGGGCGGGTACGTCCGGCGAACGGCTGCCCGAGTGGCGCCTGGATCCCGATGCCGAAGGTGCGCGCGCGCGTTGGAAGCCAGTCGACGCGCAGCATCGTACCACGTCCGAGCAGTCCGCCGCGGCGAATGGCGGTCTGATACGAGAGCAGGAAGTCGACGCGCCGCCGCGTCACGTTCCAGTCCGCTCCCACGCCCAGCGCAAGGAGAGGTGAGGACCCGAGAAGCCGAGCACCGGCACCGGAGAACGTACCGTTCGCGGCGCCGTACACTTCAGCCGTGGCGCCGCCCAGCCCGATCACCGGATTAAATAGCGATCTGTGCACCCCGACCACGCCGCCGAGCGCTGCGCCCTGACCGGTGCGATCGATCAGCTCCGACGCCGCGACGTGAAGTGGCCACCGCGAGGGCTGTCCCATCGACGTGATCGGGCGTGGCGGGAAATCTCCGGCGGCAGCGGTCGTCTGCGCCCACGCGCGCATCGGCGCGCCTGTGAGTCCGAGGCAGATGATGGAGCCAACGAGACGGGAGAGCATGTGATCCATATCCGCACGGGAGGTGCCAGCCAGCTCGGGCATTTTCTTCGCGCCTTCCCGTATCGGTGACCAATGGCGACGTATCGCCGCTCTCACCGCCCTCGCGTCACTCGCGCGTCGCGTGCTCCATGGGTAGACCAGCCGCAATCCAGTCGGCCTTTCCCTCGCGATAGTCGCGCACGTTCGTGTACCCCAGCGCCGCCAGATCACGGGCGGCGTATCTCGAGCGGGGTCAGCCGGGATCCCAACAGTACACGACGATCTCCGCATCGTGATCCGGGATCCGCTTCGTGATGATCTCGATCGCCTGATCGGGAGGCGCGCTGATCGCACCGGGCAGGTGATGCTTCAGCCAGTAGCCGCGCGGGAGCACCTCGAACAGGGGCGGCGGATGCTCGCGGCCGAGTGCGGCCGCGAGCTCCTCGCGGGAGATGACCTTGTCCTCCCTGCCCCGTGATGCCACGCCGGATGGCCTGCGGGTGACGCGCTAGTAGCGGACCGTATCAGCGGCCGACCGATATCCACGCGCCTCGGCCGGCGTACGCGCCGAGCGCAGGAAATCTCGCAGCAACTCGGAAACGCGCTCTGGATGCGTGGCCGTGAGGCCGTGCGGCGCACCTTCGATCACCTCGAGGCGGCTCCCCATGATCATCTCCGCCGACCGCTTGCCCGACACGTCGATCGGGACGATGCGATCCTGATCGCCGTGGATGACGATCGTGGGGACGTCGAACTTCGCGAGATCGTGGCGGAAGTCCGTCGTGCCGAAAGCGATGATGCACTCCTGCGTGCCGACCGGCGACGCAATCCACGCGATCGATTTCGAGTACGCGATGACGTCGTCGCTCGGCGTCTTCGTGCCCGAATCCCGGTTGAAGAATTGCGGGAAGAATCCATCGAGGAAGTCGATGCGATCCTTCTTGATCCCCTGGATCATTCCGTCGAACATCTTGCCGTCGATGCCTTCCGGGTTGTCCGGCGTCTTGAGCAGGAACGGCGGCACGGCGGAGACGAGGGCGGCGGCTGTGACCTTGCTGGTCCCATACCGCCCGATGAAACGGGCGACCTCGCCCCCTCCCATCGAGAAACCGACGAGCGCGAAGCTCTCGAGATCGAGCGCAGTGATCAGATCGTGCAGATCTGCGGCAAAGGTGTCGTAGTCGTAGCCGCCCATCGGCCGTCCCGATCGTCCAAAGCCGCGGCGATCGTAAGTGATGCAGCGGAAGCCCGCGGCCACCAGATCGTTCACCTGCGTCTCCCACATCGCACCGCTGAGGGGCCAGCCATGTATCAGCACGATGGGTTGTCCCTGTCCACGATCCTCGTAGAACAGCTCAGTGGAGGGAGCAGCGGTGGTCTTGAGCATCGGCATGTGTTCCTCCGGCGTGCGGCCGTAAGCGAGCCATGGACGAACGGTCGTTCGCCCACCTGCCGCACCGCCGACGCCCGCCTCGAACGCCGACGTCGCGGCGAGTCGGATCATACCGTTCAACGCGCCGTTCACAAGTCCCGTTGCGGAGCGGATGCGAGCTCGGCAATCACCGACCGCGCCGATCGGCGAGGATCGTCGTTCGACCTGCGGATGTCCGCGATGCCCCACGATGCCGGCGATGCCCTGAGAAAGCGAAACGGCGAGTGGACGCAGAGTCCACTCGCCGTTCAACCATCTGTGAGGATCTTACTGAGAGATCTCGGCCGTTTTCGTCATCGCCGGCACCACGAACGGCGCGCGATACTCGCGCGTCAGCATCGCGTTCGCGCGCTGCGAATCCGGACCGATGAACCGCTCCGCCTTCGGGTTCACCATCAGCGGTACGCCTGCCGTCAGTGGCGTGACGTTGACGTCCACATTGTTCGCCCGCAGGTGCTCGATCATGCGACCGTTCGCCTCGGCGAGGACCGAGTTCGACTTCACCAGCTCGCGGAGCTGCGCGTCCGGCGTCGCCTTACCGAGGCGGTGCGAGATGTTGCCGAGGTGGCAGAGCGCGCTCGATACATGCCCTTCCTCGATCGGACCGTACAGCTCGGCCGTCTTCCGGCTGCGCACGACATCGATGAAGTTCTGCATGTGGTGGTCATTGCCCCTGAACTCCTTGATCACCGTGCCGCTGTTGTCGAAGGCGGTCGCGGTGAAATAGGCGTTCGTCATCACGCGGCCGCCCTCGCACTCGATGACGTTGCCGATGCTCGCGCCCTTGTAGTTGTCCATCCCGGCGCTATCGGCGTTCGCGCGCGGATCGGCGCCCGAGCCGGTGAGCCCGGCCTTCGACGGGAGCCCGCGCACCTCGAACACGAGCGGTGCGGTGGCGTACTCGTGAATCACGACCTGCGTGTTCGGCGTCTCACCGTCGTCGACGTAGCCGAGACGGCCGCCGATGCTCAGCGTGCGGCTCGGCAGCCCGGACTCGCCGAGGAACCAGCGCGCCACGTCCATCTGGTGGATGCCCTGGTTGCCGACGTCGCCGTTGCCATAGAGGTAGATCCAGTGCCAGTCGTAGTGCACCGGGCCGTTCTTCGTGTTGCGATAGGGCGGCACGATCGGCGCCGGCCCGCTCCACAGATCGTAGTTGATCGTCGACGGCACCGGCTGCGGTCCCACCGTGTTGCCGATGCTGTCGCGGCGCTTGTAGCAGAAGCCCCGCGACACCTTGATCTTGCCGATGTTGCCGGCGCGCACCCACTGCACCGCTTCGCGCAGCCCTTCGCCCGAGCGGATCTGCGTCCCCGCCTGGACGACGCGGTTGTACTTCTTCGCGGCGGCGACGAGCTGCCGTCCCTCCCAGACGTTGTGAGAGACCGGCTTCTCGAGGTAGACGTCCTTCCCCGCCTGGAGCGCCCAGATGGCGGCGAGCGAGTGCCAGTGGTTCGGCGTGGCGATCGTCACCGCGTCGACGTCCTTGTCCGCGAGCAGGTCGCGGATGTCCTGATACGTCTTCACGTTTCCGCCATTCACCGTCGGCTTCACCTTGTCGAGCACCCCGGTGTCGGCGTCACACAGCGCGACGACGCGCACGCCGGCGATCTTGGCGAGACTCTGCAGGTGGTTGCGTCCACGGCCGTTGAGGCCGATCACGGCGACGCGGATGTCGCTGTTCGCACCGACGACCTGCGCCCACGAGCGGAGCGGCAGGGCAGCACCGGCGGCGGCGATGGCGCCGGTCTTCAGGAAGGTACGGCGGTCGAGAGTCACGGGCGGGGGCGGCGAAGGGTGAGAGGTTCGGGCGGGCGGGTCCCGGGGTCCCGGACCGGGGGTGAAATGCCTAGATGATGTGGCCTCGGTCGCAATTTGGCAACGAGCCGAACAAAATCGATATGCCGGGCTCTGGTACTGCACCGGACGGCCGACGAACGCTCCCGCCCGGACGCGGCAACCCTATGTGAACGCACAGGTGGCGGGAGGCGTTGGCAGCGGCGTCTCTGGCTCCGGCTTGTCGTCGACGCGCTGGCGAGTCAGATCGCCAGTCTGATCTCCGCCGGACGATGATGCGCTTGTTGTCGTCCTGAGGGAGCAGAGCGACCGAAGGACCTGCACTTACCTCGCAAAGGTGCAGGTCCTTCGCTTCGCTCAGGACGACAACCCTGCTCTACAACAACCTTGCTATGGCAACACTGCGTTCGCTTCGGCGGCGGGGAGGCGCACACCCAGGAGGTTGGCCAGCGTGGGCGCGATGGCACGCTGGTCGATCACTCCCAGATCGCGGCCGGCGGGAATGCCAGGGCCGGCGACGATGAAGCTGGCGCGCATGGCCGGTGAGTCGGGGAGATAGCCGTGCATGCCGCCTACTGATACCTCGGCCACGAGTGGGCCGCGCGAGTTGTAGCCGAAGGTGTAGCCGTCGCGGAGGTTCACGAGAAACGCCGCACCTGGAAAGCCGCCACGACGCCGCAGCTCGGCGCCGTCGATGACGCGCTCGATCCCGTTGCTGCTGTCGGCGGCCAACGAGCGAAGGAGCTGCGCCACACGGTCGCGCGTCGCGGTATCGGTGGAATCCTTGAGCACGATCGCCGCGGAGCCACCGCCGGGCCAGATGGTGGCGCGCCACGCCGACGGCTTGTCGTCTGCACCCGCCGGAAACTCGACGAGCCCCGCCGAACGCAGAGCGAAGATGAGGTTGAGCGAGCGGTTGGTGCGCTGGAAGCCGTGGTCGGACACGATCGCGATGATCGCGTCCCCACCGTAGGCGCGCGCCGCGGCGGCGGTCATCGCACCGACGAGGGCATCGATCCGCTCGAGCGTCGCCAGCGACGCAGCACTGAACGGCCCGCTGCGATGCTGTTCATGATCGAGTGCAGTGAAGTAGGCCAGCATGAGAGACGGCCGCCGACTCTCGACCATGCGCGCGGCAAACCGTGCGCGCAGCTCGTCACCCTCGATGGACTCGTCAATCCCGTCGGCGTACGGCACGCCGACCTCGCGCTCCATCGCATCGTACAGGCCCGGTGTCGAGAGCGCGCGCACGAGCTTGCGATCGTCCGGTTCACCCGTGCGCCAGTACTGCGGCAGGTTCCACGTGATGCGCGCGCCGACCGTGACGGGCCAATGCACGTTTCCCGTCGTGCGCCCCGCGTCCATCACAACGTCCCAGAGTGTCGGCACGCGAATGTCGCTCGCGTACCAGTACCATCCCCCCTGATTCCTGTTGAACGGATCGAACGTGGTGTTCGTGATGATGCCGTGGCGTGCGGGCGCGGTGCCGGTGACGAGGGTCGTGTGGCTTGGATACGTGACGGTCGGCACGACCCCCACCACGCCGCTGGCATGCGCGCCGCGCGCGACGAGGGCACGGAGGTTGGGGATCCTGAGCCCGTGCCGATCCGCGTCGAGCACGTACTCGGGCTTGAGCCCGTCGATCGAGACGAGCACGATGGGATGCGGCGTGCTGCTCGCCTGCGCCCCGACACGAAGCGCGCCGGCGAGCAGCAGCATTGACAGTGAAGCGAGACGCATCAGAACGTCGTACCGAGTGTGAGGAAGGCGAGGCGCCGCGCACCCGCCTGAAGCGTCTGATTATCGCCGGATACCGTGAAGCCGCCAGTCCCGATCGGGCCAAGGTATGACGCGTCGAAGAGGTTGGACACGTTGAGCTGGAGCGTCACCTCCTTGGCGCGACCGACATTCATCAGCCGGTAGCCGACCCCTGCGTCCGCGACCGTGTAGCCAGGAACCGAGAGATCATTGAGGATGGTGAAGTAGCGCTTGTCCACGTGGCGCACGCCGAAATGGCCCGTCCAATGCGCGTTGGCGTAGCGCAGCGCGCTGTTCGCCATGAAGCGGGGCGCATCCACCGCATCCTTCCCCTTCGAGGGGATGACGGTCGAGCCACTGGAGGTACCGGTGGTGTAGTCGTCGTTGATCTTCGAGCTGTTGTACGACGCCGTGCTGTTCCAACTCAGCCCGTCGGCGAGCTGCCACAGGAGCAGCCCCTCGAATCCCCTGGTCGTCACCGTGCCAACGTTCGCGAACACCGACGCGCAGAAGGCGGTGAGCTGGCAGTTCGCCACGCCGACCAGGCGGTTGCGATAGTTGATGTAGTACGTCGAGAGCGATGCCTCGACGGCGTCGCGCTTCGTGCGCACACCGAAATCCACCGACGATGCCCGCTCGGGCTTCACGTTCGCCGTGAAGTAGTTGAACCCCGCCGGGCTGAGGTTGTAGATCCCCGTCTGCGGGCTGAGCGGATACTGGTTGATGTTCTCCGAGTAGTTCGCGAAGAGCTGCTCGGACTCGTTGACCGAGAGCACCGCGCCGACCTGCGGAAGGAAGGTTCCCTTTGCCGTCACCTGGAAGTCGGGGCGACCGGCGTCGCCGAACGTCGGCGCGTTGATGGTGTTGCCGTTGCTGTGGAACTTCGCGTCCACGTTCAGATACTTGCCGCCGTAGGTGAGCTTGAGGCGGTCATCGAGCAGGCGGTTGGTGTTCTGCACGTACGCCATCGTCGTCGTGATGTCGCCCGTGCGATCGAAGTTCAGCCGGATGACGTTGTTGAAGTCCACCTCCGGTCCGGTCTGGTAGTTCACGAGCCGCCACGCCGGCCGCCGGATCGTCGTGGTGTTTCCCTCGTACCACGTCCCCGCCTCGAGTGCGTTGCCGGCGACGGTCATCGAGAGTGTGACATTCGCGCCGTTCCGACCGTCGGTGTACTGCGTCTGCCGGAAGTAGAGCGGGTCAGGGCTCCAGCTCGCGCCATAGCTCGGCGCGGTCCAGTCGCCATTTCCCTTGTTGCGATGCAGATAGGGCTGCACGGACAGCGTCGCGTCGCCGAGGGCGAATTCGCCGCGCAGATACGCGAGATGATCGCGCCGCGCACCGAGCGACGACTGCCAGTACGCCTCGTCCTCCTGTCCGGCCGTCGTCGCGTACTGCTTCGCCGTCGCCCAATCGGTGAATTGGTCCCACGAGCGCCCGCTCTGATTCCAGCGCGCGAGCGAGAAGTCCACGTAGTCGGCTTCGCTGCGGTTCGAGAAGGAATAGAACCCCGTGAGCTTGTGCGCGCCGAGGAACGCGACGGACTTCGCGTTGACCTGCTCCTGCCAGGTCTGCCCGTTGTGGAAGAAGCCACGACGAGCGAACAGCCCCGGATTCTCCGGTGACGATGGAAGCCCGCTCCCCTTCCACTTGTCGTTGTCCTGGCGCGTGAAGCTGAGATAGCCGCTCACGCCGTTGTCGCCGGACATGAACAGCCCGGAGTCCCAGCGCCCAGTCGTGCGATAGGTGTTGGCTCCGCCCACCGTCTGGCGGACGGTGAACCCCGCTGTGCCGCGCGGAGCGTCCGACGCGTACTGGATCACGCCACCGAGATTGTTCGCGCTGGCGGTGCCGATGGCGCCGCTCCCCTGCGCGACGTCGGCACCGGCGAGATTCTCCGGATCGACGGCGCGGCCGATGCCGAGCCCGTTGAAGTTGCCGTAGCTCATGTCGCCGAGCGGAAGCCCGTCGAAGGTCTGGCCGATCTGCTGCGTCTGAAAGCCGCGGATGGTGACGCGGTTGGCCCACTCGTAGGCGCCCCACGGATCGGAGCTCTGCATGTTCACGCCGGGAAGCCGCTCGACGACCTTGAGCGCGCTCGTCCCGGCGGCCTGCTCGCGTAGCTCGCGCTTCCCGATCGCGTTCGCGCCGCGCGTCTCGCCGCGCCCCGACGGCGTCGCGACGATCGCGATCGCCCCGAGCCGTTGTACCGTGTCCTTTGCCGTCCCCTGCTGCTTCGTCTGCTGCGCCATCGCGGTCGTCGCCCAGCAGAGCACGGGCACGACGAACCGCGAGGACTGGATGATGCGGCGACGCATGGCCTCTCCTCGCTCCAGATACATGAGTGGGCCCGGATTCCTGCTCCCGGGATGTGCAGCGAAGGTGGCAGCGCATTGTCACGGCCCCGCGACCGATTGCCGGCGACCTTGTAAGGAATGAGCGACAGGACGTAACGGCAAATGCGGACGCATTTGTTGCCGATCCGACATAATGTCGTGTCCGGCTCGTCACGGACGACCGGTAGGATGCCCCACGTCTCGCAGGACGCACTTCCTCCTCTCGCCCTGGAGCGTCATGGACTCCCGACCCGACGTCCGCCGCGTCGTGCTCGTCGTGCTCGACGGCCTACGTGCCGACGCCATCTCGCTGCTCAACCTCCGCTGCTGGAATCGCCTGGCGCGCAGCGGCGCCTCGTCAATCACCGGCACCACCGTCTCCCCCAGCGTCACCGCGGCGGCGATGGCGTCGCTGCTCACCGGCGCACCGCCCGAGGTGCACGGCCTGCGCAGCGATCGCTTTCACCTCCCGCGCAATCGCGGCCCGGTGCATCCGCTCCCTCGCGTCCTCGCAGACGCCGGCCTGCCGACGAGCGGATTCATCGCCGAGCTGCCCGTCCTCTTCCGCGGCCTGGGCAAGCGGATCGCGCAGCAACTCGGCGTCGCGTCGCCGCACTTCGCCGGCGCGAATGCGCCGGAGATTCTCTTTCGCGCCCGAGCGCAGCTCGCCGAGCAGCAGCGCGGCTTGATCTTCTTCCACTGGCCGGACTGCGATCGCGCGGGACACGAGTACGGCTGGATGTCGCACGAGTACGCGTACGCCGCACACCGCCTCGACGAGACGCTCGGTCTCCTGGCGTCGCTCAGCGACGTCGAGCGCGACCCGGGGACGCTGCTCATCGCGCTCGCCGATCACGGCGGTGGCGGCGTGGATCCGCGCAACCATGAAAGTGAGCATCCAGTCGACCGAACGATCCCCCTCCTCCTTCTCGGCGGCGGAGCCGCGGGCGAGCTCGCGTCGCCCGCGCTGCTCGACGTTCCGGCGACGGTGCTGTGGGCGCTCGGCGTCACCCGTCCCGCGAGCTATGTCGGACGCGCGCTCGTCGAGGCGTTCTCGTCGCCTTCCCCGAACGTGGCCGTGGCGTGACCGTGACTTCCGCAATTCCGGCGGCACCGATGGGACCGACCGTTGCACATCGGCTGCTCGCCCCTTCGCGCGGCTCCCCAGCCCCCGATCTGGGCCGCCACAAACTTCCTCCGCCACTGCGTCCGCAGGCCACGCTCGGCATCCTCGACATCACCGAGTTCTTCGGAGAGACGAGCGGCGGTGTGCGAACCTATCTGATGGAGAAGGCGGGGTACGTCGAGCGGCACCCCGAGCTGCGGCAGGTGCTCGTCGTACCGAGCGGTGCGGATGCGATCACTGAAGTACCAGGGGTGCGCTGCTACCGCATGCGGGGCCCGCGCGTGCCGACGCAGCAGCCCTATCGCTTCATGCTCGCCACGCGCTCGAATCGGCGCATCGTGGAGCACGAGCGCCCTCACGTGATCGAGGTAGGAAGTCCCGGGCTGGTACCGTGGATCATTCGTCATCCGGCGTCGCGGCTCGGCATCCCGCTCGTCCACTTCTTTCATAGCAACTATCCGACGCTCTTCGGACGCGGACTCGCGCGCAGGGCGGCGACGAGCTACGCGCGCAAGCTCGACCGACTCTTCGCCGTGACGATCGTCGCGTCGGAGACTGTGGCGAACGATCTGCGCCGTGCCGGCATCGATCGTGTCGCGCGCGTGTCTCTCGGAGTCGACCCTCAATGCTTCACGCCCGAGCGACGCGAGCCGGGCATGGCGCTGCGCGTGCGACTGGGCATCGCCGGCGGACCGCTCGTGGTGTTCGCGGGACGGCTCGCGCGCGAGAAGGAGATTGCGCTCCTGCTGGCGGCGTGGCCGGCCATTCGCGCTCGCACGGGTGCGCAGCTGCTGCTCGTCGGCGACGGGCCGCTGCGTCGCTCGCTCCTGCATCTCGTACGCACGCAGAGGTGGTCGCGCAGCGTACGCTGGCTCCCCTTCACCGCCGATCGCGCGCATCTCGCGTCGTTACTTGCCAGCGCGGATCTGTTCGTCTCGCCGGGGACCGCGGAGACCTTCGGGCTCGCGGCGCTGGAGGCGCTGGCGTCGGGGACGCCCGTGCTCTCGGCAGACGCCGGCGGCGTGGCCGAGCAGGTGACTGCGTCCGGTGCCGGCGCACTCTTCCGCGCCGGGGATGCGGCCTCGTTGGCCGCCGGTGCGATCGCTCTCCTCGCCAATGGCGACGTCGCCGCGCTGCGCGAACGCGCACGGTCGTATGCGGAGCGCGAGCACGACTGGAACGTGGTGTTCGATCGCATCGTCGCCCTCTACCGTTCGGTGTGTGCACGATGAAGGTGCTGCTCAGCATTCACGACGTGACACCCGCGCTCGAGGAGCCGGTCCGCCGCCTGTGGGATCTGTGCGTCCAACGCGGTGTGCAGCCGGCGCTGCTCGTCGTACCCAACTGGCATGGCGCATGGCCGCTGGCCGAGCATCCGCAGTTCGTGCACTGGCTACGCGAGTGTGCCGACGAAGGAGCGGAGATCTTTCTGCACGGCGAGCGGCACGACGAGTACGGGGTGCGACGCGGGTGGACCGACGAGCTGCGCGCGCTCGGGCGCACGGCAAGCGAGGGTGAGTTCCTGACGCTCGACGTCGAGAGCGCGCGGACACGTATGGCGCGCGGCGCGGCGCTGCTGCGCACCCTCGGGCTACCGCCGATCGGGTTCGTACCGCCGGCGTGGCTCGCGCGCGAGGATACCGCCCGCGCCGCGTACGACTGTGGGCTCATGCTGGGTGAGGACGAGTTCAGCGTCCACCTTCACACCCGTGCGACGCGGCTGCCGTCGCCCGTGGTCCGCTGGAGTGGGCGGACGGCGGTGCGCGCGCGGCTCTCGTCCGTCGTAGCCGACGCACGGTGGCTGCTGCACAGCCGCCATTGGTTGGTGCGGCTCGCGCTGCATCCCGGCGATCTTGCGCACCCGGCCACCGCTCGCTCGCTCGCCGTGTCGCTCGATCGCTGGCTCGGCGCGCGCATCCCATGGCGCTACGCCGCCCTGTGAGCGGCGCCGTGCTGTCGGCGCCGGCGGCGCACGTGCTGTGCCTCCTGCTGCTCGTCGTCGACAGTGCGTCACGTGCGTGGCGCCTTCAGACGTTCGTTCGCGCGTTCGGGGGCGCGCTTCGGCTGCGGGATGCGGTGCGCGCCAACGTCATCGAAGATGCCGCGGCCGCGGTCACGCCCATGCGTCTGGGTGGCCAGCCGGCTCGTCTCGCCACGCTCGCCCGGTCGGGAGTCGGTACGAGCACGGCCATCGTGGTCAGCGTGGTGGAGGCGGCGGTCATGTATCCGCTCCTCGCGCTTGCCGCTGCCGGTGTGGCGCTCGCGTTCGTGCCCGCGTGGTGGATGACGATCGGGGCTGGACTGGGACATGCCGCGATCGACGCCGGACGCTGGCTCGCCGCCGGCGCCGCAATCACCGTGATCGCATGGATCACCATGCGACGCGTGCTCCCGCATCGGCATCACGCGGCGACCCGCACCATCGCGCACGCCTGGCACGAGGTGCGGCGGCTCGATCGCGGTACGCTGATTCTGACGTCGGTGCTGACACTCGTCAGTGTGACGGCGCGAGTGGCCATCCTTCCCGTGCTCACGCGCACTCTCGCGTCACCGCCGCCCCTTGGGCCGGTGACGCTCGGGTCCTTCGTGCTGCTCTACGGTCAGCTCTTCCTTCCCACGCCGTCCGGTGCGGGAGCGGTCGAGGTCGGCTTCCTCTCGGGCGGTGCCGGCGTGATCGGCGCGTCCACCGCCCGACTCCTCCTCGACTGGCGCATCTACACCTCGCTCCTATCCATCGCCGCCGGACTGGCGCTCGCCGCGGCCTCCATGGCCGGGGCGCTCATCCGCCATCGCGCGCCCGGCACCACCGACGTCTCCAACGGAATCACAGACCCATGATCGGCTGCATCGACGCCACCGACCTTCGCCTCGCGCTCTTCACCGACACCGCGCTGCCCCAGATCAACGGCGTCACGCGAACGCTCGACCGGCTCGTGCGAGCCGTGCGGGAGCGCGGCGGCGACGTGCTCACGCTCACGACCACCGATCCCGCTGCCGTCGACGATGCGACGGTGCGGCGCTTTCCCAGCACGCCGTTCTGGGCGTATCCTGAGCTCCGCGTGGCCGCGCCGAGCACCGCAGTAGCGATGCGCGAGCTGCGCGCCTTCGAGCCAACGCTCGTGCACGTGGCCACGCCATTCGGCATCGGGCTCGCGGGGCGCGCCGCGGCACATCGCCTCCGCGTCCCGCTCGTCAGCTCGTACCACACGAGCTTCAGCGCCTACGCCGGGTTCTACGGGCTCGGTGCGCTCGCCGCGCCGGGATGGCGCTACCTGCGGTGGTTCCACAACGGCGGGTTGCGCACGTACTGCCCCACGCGCGCCGTGCAGCACGAGCTGGAGTCGCACGGGATACGGAGAACGGGCCTGTGGGGGCGCGGCGTGGACACCGCCCGCTTCTCGCCGCGTCGCCGTTCGTCGGCCTTCCGCCACGGGCGACTCGGCGCGAGCGCGGACACGATCGTCGTGGCGTACGTCGGACGCTTGGCGGTCGAGAAGGGACTGGACCTGGCGCTCGACGCCATGCGGGCTGCGCAGGAGCGCACCGAGCGGCGGTTCGTCTTCGCCTTTGCCGGCGACGGGCCCTATGCCGCCACCTGCCGCGCCAAGGCACCGGCGAACAGCGTCTTCCTCGGTCGGCTCGAGGGACACGAGCTGGCCACCCTCTACGCATCGGCCGACCTGTTCGTCTTCCCCTCGCGCACCGACACCTTCGGCAACGTGCTGCTCGAGGCGATGGCGTCGGGCGTGCCCGTGGTGGCCGCGGATGCGGCGCCCACGCGCGAGCTGCTGCGCGGCGGGGACAGCGGAGTGCTGGTGGGCGCGGACGGCCCGATGCCGATGGCGCGCGCGCTGCTGCGTCTCGCGGCGGACGTCGAGCGCCGCGGCGAGCTCGCCGGCCGCGGGCTCACCACCGCCGCGCAGCACTCATGGGACGCGGTGTTCGATCTGCTGCTGGGAGACTACGCGTCGGTGGCGCGGCCGCAGGAGCGTGTCGAGCTGGAGCCACTGTTGCAGGCAGTCTGAAACGTCTCGGCGTCCGCCGGCGCGGGACATCTCGTCCCGCGCCGGGCGCGCCTGTAGGTCAATGCTCGCTCGCGGTGCCGCGAATTACTTCTACTGTCGTCTGGCCAGAGCAGCCGTGAGTGCCGCGCGCACCGTCACGCGCCGCTCGGCCTGCAATGCCCGCTGCAGCGCGGCGCGTCCGGCCTCGCCACCGATGGCTCCGAGCTGCCGCGCCGCGGTCGAAGCGAACAGCGGATCGTCGTCGGTCAGCGCAGCGGTGGCGACGGCGATCGCGCGCGACCTGTCGGGCCACCGGGCCAGAACCGAGAGCGCACGGGTGCGCATCTCGCGCGGCTCACGCGGATCCGCCGCCGTCTCGAGCGCGGCGGCGCCTGCCGCGTCGGGCTGCTTCAGCAGGCGCTGCGCAGCGACGGTGCGGATGGCGAGCGAGCGGCCGTGCAGCACGCGATCCACGAGCAGTGCCGTGCCTTGCGGCGCGAGTGAGGGATCGTAGACGCCGAGTGCCGCGACCTGCACCGCGGCGCTCGGATCGTGCTCGATCATCGTCACCGCCGTCGCCTGAACGCCGACGGAGTCGCGGTGGGCCAGCGCTTCGACGGCGCTCGCGCGCACGGCGCTCGACGGGTCGGCGAGCGCGGAGCGTATGATCGACGAAGCCCCTGTCGACGCATCGTTGCCGAGTTGGCGGACCGCCTCGACGCGGAGGTGCTGGTTCTCGTCGTTGAGGGCGATGAGGCGGCGAGCGTCGCGCGCCGCTGCGTCGATCAATGTGTCGAGCTGGCGCAGCGCCCACCAGCGCGCGGTGAAGTCGAGGTCGTGACGCGCGAGCGCCGCCAGCTCGCCGGCCGTCTGATCGGTGGTGACTGTGCCGAGCAGCCATCCGCCCTCGTCGAAGCGGAAGCTCACCGGCGCGGCCGGGAGCGGGAGGTCGAACGACTGGTGCGGCGAGCTCACCATGATCTCATGGCGCACGATGGAGTCGCGCGTGATGACGCGCACCGTGGCCGGGAAGCGGAAGACGGGATGTGTCGAGTCGATCTTCTGCGTCTGGTCCACCGTGAGGTGCAGCGTTCGCGTGGCGGGACGCCACTCGCGCGCGACCTTCACCTTGGGATAGCCGATGCCATATGCCCACTGGTCGAAGAACCAGTCGAGATCTCGGCCCGTGGCCTTCTCCATCGCGATCGCGTAGTCCGCCGTCTCCACCGGCTTGTAGGCGTTGTCGGTGAGGAACCGCTTCATCCCCTTCCAGAACAACGAGTCACCGACGAGTCGTCGTAGCTGGTGGGCCAGCTGCGCGCCTTTCGGATAGACGTGTCCGCTGAAGAAGATCTGAATCGGATCGGTGCCGGGCTGCTCGCCGAAGACGAGCGGACGCTCCTGATTGAGGTCCGCGCGCTCGGCTTGCGCCTGCTGGTTGATCCAGTTCCACTGCGCCGCCTCGCGCCCGCGGCTCTGCTCCTCGTGCACGCTCTCCATGTAGGTGGTGAGCCCTTCGTTGATCCACGCGTGCGCCCACGTCGCTGTCGTCGTGAGGTCGCCGAACCACTGGTGCGCGAGCTCGTGCGCGTTGAGCCCGCGCCCGCTCCATTCCGGCTCCGCCGACGCGTCGTGCAGCGCGAGGTCAGTCTGGGTCGTGGCAGAGACGTTCTCCATCCCGCCGTACGTGAAGTCCGGGATGATCGCCTGATCGTACTTCGCCCAGGGGTAGTTGACGCCGAGCACGCGGGAGTACGTCTCGATCATGGACGGCGTCTCTCCGAAGGTACGCCACGTGGCGTCGAGCGTGTCGGGCGCGACCCAGTATTCCACCGGAATGCCGCGCCATGAGTCGCGCAGCACGGCGAAGTGGGCGGCGACGATCGAGTAGAGGTACGTGGATGCCGGCTTCTCCTGGGACCAGTGCCAGGTCTGCATGCGGCCGTCGGGGGTCTTGGTCACGCTCACCAGCCGGCCATTCGAGAGCACGCTCATCCCGGTGTCGGCGGTGACCAGGATCTCCCAGGTGGTCTTGTCGTTCGGCGCGTTGTAGGTAGGCACCCATGACGGCGTCTCGATCGCTTCGCCCTGCGTCCACATCGTGGGGCGACGCGGCACGAAGTACATGCCGCGCTCGGGGTGGCCGTGGTAGCGGAGGGTGAACTGCACGGTGTCGCCGATCTTCGCGCGGCTCGGCAGATGCACGGTGACGCTGGAGGTGTCGCTCGTGAACCGCAGCGGCCGGCCCGCCGCATCGAACGCCGCGTCGATGGTGAGGTTGGAGGCATCGAGCCGCACCGTGTCGGCGGGCGCGGCGGTGATGACGACGCGGGTGGCTACCTCGCCGGTCACGGCGTGTTGGTCGAGATCGAAGGAGATCGCGACGCGCTGATGGAGTAGGTCAAAGACGCGGACGCGCTGGGGATAGACCTTCGGCGGGGTATAGGCGCCGATGATGCCGGCCGGCCGTTGTGCCGCGAGCTGAGCGGGGAACGCCAGGAGGGCAGTCAGGAAGAGCGGCAGCCGGCGTGGCGGCATGGACGGGGTAGCTCCAAGGAAGGTGAAGCGTCGTGACGGCGAGCGGGAAGTTACGTCGTGCGCGGGGTGGTGACTACCAACAAGGTCCACAGTTTGCTAGGCGGGCAATTCGCTCCGCTTCTCGACGGCGACATACCTTCCTTAGCGCCGGGGGCACCTCCCCCTTCCGGTAGCGCCGGACGAGAGCGCGTACATCTCAGCGAGTCCAATGGCGCCCAAAGTTCCCCCGACGCAGCCGACTGTGCCTCTGGCGCGGCTCTTCTCTCCCCGCGCGAAGCGGCTCGAGCTCGTGCCCGGACCCATCCGAGGCGAACCGCTCGGTGCCGACCGGTTGGCGGAGCGCGCACGAGCGCTCGCCGCCGGACAGCGTCTCGCGGCCGGTAGGGGGCAACGACAAGCACTCCTGCTGGCCAGACTCCGCGAGACCCGTGGCATCCTGGACGACGCGCACGCGCGTCTGACGGCCGCTGCCGCCGGCGGCGCGGATGTGGGGCCCGCGGGCGAGTGGCTCCTGGACAACTATCACGTCGTGGACGAGCACGTCCGCGAGGTGCACGAGAGTCTGCCTCGCCAATTCTACCGCGAGCTCCCGGAGCTGGCGGCGGGACCACTCGCCGGGTACCCGCGCGTGTACGAGATCGCGGTGACGATCATCGCGCACACCGAGGGTCGTATCAGGCTGGACAGCGTCGAGCTGTTCGTGAGCGCTTTCGAGGAGCGTACGCCGCTCTCCCTCGGCGAGCTGTGGGCGATGCCGGCCGTGCTGCGCCTGGGCCTCGTCGAGAACGTGCGTCGGATGACGCTGCGGACGGTCCAGTGGCTCGACGAGATCGAGGCGGCCGACGCGTGGGCAGCTCGTATTCATGCCGCGCACCAGGAGGGAGGTTCGGCGCTCGGCGTCGTGCTGAGTGAGCTCGTGCACGACCATCCGCCGTTCACCTCCATCTTCGTTTCACGCTTTCTCCAGCAGCTCCGCCTCGTCGGTGGCGAGTTCACGCCGCTCGCCTGGCTCGAGCAGTGGCTGGCCGAGGACGGCCTGAGCGCCGTGGACGCGGCGTCGCGCTCCAGCGAGCGCCTCGCGCTCACTCAACTCGGCATGGCGAACAGCATCACCAGCCTGCGCGCGATCGCGCGCATGGACTGGCGCTCGTTCGTCGAGCGGCAGAGCAAGGTGGAGACGGTGCTGCGAGACGACCCCTCCGGCTTCTATCCGCGGATGACGTTCGCGACGCGCGACGAGTACCGCCACGCCGTCGAGCGGATCGCGAAGCGGTCGAGGCTCGGCGAGACGGCCGTCGCCCGTGCCGCCATCGACCTGGCGCGCGCTGCAAGCAGCGACGGCGACGACGAGATGCGCCTCCATCACGTCGGCTATTACCTCGTCGACGCGGGGCTCGAGGAGCTCGAGCGACGAGCCGGCTACCGTCCGAGGGCGCGCGAGCGCGTCCATCGGACGATGCTGCGCCATCCGAATGCGATCTTCGTCGGTGGCATTCTCGCCGGCACGCTGGCGGCGCTGGCGGCACTCCTCTCGCTCGCCGCCCCCGCAACGCGCCCCGGCTGGATCCTCGCGGCACTGTTCGCGCTGCTTCCGGCGAACGAGGTCGCGGTCCGCCTCGTCAACCAGCTGATCACCACCTTCCTCCCCCCACGGATCCTGCCGAAGCTCGAGCTGCGCGAGCACGGGATTCCACCGGAGTTTCGCACGGTTGTCGTCGTTCCGACGCTCTTCCCGCACGTCGACGCGGTGCGGGAAGCACTCGAGCATCTCGAGGTGCAGTTCCTCGCCAACCGCGACACCCATCTCCACTTCGCGATCCTGAGCGACTTTGCCGATGCGCCGACCGAGACCACCGCGGAAGACGATGAGATCGTAGCGGCGGCGGTTGAAGGAATTCGCGCGCTCAACGCTCGGTACGGTGCCGAGCGGGAGGATGTGTTCTACCTGCTTCACCGCCCGCGCCGCTGGAACCCGCAGCAGGGCGTGTGGATGGGGTGGGAGCGCAAACGCGGCAAGCTCGCCGAGTTCAACCGCTGCATCCATGGCGACGGCGAGGAGGGCTTCTCGACGATCGTCGGTGACCTCGAGACGATCCGGCGGGCGCGCTACGTCATCACACTCGACGCGGACACCGTCTTGCCGCCGCAGGCCGCGGCACTCCTCGTCGGTACGATCGCCCACCCGCTCAATCGCGCCGTGTACGACCCGGCACTCGGAAGAGTCGTGCGAGGCTACGGCGTCATACAGCCGCGGGTCGGCATCGCGCTCCCGAGCGCGTTCCGGTCGTACTTCGCCGAGATCCATTCCGGTCATCCCGGCGTCGACCCGTACACCACCGCGGTGTCCGACGTCTACCAGGACCTTTATGGAGAGGGGAGCTACACCGGAAAGGGAATCTACGACGTTGACGCCTTCGAGCGGGTGACGGGCGGGCGGTTCCCGGAGAACACCCTCCTCTCGCACGACCTGATCGAGGGAAGCTACGCGCGCGCCGGTCTCGCCACCGACATCCAGGTCTACGACGACTACCCCACGCGATATCTCACCTACACCCGGCGCAAGCATCGCTGGATTCGCGGCGACTGGCAGCTCCTCGAGTGGCTGACGCCACACGTGCCGGGCCCGAACGGGCCCGAGTCCAACCGGCTGTCCCTCCTGTCCCGGTGGAAGATCTTCGACAATCTGCGCCGCAGCGTGGTCGAGCCGGCGCAGCTCCTGTTGCTCGTCGCCGGGTGGACGATACTATCGGGCACTCCGCTGCGCTGGACGGTGCTGGGGCTCGTTGCGATCGGCGCGCCGTGGGCCTTCGCGCTCCTGCTTGCCGTGCTCCGGCCCCCGCGCGACAAGTCGTGGCGCGCGTATTACGCCAGTGTCGGCGAAGACGCGAAAACGAGTGCGCTGCAGTTCGCGGTCGCCGTCGCCTTTCTCCCGCACCAGGCCTGGGTGTCCGCGGATGCGATCGCACGGACGCTGTGGCGTCTGTTCGTGTCGCGGCGAACGCTGCTCGAGTGGCAGACGGCCTCGCAGACCGAGCAGTCGGTGTCCGGCACCGCCCGCGAAGTATGGCGCGCGATGTGGCCGGCGGTCGCCGTCGCCGCCGCCATTCTCGTCGTCGTGATCCCCGGGGTGGGACGCGAAGGGACGGCACAGCTCCTGGCCGTTGCTCCTCTCGTTGCGCTCTGGATGGCCTCGCCTGCCTTGGCACGCGCCTTCAGCGCTCCGACCGTGCGCCGGTTGCCGCAGCTCAGTGCGCAGGAGCGCGCCCAGGCGCTGCGGTATGCGCTCCTTCACTGGCGGTACTTCGATCGATTCATGACGGCGGACACCAACTGGCTGGCGCCGGACAACTTCCAGGAAAATCCGGACCCCGTGGTGGCGATGCGTACGTCGCCCACGAACATCGGCCTGCAGCTCCTTGCGACGGTCAGCGCCTACGACCTCGGCTTCATCGGCGCCGGCGCGATGGCGGAGCGACTCGAACTGACCCTCCGCACGCTCGAGCGCATGCGCCGGTTCCGCGGCCACTTCTACAACTGGTATGATCTGCATGACCTGCGCGTGCTGGAGCCGGCGTACATCTCCACGGTGGACAGCGGAAATCTCGCCGGTCATCTCATCGCGGTTCGGCAGGCGTGCCTCGCCGTTCCCGGTGAACCCGTGCGACACGTGCGAATGTGGCGGGCGCTCGAGACTGCGCTCGCGCTCGCCGGCGAGCATCTGAGCGCGCCAGCATCCGCGGGCGAGGGGGGCGAGGCCGGCGAGCAGGCGGCCGCCCGGACCGAAGCACGGGAGCGCCTGCACGCGGCTCGCGCCGCCATTCCCCGCCCGGATCACACCATCGATGCCCGCGCATTCGCGGCGGCGTTCGACGCCATCGCCGCGCACCTTGCGCGCGCGCGCGACGCCTTGGCCAGCGCGTCGCCGGACGAGACGTCAACTGGCGCCGAGTGGATCACGTGGAGTCTCGATTTCATCGCCGCGCGCCGAGCGGAGCCTGCCCTCGACGGATCGGTGACGAGCGGATCCACCGCGCCGGAGTTGAGAGCGCGCCTCGAAGCGCTCGCGGATCGGGCGTACCGGTTCGCCATGGAAATGGATTTTCGCTTCCTCTACGACAGTGAGCTCAAGCTGTTCGCGATCGGCTACCTGCAGGGCGCGCACGCCCTCGACAACTCACACTACGATCTGCTCGCGTCGGAGGCCCGTCTGGCGAGCTACCTCGCGATCGCGCGACACGACGTGCCGCCGGAGCACTGGTTCCGGCTGGGTCGCACGCTGACCCACGCCGGCGGCGAGACGACACTCGTGTCGTGGAGCGGCAGCATGTTCGAGTACCTGATGCCGCTGCTCGTTCTGCGGTCGTTCCCCGCGACGTTGCTCGACCAGACGTACCATGGCGTGGTGAACCGCCAGTTGACGTACGGCGCCGAGCGCGGGGTGCCGTGGGGCATCAGCGAGAGCGCGTACAACGTCCGGGATCGGGAGCAGACGTACCAGTACCGCGCGTTCGGCATCCCGGACATCGCACTCAAGCGCGGGCTTGGCCGCGATCTCGTCGTCGCGCCCTACGCATCGGCGCTCGCCGCGCTGCTCGACCCCCCACGCGCGCTCTCCAACCTCCACGCGCTCGAGCGGCTGGGCGCGCTTGGCACGTTCGGCTTCTACGACTCGCTCGACTACACGCGTCCCGATGCCGGCCGGCGATACGCCGTCGTGCGGACCCACATGGCACACCACGTCGGCATGAGCCTCGTCGCGCTGACCAACGTGCTCACGGCGCAGCTCTGGCAGCGCCGCTTCCACGCTGACCCGCTCATCCGCTCGGCGGAGCTGCTCCTTCAGGAGCGCATTCCGCGGCGCCTGGTCTTTCAGACCGCGCCCGCGACGAGCGCCGACGAGGCGTTACCCGATCCGGAGCTCGAGCGGCCGGTTGTTCGCGAGATCGAGAGCCCGGACACTCCACACCCGGCCGTCGCGCTGCTCGGCCATCTGCCGTATACCCTCATGGTCAGCAACAGCGGGTCGGGGTACAGCCGATATGAGGGGCTGGCCGTCACTCGTTGGCGTGCGGACGGCACGCGCGACAACACGGGGCAGTTCTGCTATGTGAAGGACGTGTCGCGCGGGCGGGTGTGGTCGGCGACGCATCAGCCGGTACGCGCTCCCGCCGACTGGTACCGGGTGCTGCTCGCCACCGACCGCGTCACCTTCGTCCGCGTCGACGACGACATCGAGACGCGCACCGAGATCGTGGCGGTCCCCGCGGATGCGGCCGAGGTCCGGCGTATCACGCTGACCAACAACGGTGACGCGCCGCGGGAGCTCGAGCTCACGAGCTATGGCGAGATCGTGCTTGGCTCGCCGGACGCCGACCGCGCCCACCCTGCGTTCGCGAATCTCTTCGTGGAGACCGAGTACCACGAGTGGTGTTCCGCCGTCACCGCCACGCGCCGGCCACGGTCGATGGATGAGCAGCGCCTCTGGCTCGTGCACGTGGTGGCCACCGGAACTGAGCGCGTCGGCCCCGTGACCTGTGAGACGGACCGCGCACGTTTTCTCGGTCGTGGGCGCTCCACCGCCGATCCGGTCGCGATGGAGCACGACGGTGCACTTCCGGGAACGACCGGCGCGGTCCTCGATCCCATCTTCGCGCTGCGCACGCGCGTGCGCCTCGAGCCGGGACGCTCGGCGTCCGTCACGTTCACCACCCTCGTCGCCACCACGCGCGAGCGTGCCTTCGAGCTCGCCGACAGGTACGACGATCCGCATGCCGCCCAGCGGGCGTTGGACCTGGCGTGGACCGGAGCGCACGTCGAGTTGCGGGAGCTCAACCTCACCCCGAACGACGCCGCGGTCTACCAGGAGTTGGCGGGACATCTTTTCTATCCCAACCCGACGCTTCGCGCACCGCAGGACGAGCTGCGCCGCAACCGCGGCTCGCAGCCGCTCCTGTGGGCGCTCGGCGTCTCGGGCGATTGGCCGATCCTGCTCGCCACGATCGATTCACCGGAAGGGTTGCCAACGCTCCGGCAGCTCCTCGCCGCGCATCACTACTGGCGGCGGCGCGGGATGACGGTCGACCTCGTGGTGCTCAACATGCGCCCGTCCACCTACCAGCAGGAGCTGCAGGACCGGATCACGTCCGCGGTGCTCGCCTCGAGCGAGGCGGCCATCGTCGACCGTCCGGGGGGCGTATTTCTGCGGCGCAGCGACACCGTCACGCCCGAGACGCTGCTCATGCTCCGAGCAACCGCTCGCGTGCACATCGCCTGTGCAGGTCAGGGCCTTGGCCGCGTCTTGACGGCCGCCGAGCAGCGGGCCGAGGCCGCGGCGCGTGGCGCGCCGGAGCAGAACGAGGCAGACGACGCGGACATGCCGCCAGCGCCGCACCTCCGCCTCGCGTCCCGCGTCACGCCGATGGCAGTGCGCGTGGTGCGCCGGCTTCACTCGCTCGTCCGCGCGGACACCACCGGACGGGCACGACCGGCGATGCCGGCGCATCACGGTGGGCACGCGGAGGATGAAGCCGACGGTGCCCCGCTCCCACGCCGCGACCTGCCCCCTCTGCTGTTCGACAATGGCCTGGGTGGACTCACTGACACGGGGGACTACGAGATCCGACTGCGTGACGGACACCTGCCCCCGGCACCCTGGATCAACGTCGTCGCCAACGCGCGCGGCGGCTTCCTCGTCAGCGAGCGCGGGGCTGGCTTCACGTGGGCGGAGAACAGCCAGTTCTTCCGCCTCACTCCGTGGCAGAACGATCCGGTGACCGATCCCCCGACCGAGGTGCTCTATCTGCGGGACGAGGAGACGCGCGACGTGTGGAGCGCGACCCCTGCCCCACTCGGCCACGACGGGTCGTTCATCGTCCGGCATGGCGCGGGGAGCTCGACGTTCGAGCAGATCCATCGAGGTATCGAGACGCAGCTCACGCTCGGGATGGCTGGTGACGAGCCCGTAAAAGTGTCGCTCCTTCGCGTGAGCAACCGCGGAGACAAGCCGCGCCGGCTCTCACTCACGGCGTACGTGGAGTGGTCGATGGGCGTGCTGCGCGAGCACACCCAGCATCAGGTGCATACCTGGTTCGATCAGCAGGAGCAGGCGATGTTCGCGCGCAACACCTTCGAGCCACAGTTCGCGGAGCGCGTGGCCTTCTGCGCCGTGAGCCTGCCGGTCAGCGGCCATACGGGGGACCGCGGCGAGTTCCTCGGTCGCAACGGCGGCGTCGACGACCCGGCGGGGATGCGCGCGGAGGCGCTCTCCGGCACGACCGGCGCGGACATCGACCCCTGCGCCGCGCTCCGTTGCGCGTTCGAGCTCGCGCCGGACGAGACGCGGGAGCTCGTCGTCGTCCTCGGCGCCGGCGACGACGAGGCTGCGGCCCGTGGCGCGGTCGCGGCGTATCGTGACGTCGACCGCGCCACCGCGGCACTGGAGGGCTCACGTGACGCGTGGGACAAGCGCCTCGCCGTGATCCGCGTGCGGACACCAGAGCCCTCGTTCGACGCCCTGATCAATCGCTGGACACTCTATCAAGCACTCGCCTGCCGCATGTGGGGGCGTTCGGCGCTGTACCAGTCGAGCGGCGCGTACGGCTTCCGCGATCAGCTTCAGGACGTCATGGCGTTCGTCTACGCCGAGCCCGCGGTCGCGCGCGAGCACATCCTGCTCGCCGCCTCACGACAGTTCGTGGAAGGAGACGTCCAGCACTGGTGGCATCCACCGAGCGGGCGCGGAGTGCGCACGCGCTTCTCGGACGATCTCGTGTGGCTACCGTTCGTCGTGAGCCAGTACGTGCACGTCACGGGCGACGCCACCGTCCTCGACGAGCAGGTGCCGTTCCTCGTCATGCGCCCGCTCGAGCCGCACGAGCACGAGGTGTACGATCTGCCCAAGGTGTCGGACGAGCGAGCGAGCGTGTACGAGCACTGTCTGCGTGCGCTGCGCAAGGCGTGCACACGGGGAGCGCATGGGCTGCCGCTCATGGGCAGCGGTGACTGGAACGATGGCATGAATCGTGTCGGCGTCGAGGGCAGGGGCGAGAGCGTGTGGCTCGCCTGGTTCCTCGTGACGGTGCTGCGGTCGTTCGCCGAGCATGCCGAGGCGCGCGGCGACGCCGCGGTCACGCGCGAGCTCCGCCGCGAGGCGGACGCGTACGCCGAAGCAGTCGAAGCACACGCATGGGACGGCGCCTGGTACCGGCGCGCCTACTTCGACGACGGCACGCCCCTTGGCTCGGCGGCGAATGACGAGTGCCGCATCGACTCCATCGCCCAGAGCTGGAGCGTCATCTCCGGTGCGGGCGAGCCCGCGCGACAGGCGCAGGCCATGCGCTCACTCGAGGAGCATCTGGTTCGTGACGACGCGCGCCTCATCACGCTCCTCACGCCACCCTTCGACAAGACGGCGCACGATCCAGGCTACATCAAGGGCTATCTGCCGGGCGTGCGCGAGAACGGCGCGCAGTACACGCACGCCGCGCTCTGGGCCGTGCTGGCAACGGCGCTGCACGGCGACGGGAACCGCGCGTTCGAGCTGTACCAGATGCTCAACCCTCTCACGCACACCAGCACACCGGCGGACGTGGAGCGTTACAAGGTAGAGCCGTACGTGGTGGCCGCCGACGTGTACACCGCTGCCGGGCATCTCGGCCGGGGTGGATGGACGTGGTACACGGGCTCGGCAAGCTGGATGTACCGCGTCGGGCTCGAAGTGCTCCTCGGCTTCACCAAGCGCGGCGACACTCTCGAAGTTCGCCCGCGCGTACCGGCCGACTGGCCGGAGCTCACGATCGAGTATCGGTTCGGGAAGAGCACCTACGTCATCGTCGTGCGTGAGCCGGGCAGTTCTGGTCGCGACGTCGAAGTGAGCCTCGATGAGCGGGTACTCGACACGCCGGTGATCCCGCTCGTCGATGACGGAGCGCGACACGAGGTCCGCATCAGAGCAGCGTCCCGCGCAGGATCAGGTACGCCACGCTGAAGTAGATGATGAGCCCCGTGACGTCCACCAGCGTCGCGACAAAGGGCGCCGACGCGCTCGCCGGGTCGAAGCCGAGGCGCTTGAGCAGGAAGGGCAGCATCGAGCCGGCGAGCGATCCGAACGTCACGACACCGATCAACGCGCCGCCCACTGTCGCGGCAATCAGGGGCCAGTGCGAGCCGTAGTTGTACCATCCGAGTTGCTGCCAGAGCACGATGCGGATGACGCCGATCGTGCCGAGGATGAGTCCGAGCGTCACCCCGGCGGGCAGCTCACGGAGCGCGACGCGCCACCAGTCTCCGAGCCTCACTTCCCGAAGCGCGAGCGCGCGAATGATGAGCGACGTCGCCTGTGAGCCGGAGTTGCCCCCCGAGCTGATGATGAGCGGGATGAACAGCGAGAGCACGACGGCGCGCGCGATCTCCCCCTCGAAATGTCCCATCGCCGTGGCGGTCAACATCTCACCGAGGAAGAGCGCACACAGCCAGCCGGCGCGTTTCCGGATCATGCGCGCGAAGGTGATCTCCGTGTACGGCTCGTCCAGCGCCTCCATACCGCCGAACTTCTGCACGTCTTCGGTCTGCTCGCGGACGATCGCGTCGATCACGTCGTCCACGGTGACGATGCCGAGCACGTGATTGCCGTCATCCACGACCGGAACGGCGAGCAGGTTGTACTTCGAGATGAGCCGCGCCACCTCTTCGCGATCCGTCGTCGGCGTGACGCTGAGCGGCTTGCGCTTGTTCCCGATCGCCGCCACCGGGAGCGTCCGATCGCTCGCGACCATGAGATCCCGCAGCGACACCACGTGCGCGAGCGTGTTCTCCACCGGCTCCAGGCAGTAGATCGCGTAGACGGTTTCCTTCGCGCGTCCGACGTCGCTGATGTAGTCGAGCGTCTGCTGCACCGTCCACGTGTTCGGCACCGAGACGAGCTCCGTCGTCATGATGCCCCCGGCGGTGTCGGGCGGATATCGGAGCAGCAGCTCCAGCGCGCGACGGGTCGGCTGGTCGAGCAGCTCGAGAAAGCGCGGGCGATCCTCCTCCGGCAGCTCGCGGAAGAGATCCGCCTGCTGATCCGCGGACATCGCGGCGATGAGCAGCGCCGCCTGCCGCCCGTCCATGTGGCGCACGATCTCGGCCCGGTGGTACGCCAGCTCCGGCTCGTCGAACACCTGCACGGCGAGATCGAAGGGCAGTGCAGCCATCACCTTCGCCGCTGCGTCCGGATGCAAATCGCGCAACGCCTCGGCGACGTCGGCGGCCCGCATCCCGGACAGCGCCTCCGCCAACTCCTCGGGCTCACAGTGCAGGAGATAGAGCAGCTCGGGCGTCCCGCTCGGCGGCGGCGTCTGAGTAGTCGACATGCGATCCTCTGAAAGATCGGGTAGATGAAAGGTATCGGACGCGCGGTGCTGGGGACCCCTGGGAGCTTTTCGACCGCTCGTCGGGTTCCATGTCCGGTACGCTTCATTCACCGGACACCAGGACTTCAGCGCCGTGCCCAGAGCATTCGAACCCACCAAGCTCGGAAAGATCACGCTCGCCAACCGTCTGGTCATGGGACCCATGACCCGAAGCCGCGCCATCGACAACATCCCGAACGCGATGATGGCGGAGTACTACCGCCAGCGCGCAACGGCCGGTCTCATCATCACCGAAGGCACCGCCCCGGCCCCCGAGGGACTCGGCTACGCCCGCATCCCCGGCCTGTTCACCAAGGAGCAAGTCGAGGGGTGGCGGCTCACCACCGAGGCCGTGCATGAGGCGGGCGGACATGTCTTCGTGCAGCTCATGCACGTCGGTCGGGTATTCCACGAGCTCAATCTTCCCCCCGGCACGGAGGGGGTTGCGCCGTCGGCCATCGCCGCGGCGGGAAAGATGTGGACCGACCAGCGACAACTGCAGCCCCTGAGCACCCCCAAGGCGCTGTCGGGAGTCGAGCTACAGAGAGTGCGCGACCAGTTCCGGGACAGCGCCAGGCTCGGCATCGAAGCAGGCTTCGACGGCGTGGAGCTGCACGGCGCCAACGGCTACCTGCTGGAGCAGTTCCTCCACCCGCGCAGCAACCAGCGCAGCGACGCGTATGGGGGCTCCGTGCAGAACCGCGCGCGCTTCGTGATCGAGGTGGTGCAGGCCGTGGCCGACGCGATCGGCGCCGATCGCACGGGCATCCGCCTTTCCCCGTGGGGCACCAATAACGACCTGTCGCACTACCCGCACATCGACGAAGCGTATGCGTATCTCGCCGAGGCGCTGCAGAAGATCGGCATCGCCTACGTCCACCTCGTGGATCACTCACGCCTCTCGGCGCTCGCCACCGCCGCGACGACGGCGCAGACGATTCGACGGATCTTCACGAACACGTACATCTCGGCGGGGAACTACACCACGCTCGCCGACATCGAAGATGCGCTCTCGAGCGGGAAGGCCGACCTGATCTCCATGAGCCGTCCATTCATCGCCAACCCGGACCTCGTCGCACGACTGCGCGATGGGCTCCCGCTGGCGGAGCCGAACCCGGCGACGTTTTACGGGGCCGGTCCCAAGGGGTTCACCGACGGATACACGGATTATCCGACCGCGGCGGAGGCGCGGCGCATCGCGTAGCAGATCGCGCGGAGCGTCCGTGCTCAATCCCCCGTTGCCGGCTCGGGCGCCGCGTGCACCGCGTGCGGCGCCCGCCGGCGCGCGCCGATCCGCGCGCCGAGCCGCTCGCGCCAGTCGTCGAGGATCTCGTACACCGTCGGGATCACGAACAGCGTCAGGATCGTCGACGTGATCGTCCCGCCGATCACCGCCCGGCCGAGCGGCGATCGGAAGTCCGCGCCCTCGCCGCGCCCCAGGGCGACGGGGATCATGCCCGCGATCAACGCCAGCGTCGTCATGAGAATCGGACG
This sequence comes from uncultured Gemmatimonadaceae bacterium, assembly GCA_964438255.1. Lineage (GTDB taxonomy): Bacteria > Gemmatimonadota > Gemmatimonadetes > Gemmatimonadales > Gemmatimonadaceae > AG11. The sequence continues at coordinate 15,112 of CAYTKA010000002.1, read as the reverse complement.
GAGACGAATGGCTCCCGCTTCGATCAGCGCGTCACGCATGCGCACCCCGGATTGCTCGTGCGTCCACTTCGCGAAGTCGATCAGCAGGATGGCGTTCTTTGCCACGATGCCCATCAGCAGGATCACGCCGATCAAGCTCATGATGTTCAGCGTGTCGCCCGTGACCAGCAGCGCGAGCACCACTCCGATGAGCGACAACGGCAGCGAGGAGAGGATGGCCAGCGGATCGAGGAAGCTGCCGAACTGCACGACGAGGATCAGATACATCAGCATCACGGCGATTCCCAGCGCCGTGAAGATGTTGCCGAAGACCTCGGCCTGATCCTTCACCTGCCCGCCCGGGACGATCTGGTAGCCTTCCGGCAGCCGTAACGTGCTCACGCGCTTCTGCACCTGCTGCGTCACGTTGCCGAATGAGCCCTCCACGTTGGCGCCGATGGTGATCGTGCGAATGCGATCGAGGTGATCGATCTGCGCCGGACCCGTGCTGTTCGTGATCGACGCGATCTGTCCGAGCGGCACGACACTGGGACCACCGCCGCTCGGCGCCGCGGGAACGATGATCGGGATACGCGCCAGGTCCGCCGGGCTCTCGCGGAATTGAGCGGGCAGGCGCACGCGGATGTAGCGCGTCTCGCCGCTCGGATCGACCCACGTGCCGGCGTCCACACCGGCAAATGCCGGCCGCAGCGCAGCAGCGATCTGTCCCACACTCACGCCGAGCGACCCGGCAAGTCCACGGTCGACCGTGACCTTGAGCTCGGGCTTCTGCCCTTTCGACGAGAGGCCGACGTCCACCGCGCCCGGCGCCTGGCGAACGAGCTGCGCGATCGAGTCGGCGAGCTGCTGCAGGATCGTCGCGTCGGAACCCTGAAGTTGGAGCTGCAACGGCTTCTGGCCGCCGCCCGGCCCCCCCGCCTCGAGCAGATATGCGTTCGCGTCACCGACAGCGCGCAGCTCGCGACGCAGACGCATCGCAAAATTGTTCTGACTGATGTGCCGCTCCGCCTTGGGCACGAGCCGGACGTACACGGATCCGACGTCCACCCCTCCGGTACCGGAGGCGCTGCCCACCGTGGCATACGTGTACTTTACCTCGGCGTGCTCGCGCACGCGCTTCGCCACTTGCTCCGTTACGACGCGCGTGTACTCGAGGCTCGATCCGGGCGGTGCTTCGACCTGAATGGTCAGCTCACCGCGATCGCTCGCCGGCACGAAGCCGAAGCCGCCGACCAACGTCTGCAGCAGGATCGCGATGAAGAACGAGCCGATCGCCAGGCCGATCATCGTCTTCCGATGATCGAGCGCCCAGGCCACACCGCGGCGATAGCGCTGCGCCTGCGTGTTGAACCACTCGTTGAACCGATCGAGCGCGCGCGCGATCGGGTTGCGCCGCTCGTGCGCCTCGATCTGCGGATCGGGCCAGTAGGCCGAGAGCATCGGATCGAGCGAGAACGACACGAACAGCGACACGAGCACCGCCGCGGCGATCGTCAGCGCGAACGGCTTGAACCACTGTCCCGCGAACCCGCTCATGAAGCCCACGGGTACGAACACGGCGACGATGGAGAACGTCGTCGCGGCAACGGCGAGCCCGATCTCGTCGGTCCCCTCGTGCGATGCGATCACATGGTCTTTCCCCATCTCGACGTGGCGCACGATGTTCTCGCGCACCACGATCGCGTCGTCGATCAGGATGCCGATCGCCAGCGACAGCCCGAGCAGCGACATCGTGTTCAGCGTGAAGCCGAAGATCATCAGGGGCACGAACGACGCGAGCACGGACACCGGCAGCGCGAGCCCGGTGATCACCGTCGACCGCCAGGAGTTCAGGAACAGGAACACGACCAGCACCGTGAGCAGCGCGCCCTCCACGAGCGCCTCCTGCACGTTGCGCACGGAGTTGCGCACGCGCGTGCCGGCGTCGCGCACGTTCTCGATCGTCGTTCCGCGCGGGAGCTGCGCCACGAGCGCGGGGAGTCGCCGCTTGATCGCGTCGCTCACCGAGGTCGTGCTATATCCCTTCGACTTCACGATGTCGATGCCGATTGACTCGCGGCCCTGATACAACGCTGCCGAGCGCCGCTCGGCGGCGCCGGCTTCGATCGTGGCGACGTCGCCGAGGTGAATGGGCACGCCGTTGCGCACGGCAACGGTGAGTCGCGCGAAGTCTTCCGGGCGCTCGAGCCGTCCCTCCAGGCGGATCGCGCGCTCCGTCGCCGGCCCGGTCACCTGCCCGACCGGTGCAGCGAGATTCTGGCTGCGGATGGCCGTGACGACCTGATCCACGCCGACACCAGCTGCGGTGAGACGCGCCGGGTCAAGGATCACGTTGAGCGTCGTGCTGTCGGCACCGGCGATGTTCACCTGTGCCACGCCGGGAATGGCCCGCAGGTCGCTCGCGATCGTCTGATCGGCGATCTGCGTGAGCTGCGCCGGCGTGAGCGTGAGCGACGTCAGCGCCAGCGACACGATCGGCAGCGCCGACGGGTCGAAGCGCTGGATGATCGGCTCGATGATCTCCTGTGGCAGCTGCGCGCGGACGGCCGAGATCGCATCGCGCACGTCCTGCGTCGCCTGATCCACCGGCTTGCCGAAGGAGAACTGGACGATGATCTGCGCGAAGCCGTCGGTCGACGTCGAGCGGAGGATGTCCAGTCCGGAGATGCCGGAGATGCGGTCCTCGATCCGGCTGACGACCTCGCGCTCGACTTGATCGGGCGATGCGCCCGGATACGCGATGCCGACGAAGACGATCGGCGCATCGATGTCGGGGAACTCGTCGGTCTGGAGCCGCATCAGCGCGGCGATCCCGAACACGACGAGGGCAATCATCGTCACGACGGTGATGATCGGACGACGGATGGCAAAGTCGGAGATGAACATCGCTCTGGGGCCGGTGAGCGGAGGACGATGCGCCTACCAGGAAACTACGTCGTCGCGCCGCGCACCGCTGGGGCAATCAGCGCGCCACCCGCTCGATCAGCTCCGTCGAGCCGAGCATGCCGTCGCCGCGTCGGTTGCTGCCGAGCGTACAACGCTCCACCATCACGGATCGAGCGAGCCAGCGTATGCCGCCACTCCGATCATGTCGTCCAACGTCAGCTGCGCCACTACGGCCCGCATTGCCGCGCTGCCGCTGCCCGCACGGTCGCCCGTTCTGAACCCGATGAGCTGACGCAACAGGTACGCTGGCGACCGGCCGGCGAGCGGCGGCGTGTCGCCGAGTCCGCGCAGCTTTGGGCCGTGACAGGTGGCGCAGCGCGTCGTGCCTCCGTCGAGAGCACTCGATGCGATGCGGCGCCCGCGAGCGATGTTGCCGGGCGCCACGTATGTCGTGAACGTCTCGTTGGCATCGCGCCGCTCGTGGCGCTCGATGTCGTCCGATACCTCGAGCAGGCGGTGGCCGATCGTGTCGACGCGCGCTCGTGAGCGCGCGGCATACAGCCCGCCGGCCTCGTAGAGGCGCGGGATCGTCGTCCGCTCGACCACCCTGTACCGCTTGCGCGCGCGCATCGACGCGAAGTAGCGCGCCGCCTCCGCCACGTCAGCCTCGCTCGTCTCGCGCGACACCTCCGTCATGTGCACCGATGGCCCCCATCCCCCGACTGCGGGGCGCCGCGCACCGGAGCGGAAGTCGGCCACTTGGCGCATGAAGTACTCCGGCGACAGCCCGACGATCGTCGCGTTCTCCGAGCGCCCCTGACCGTCCGGGAGATGGCAGTAGCCGCACGCGTACTTCATCGCTGGACGCGCATGGAGCACGACGTCGGGTGCGGCCCGGTGCGACGCTGGAAACCAGTCGGGAGGTGTGAGCTGGTCGCGCGTCTGTGCGAGGGTGAAGGTCCGCGTGCTGCGTGGGATGCGCAGCTTGATGACCGTGTCGAATGGCGGCTTCTTCACCACGACGTCAGGTGCAGTGCCCGGGAACGCCCATCGTGGGACGTCGAAGGGGTGCGCCGGCTGCGGGCTCTGCGCGCAGAGCTGCGCCGAGGGGACAAGGATCACATACAGGGAGGGAAACCAGGATCGCATCGATCGAATCGAGGAGAGTCGTGGATGTCGGTCCGCCTAGATACTCCATTGCGCATGGAGATGCGAGCGTCGAGATCTCGACCCGCCGGCAAGGGCCGCTCGGGGCAGCGCCTCTGACGACGCTTCATCCGCCCAATCCGGATGCGGAACCCCCAAAGCATTATCCGTCTGATCCGCCTCTCCGCCGTATCCGGATGAACCTTCGTCTGAGAGGCCCGCCCGAGCGGCTGTTACTGTAATGGGACGTCACACTAGAGCCGGCCGAGGAGGTAGGTCGCGTTCGGGCGAAGCAGCGCGTACGCCTCGTCACTCACATGCTTCCCGGGCTGTGCACCGTGCTGCGCGTCCAGCTCGTGCACGAACGCGTCGAGCTCGGTGCGGGCGACCGGCCTCGCGCCGGACGCCAGCGCTTGCTGCGCGTGTGACAGCTTCACATCCAGACTGTGGCAGACGCCCGCGTTGCTGATCCACTGCATTGGTCCGCGGGCGCGCGCCGCGAGCGCCCGCAGGCGTGTCGCCAGCGCCGCGGGGGTGCCGGCGCTGGGGATGGGAAGCAGCCCGACCGTCGTGCCGGTGTCGCTGAAGATGAAGGTGTCATCCCGGTCGGGGTCGTCGTCGATGTCCACCGGGTGAACGGCGGGATTCGGCTCCGCCCAGTAGCGGGCAAAATCCGGCACACCCCGGGCGACGAGGACGAGCTCGGGGGTGGTTTCGCCGGGACGCAGCAGTGGACTGCGGTAGACGTTCCACAGAGCAATCGCCCGGTCCGCGTATCGCGGATCCGTGAACCAGCGGCGCCGCGCCGGCGTGGGCATCCGAATCACGGGCGCCGTGGCCGTCACCAGGAACGCCACGAGATCCTCGTCGCCGGTGCGCAAGTTGTCGACGGTGTAGCCAAGGGTCGTGGTATCGCCGGTAATGGATGCCGTCGTGACGTGCACGCGAACCCTGATCGGCCTCGCGCCCTCGAGGTCTCGCCCCTGGCCGAACAATGCGCCAGGGATGAAGAAAGCTGCGACCGCACACAGGCGCAGGTGATGGCTGTCGCTCATGGGTTGAATTGTACGTGAAGGTGATCCCCCTCTCTCACGACAGTCCCATATTTCAGAATGTCTTCCCACAGCGCTATGATGTCGTTTGTGACCTTCGCGGAGAATGGCGCTTTACGGTGAACACGTAGTGTGTGCCCTTTGGGAGTGCTACCAAGCCCGCCACCATTACCTGAACGATCGTCGAATCCGTGCGCGCGACAGCACTCGTACCCCGAATGGTTACGGGACCGCTGACTTCTGACGCCGTGAAATACACCGTCGCAGCGCCGGTAGAGGCCCGTGTTGACGCGTCCCCCAGGAATCGGCTCCTTCTGCAGCGTTTGGAGGAGGCCGGGAGGTTTCCCACCCGAATGCAGGTGGCCGACGGTCGAGTCATGCGCTGCAAGCTGCAAGGCCACGTCCATGTTGGGGACTAGCCTTCCCGCCCGTGCTGGAGAGTGGGCCGGCTGATCGACTGACGGTAGCGAGACATGCTGGAGAGCGGGAAAGGACTCCTGCACCGCGGGAGCCAGTCAATCAGTCTCGCTGCGGACGATGCGGGCTCGCCAGAGCCAGAAAGACCGGTCACTGTCTGCTTTTGACCGAAAGGGCGATGAACCTTCGTCTGAGAAGCCGGCCCGAGCGGCTGTTACTGTAAGAGAGGAGCGGATGAAGCGGATGAATCGTCTTGAACGTGAGAGAGGGGCGAGCGCGACTTCGGTCGCACTCGCCCCTCTCATTCGCGTTCGTGATGACCGCGGCGCTTACTTGAGGCGCACGCGCTCGATGCGCTTCGCCTTGGCCGGCACGTTGTACACACTGAGCGACACGATCTCGCCCGGCTTCACGCGGCTGAGCGCCGCGCGCAGCTCTTCGGGAGTACGCACCGCCGTGCCCTCCACCGAGAGGATCACGTCCGGCCCACCCTGATCGGGCGTGGCCAGGTGGCTGCTCGCCGAGCTGCCCTCGTCCACGTCCGTCACGATCACACCTTGTATGTCGCGTGGTAGCTGGAGCTGCCGCGCCGTGGCAGCGTCGATCGGCGACACGCGCACGCCGAGCGCCGGTGCTGCAGACGAGCCGCTGCGGTCGGTGTTGGCGCTGGCGTCATCGCGCGTGCTCTCCGTTCCCTTGGCCTCGCTCACGCGCTGCAGCGGAACGCGCAGCGTCGCGCGCCTGCCCCCCTTGCGGGCCACCTCGACGGTCACGAGGTCTCCCGGAGTACGGAAAGCGATCGCTTCCTGGAGCTGGGCGACGTAGTCCACGCGCTTCCCGTCGACGCTGATGATCACGTCACCGGGCTGCACGCCGGCGCGTTGCGCCGGAGAGCTCGCGTCGCCGAAGTCCTGCACGAGGACACCACGGATCTCGTCGAGCCCGACGTAAGCCGCGTCGTCCGCGCCTGCATCACGCACCAGGATGCCGAGCGCGGCACGCTCCACCTTGCCCGACTTGATGATCTGCCCCATCACCGCGCGCGCCAGATTGATCGGCACGGCGAAGCCGTAGCCGGCGTTGTAGCCGGTCGGGCTCTCGATCGCGCTATTGATGCCGATCACTTCACCGCGAACGTTCACGAGCGGACCGCCCGAGTTGCCCGGGTTGATCGCCGCGTCGGTCTGGATGAAGTCCTGAATGGTGTGCTGTGACTGGCCGGGCAGGGCGAGCGCGCGGCCCTTGGCGCTGATGATCCCCTGCGTCACCGTGAAGGTGAGGTTCTCGCCGAGCGGGTTGCCCACGGCGAGCACCCACTCGCCGACGCGCGACGCATCGCTGTTGCCGAGTGGCGCGGCGGTCAGCGCCTTCGCATCGATCTTGATCACGGCGACGTCGGTGTTCGGATCGCGGCCGACGACCTTGGCCTTGAACTCGCGCCGGTCGAGCAGGCGCACGATCACTTCCGACGCGCCGTCGACGACGTGGTTGTTGGTGAGGATGTAGCCGTCGGGTGAGACGACGAAGCCGGAGCCCGATGCCACGCCGCCGCGACGCTGGCCGCGCGGGGCCTGCGGCATCCCCGGCATGCCGGGCATGTTCTTGAAGAAGTCGCGGAGCTCTGGCGGGAGCTGGTTCGGGTCGAACGACGGGCCCTGCGCGTCGCCGGCGACCTGACGCGCCTCGTGTCGTGCGGTGATGTACACGACGCTCGGCTTGATGCGGGCGGCGATGGTGGCGAACGCGTCGCTCAGGTCTTCGAGCCGCGCGACGGCGCCGGTGGAGATGGGTGGGCGCGACAGGGCGGAAATGCTGTCGCGAGTGAGACCGATGAATGGGGTGGCGTGGAGCACGTTAGGGTGCTCGGCCAGCACGGCCATGCCGATGGCGGCAGCCGTGATCGTCGCGACTATGGGGAGCTTCCCCCGACCGGACCGCGAAGGGCGCATCGTGGACCTTCCTCCTTCTGCCTTTTGAGTGAGCGGGAACGACGTAGGCGGACGGTGAACTGGACCGTCGGCGCTGAAACGGTGATACCCGTCACTCGCGCCACCGTGCCACGCTCAATTGCAGAGGTCGGTTACGGCGGGGTCGTCGGCCTATTCGGACGATGACAGGAATGGTGCCCGAAGGCAGAATCGGCGCCGAGCGGATACGCCATCACGGTACCGACTACTCGACGACGACCGTCCCTGTCATCCCCGGGTGCGGTACGCAGTGATAGCCATAGCTTCCGACGCTCCCCATCACCTGCGTGAACGTCGCCTTCGGCGGCAGCAGCGGTGAGCTCCACGCCCCGCCATCCGCCGTGCTCGTGTGCGAGTCCGTTCCGGGCGGCTCGCAGTTCACCCACGTCACCTTCGAGCCCGGCCGGACGCGCACCATGGCCGGCGCGAAGGCGAAGTTCCTGATCTCGACGATGGTGGACCCGAACGCCTCGACGGGAAGATCGACGCCGCAACCTTCCGCGACCAACGTCGTGCCCGTGGTGCGCTCGGAGACGCACGACACGAGCGCGCCGACGCCGAGCAGCACGCTGCTCGCAAGGAGCCACATGGACGCGAGATGCTGCCGGCGCTGCCGGCGCACGAACGAGCTCACGGCGCCTTCACCACGACCGTACCCTTCATGAACGGGTGCGGCACACAATAGAAGTTGAACGTCCCCGCGTCGTTGAACGTGTGACGGAAGGTCTGGCCCGGCTGGATCAATCCGGAATCGAAGCTCCGGTCGACGGCGGTGACGCTGTGCGGCAGGGGATCGCGGTTGGTCCACTCGACTGTCGTGCCGGCGGCGATCTCGAGCTGCGGCTGGAGATAGCTGATGTTCTTGATCTCGGTGCGGATGACCGGACCAGCGACCGGACGGGCAACGGTATCGCGCGCCCGCGCTGCCGCCGCAGGTGGTGCCGGCGCCGGCCTGTCGCCGCCGAAGTAGCGGGCGAGCGTGAGCGGCACCGTGAACTCGAATCCGTAGCGCACCTCGCCCGTCCCGCGCGACGCGCCCTGCAGCGTCGTCACGCGCGTGTTCGTCGCCTGAAGCGAGAGGGTGTGCGGGCTGTATGGAATGGCGAGATGCAGCCCTGCACTCCACGCAACTCGCTCCGTCGAATCGCGCGACGTGAGTGTGGCGACGTCCCCTGCGAGCGACACGTACGTGCCGAGCCGAAGCACGGCGCCGCCGGCGATGGCGGCGCGCACGTGATTCCGCTCGAGGGGATCGCTGAGCGCGCGGCCGGCGGCGAGCAGCCGCGCGCGACCGAACCAGCGCGAGACCGACAGCTCACCATCCACACCGTTCGCCGCGTTGTTGTAGCCGACCTGTCCACCGACGTCGAGCGCCGCGCCGCGGTCCTGCGAGATCGGCGCCCACCGCGCGAACGCCTCCCATTCGTTGGGAAATCGAGGGGTGAGCGCGGAGTTGGTAGAGTAGTTGAGCCCCGCGAAGAGCTGATGCGGCAGGCCGGCGCCCAACAGAAACGTGGGCACGCTGGTGACCTTCCGCTCGGGTGCGCCGCTCGTGCTGAAGCGGTGCACGAAGTGGAAGTAGAGCGTGCCCGGCGCACCAGTCCAGTCGCCCGATACGTTCGGCGGCCGCTCGAGCAGCGATTGCGCCTCGGCGGCCGTCGGGAAAAGGAGCGCGGCGGCGATGACCAGCGAGCGGGTGAAGTACACGTCAGCAAATCCGTACGGACACCGAAAAGTTCCTGCGACAGGGCGCGGAATACTTTCGTCGATCATCCACTCTGCGTAGTGTAGACTTTCCGCACCACGGATGCCCTGATGCCCGATCGGCTGGCCGAACGTCAGGCTCGCTTCGATGCGCTCGTCATTCCGCATCTCGACCGCTTGCTCGCCTTCGCGCTGCGTCGCACTGACGCCCGCGCCGACGCGGAGGATGCGGTACAGGAGGCATGCGTGCGTGCGTGGCTCGCATTCGATCAGCTTCGTGAGCCGGCGCGCGTGCGCGCGTGGCTGTACCGGCTGCTGCGCAGCGTGTTGAGCGACGCCGGCGACCGCATCGCACGACGCGGAGCGCTCGTGTCGATCACTCGCCTCGAGGCGGCGCACGAGGAGCTCGTGGGCGGAGAGGTCGACGCGCTGTTCGAGGAAGTCGCGGCGCGACTGTCAGGCGAGGCGGTACGCGACGCATTGACGCAGCTTCCCGAGGATTTCGCCGTTGCAGTCGAATTGCACGACATCGAGGGGTTCACCTACGCCGAGATCGCCGAGATCGTCGGTGTACCGATCGGGACGATCATGAGTCGGATCTCACGCGGACGGCGGTTGCTCGCCGGCGCGCTGTTGGCGAATCGCTCGCAGGCTGCTGCTTCCGAACCCGCCGCCCAGGCGACTGGGCGACGCAAGGCGCCGCGGAATGGCCGAGGAGAGTCTCGATGAGCGAGTGGGACAGGCTGGCACGCGGACTAGGTGAGGATCCGGCGGAGCGCGCGAAGCGTGAGGAGCAGCACCAGGTGCTGATCGATCTCCTCGGCGCGTATGTGGATCGGGAGCTTCCTCCGGAGACGACGTCGCAGATCGAGGCGCATCTGATCGGCTGCGCGCGCTGTCGGCGCGAGCTCGCCGTGCATCACGCCGTACGGCAGCGGCTTGGGGACGAGCCCCCTGTCGCCGCTCCTCCGGCACTGCGCGCGCGCGTCGCATCGGCGATCGCTGCGACGCCGCTGCCGCCGTCGCACGCACCGGCGCACTGGCGTCGGCGGACGTGGGCGCTCACCGGCGTCGCGACGATGCTCGCGGCGTCCATCGTTGCGACCGTGGTGACGGTGCAGGGTACGCAGTCGGCCGATCGGAACGTCACGGTCGCGCCGATCGCACCGAGGAGCGTGCCCCTCCTCAACGATGTGCTTGCGGACTATCGCCGCGTCACGGCAGGTGATCTCCCCGGCCGCGGGCGCGATCTCGACGTCGTGCGCGACGCCGTGCCCTTCCCCGTGGAACCGCTGCGGACGCCCGACCTGCGTCTCGTCGCCGCGTGGACGGCTGATCTCGCGGGCGAGCCGGCAGCGGTGCTCGCCTATCGCCGCGATGACCGGATCGTGCTCGAATACCTCGTGTCCGACGACCGCTTCTTCAAGCATCCGGAGGTGCGTCGCGCCGCGAGCGACGCGAGGCTGCTCGGCGGCTCGGCGGGCCAGCGAGGCCTCGTGGCGTGGCCGACCAGGGTCGGCGGTGCCGTGCTCGTTGGGGAGCTAGGGGTGGACCAGTTGGCGAAGATCGTGGTGGCCGACCTACTGGCCAGACGGCGAGACCGTGGTGCACAATAGGATTGCGATCGCGCACCGCGCGATGCGTTCCCGATGCGTGCACTACGTCGTCTCTCTCCGTCGTGACGCTCTCACCGACCGCTCGATTTCTCCTGGGCACCGCCTGCCTCGGCGCAGCGATCTCTCCCCTGCGCGCGCAGCGCGCGTCGAGGGACTCCGTGCAGCGCACCGCGGATTCCCTCGCGCTCGATTCGCTTCGTGCGCGCCTTGCTCGTGCCGAAGCGGCAATCACACTCTTGCGGCAACAGCTGGCTGAAGAATCGGAGAGCGCCGTGCATGCCCGCTCGCGCGTGCACGTGGAGCTGTCAGCGACCGTGCTCACCAACGTCTTTGGCACGTACGGGCGGGTGAACAACCTCGACGTGCCCACGGTGGCGCAGCCGCCGAGCACCACGTCGGCGCCCGCCCCTGCCAATCAAGCGCTCGGCTTCACCCTGCGTCAGACACGTATCGGCGCCGCCGCATCAGTCGATGACGTGCTCGGTGGCATCTTTGCCGGCGACATCGACGTCGATCTGTTCGGCGGCGTGCAGACCGGCGCCGGCGATCGACGCCTCTTTCCCGAGCCGAGGCTGCGCACGGCTCGCGCACGCCTCATCTGGAATCGTACCGAGATCATGTTCGGCGCCGACGCACCACTCATCTCTCGCCTCGATCCGGTGAGCTTCGCTGCCGTAGGCACGCCGGACTTCACCGGTGCAGGCAACCTGTGGAACTGGTTGGGGCAGGTCGAGCTGACACGCGAGCTGCTACCCACCGACCCGACGCGACACGTTCGCGTGGCGCTCCAGGCGGCGGTGATGGCGCCATTCGCGAGCACGCTCGCGTCGGGCGAAGTGGATGCCGCGGACGCCGGTGAGCGTTCGGCGCGTCCAGCACTCGAGGGACGGCTTCGTGTCCGATGGGGCGAGGAAGAGACGCCCTCCTCGGACCTGACGACCGGCGCACCGCGTGGCGAGCTGGGACTCGGCGCGCATTACGGGTGGATTGTCGCGTCCCCCGACGAGCGACTCGCGAGTCATGCCCTCTCGGTCGACCTGCGGGCCGTGCTCGCCCGAGGCGTCGAGCTGCGCGGCGAAGCATACGCCGGCCGATTGCTGCGCGGTCTGGGCGGAGGCGGGATTGCGCAGAACTTCGGTCGCCCGCCGGCGACCGCCCCCGCTGGTACGCTCGGTGCACCCGTGCGCGACGTCGCAGGCTGGGGACAGCTCAATCTTCAGCCTTCTCCGGTGTTCACGTACGGCTTTGGTTGCGGAATCGACGTCGTCGATCCAGACGCCGATCCGCTTCGCCTCCAGAACACCGCGTGCGCCGTGCGCACGGAGTGGCGTCCCGCCCAGCCGCTCATGTTCGGCGCCGAGTACCGCCACATCGGCACGCGCTACACGGGCGGAACGTACACGGCGCGGCACGTCAACCTGGTCTTCGGTGTTGAGCTGTAGCGTGACGAGTCGACTCGTCGGTGCGAGAATGCTCGCGATGGCCGTGATGCTCGGGCCGTGCATGGTCGGATCGCGCGCGTTGGCGCAGGGCAACGTCGCGGGTGTGCTCGCACTCCAGGAGCGCCCGGGCAGCGAGGCGGGCGACGTGAGCACGGCGGTGGTGTACCTCGAGGGACGCGAGCGCATCGCGTCGAACATCAGCGCTCCGGCGGCGCTCCAGTCGGGCACGGTCGCCATGCGCGGACGCGAGTTCATCCCGCACGTTCGCGCCGTCCTCGCTGGCGGCTCCGTCGCCTTTCCCAACGACGACCCGTTCAGCCACAACGTGTTCTCGAACGTGGACTTTGGCCCGTTCGACCTCGGGCTCTATCGCCGCAACGTCACGCGCGCGGCGACTTTCCCGCGAGTAGGTGTGTATCCGATCTACTGCAACATCCACTCGAAGATGGTCAGCTTCGTCGTGGCGGTGCCCGGGCCGTACGTGACCCAGCCCGATGGCGACGGGCGCTTCGTGCTACGGCGCGTGCCGGCGGGACGATATCTCCTCCACGCCTGGCACGAGCGCGGCAGCGATGAGGTCGTGCGCGAAGTCGTCGTGCCCCCGTCGGGGATCGACAATCTTCAGATCGGCATCGACACCCGTGCCTACGTGGCCGCGCCGCATCTCAACAAGTTCGGTCGGCCGTATCTCGTGATACGCGCCGATCGCTATTGATCGGCGACGCGAGCATGAGAGCATCCGTGGGACTCGCCGGCCGCACTTTCCTCTACACGGCTGCCATCGTGTGCGCGGTACTGGTCGCCGTGGTCGTCGTTGCGTCGGGAGACGCACGTCGCGGGGCGGAAGAGGCGGAGCGCCGCGGCCTCGACCAGTCGGTCGACGTGACCGCGCAGTTGCTCGCAGGACGCGGGCGCAGCCTCGCCGGCGGTGCGCGGGTCTTCGTGCAGGCGCCGTACTTCCGCGCCCTCGTCGCCGGCGGTCGCCGCGACGACGTGCTCGACCAGGCGTTCGAGGCGGCCGACCAGCTCGGCGCGAGTTGGGTATTCGTCACCGACGAGCAGGGGACACTTCTCGCCAAGAGCGACGAACCCGCCGTGCAGGGAACACCGATGAGCAACGTGCCGCTCGTGTCGCGCGCGCTCGAAGGGCGCACGACCTCGGGCTACGGCGTCTCGCGCGACAGCCTGTTGTTCCAGGTGGTGGCGGTGCCGATCGTCGTTCCGGGCGCCGCGCCGGTGGGCGCGCTCGTCGCCACCAAGATCGTCGATCGGCAGACGGCGCAGGACATCCACGCCGCCATCGGCGCAGACGTCGTCTTCTACGCACTCGACGCACACGACGTCCCGCGTCTGGCAGCAACGTCGCTCGACGATCCACGCGGCGCGGTCGCTGCACTTCCTGCGGCCGGCGCGCTCCCCGCCGCGAACGGGAGAGCGCCATCCACGTCGCTGCGCCGCGTGCACATCGGCGATCGAACGTACGCCGTGGAGGGAGCCGCGCTCACCACGGCGGGGGGCGATGTCGCGGGCGGCTTCATCGTCGCACGACCGGCCGGAATGCTCCCCCCGGGCTTCGTCACGGGACGACGGTCCCTCCTGGCGGCCGGAATGCTCGGCCTTGCGCTCGCGCTCGCCGCAGCGTGGAGCGCTGCGCAACGCGTGACGCGACCGGCTCGCACCCTTGCGCTCGCCGTGCGGCAGGCGCTCGACGGCGAGTACGAGCGCGCCGCGCACCACGCGACCGATGCCGTGCGGTCGGTGCCGGCAGATGAAATCGCATCCCTCGGCAAGGCACTCGCGGCGCTGCTGCGCGAGTTGCACGAGAAGCAGACGCTCGTAGCCATGCTCGGCGTGGCCGACGCACAGCCGGCACCGCGCGGCGAGGCGCCCTCGGCCGCACCACTCGGCATCCATGGCGGCAGTGCACCACGCCGCACGCGTCTCGGAAGCGCGACCCCCGCCCCGCGGCTCAGTCTCCCGCCGCGCGGCGCAACGGCGCTCGCACCGGGAATGGTCCTCGCCGAACGATATGCGCTACAGGAGGTACTCGGCTCTGGGGGCACCGGCATCGTCTTCAGGGCACGCGATCTCACACTCGGCGAGATCGTGGCGCTCAAGGCACTGCGCTCGGAGCTGCTGGCCGAGGACCCGGAGCTGCGCGAGCAGTTGAAGCACGAGATCCGCCTCACACGTCGCGTGTCGCATCGCAACGTCGTGCGGACGTACGATTTTGGCAGCGCGGGCGGCGTTCCTTTTCTCACCATGGAATACGTCGCCGGTGCCGGCCTCGGTGCGGTGCTCGCCGAGCGTGGTGCGCTGCCGCGCGATGCCACGCTCGCCATCGCCAAGCAGCTCCTCCGCGCGCTGGACGCAGCGCACGAGCAGGGAGTGATTCATGGCGACGTGAAGCCGGCCAATACCCTTCTCTCCACCGACGGTCTGCTCAAGGTCGCCGACTTCGGCGTGGCGACGCTGATCCGCTCCCCGCGCGGGCTGAGCGCGACGAGCGATCCCGCCGCACCGCCACCACTCGCCGGTGCGTTGATCGGTACGCCCGAATACATGGCGCCCGAGCTGCTCCTGGGCGGTGCGCCCGACGCGCGCACCGACCTCTACGCGGCAGGCATGGTGCTGCACGAGTGTCTCACGGGCGACACGCCCTTCCCGCGCGACACGCCGCGCGTGTTCCTCGCATCCAAGCTCGAAGCCCCAGCCGAGCCTTCCGCACCATCGCCCGCGCGCCGCAACGCGCCGGCGACGCTCGAGGAGGTGATCGCCTGGATGACCTCCGTCGCTCCGACGGACCGCCCCGCGTCGGCGCGCGAGGTCAGCACCCGGCTGGCTGAACTCGGTTAGGTGGTCGGACAGTCGGACAGTCGGAC
>CAYTKA010000001.1:92392-111914 GCA_964438255.1 uncultured Gemmatimonadaceae bacterium | reverse complement strand
AGCTCAGTTCGGTGTGCCCTTCGTAGTTCACTGTCCGACTGTCCGACTGTCCGACTGTCCGACTGTCCGACCGTCCGACCGTCGATTACCAGTGGTACCGCTGCTTCGCCACGAAGAGCGCCGTAATCACCAGGTACTGCAGGAACGTCGAGACCTCCGAGCGCCACGCCTCCGCCCAGTGGTGCGCCCCTTCCTCGTCCGTTCCCGGCGGCCGGGGGAACCAGCGCGACGTCCGGTCCTTGTAGGCGAGATACTCCGCGCCGAAGATCGACTCGAGCACGCCCTCCTCGTAGCGCACGATCAGCGTGTACTCGATGGCGAACAGCGCAACGGCGATCGGGAGGAACCAGAAGACGTCGGAGATGACGATGAAACCCATCCAGATGAGAAAGTTGCCTACGTAGAGCGGGTTCCGCATCCAGGCAAAGACGCCGTACGTGACGAGCCGCTGCACAGTGCGCGAGCGACGCCGCGTCACTGTCCCGGCCGCGGCAACCCCCGACAGCCGGATTGCCTCCCCGAGCGCGATGAGCAGGATGCCGAGCACCCAGTTCATCGCGTCGGGCGTACCGTGCGCGAGCAGCGGCACGAGAAGGAAGGGCACGGGCAGCCAGCCACGATGCCGGAACAGCACTGCTCCGATGCGCGCACCGGTGCTGCGCTCCGCCTCCGAGATCTGTTGTGATGCGCCGGGTGAGGCGGCGGAGCTGTTTTGGGGAGGGGGAGACGACATGATGCAGGGAGACGATTGCTGGAGCCGAAAGGTGACCTCGCTTCAGTCGCGCCGCAATCCAGCGAGAAACTCGCCGACGACGTGATTGAACGCGGCCGGCCGCTCGAGCGCTGAAACATGCCCCGCGTTGGCAAGCCGCTCGAATCGACTGCCGGGAATGGCCGCAGCGAGCGCCCGCTGCTCATCCGGAGGGGTCAGCGTGTCGTCCGCGCCCGCGACGACGAGCGTCGGAAGATCCATCGTGCGCAGCAGATCGCTCGAATCATCGCGCGCCATCATCGCGCGCTGTCCACCGATCGCCCCGTCGCGTGACGCGGAAGCCATCATCCGCCGCAGCAACTCGCGCACATCGTGGCGCGACTCAAAGGTCGACGGCGACAACATGCCGCGAAGCTGGTGCTCGGCGAGGGCGTCCATGCCACGGCGCTCGCTGAGCTCGATCAACCGCTCGCGATTCTCGCGCGCCGCGGGCGTGTCCACGGTCGCGCGCGTCGCCGTGAGCACCAGCGCGCGAATGCGTGCGCGATGGCGTCGCACCATCGCGAATGCGACGTACCCGCCCATCGACAATCCACACACGACGGCGTCGGCGATCGCCAGCGCATCGAGGAGCGCGACGAGATCGTCCGCGTACTGCACCATGCTGTACGGCGCTTTCGTCGTCGAGCCGCCGAAGCCACGCAGATCCGGCGCGACGCAGCGGCACTGAATCGAGAGGCCACTCGACTGTCCAGCCCAGAGCGAGTGGTTGTGCGGCCAGCCATGGATCAGCAGCAGCGCCGGTCCGCTGCCCATGTCGTCGTAGGCGAGCTCGAGTCCGCCCGGCAGCCGTGCCTTCCTCACTGCGGGGCTTCGCTCTCTTCGGGCCAGTGCGGCAGCAGCGTCCGCCACTCGTCGGGCACACGCACCGGCTTGCCCGCCCGGTCGACCGCCACGAACACGATGCTCGCCACGGCGACGAGCGTGTTGCTTCCCACCTTCCGCACGTCCTGCTTCACGATGTAGCTCGTGTTCTTCACCGCGAGCAGCCCCGAGCGGATGGCGAGGTCCTCGCCCGGCAACGACTGCGCGAAGTAGTCGATGTCGACGTGCCGCACGACGGACACGATCGGCACCTGGGCGAAGTCACGCACGCCGCCAACCTCCTCGCGCTCGAGCAGCTCCCACCGCGCCCGCTCGAGGAAGCCGAGCATCGTGGCGTGATTGACGTGTCCGAGCATGTCGCAGTCGGACGGATAGATGTGAAAGACAATCTCAGGGAGCGAGTTCGTCATGGTGCCGAGTGAGTGCCGTGTCGCGGGACCGCGCCCGAACTGTCAGGGGCGAGCCATCGCGCGTCGAAGGTTAGCCAGAAGAGGACGCGCTCGTCAGGCGCGCTCCGCGCTCGAGCGAGCGCCACGGCGAGCGCCTTGGCGCTGTATGTCGCCTCGACCAGCGGGCCGCCCGCCATGCGCAGCTCGTCGGCCGCGCGGCGCCCATCCGCGGTCTCACGCCCGTACGCGCCACCATATGCGCGCTCGTCGATGATCAATCGGTGGGTGTCGAGCGGCGGCAGCGTGGTTGCCGCACGCTCGGCGAGCAGCGCGTGTGTCCGACGTGCCAAGCGCGCGACCCGCACGTGGTTGGCGATGATGCGCGGCACCACGCGCACGCCTACCACACGCGTTGGAAGCCGGGCGATCGCCAGTCCGACCAACAGACCAGAGGCGGTGCCTCCGGTTCCCAGCGGTACGACGACCACGTCCGGTGGCCCTGTCCCGCGATGTGACGTCTGCTCCGCCATCTCGAGCGCCGCACTCACGTGTCCCAGCGCGCCGAGCGGTGCGCTGCCGCCGGCGGGGATCCAGTGCACACCGCCTCGCACACGGTACAGCATCGCGCGCAGGTACGCCTCGGCAACGGACCTGGCGCGGATCACGTCGGCCGACTCGGCGAGTCGCTCTGCGGTGCGACGCGCCACCGCGTGCGTCTCCTGTGGCCACGTGAGCACCGTGGTCCGCGCGCCGATGCGCGCTCCATGTTCGGCCACGGCCAGCGCATGCGACGAACCCGCCGCGCCGACGGTGAGCAGCGTGTCGCCCGGGTGCATCCCGGCGAAGAGCAGCTCGAGCGCGCGCACCTTGTTGCCACCGAGCGACGGCGCACTCAGGTCGTCGCGCTTCGCGAGCAACGGCGTGTCGCCCACCGTCCAGCGCTCCACCGGCGTCTCGCACACGCCGAGATCCACACGCGGCACCGTCTCGGCAAGCCGAGGATAGCGCGAGAGAAGCGCCTGCACGGGCTACCCCCCCGCCGGCGCTGCGTCCCCCAGCGACTCGTCGAGGTCCGGCCGGTAGACGCGATGCGCCCGCGTCCCGTGCTCGGGGAGATGCTCCACGTACAACGCCTGCACGACGACCATGATCGCCGCAAGCAGGGGCACGGCGACCATCAGACCGAGAAAGCCGAACACGATGGCGAGTAGCGCCTGCGTGAGCACCGTGAGCGCCGGCGGCAGATCGATCCCCCCCTTCATGAGCAGCGGGATGAGGATGTGATTCTCGAGGAACTGGACGCCCGTGTACACGGCGGCGACGAGCAGCGCTTTTTCGGGGGAATCGAGGAATCCCATCGCGATCGCCGGAATCGCGCTGAGGATCGGGCCGACCGTGGGGATGAACTCCAGCAAGCCGGCGAGCAGCCCGAGCGCAACCGCTGCTTTCACGCGCAGCACGAGTAGCGCGATCGTCGTCACCGCGCCGATGACGGCCATGGCGATGAGCTGCGTCACGAGCCACTTCCGCAGCACTGTCGCAACGCGATCCATCACGGGCGACGCCTGGTCGCGTCGCCGCGCCGGGAGGAGTGCAAGCGCGCCGCGGCGGTAGAGATCAGGGTCGGCCGCCAGGTAGATGCTCAGGAAGACGGTCAGCAGAAATCCGCCGACCGCCGCCAGTGTATGCGACAGGAAGCCGAAGAGATAGCGTGACGCGCCGCCGAGTTGCTGTTGCAGTCGCGCGCGCAGCGGCAGCGGAGCGGGGGCTGCCACGGTGTCCGTGGTCGTGGTCGCCGTCGCCGCGACTACCGGCGCCTGACCCGGTGGCGCGCCCGGAGCAGTTTGCGGCTTTGCGCTCTGTGGCGTGGCACGTCCCGCCACCGCCGCCGCTGGCCCGCTGTCGCGGACACCCGCTGGTGCAGCGGTACCTCCGCCGAACACGATGCCGAAGAAGCCGCGCTGGCGGCTGCTCACCCACTCCTCGACGCGATCCACCGCCTCGGGGAGCTTGAGCCGCAGCTCGGCGCCCTGCTCGCGCAGCGTCGGGGCCATCCACGCCCCGAACGCACTGAGGAGGGCGAAGAACGTGACGACGATGAGCGCCGCGCCGATTCCTCGCGGCACCCCCCACCGCTGGAGGTGGTCGACTCCGGCGGAGATCGCGATGGCGAAGAGAGTTCCGAGGAAGACGGTGAGGAACAGCGCGTTGGCGTACCAAACGAGCTGAACCAGAAGGTACATGCCGAGCACGAGCGCGGCTGTCCGCACGACGTCCCGGCTGCGCCATCCCACGGCGCGGGCCTGACGTACGCTCCCTGCGCCCACGTCGGCGCGACCGACGTCGCGGGGTGGAACGGTCCCCCGACGCGCCGGGTCGGTCACGTTGCGCGGCTCGCCGGCGAGGCCGCGGTGTAGGTCGCGTGCTGGGTCTCTCGTCGGGTCGGTCATGCGATACATTATCGCGTTGACCGATCCGCCAACAGAGCGAGGAGAAGCGTGGCCGACCGCTCGAACGCAGCACCGTTCGCCTATCTCGATACCGTTCACGCCGTGGAGCAATTCACGGCGTCGATCGCCGGCGTGAAGGAGATCGCGCTCGACACCGAGGGCGCGAGCTTCCATCGCTACGTCGATCGCATCTACCTGCTTCAAGTCTCGACACGCGACGTGCACGCCGTCATCGATCCGCTACCCATCGGCACGCCTGCCGCGCTCGGCATGCTGCTCGAGTCGCCCGACGTCGAGGTCGTGTTTCACGACGCCGACTACGACCTGCGGCTGCTGGAACAGGACTACGGCTGGAAGATCAAGCACATCTTCGACACGCGCATCGCGGCACAGCTCCTCGGCTATCAGGCGTTCGGCTTGGCTGCGCTGCTGGATCGCTTCTTCGGCGTGAAGCTCGACAAGAAGCATCAGCGCGCCGACTGGTCGATGCGTCCGCTCACGGCGGGCATGCTCGACTACGCGGCGCAGGACACGCGCTACCTGCTCGAGCTCAAGGACAGAATGAAGGCCGAGCTCGAGCGCACGGGACGCATGGCGTGGGCGCGCGAGGAGTTTGGGTTGCTCGAGGGCACGCGCTGGGCCGACGAAGATCCGGCGATGTCGTTCCTCAAGCTCAAGGGTGCACGCGATCTGTCGCGCCGAGAGCTGGCCGTGCTGCGCGAGCTGGTACCCTGGCGCGAAGACGTGGCGCGTCAGATGGACCGCGCGACCTTTCGCGTGCTCGGCAACGAGCAGTTGTTCGAGATCGCCCGGACGCAGCCGCAGACCAAGGATGCGTTGGGGAAGATCAAGGGGATGCCGCGCGGTATCCTCGAGCAACGTGGCGCCGAGCTGATCGACGCCGTGACGCGTGCGCGTGCCGTGTCCGACACGGATCTGCCGCGCTTTCCCAGGGCGGCGCGGTGGGATCGCGACCCGGACTTCGACGCACGCGTCAATGCGCTGAAGACGGCGCGCGACGACGCGGCGAAGCGTCTCGGCCTCGATCCCGGGGTGCTGTGTTCACGGGATCGCCTGGAGGCCGTCGCACGCCGCAATCCCGCAACGGCGGAGGAGGTGGGCGAAGTGACGGAGCTGCGGCGCTGGCAGGTGAACGAGCTCGGCGACGCGTTCGTGCGAGCGCTCGAGCCGCACCGGAACGTCGTCAGAGCGACGTCCGACAAGAAACCGCCGCGCGGCGCGAAGAGCAAACGCACGGCGGAGGAGCCGTCGCCGTACAGCGACTGACGGCGACCGCTCGGGGCGCTACAGCCCCATGTACGCGCGGACCCGCGGCTCGATCCGCTCCGGCGTCCAGAACGGGCTCCACACGAGATTCACCGTCACGGTGCCGACGCCCGGCATCGCCTTCAACACGCGCTCGGCCTCGCTCATGATCTCCGGTCCACTCGGACACCCGGGTGACGTGAGCGACATGTCCACGTCGACGTTGGTGTCCGTCACGCGCACGTCGTAGACGAGGCCGAGGTCGACGATGTTCAGGTTGAGCTCGGGATCCTTGACCTTCCGCAGCGCGAGCTTCGCCTGGTCGACGCTGATGTCGGAGAAGGCAGCACCACTTCCGGGCGTGACCGGCGGGGGAGATGGGGGGGAGGAGTCGGACGACATGATGCGGTACTCCAGGACGGGACACATGGAGTATCACCAGCGCTGACCGTCCCCGCAACGACGTCAGCGATGCGACTTCTTGCCGCTCTTGTGCTTTGCTTTGCTCTTGGCGATGCGGGCCTTGGCGTGCGCACGCGCGCGGGCTCGTGCCTTCGCCTTCGCGCGACGCGAGCGCGACACGTGCTCGGGGCGATTCCACCCCACGGCGCGGTCGGCGCGGAAGCGCACCGGCATCGCCAGCACCCCCTCGCGCGAGTCGGTCACCGCGAGCGCGGCGGCGTCGGCGAGATCGGCCCGCACGTCGCTGATCACCTTGGCCGGACGGCGCGCCCTGGCGGCGTGCACGCGGTTGGTGAGCAGGACGACGAACATCTCCCGGTCGGGGTCGATCCAGAGCGACGTCCCCGTGAAGCCGGTGTGGCCATACGCGTTCGGGCCCATGTACTTCCCGCAGCCGTACTCGCCGGCGCAGGTGTCCCAGCCGAGCGCCCGCGTACCGGCCGCACGCTTGGTGAACAGCGCGACCGTGCTGTCGGCGACGATGCGCGTCCCGTTGTACGTGCCGCCGTTCAGCAGCATCTGCGCGAAGATCGCGAGATCGCTCGCGGTGCTGAAGAGTCCCGCATGGCCGGCGATGCCGCCGAGCGCGTACGCGTTCTCGTCGTGCACCTCCCCGCGCAGCGGATAGCCGCGGGGCGGCGTCAGCTCCGTGGGTGCGATGCGGCCGCGCAGCGACGGATCGGGGCGGAAGTGCGTGTCCGTCATGTGCAGGGGACCGAATACGCGCGTCTCGAGGAACCGATCCAGCCGTTGGCCGCTCACTGCCTCCACGACGAAGCCGAGCATGTCGGCGCCGAGGTCGGAGTACTCGTAGTACTGCCCCGGCTCTGCGATGAGCGGCGTCGCGATCACGGCAGCGCGCGCTTCCTCGGAGGTGTGGGCGATGCGCCAGAGATCGCGTCCGGCCGGCAGGCCGGAACGATGCTCGAGGAGCTGGCGGAGGGTGACGCGCTCCTTGCCCCCGCCGGTGAACTCGGGGATGTACCTCGACACGAGATCGTCGAGCTTGATCTTCCCCTCGTCGTACAGGATCATCACCGCTGTCGTGGTGCCGACGACCTTTGTCAGGGAGGCGAGGTCGTAGATCGACTTCTCGTCGACGGCGCTACCGGGATCGTTCGTCCAGCCGAGGTGGCCGAAGCCCTTCGCCCATACCACGGCACCCTTGCGGCCGACCACGACCGAGGCGCCAGGGTAGCCCCCCGCCTTGATGCCTCGCTCGACCACGCGGTTGATCGTGGCCAAGCGGGACGCCGACATCCCCACGGCGGACGGCGCCTTGGCGGGCAATCCGTCCTCGCCACCAACGCCAAGGGGCAGGGGGTGTGCGAGCGTAACGGCGGCAAGCAGCAGGCTGAGCAACGGAGTGGTTCCTCGGAACGAACAGCTAGCACACGCGATCCACTGCCGCGTACGCTAGGCAGAAGTCGTGCGCGCAGATTAGCGGGGACAGCTCGGGTGTTCGGTGGGGCTTGGAGACCCGGCGGGCTCTGCTACAAACGCATACAGAAATGGCACTCAGCGTGTTCCACGCGCGGCGGCGCACGCTTTCGGCAGTATGGCAACTGGTGCAACGACGAACAAGGTCTTGCGGCGTCACGAGATAGGATGGGGCTGCTAAAGCGCCCGTCCGGCACGTAGATAGGAGAAACCCTTTCGGCGACCCCCGTGACCAACCCGTCGGACGTCATGGAGAACGAACAGCTCACCGTTCAGCGCGCCCTCGGCGGCGACGAAGCGGCGATGAGGGCGCTCTGGACGCGCCACGCGCCGCATATCGACGTCGTCGTGCGGCGGCTGGTCGGGCGCGACGCTGATCTCGCGGCGGACATCGCGCAGGAGGTCTGGATCCAGATCTTCCGCGCACTGCCGAGCTTCCGGGGCGATTCGCAGTTCGGGACCTGGGCCCATCGCATCGCGGTCAACCGGACGCTCAACGCCCTCCGCCGCGTGCGTCGCATCGCGACGATGGAGGTGGCCGTGGAAGACGACAGCGCGTTGGTGGAGCCGGATACGGAGCGGGCGATGCTCGCCGCGTCGATCGAGGACGCGGCAGCGCGACTGTCGCCGGGCGCGCGGACTGTTTTTCTTCTGCACGACGTCGAAGGCTATACGCACGAGGAGATCGCCACGCAGCTTGGCATCACGGCGGGCGGCTCCAAGTCGCAACTGTTCAAGGCACGCGCCAAGTTGCGTGCGCTGCTCGCCCATCTGATCGACTCGCCGTCGTCCGTGAGGCACAGTTCCGATCCCACCCCCCATGTCGCACCTCTCTACTGATCGTCTCGCTGCACTCGGCGACGAGCCGCCGACGGCAGCGGAAGCGGCGCACCTGGCCGCGTGCGCGGAGTGCACACGCGAGCGCAACGCGTATCGCGCGCTCGTCGCCATGGCCCACGCCGAGAGGGCGGCGATCGCGCTCCCCCTCACACGCTGGGATTCGATCGCCGCCGCGCTCGCTGCCGAGGAGTCGCCGGTGCCGGTCAAACGCACTCCGCCCCGTATCGCGCCGCGTGCCACGCCGCGGTGGCCCCTCCAGGTCGCGGCGGGTCTGCTCCTCGTGGCCGGCGGTGCAGTGCTCGGCCGCATTGGCACCGGCGATCCAGCACTCCCGGGCGGCTCTGCGTCCGCGCCGCCGAGCACGGCGACCGCTCCAGCTGCGACGGCGGCAGCGCCCGCAGGGAACACCACCGCGTCTCCCGCGACACGGCTCGCTGCGGACACGGAGTTCGCGTCGATCGAAGAGGCGCGCGCGGCGCAGGCTCGCTCCGAGCTGCTCTATCAACAGGCCGCGGCGTATCTCGCGCAGCATGACGCGGCGTCGCTCGGCGACGACAGTCCGGGCGCGTACCGGTCGCGACTCGCCGCGCTCGACCGCGTGATCTCCACCACGCGCGAGGCGCTGCGCGAGGCACCGCACGATCCGGTGATCAACGGCTACTACCTGACGACGATCAACCAGCGCGACGCCACGCTGCGGCAGCTCAACACGACGCTGCCGGCGAGCCTGCGCCTCGGCAGATTCTGATCCCCCGCCTTTTCGGCAATCGCATGATGGCTCGACCGATTCGCACGCCTGTCCTGCTCTCGCTCTCGCTGATGGTGGGCGCCGGCCTTCCGCTGTCCGCGCAGGCGCCGGCGCGCCGCCCGCGAGCGGAGTCGAGCGATCTGGTGGAGCGACAGCTTCGACGGCTCGAGCGCCGCGCAGACTCCCTCGTCCGGGTCTACGACGACAACGACCTGGCCGCGAGCGCGCGGCGCGCCGTCGGTGATTCGCTCGACCGCACGATGGCTCAGATCGATGCGCTCGCGCGCCGCATCGGCATGCAGGAACGTCGTTCACGACCGGGGCCGGAGCTCAGCATGGAGTTCGTGCCGAGCATGCTGGAGCGTGCGGCGAAGGCGATGGGGCGCGCATTCGTCCTGTCGCACGGCGACGAGCCGTTCGTGCCGCGCGGCTGGCTGGGGATCGTGGTCTCGGGTCCGGCGCGCGAGCCGCGCGTCGACAACGGCGAGATCATCGTGCGCTACCTCGCACACCCGGCGATCGTGTCGGTGGATCCCAGCTCGCCCGCCGAGCGCGCGGGGCTCGTGCCGAGCGACACGCTGCTCGCGTACGACGGGCGCGACATCCGCGACAACGACATCTCGCTCACCCGGCTTCTACGGCCGAACGCGCGCGTCATGGTGCGCGTGCGGCGCGACGGCCGCACGAGGGATGTGCCGGTCACCATCGCAGACGTGCCGTCGCGCATCAAGCTGCAGACGGAGCTGAGCTTCGGGATGCGCGCGCCACAGGTAGCCGTGGGACTTCCGGACGCGCCGCGGTTCTCCAAGGCGCCGGGAGCGCCACGCCCGATTCCGCCGATGGCGACCGTCCCGGCGGCCGCCGCGCTGGCGCCGCCGGAACCGGTGCCGCCGCTCGGGCCCACGCCGGCCGTCATCTACAGCTACGGCCTCAGTAGCGTGGCGGGGGCGCAGCTCGTCGCCATCACCGAAGGGCTCGCGAAGACGATCGGCATTGCGAGTGGGCTGCTCGTCACGGTCTCGCCGTTCGGGTCGCCGGCGTACCAGTCGGGTGTGCGCGACGGCGACGTGATCATGAAAGTGAATGGCGAGTCGACTCGTACCGTCCGCACACTGCGCGAGCGCGTGCAGGCCGCCGCAGAGAACGGCGCGCGCACGGTGGAGCTGGAGATCCTGCGCGACAGGCATCCGCAGAAGCTCACGCTGCGCTGGATTGGCGTGCGCTGACGGCGCGCGCGGCGACCCATCACAGCTCGGCTGTCTCGAGCTTCTCCAGCTTCCGCGACGCGGGAACGAGCGACTTGTGGATCGCGAGCGCGGCGATCGCACCGTCGCTCGCTGCGGCGATTGCCAGTTGCGGCCCTGGCACGATGTCGCCCGCCGCGAAGCAGTTCTGCACCGACGTGTGATACGCGTCGTCGACGATGATGTGGCCTCCGTCGTCGCGATCGCAGCCGAGCTGCGCCCCGAGATCGTCCGCCGGGTACTGCGCGACGGCGAGGAAGATCTTGTCGGTGTCGAGCGACATCCCATCCTCGAAGTCGAGCGAGTGAACGCGTGAGCCGCTGTGCTTCACGCAGACGATGCGTGACTCGAGCACGGGGATGTTGAGCGCGTCGAGCTTCTCGCAGTACTCCGGCAGGTCGAGATCGGCGCGCTCGCCGTTGGTGCAGATGATGATGTCGCGCGTCCACGTGGCGAGGTTGAGTGCCATCCCGACCGCCTTCCGCCCCGTGCCGATCACGACGACCTTCTTGTCACGACACTCGTATCCGTCGCAGTCGGGGCAGACGTGGGCGTTGGCGCCGTAGACGTGCTCGAGCCCGGGAATGTCGGGCCAGACGTCCTTGAGCCCGATGGCGAGCAGGACGCGCCGCGCATGCAGCTTCTCGCCGCTCACGAGCTGGAGCTCGAACAGCGTGTCGCTGCGCTTGGCCACTCGCTCGCACTCGGCATCGATGAGCACGACGCCGCGCGCCCGCGCTTCGTCGCGCCCCAGCCCGCGCAGCTCGGCGGGACGGATACCGGGATGGCCGAGAAATCCGTTCACCCCGCGCGTCTCCCAGTTGCGCGGATCGCCGGAGTCGACGAGCACGACGCTGTGCAGATAGCGCGCGAGCCAGATGCTGGCGCTCAACCCCGCTGGTCCACCGCCGACGATGGCGACGTCGTAGTCAGGAGCCTTGCTTCGTTCCGTCACTCGTTCTTCCTCGCCGTTTGTGGCGCAGTAGGCAAGAACGATTCCGCGCGAGGCGCCGCGCGCACCTCACGGAGTCTTCAGCGACCCCCCCGGCACCAAGTAGATGAGCCGCAGCGTCGCGCGATCCGACACACCGATGCGCGCCGTCGCGGCCTCGTGGTACATCACGCTCGTCGGATCGTTGGCGTGGTTGAGGCCGAGCGCGTGACCGACTTCATGCCGGATGATGCCGCCGACCACGACCGGCGAGAGCGCCCGTCCCGTGCTGTCCTCCATGGCGATCGTGATGCGCGCTCGCGAGATCAGGAAGCTGCTCGTCTGGACGCGCTCGGTGACCCCGATGCGCTGACCGTCTCCGGGAGGAAAGCGGTCGCGCCAGCGGATGGACAGGTCGGACGCGGTGGAGTCGTAGACGAACGTGAAGCGAAGCGGAAATCCCGCCTCGCTCCATTCGTCGAACACGCCGCGTGCGAGCTCCGGGTATTCCGGCCGCCATCCGGCAACGCTCGAGCCGGGCTCGACGTAGACGCGCAATGCGTCGGTCAGCCGCTCGGGCCAGCGATAGAGCGTGCTGTCCTGAACGTCGAGAATGTCATTGATGTACGTTCCCGGCGCGAGGTTGGCGACGCGTCGCCGCAGCTCGGCCGGCGGCGCCTGCTGCGAGACGTCGGCGGAGACTGCGCGTCGAGCGACACCGTGCGACAACTGCTCCTCGGTAATCGTCGTGTCGCGCGCCAGAGCAGCGGCGGCCCGCGCATGACGAGCGTGCGACGTACGAATGCTCCCCGCGACCACGAGTCCGGCGGTCGCGGCGAGCAGGATGACGGGAACCGCCTCGGCGCGCGGACGAACTAGCGGACGCCTCCCGGCGGAAGCGTGTAGAGCAGACGCACGGTCGCGCGATCGGCGGGAGACAGCGCCCGCACGCGAACGCGCGGTGCCATCACGCTCGTCGGATCCTCGGTATGGTCGAGGCCGAGGAGATGTCCCAGCTCGTGCAGCGCCATGGCGCGCATCGCGTCGTCGTCGAGCGCGGCACCGCTGCGGTGATGGACGGCGAGGACGATGTCGGCGTCGGTAATCCACCAGTCGTCGTCGCGTGCCCACTTGGTGCGGCCGCTGATCGGTTCCTCGAAGCGATCGATGAAGGTGACGTGCACGTCGGCGCGTGCCGAGTCCGAGGTGAAGGCGAAATGCAGCGGCAATCCGACGTCGTCCCATTCGCGTGTCGCAGCGCGGACGTCGTTGCGATAGCTCTCGTCCCAGTCGCGCACGTCCATCGCCCACTGAATCCAGAGGGTGAGCGGTTTGCCGCGGCGGTCGGGCCAGCGAGCGAGCGCGCTGTCACGCTCGGCCAGGATCTCCTTGATGTACGTCCCCTGCTCTCGCTCGGCGAGGCGGCGGCGAACCTCCGCCTTCACGCGCTCCCGCTCGGGGCCGCGCCGTGTGAACGGCGTGGCGATCACGCCGCCGCTCGCGACACTCGTCCGGCTGCGCGGGGCGCGGCCCGTCGACGAGAGGGGAATCAGCGCGAGGAGGAAGAGCGCGGCGAGAGGAACAGCTCGAAGGCGGGAGGGGCGAGGCATCATGAACGCGGTCGTCGCGGCGGACCCGTGGCGGGGGCGGCGAGGAAGGCGTCGACCACGCTGAAGAAGCGCTCGGGCGCTTCCCAGAACGGCATGTGGCCGGCGTCGGGCAGGAGGGTATGACGCGCGCGCGGCAGAAGCTCCACGAGCTCCAGCGCCACCGCCGCGGGGAGCGCGTCTCGTTCTCCATGAATGACGAGCGCAGGGGCGGAAAGGGCACGCAATTGCGCTCGCCAGTCATACCCCTCGCGCCGCAGACGTGCCGCGATTGTGGCACCCGTCACACTGGTCGTGATCGGGGGCGGTGCGAAGTACGACGCGAGATCCGGATCGCCGAACCATGCGCCGTACACGGCGCGGGCGTGCGTGCCGTGGATGGCCGGGTCGGGATCGTGGAGGGCCGTGTCGCGCATGCGCTGCAGCGTCTCGCGATTGTCGGCGCTCACGCGCTCGAGCACGACCTCCTGGAGCACGGGCATCCAGTCGCTCGTCGGCCCGACGGAATCGACGGTGACGAGCTGTCGTGTCCCGCTCGGATCGCGCACGGCGCCGAGCATGGCGATGCCACCGCCCCACGAGTGGCCGAGGATATCCCAGTGTCGGATGCCGAGGGCACGGCGCAGCGCGCCGACGTCGTCGGCGTCGTCCTCGATGCGCGCCTCGAGGGGATCGCGCGGCGGCTCCGTCTCTCCGCGCCCGCGCTGATCGTAGAGGATCACCTGTCGAGATGCAGCGAGCGGCGACAGCGCGGGCCACAGCAGGGCGTGGTCGTACAACAGACCACCGTTCACGAGCAACAACGGTGGCGCGTCGTCGACCGGTTCGGTGGTCCACACAGCGAAGTCGAGTCCGCGTACGCGGACGGTCATGCGCTCCAGCGGTGGCGTGCGACCGAGCGATCGACGGAAGTCGATGAAGGACCGGCGTGACATGGGCGAGATGGTGAGCCGTGAACCGCGAGCGGTCAGAACTCGGGGCCGGAGGCTATAGCTCGAGGTGCTTATGGCTAAGCCACAGCTTGCAGCAGGGAGGGGGTGTGGCGTCCATGGTGCCGTGCACCGATACGCCACACCCCCCTATACGCTCCTGCTCCAGCTCCCGCTGAGCACCGTAGCTCTAGCCTGAAGCTCTGAGCCCCGACCGCTCGCAGGTCACCGGTCGCCGAGCCTGAGGATGTCGTCCCTCGTCAGGGGCAATCCAGATCGCCCGGCGGCGTCCGGCTTCGACAGCAGGGTCTGCACCACGTTGATGCTGCCCGTGGCAAAGGAGTGGGCGGAGCCTGTCATGTAGAGACGCCACGTACGGAAGATGCGCTCGCCGGCGATGGCGATCGCGCGGCTCCGCTGCCGCACCAACCGAGCGACCCATGCACGCAGCGTCAGCGCGTAGTGCTCGCGCAGGCTCTCCACGTCGCGCGTCTCGAAGCCGGCGCCCTCCGCAGCGGCAATCACGTTGTGCAGCGGGAGCAGCTTGCCGTCGGGGAAGACGTACTGATCGATGAACGCGTCCCGCTTCCACAGCCTGCGCTCGAGTCGCTCGGTCAGCGTGCGAGGACGGGCGCCGTCCACGCTCACGATGCCGTGGTTGAGGAAAAGTCCTCCGGGCGCGAGCGCGCGATGCAAACAGGCAAAGTATTCCGGTAGCCTGTCGAGCCCGACGTGCTCGATCATCCCGACGCTGGCGATCTTGTCGAACTCACTGTCGGGGGGCAGTGCGCGATAGTCGCGGATCTCTATGCGGCAGCGATCCGCCAGCCTTGCGGCGGCGATCCGCGCGCGCGCGTACGATGCCTGTGCATCGCTGAGCGTGATGCCGAGTGCGGTCGCGCCGTACTCGCGTGCGGCATGCATGATGAGCGCGCCCCACCCGCAGCCGACGTCGAGCAGGCGATCGCCCGGGCGCAGCCGCAGCTTGCGACACACGAGATCGAGCTTGGTGCGCTGTGCGTCGTCGAGTGTATCGGTGGGCGTCTGGAAGTAGGCGCACGAGTAGACCATGCGCTCGTCGAGCCAGAGTTGGTAGAAGTCGTTGCCGACGTCGTAGTGATAGCGGATGGCAGCGCGATCGCGCGACTGGTCGTGCGGCTTCCCGGCCGGCGTGACGTATCGCTCGGCGCGCGCGGCGCGTACGTCGAGCCGCGAGTCCTCGCGCGACGGAAGCGCCAGCAGATGACGCAGCAGCGTCACGAGCATGCGCGGCGAGCGGAGCCGCTCGCCGATCGCGTCGCCGAGGTCGATCGCCGCCTCGAGATCACCGTCGATGTCGACGTCGCCGGAGATGTATGCCTCCACGATCGACAGCTCGCTCGGCCGCAACAGCATGCGGCGCAGGGCACCCGGCCGATTGATACACAGGGTGTACGGTGCCGTTTGCGTCCCACGCTCCTCGCTGCCGTTCCAGTAGCGAACGCCGAATGAGCGTGCCGCAGGCGGACCGAATAGCACGGCGACGGCTGCCCGCGCGTGTCGCAGTGCAGCGTCGTGTGCGCGGTCGTCCGCCGAAGGCAGAGCAGACGCCGGCTCGGCATAGATGCCGAGCGGCCGGGATGCGCGGTCTGGCCGGGCGGACAGGTGATCGTCCATTATCTCGCTCCTTCGATGCGGCCTCTCATCGTACGCTGCCACCGGTTTGCCGGCGGTTCAAGGGGCGGTGGTCGAGATCGCTGGCCGGGATGGGCGGAGCGGTCAGGCGTCGGATGACGGGCGTACCGAGCGGGCAGGGGCGCCGCCGGCAGCTGAGGGTTGTAGCAGGAGGGGTGTGGCGCACCCGGGCGTATTTCACGCCGTACGCCGCACCCCTCCTCCGGCTCCCCCCCGACGGCAGAGCCCTGCCACCTCGGTACGCCCTACCCTGCGCCCTGGCTACTCACAACCCGGAGGGACGTCACGCGCCCCACGACAGATCCTGCTTCGACAACGGCAGCGACCTGACTCGCTTCCCCGTCGCCGCAAAGATCGCGTTGCACAGCGCCGGAATCACCGGGGGCAAGGCGGGCTCGCCAAGACCGGTCGGCGGGAACTGCGTCTTGAGGAAGTGCACCTCGACCGGCACAGACTCGCTCATGCGCAGCAGGGGATAATCGTGAAAGTTGCTCTGTCGCGTACGGCCCCTGTCGATCGTGATCTCCTGCCCGAGCGCCTGTGCCAATCCGTCCAGGATCGCGCCCTGTGCCTGATTCTCGGCGTTGCTCGGATTGATGATCTCACTGCCGACGTCGCCCGCGGCCCAAACCTTCTCGATGGTGAGCCTGCCGCCCTGGCTCACGCGCGCCTGCACGACTTCGGCGAAGTAGCCGCGATGGCTGAAGTGGAAGGCGATTCCCATCCCCGTGCCGCGCGGCAGCGTGCGCTTCCCCCACCCCGATTTGTCGGCGACGAGCTCGAGCACGCCGCGCACGCGCGACGGATCGACCAGGACGGGCTGCGGGCCCGTGCCCGACGGCGCGGGCTCCGGCTGGAGATTGGCCAGCAGATCGAGGCGGAACCGGAGCGGATCCTGTCCCGCCGCGTGGGCCAGCTCGTCGATGAACGACTGCGTGGCGAAGGCGATGCCGTTGCTCCCTGGCGCACGCAGCGCACCCGTCGGCACGCCGATCGGCATCATCGACGTATCGAGCGCGAAGTTCGGAACGAAACGCGCGGGGAAGTCGGTCGCGCCCATCGCGGCAGAGGGGGCGAAGTTCTGCCCGTCGCCGAACGAGACGAAGTGATTGCGCCACGCCACGAGCTTGCCGCTCGCGTCGACGCCGCCGGTGAAGTTGTGGAATCCGGCGGGACGATAGAAGTCGTGCTGCATGTCATCCTCGCGCGTCCACAGCAGCTTCACCGGTACGCCGACCTCCTTCGCGATCCACGCCGCCTCGACCATGTAGTCGTTGTTGAGACGTCGGCCGAACCCGCCGCCGCCGCGCGTGAGATGAATGGTGATCGCGTCGTCCGTGATGCCGAGTGTCTTCGCGACGAGTGAACGTCCCGACTCGGGCGTCTGCGTCGGGGCCCAGATCTCGAGCTTGCCGTTCTTCCACGACGCCGTGCAGTTCTGCGGCTCGAGCGGCGCGTGCGCGATGAACGGATAGAAGTAGCTCGCCGTCACGACTCTTGTCGCGCTCTTCAGCGCGGCATCCGCGTCGCCATCCCTGCGCAGTGACCGCTGCGGCGGCTGCTTCGCCAACTCCGCAGCGCGCGCGGCGAACCCGGCGCTGCTTTGGGAGGCCGTCGTCCCTTCGTTCCACTGCACGGTGAGCTTCTGCCGTGCGCTCTTCGCCAACCACCAGCTATCGGCGACGATGGCCACCCCGCCCAGCAGTCCGTTGAGTGCCGTGCCCCCCTCGACGACGAACGCGTGCCGCACACCCGGCTGCCGGCGGATCGCGTCGAGATTCGCGCTCGAGACCTTCCCCGCGAACACGGGACTCTTCACGAACGTCGCGTAGAGCATCCCGGGCACCGTCACGTCGATGCCGTACATCGGCTTCCCGGTGACGATCGCGTGGTTGTCCACGGAGCGTACGCGCGTGCCGATGATGCGGAACGATTTCGGGTCCTTGAGCGGAACCGTCGCGAGATCGGGCGCCGTCACGGCCGCTGTCGCGGATGCGAGCTCACCGTACGTGAGCTTCCGACCGGTCGCGCGGTGACGAACGACTCCTGCGTCGGTGTCGCACTCGCCCGCCGGTACGCCCCACCTCGTCGCCGCGGCGCTGATCAGCATCGCGCGGCCCGCCGCACCGACGCGGCGCATCGGGAGCCAGTTGGTCGGCGTCGCCATGCTGCCGCCGGCGAACTGCGCCGTGTAGCGCGTCGTGTCGAGTGGTGCCTGCTCCACGCGCACGTTCTTCCAATCGACGTCGAGCTCCTCGGCGATCAGCATCGGAAGCATCGTCTTCACCCCCTGACCAACCTCCGGGTTCTTCGCGACGATGGTGACGATGCCGTCCGGCATGATGCGGATGAATGCATTGAGCATTGCATCGTCCGCCGCGCGCGACGTAACCGGCTCCATGGCCGCGAGCGGCTCGAGGTAGCTCGCGAGGAGGATGCCGCCGCCGGCGATGGCCGAGACGCGCAGGAACTCGCGGCGCGAGACGCCGGCGCGGAGCGTGTCTGCAATCGCGATTGTCATGGCTTGGACCCTCCCATGCCGAGGCGACGCGGGCGTCCCGCCTGTGCCGCTTCGATCCTGAGCTCCGCCGCGCGATGGATCGCCTGCCGAATGCGGAGGTATGTCGCGCAGCGGCAGATGTTGCCGCTCATCGCCGCATCGATGTCGCC
The DNA here is from genome assembly GCA_964438255.1 of uncultured Gemmatimonadaceae bacterium. Classification (GTDB taxonomy): domain Bacteria; phylum Gemmatimonadota; class Gemmatimonadetes; order Gemmatimonadales; family Gemmatimonadaceae; genus AG11. The sequence goes on along the minus strand of CAYTKA010000001.1, from coordinate 93,667 downwards.
GTCGGTCGGGCGTGCCTTCTTCTCGAGGAGTGCAGCCGCGGACATGAGCTGTCCCGCCTGACAGTAGCCACACTGCGGGACGTCGAGCTCCTCCCACGCGCGCTGGAGTGCATGCGTGCCGTCGGGTGAGAGTCCCTCGATCGTGGTGATCTCCATCCCCTGGACCGCCGACGCGGGAGTGACGCACGATCGCGTGGGGCTGCCGTTCACGTGGATGGTGCAGGCGCCGCACTGCGCGGCGCCGCACCCGAACTTGGTGCCCTTGAGATCGAGCACGTCACGCAGCGTCCAGAGCAGCGGCATGTCGGCGGGCACGTCGACCGTCCGCTGCTGTCCGTTGACCTTGAATCGCACTTTCATGGGGCGGCCCTCTACGGCTGGTCGGCGGGGAAGGTCCCGTCTTCTGTATAACGTCAACGTCGGAATCTGTGGATTCGTTGCTGGGGCGTCCAGCGCAGGGCAGCGCGGCACTGCCTCGCTCGGTAGGGCACGGCTTGTGCGCGGAGGAGTCCGAGCGACACCGTCACCACTCCAACAGATCACCATGCGCCGACTCGTCCTGGCCCCGACCCTGCTGACTCTCGCCGCGGCGTGCATCGACCACGATCCCGCGGCCCGCAACGACAGCATCATCGCGCAGGGCGACAGCGACTACGCGCGCTCGCACCGTGTGACCATGCAGATGGATTCCGTCAACACGCCGGTGAAGGCGGCACCCCCTGCGGCGCTCAACGACTCGAGCATCGCCGCTCTGGCGGCGAATGGCGACCAGCTCGAGATCGAAGTCGCGCGGATGGCCGTGGCGAAGGCGAGCCGGGGCGACGTGAAGTATTACGCACGCCAGCTCATCGACGACCACGCGCGTAACCAGCGCGACCTTCGCGCGCTGGAGAAACGGGTCGGGATCGTCGAGCGTACGCCACCACAGGACACGACGCGACAGGCGCTCGATCATCTGAGGAAGCGGTTCGGTGGACTGCCGCAGGGACTGACCTTCGATACGACGTTCGTGCATCACGAGGTCGAGGACCACGTTCATGACTTGGCGCAGACGAAAGAGCTCGCGGCACGGGCAAGGAACGCCGACTTGAAGAAGCATCTGACAGAGTCGCTCTCGGATCTCCAGCGCCACCTCGACCGGGCGCGCTTGCTGTCCAGGTCGCTCGGCACGAAGAAGTAGTCCCCGCTCCGGTCCCTCCAGGCAGCCCGCCGGACGCGGCGCCAGTGGAGACAGCCGCCGATACCTTGACACAAAGTATCTCAGTAGTGAGATTT
>CAYTKA010000001.1:0-92292 GCA_964438255.1 uncultured Gemmatimonadaceae bacterium | reverse complement strand
GCGGCGCGCGCGACAGGAGGCTCACATGATCCAGACATCGAGCGCATTGGCAGGAATCCACCACGTGAGCGCGTTGAGCGCCCACATCGGCCGCACGCACCAGTTCTACACACGCGTGCTCGGTCTGCGGCCGGTGATCAAGACCGTCAACCAGGACGACCCGACGATGTATCACCTCTTCTTCGGTGACGGCGTCGGTTCCCCCGGGTCGGACATGACCGTGTTCGACCTGCCGCGCGCCGCACCTGAGCGTCGCGGCAACAACAGCATCTCGCTCACCACCTTCCGCGTGAACGGCAAGGCGGCGCTCGAGTACTGGCGTGATCGGTTCGACGAGCTCGGCGTGGTGCACGGCCCGATCACGGAGCGCGACGGCCGTCGCGTGCTCGACTTCGACGATTGGGAGGGCACCGCACTCTCAATGGTGGACGACGGCGGCGCCGGCGACGCGCATCCATGGCCCGACAGCCCGGTTCCGGCAGAGCATCAACTGCGCGGACTCGGCTACACGGTGATCACCGTCCCGGTGCTCGCGCCGACCGACCGCTTCCTTGCCGGCGCGCTCGACTTGCGTCACGATCACAGCTATCCGCTAGCCGATGATCCACGACATGAGGTACACGTGTACGCGATCGGCGCGGGCGGAACGCCCGCCGAAGTTCATGTACGCGTGCGCCCCGATCTGCCGCCTGCGCGGTACGGGGCAGGGGGCGTGCATCACGTCGCGCTCCGCGTTCCCGAGGGGCAGAGGATGGAGGACTGGGTTCGGCGTCTCGACGGGCTCGGCTACCGCAACAGCGGCATCGTCGACCGGCACTACTTCACGTCGGCGTACGTGCGCGAGCCCAACCATGTCCTGTTCGAGCTCGCAACCGATGGCCCCGGGTTCGCGGTGGATGGTCCGCTCGACGGGCAGCGACTCTCGCTCCCGCCATTCCTCGAGTCGCGACGCACCGAAATCGAAGCGACGCTGCGCCCACTCACGACTGATACGCCCGCGCGCCACTGAAGCGTCAGGGGGGCCATCACGTCGTTTGCCGCATCTCCGACGCGCAGTGCGACGCCTCGGCCGACGTCTATCGATCGGCTTTGCCGCCGAGTACGCTCAACTCCGACTCGATTGCGACGGCGCTTACGATCTCATAGGAGCGCAGCCGTGCGGTATGGTCGAAGATGTGTGCCGTCACCATGATCTCGTCCGCGTGCGTCTGCGCGATGAACGCGTCAAGCCCGCGCCGCACCGTCTCCGGCCCCCCGACGATCGCGTTGCGCAGCGTCCGCTCCACCGTGCTGCGCTCCCAGTCGTTCCAGCGTCCGTCCATGCTGTCGACCGGTGGTTGAAGTTGAGTGGGCCGACCACGATTCAGCGCGAGAAACTGCTGCTGAAGCGACGTGAAGAGGCGGTTGGCGTCGGCGTCGGTGTCGGCGGCGACGATACTCACGCCGAGCATCACGTACGGCGCCGCGAGATCGGCGGACGGGCGGAAGCCGCCGCGATACAGCTCGAGCGCGGCGAGCATCTGATCGGGCGCGAAATGCGACGCGAACGCAAAGGGCAACCCGAGCATGGCGGCAAGCTGCGCGCTGTAGGTGCTCGATCCGAGCAGCCAGATCGGCACCTCGAGCCCCGCGCCCGGAACAGCGCGCACCTGCTGGTTCGGCTCCGGCTCACGAAAGTATGACTGGAGCTCCATCACGTCGTGCGGAAAGCGCTCTGCCGCAGCGGGATCGCGGCGCAGCGCCTGGATGGTGGGACGATCCGTCCCGGGTGCGCGGCCGAGACCAAGGTCGATGCGGCCGGGATACAGCGACTCGAGAGTGCCGAACTGCTCGGCAATCAGGAGCGGCGCATGGTTCGGCAGCATGATACCCCCCGCGCCGACGCGAATCGTCGACGTGCCGCCGGCGACGTACCCGATGACGACCGACGTGGCCGCGCTGGCGATTCCCACCATGTTGTGATGCTCGGCGAGCCAGTAGCGGTGGTAGCCCCACCGCTCGGCATGCTGCGCCAGATCCAGTGTGTTACGGAACGCCCGCGCTGCATTGCTGCCGGCGACGATCGGCGCGAGATCGAGGACGGAGATCGGAATCATGCGCGAAGAATCCCGCGGTGGCGGGCGCCGTTCCGCGCCCGGCTCAGAAGCTGGCGCGCAGCCCTCCGGTGATCGTTCGCCCCGGCCGGATCGTCACGTCGTCCGGCTCGCCGAGCTGTCCTCCGAGGAGATTCTCCCCGGTGAACGTCAGCCCGAACGCGGGCCGGACGCGGAACGTCGTCGCGAGCCGGAGATGCGTGTCGCCGGGGTATTGCATCCAGTATGCGCGCAGGCGCGGCCCGACGAGATTGCGCGACGTCGTCGACGTCGACGTCATGAAGGCGCGCGCGAGGGTGAACCGATCGTAGTCGATCCAGTCCCATGCGCGCGTCCCCGAGAGCGAGACGAACCAACGCGCGTCCGTCCACGACGCGTCGAGGCTGCCCGTGCGCGCGGGAAGGCCGAGCATGCGATCGCCCACGCGGAGATCGCCGTTGTAGCCCGACGCGAGCCGGCGCACCCGGCTGTCCACCGTCGTGAACGTCGAGACCACCGCGGCAGCGCCGAAGCGAGCGGTCGCCTGCATCTCCCACCCGTGATTGCCGATCTCGCCGACGTTCTGGAGCTGGTAGCGCACGCGCTGCGTCGTCGTGGTACCGCGCACAACGGGCTCCACGCCGACGGCGACGTTCTGAATGAGACCGCTGGCGAGTTGATCGAACCGCGTCGCCTGGACGGACAGCACTCGTCCGACGTACAGCTCGGCGCCAGTCTCGATCCCCGACTGAAGCTCGGGATCGAGCGCAGGGGTAAGGAACGTCCGCTGCCGCTGCTGGGTTGCCGACACGACGCGCGCCGGCGTCTGCGGCGGGCGAATGCCTTTGCCGTACGCGCTGCGCAGCTTCAGTTGAACGGCACCGAGATCGCGCACGACGGCCGCACCGAGCAGGGGAAGCACGGGCAGGCGATTCGGCCCGGAAAAGGCGTCGTTCCGCTCGACGCGAACTCCCCCCGTGAGGTACACGCGACTGTCCCATTCGACGTTGAGCTGCGAGAACACGCCGATGTCGTGGTTCCAGCTTTCCACCTCCTCACGTGCAGGGAGTGAATTCTTTTCGATCGTCGAGGCGAGGGCGTCCGGCGCGCGAATCTGGCGCAGCACGTCGCGCTCGACGCCGATCGTCAGGCGCATGGGCAGGGTGGCGTCGTCGCCGAGCTCGCCCACCGTGCTGGCGCGCAGTGTCATGCGATCGCCACTGCCCTGCGCCGCGCGAAGCGCGGAGTCGATCCCGACGATGAATGGGCCGGTCACGTTCGCCACGTGGTCGAGATGATAGCCGTCGATGCCGACGAGCGCGGAGTGCGTCCAACGACCATCCGTCGCGACGGTCGCACTGGTGCCAAGCGTGTATTGCCGCACGACCTGCGGCTGGGCATCCGTCGCCATCCCACTCTGCGCGGGGTTCGACGCGAACGAGGCGAGCAGCGGGTTGGTGCCGGCGACCGCCCGCTTGTCGACGTATCGTCCTGTTGCGGTGATCGTCGCCTGGCTCCCGACGACTCGCGCATCGCCCGAGGCGAGGAGATGGCGGCTTTCCGACGACGGAGTCACGGCGCCTGTCTGCCCGAAGTCCAGCGCCAAGCCACCCGAGCGAACATTCGAGCCGCCGCGCACGGCAACGCGTTGCTCGTGCGTCGGCACCGGGCCGGCGCCGAACGACGTTGCCCCCGCGCCCGCAGAGCTGGAGATGTGCACGCCGGCGCTCGCGGCGTCGCGTCCGTCATGGCGGGTGACGACGTTGATCACGCCGCTGATCGCATCGGAGCCGTACAGCGCCGAACCCTGCGGCCCACGGATGACCTCGACGCGATCGATCACGTCGGGGTCGAACTGCGTGACGAGGAGCGGGTTCGCCACTTCGACACCGTCGATGTAAATCTTGGGATAGCTCGAGCTGAACGAGCTGGTGCCGCGAATGCCGGCATACTGGGCCACGAGGCTCGACGCGGAACGCTCCCAGAGCCAGATCCCGGGCGCGGCAGCGTTGAGGATCTGCGACAGCGTCGAGCGCGACTCGCGGCGCAGCCGCTCTCCGTCGACGACCTCCACACCGATCGCGAGTGGACGGCGCGCGGAGGCGACGGCGCTCCCGGTGACGAGCACGCGCTCGAGCGTGCCCACCTGGCGTGCCATCTCTGCCTCGGGTGATGCATCTCCGCCGCGCGGCGCGAGCACGACACGTCCTGCGACGACCTTCGGCTCCACGCCCGAGCCAGCGAGCAGCATCGTGAGCACGCCGCCGACGGGCGCTCCGGCCGCTTCAACACAGGTGCGACGATCGAGCGGGAGTAGGTCGCTCGCGTATGCGAGCTGCACACCGGAGAGGGCCGACACGCGCTCGAGCGCATCTCGCAGCGGGAGATCCTTGGCGCGCAGGGTGACGCGCGTATCGAGCGGCGCCGTCCATGGTGTCGCTGCTCGGCTGGAGTCCGCGACCAGCTCGCATGAGCGTTGGGCGTGTGCGGACACGCTCAGACCGGCGATGGCGACCACCATCGCGAGCCGTATGGCGCCTCGCCGATCTCCGGACCAGAGATGCATCACACCGAGGATGTACGCAAATGCGCCGCGGCGCCAGATCAGGGACGCGCGGGGCCGCTCGGGAGGGGGGTGATCCAAAGCGTATCCCCGGCCAACCGGGCCGTGCCGCCCAACGTCGCCGCGAGCACGTGTGCCACGTCCTCGGGCGTGGCATGCTCGAACGTCGCGGTGAGGCGGCGGTTGCGCAGCGTGGAGTCCGTCACACGCAGTTCGAGCCCATACCACCGCGCGAGCTCTGCGCTCACGCGCGACACTGGCGCGTCGCGCAGCAGAATCCGCCCACTCATCCATGCTGCATCCTCCGGTCCGGCCGCCTGACGCTCCACCAGCAGGACCCCGTCCGACGACAGCGCGCCACGATCCCGCGCTCTGAGCGTATCGGCCAGCGCTGCACGCAGCGGCCGCACCGCGACGACGCCATCGAGCACGACGACGCGCAGGTCACGAGCATCGGCCGACTCGACGGCGAACCGCGTGCCGACGTCGGTCAGGTCACCGGCCGCGGTGCGAACGACGAAGGGTCGCGACGGATCGTGCCGCACGTCGAAGTAGCCTTGGCCGCGCAGCTCGAGCGTTCGCGCGGACACGCCGTAGTCGGTGAGGATGGTGAGCGTGCTGCGCGGTCCGAGAATGACACGGCTGCCGTCCGCGAGCACGACGGAGTCCACGATACCGACACCCGTGGTGATCCGCCCTGCGGCACCGGTCGCGGCGATCTGCGCCGGCCGGCTCCCCGCACCGATGGACGCGAAGCGCCACACGAGGGCAGCGCTCGCCACGAGAAGCACGGCCGCCGCGGCGCGCCATCCGAGCGGGCGCCGCGCGGCAGTCCGGCGCCGGCTCGTGTGTGACTCGATCGGGATCACCGTCGGGCCGGGCTCGCGCTGCGCCATGACCGAGCGCAGCGCGGCCTCGACGTCGGCGTCGGAGAGCGCTGCCGGGTCGGCCGGCCGCATCGCGCTGCCAAGCGCACGGACTAGCGCCTCGCGTGCCGGTTCGGCCGCGAGCGTGCGCTCGATGCGGGCTCGCTCGACGGGATCGCTCTCACCAGCCAGATAGCGGGCGAGCGCCTCCCAATCGGGTTCATCCGGCGAGCCGGTCTCGAGATCCTCGTTGGCCATGTCCCTCAGACACTCGGATGCGTAAGGACCCTACGTCCTCCAGCGCGTGTAGTCCAGCCCTTCGTGGCGCGCCACTGAACGGTATTACATTCCCGAGCCATGCCGACTCTCGACTGGTGAACGAGCGTCACGCCGCCGGTGAAGAGGAGCTTCTCACGCGCCTGCGCGCGGGAGATGACGGTGCATTCGCGACGATCTTCCGCACGCATTACGCGGCGCTCGTGGGGACGGGGGCGCGGCTGCTGCGCGAACGCGCGCTCGCGGAGGAGATCGTGCAGGAGGTCATGCTGGAGCTGTGGCGCCGGCGCCAAACGCTCGCGCTGAACCGCCCGCTCGCGAGCTATCTGCATCAGGCGACTCGCAATCGCGCCCTCAATCGACTGCGGCAGGACCGCACGATACACCGCGGCGAGCCGTACGTGCGGCCACCGACGGCCCCGCCGCGTCCCGACGCGGAGATTCTCTCGGCCGAGCTGCGCGCCGCCGCAGAGCAGGCGATCGACGAGCTCACCGAGCCGCAGCGCGAAGTGTTCGACCTGAGTCGCAATGCCGGCCTGACGTACACTGAGATCGCCGACCGATTAGGCATCTCGGTGAAGACGGTCGAGGCGCGAATGGGTCGTGCGCTCAGGCAACTGCGTGAGCGGCTCGCACCGTGGCTCCCGGCCGGCAGCGATTGGTGATCTGACCATGGAACTCGGTATCTACACCTTTGCGGAAACCACCCCCGATCCGCGCACCGGACGGGCGATCAGCGCCGAACAGCGGCTTCGTGACCTGCTCGAGGAGATCGAGCTCGCCGATCAGGTTGGGCTCGACGTCTTCGGCGTGGGCGAGCATCATCGACCGGACTTCGTCGTCTCGGCGCCTGCCGTCGTCCTCGCCGCGGCGGCGGTGCGCACGAAGCGTATTCGGCTCACGAGCGCCGTCACGGTGCTCAGCTCGGACGACCCGGTCCGCGTCTTTCAGGATTTCGCCACGCTCGATCTCCTCTCCACCGGGAGGGCCGAGATCATGGCGGGGCGCGGCTCGTTCATCGAGTCGTTTCCGTTGTTCGGTTACGATCTGGAGGACTACGACGAGCTGTTCGCCGAGAAGCTCGAGCTGCTGCTGGAGCTACGCGACAGCGCGCGCGTGACGTGGTCGGGCAAGCATCGGCCGCCGCTGCGTGGGGACGGTGTATATCCGCGTCCGGTGCAGGAGCCACTGCCCATCTGGATCGCCGTCGGCGGCACGGCGCAGTCGGCGGTGCGCGCCGGGACGCTCGGCTTGCCGATGGCGCTCGCGATCATCGGCGGCCAGCCCGAGCGCTTTGCCCCGATGGTCGAGCTGTATCGCAATGCGGCACGCCGCGCCGGTCACGATCCGGCGACGCTCGCCGTCAGCATCAACTCCCACGCGTGGGTTGCCGAGGACTCGCAGCGGGCGGCCGACGAGTTCTTTCCGTCGTATGCGGAGCAGATGAGCCGCATCGGCAAGGAGCGCGGCTGGCCCCCGACGACTCGCGAACAGTTCGAGGCGCTGCGCTCGCCGCGCGGTGCGCTGTTCGTCGGCAGTCCGCAGCAGGTGATCGACAAGATTCTCCTGCAGCACGAGATCTTCCGCCATCAGCGCTTCATGGCGCAACTGAGCGTCGGCAGCATGCCGCACGACCGAATGACGCGCGCGATCGAGTTGTTCGGGACGCAGGTGGCGCCGATCGTGCGCCGTGAGGTCGCCTCCGCGACCGAGAGAGTCGTCGATCAGTAGTCGTACGGCAACCGCGCAACGACATGCACGTCGACAGCGACGCGCTCGCCCTGCCAGGGCGGAAATCAACCTGCCGCCTGTCGCCGTGACGTAATCGCCGCGGGGGCCGTCAGTAGGATGGCAGCGCGATTACCCTTGGCCCTCCGCATTACATGCTTTCACCTCTCCCTCTCGACGACCTGATCGGGCAGTGCTTCTACATCGACGGCGCGGTGTGGCAGTATCTGTACAACAAGAGCATCCGCCGCTTTGCACTCCGGCGCGTCGAGGCTGACATCCCCTTCGAGCGTGCGCTCGAGCAGATCGCCTCGGGCGAGCTGCTGTGGAACCCGCCCGAGCGCTTCGACCGGCTCGCCCCCGATGCCCCGCTCGATCTCGTGCAGCAGCGCGTCGCCCTTCTCGACGCCTTCCGGCGCTCCCCCGCATGCGTCGACTCGACCGACTGGGCCATGCGCGCCCGCATCGACGCGACGCTCACCGAGAGTCGCAACTGGCTCACGCGGCGCGCCCTCACCTCGGGGGAGGACGGCTCCGGCACCAACGGGTGAGCCAAGGACAGTCTGACGATCATACCGGGCACGCTGACCAACGGTTGGCGTGCCCGGCGTCTATTCCTGGCACGTGGTCGTGGTCCATTCACCAGGAGATGCACCGTGATTCGCCGAGCCATCCCATTCCTCGCTCTCGCCGTCGTGCTGGGCGCCTGCGCGTCCAGCTCCCAGAGCAGCTCCACCATCTCTCCCGCCGGCCAGCCGTCACCAGCGGTCAGCCCCGACGGACAGCGTGCCGATCGCGGCCCGGGCGGCCCGGGTGGATTCCGCGCCCGCGCCGACGAGATGCTGCTCAAGGACATCACACTCGGCGCCGACCAGCGCGCTCGCATCGACAGCATCCGCGCCAGCTACCGCGCACAGATGGCGCAGCTGCGCCAGCAGGCGGGCGACGACCCGCAGGCGGCACGCGCCCGGATGCGCCCGCTCATGGAGAAGCAGGAGGCCGAGATCCGCGCGGCGCTGACCCCCGATCAGCAGATCGTGTTCGACAAGAACGTCGCCGACATGCGTGCGCGCATGCGGGAGGGCGGGAGCCGACGCGGCGCGCCACCCCAGCGGTAGCACGCGCTGCCCCGTTCGCTTGACATAGGGGTAGGGGGTATGTAGGCTTCTCATACCGGGAGGGGGTATGAGAGTGACTGCAACCGATCTGCTCGTCGTCGTCGCGGGGATCGCGGCGATTCTGTGGGTGGCGTGGTATTTCCTCTTCGCCGAGCGTGCGGCAGCCACCGCTGCCGCCGGCGTGGGCGGGCGACAGGACGTGACCGTCGTCGTGCGCGGAGGCTATGATCCGGCGACGATCCGCGTGAAGGCCGGCGTGCCCGTGCGGCTCGTCTTCGATCGACAGGAGACCTCGAGTTGCTCGGAAGAGGTCGTCTTCCCCGATTTCAACGTCCGGCGGTTCCTGCCGGCGCACGAACGGACGTCCGTGGAGATCACGCCGCCGCATCCCGGCACGTACGAGTTCACCTGCGGCATGAGCATGCTGCACGGCCGCGTGGTGGCTGAATGAGCGCGCCGGCAACCTCGGCGCGGAAGGCGGTCATCCCGGTGAAGGGGATGACCTGTGCCGCCTGTCAGGCGCGCGTGCAGCGCACGCTGAACGGCGCGCCGGGCGTAGTCGAGGCGTCGGTCAATCTGATGATGGGCAACGCCACCGTGGACTACGATCCGGCGGCGACGACACCGGAAGCGCTCGTCGAGACGATTCGCTCGACCGGTTACGGCGCCGAGCTCCCGGCGCCCGATCGTTCGGCATTCGAGGAGCAGGAGGCGCGCGACCGCGCGCAGCACGAGGAATTTCTCGATCTGCGTCGCAAGGCGATCGTGACCGGCATCGCCGGCGCGATCGCGATGATCGTCTCCATGCTGTTCATGGGGCCGCACGCATCGCCGGTCGTGTCGTACGGGTTGATGTTCCTGACCGCGGGAATCATGGCGTGGACGGGCCGCGAGTTCTATCGTCGCGCGTGGACCGCGTTCCGCCATCACTCGGCGGACATGAACACGCTGATCGCCGTCGGTACGGGCGCAGCCTTTCTGTACTCGGTGATCGCCACCGTGGCGCCGGGCTTCTTCGTCAGTCACGGCGTTGCACCCGATCTCTACTACGAGGCGGTCGTCATCATCCTCGCGTTCATTCTCACCGGTAACGCGTTCGAGGCACGGGCGAAGCGACAGACGGCGACGGCGCTGCGTGCGCTGGCGCAGCTGCAACCCAAGACGGCACGGGTCGTCCGCAGTGACGAGGAGGTCGACGTTCCGATCGAGCACGTCCACACCGGGGACGTCGTCGTCGTGCGGCCGGGAGAACGCGTGCCGGTGGATGGCGAGGTGATTGCCGGACGGAGCGCGGTGAACGAGTCGATGCTCACCGGCGAGCCGCTGCCAGTCGAGAAAGAGCCGGGCGATCGCGTCATCGGTGGAACGATCAACACGACGGGCGCATTCCGCCTGCGTGCCACGACACTCGGTGCCGACAGCGTGCTCGCGCGGATCGTCAGGCTGATGCGCGATGCGCAGGGCTCGCGCGCGCCGATTCAACGCCTCGCCGATCGCGTCAGCGCGATCTTCGTCCCGGCGGTGATCTCGATCGCGATCGCCACCTTCGCCGTGTGGTTCGTCGCGCTCCACACCGGTGCTGCGCCGGCCGCGGCAGCCGTCGTCCGCGGATTCGCCGCCGGGGTCGCCGTGCTCATCATCGCCTGCCCGTGCGCCATGGGACTGGCCGTGCCGACCGCGGTGATGGTTGCAACGGGCAAGGGCGCGGAGCTCGGCATCCTGATCAAGGGCGGGGAGGCGCTCCAGCGTGCGGGCGTCGTGACGACGGTGGTGCTCGACAAGACCGGAACGGTCACCGAAGGCAAGCCGGCCGTCACCGACGTGATCGTCGCGCCGGATGGTACGATGTCGCGCGAGGAGCTGCTCGCGCTCGTGGCCGCCGTCGAGCAGTCGAGCGAACATCCGCTCGCCGATGCCATCGTGCGCTACGTACGGGAGCAGGGAGTCGCCATTCCCGCGATGGAGCAGTTCGAGGCGCTCGCCGGACGCGGCGCGACCGGGCGTGTGCGCGGACACCGCGTCGCCGTCGGCAATGCGAAGCTGATGGCGTCGCTGGGTGTCGCCGTCACGCCCCTTCAGGGTGGTGCCGATCGCCTGAGCGTCGAAGCGAAGTCACCGGTGTACGTGGCCGTGGAGGCGCGGCTCGTCGCGCTGCTCGCCATCGCCGACCCGATCAAGGGTGATTCGCGCGAGGCAGTGGCGCGTCTGCGCACCATGGGGCTGGACGTCGTCATGCTCACCGGCGACGACCCACGCACCGCCGAGGTGATCGCGCGATCCGTCGGGATCGATCGTGTCGTGGCTGGCGTCCTGCCGGAAGGAAAGCTCGACGAGATTCGGCGGCTCCAGGCGTTGGGACGCGTCGTCGCGATGGTGGGCGACGGGATCAACGATGCGCCCGCGCTCGCGCAGGCCGACGTCGGCGTCGCGATCGGCACAGGCACCGACGTTGCGCTAGAGGCGGCGGACGTGGCGCTCATGCGGGGTGACCTGCGCGGCGTCGCACAGGCAATCCAACTCTCGCGCCGCACGATGCGCCTGATGAAGCAGAATCTGTTCTGGGCGTTCGTCTACAACGTCGTCGGAATTCCGGTCGCTGCGGGCGCGCTGTATCCGGTGTTCCGCCTCACGCTCAATCCCATCCTCGCCAGCGCGGCGATGGCATTCAGCTCCGTGAGCGTCGTCTCCAACAGCCTGCGGCTCCGCCGCTTCCGCTCGGTGTGATCGCGTGGACGATCAGAGGAACATGACCACGACTCGCGAGAAGAAAACGGTGGAGCGAAAGGCCGTCGCCGTGGACGCGGATGCGAAGGAGCGCAACCTCAAGCGGCTGCGTCGTATCGAGGGACAGGTGCGCGGCCTCCAAAGGATGGTCGAGGAAGACCGCTATTGCGCCGACGTCCTCACGCAGATCTCGTCGGTCCACGAGGCGCTACGCGCCGTGGGGCGCGAGCTGATGCGCAATCACCTCAAGCATTGTGCGACGCACGCCATCACGTCCGACGGAGCCAGGGCGGACGAGGTGTACGACGAGCTGGTCGAGATGATGTACAAGCACAGCCGCTGATGCGTCCGCGTCACGGCGCAGGCAGCGTCACCACGGCGAGCGCACCGCCGTGCCCATCGGGCACGACCGACGTTCGGAGGATCGCACGATCGATGAAGTTGTCGGGATGCGCATGCGAGTAGCGCACGACCTTCAGTCCGGCGAAGGTGCCGATACCCGCTCCCAGCGCGATGTCGCTCGCCCAGTGCTGGTCATGGTACATGCGTGACAGCCCGACCATGGTGGCACCGCCATACAGCACGGGGCCGACGTACCAGGTGTACCGCGGCCACATGCGCTGTACCTCGCTCGTCACCGCCGCCGCGGCGGCAAATGCGGTCGTCGTATGACCGGAGGGGAAGGACTGCCGCTTGGAGCTCCCGAAGCCAGCGCCGAGTCTGAAGTCGTGGGGATTCGTGTCCGCCGACACGAATGGACGTTCGCGGCCGAGCGTCCCCTTCAAAAATGCCGTGACGGCCGAGCCAACGAGCACCGCCTCCGTGCCGTGCCAGCCGAGGTCCATGATTCCAGGATGGTGTGCCAGGCGGCCGTACGCGTAGAGCGAGCCGCCGATGATGAACGAGCCCGGCGTCGTCACGAACTCGAAGGTCGTCGCACCGCGATCGACGAATTTGTTCGCCGGCGTGGTCTGATCGCGTATGTGGCTCGCCACGTACCGGTCGGCCGGGAACATCGCCACGGTGAGCCCGGCGAAACCAATCGCGAGCAGCGCGTCGTTTCCCGTGAACAGTATCTGGTGGCTCCGGCTCGTATCGACGGGCGCGGGAGTCTGCGCGGACAGTGTCGCGAGAGGGAGTGTAGCGAGCACGACCAGCGATCGGGCGCGGCGGAGCAGGTGGAAAAGCATCATGAGACGGTGGGTGGGATGTCCGAGCGAGGACGATCGAGACGACGAGTCCGTTGCAGACGCCGCGCTCTGGAGGAGGAGACCGCTTGTGGCTAAGCTGCACGTGATGAACGATCCCTCCCCGCCGGCACGCCGCCTCGGCCCGCACACGGTCGGGTTCACGCTGCTGCTCGGCTCGCTCGTCACCTTCGCGTCGTTTGCCACCGACATGGGGCTGCCGGTGCTCTCGGCGACCGCGGCGTCGATGGGGGTGACGCCGGGACGAGCGGCGCTGACGCTCAGCGTGTTCCTCTATGGCTTCGCGGTCGGACCCCTCGTCTTCGGTCCGTTGTCCGACCACTACGGGCGCCGTCCCATCCTGCTCACGGGATGTGCGGCCTTTGCCGTCTTCGGTGCACTGGCCACTTTCTCGCGATCGCTCGGCGCGCTGCTCGCCTTCCGCGTCGCGATGGGGGTCGGCGCGGGGGCCTGTCAGGTACTCGTGATGGCGATGGTCCGCGACCTCTTCACGGGACACGAGGCGCGGGTGCGGCAATCGTACGTCAATCTCGCCGGCGGCATCGCGCCGATCATCGCGCCGACGCTCGGTGTGATGATCGCGACGCTCGGCGGATGGCGGGCCATCTATGCCGCACTCGCCACGGGCGGGACGGTGCTGTTTACGATCGCTGCGCTCCGGCTCGACGAATCAGCCCCACGCCGCGCCGGCGCCATGACGCTACGCGCCACGCTCGGCAGCTACGTGCGCGTACTACGGCATCCGGTGACTGTCGGCAACGTGGCCGTGATGGCGCTCTGCTTCGGGTGCCTGTTCGCGTACGTCAGCGGCTCATCGCTCGTCCTCATCAACCTGCTCCACGTTTCCCGACGTACGTACGGCTATCTGTTCGCGTCGTCAGCGTTCGGGCTGATGATCGGCGCCTTCACGAGCGCGCGACTCGGCCGGCGTGGTGTCCCGCACGTCTGGCTCATAGGTGGCGGACTCACCGCTGTCGTCGTCACCGCGCTCGCACTGCTCGTGCTCACTCTCGCGGGATGGATGCAGGCATGGCTGCTCGTCACGCTTGCCACGCTCGGCTTCATCGGCCAAGGGGTGGCACGGCCGAACGTCGCCCAGGGCGCGCTCGAGCCGATGCCGGAAGTGGTTGGCGTGGCGAGCGCAGTGCTGAGCGGCGTGCAGATGGTGACCGGTGCAACCGCGAGCGCGATCGTCGCCGCGCTGTTCGACGGACGCACCGCGCTTGCCGTGACTGCCACGATGTCCGTGTGCGCTGTCCTTGCCGCGGCGACGTACGCCTTCGTCGTGCGTCCCGCCGAGCGCCGGTTCGGTGTGCACACTGGTAGCGGGACGAGTCAGGGCGTCGTTGTGGGCGCCGAGGCATTCGCGGCATGAGGCGGCGTTTCATCCCGTTCATGATGCAGCTCCTGCTGATCCAGCTCACGATGGAGAGCGGCTTGCCGCTCTGCTCCATGTCGCACTCGACCCATGCCCATACCGCGGCCGAGGCGATCCATAGGGCAGCGGCTCAGGCCCATGCATCGCATACCGGTCATCAGGAGTCGGCGCATCCCGACTCGCATGGCAGCGCACGCTGTGACCTGTCCTGCTCCATCGCCGATTGCGGCACGCAGGGTCATTGTGTCACCGGCATGACCCGCGAGGAGCCGGCGGCGTCGTCGCTCCGTGAAGCGAATGTCGACGTGGCAAGCGGGTGCGTCGACGCCCCGCGGTCGAGGCGCGCGGCGCCCGAGCCGCCCCCGCCGCGAGCCTAGCTGCTTTTCCTCGATCACAGCCGGCTCGCCACGCCGCCGTGCACATGTCCGGCGGAGCGGCGCACATCCACCGGTGCGTTCGTCGCGCCATAATCGCTTCACGAGTCGACGGCAATGTCTCAGCATATTCGCAGCTCGCACACCCATGCGCGCGCGCGCGCCGCGCGGGCTCTCATCATCCTCGCGCTGACCATCGCTCGACCCGCGCACGGACAACACGAACACCACCACCCGCCGGCCAAGCCCGATTCGACGCGCCGCGACACGATGCGTCCTGAACGCACGCCTGCGGACACCGTCATGCAGATGCGCCACACTGACCACGCGATGTCCCAGATGATGGTGGGTCCACTCGGGCTATCGCACGAGCGCATGGGGTCGGGCACGACGTGGCTTCCGGATTCGTCCCCCATGCATGCCACCCACCAGACGTGGGGCGACTGGACGGCGATGCTGCACGGGGTCGCATTCGGGCAGTACGACCATCAAGGCTCAGATCGCGGCGCCTCGCAGCTCGGCATCGTGGACTGGGAGATGCTCATGGCCATGCGGCGGGTCGGCAGCGGTCTGCTGCACCTGCATGGCATGGTCAGCCTCGAGCCGCTGACGATCGGTGCGAAAGGGTATCCGTTGCTGCTCCAGACCGGCGAATCGTATGGCGGCGTCCCGCTACACGATCGGCAGCACCCCCACGACGCCGTCATGGAGCTCGCCGCACTCTTCCAGCAACCGCTCTCGAGCAGCCTTGCAGCCGAGCTCTACGCAGGCATGGCCGGCGAGCCGGCGCTTGGTCCAGTGGCGTTCATGCATCGGCCATCCGCGCAAAGCGACCCGCTCGCGCCATTGGGTCATCACTGGCAGGATGCGACGCATATTTCCTACGGCGTCGTCACGGCCGGCATCTACTCGCGTACATTCAAGCTCGAAGGATCCGTGTTCAACGGGCGTGAGCCAGACGAGAACCGGTGGGACGTCGACCTCCGCCGTCTCGACGCGTACTCCGGTCGCCTGACTCTGATGCCGACACCGCGCCTTGCCCTCGCCGCCTGGTACGGCTATTTGCCCACCCCCGAGACCCTACACCCCGACGAATCGATGCACCGCTACGGTGCGTCGGCGCTCCTCAGCGGACGAGGGCTGCAGGGTGGGGCATGGGAGAGCACGCTGCTGTGGGGCGCCAACGCCCGCGGCGGGCAGGTGGCGCACAGCGCGCTCATCGAGAGCAACCTCGAGATCGGTCAGCGCGACAACGTGTTTGGCCGTGCCGAGTACGTGCGCAAGAGCGCCGAGGATTTGGCCCTGCCGGGTGTCGCCCCCGATCGCGCGTTCGACGTCGGCTCGCTCGTCGTCGGCTACCTGCGCGAACTCGGATCGGTCCAGGGAGGCATGATCGGCGTCGGAGCTCGCGCATCGATCAACGTGGTCCCGACGATCATCGCCCAATTCTATGGAACGCGTGCACCGAAGGGGATCTCGGTCTACGTGCGCGCGCGGCCGGGGCGAATGACCTCGCACAATCCATGACACACCCTCGCCCCAGAGGCTATCGCCGCGTCGCGGCCAGGACCGGACTCGCGATCGCGCTCGCAGTCGGCGTACTGGCCGGTGCTCCAACGTCGTTACGCGCGCATGCGCACCTGACGCGGAGCAGTCCTGCGTCCGGTGCGCAGTTGGCGTCGCCACCGCCGTCGATCACGCTCTGGTTCTCGGAGGCGCCGGAGCTCGCGTTCTCACGCATCACGCTGCGTGGTCGCAACTCGGCCGCGATTCCACTTGGCGCAGTGCAGCGCCTTACCGGCTCGCAGCTCGCGATCGTCGTTCCGATTACGTCGGCGCTCGCACAGGGGCGTTACACTGTGGAATGGCAGACGGCAGCGGCGGACGGGCATCCATCGCGCGGTCGTTTCAGCTTCATCGTTCTCGCTTCCACCGTCGCGCCCACGACGCCGGCGACCGGCGCGGGGGGGGCCGTCGCACCGGCCGCGGGTGCATCGAATGACAGCGCCGGCGCGCCGCCTGGCGCGTTGGCGAGTGGCATCGATGCCGGGGCGCCCTTGTTCGTCGCGGTCCGGTGGCTGGCATTCGCCTCGCTGCTCGCGCTGGTCGGCGTCTGCGTCTTCCGGTGGCTGATACTTCCTGGCGCCGAGCGGATCGCCGCGCGCGGAACACATGGGGAGTCGCTGGCGAAGGGTCGCGGAGAACTGTCGCGTCGTTCGGTGCGCCTCGCAGTCGGTGCAGCGATGATCCTTCTCGGCACGATGCTCCTCAGGCTCTGCCTCGAGAGCGCCGCGATGTACGGTGCCGCGCGCGCACTCGATCCCGCCACACTGCGCACGATGCTCATGCGTACGACGTGGGGCGCGGTCTGGATCCTTCAGTTGCTCGCGACTGTCGTCGCCATGGTGGCCTTCGGGCTCGAGCTGCGGCGCAGTACACGGAAGGAGGCGGTGGACGCTCGCGCTCCGTCTGTGCACTGGTTGCTCGCCACGGTTGCCGTGATCGCGCTGGCGTTCATGCCGGCGCTCGGTGGTCACGCCGCGGCGTCGCCCCGGCTCGCGATGGTGGCGATCTTCGCCGACGGGCTGCATGTGATCGGAGCGGGAGGGTGGCTCGGGACGCTGTTCGTCATGGCGGCGGTTGCATTGCCGTATGCGATGAGAAGCGGTGCGGGGGCGCCCCCATCCGCGACCGTGGCGGGCATCGTGCACGCGTTCTCTCCTGCGGCGCTCGGTTTCGCATCGCTCCTCCTCGTCACCGGGCTGGCATCGGCCTGGATTCATCTGGGCAGCGCGAGTGCACTCTGGAGCAGCACGTACGGGCGCGTACTGCTCCTCAAGGTCGCGCTACTCGTGCCGCTGTTCCTGATCGGCGCGTACAACTGGAGGCGCGTGCGGCCGGCACTCGGCACGATCGAAGCCGGCGGGCGTTTGCGCCGCTCGGCCCGCGCGGAGCTCGCCGTCGCCGGCCTCGTGCTCGCCGCCACCGCCGTGCTCGTCGCCGTTCAGCCGCCGGCCTGAGGTCTGACTTTTCGGGGTCGGCGGCCGCCTTGCGCGGACCGGCGCGAGACATTATCTTAGTACTAAGATGACACGTCGAGCTTCCGCACCGACCCGCGCCGCCAAGCTGACTCCGGCCGTGCGCCCGCAGAAGGCGACCACCGCCGAGGCCGAGGAGGTCGCGCTGAAGTTGTGGGTGGTCATGTCGCGCGCGTATGCCGCGGTCGTGCGCCACGCCGAGGCCGACATCGCGCGGCACGAGCTCACGATCGCCGAGTTCGGCATCCTCGAGGCACTCTATCATCGAGGACCGCTGCTGCTGGGCGACCTCCAACGCAAGATCCTCGTCTCGAGCGGCGGTGTGACGTACCTCGTCGACCGCCTCGTGCAGAAGGGACTCGTCGAACGACAGGAATGCCCGGAGGACCGCCGAGCGCGCTATGCCGCGCTCACGGGTGCAGGGCGGAAGCTGATCGCGCGTATCTTCCCCGATCACGCCGGTGCCCTTGCGCACGCCCTGGCCGGCCTCAGCCGGACCGAGCAGCGCGAGGCCACGGCCCTGCTCCGCAAGCTCGGCAGGACTGCCGCGGAACTTCCCGCCACGCCGCCGGCTTGATGCACTACTCCGGCTCTCATACCTCACTACTGTGATAATCAGCACTTAACCACTTACCAGGACTCGCACCCATGAGCGACACCATCACCGCACCCGCCTCGACCACGACCGCCTGGAACATCGACGCCTCGCATTCGCTCGTCGAGTTCTCGGCGAAGCATATGATGATCACCACGGTGAAGGGCCGCATCGCCGACGTGAAGGGCACCATCACGGTCGACGACACGCGCGCCGACGGCTCGAGCGTCCAGGTCGAGCTCGCCGCGGCGAGCATCGACACGCGCGCCGACCAGCGCGACCAGCACCTGCGGTCGCCCGACTTCCTCGACGTCGAGAAGTATCCGACGATCACCTTCCGCAGCCGCCGCATCGAGGGCGCCCGCGCCGACGCCGGCAGCGAGTTCCGCGTCACCGGCGACCTCACCATTCACGGCGTGACGCGCGAGGTCACCCTCGACACGACCTACGAGGGGCGCGGCCGCGATCCGTGGGGTGGCGAGCGCGTGAGCTTCAGCGCCGACACCAAGATCGACCGCCGCGACTTCGGCCTCGTCTGGAACGCCGCGCTCGAGACGGGTGGAGTGCTCGTGAGCAACGAGATCAAGATCCACGTCGAAGTGCAGGCAGTCCGCGCCTGACGGTGCATATCCTGCGACGCGTTGCCCGGCCGCGCCACATGGCGCGGCCGGCCCTGTGTCGCAACATCACGAAACACGAGCGGAGCCACGACATGACCACGATCCTCGGCATCCACCACGTCACGGCGATCGCCAGCGATCCGCAGCGCAATCTGGATTTCTACGGCGGCGTGCTCGGCCTCCGGCTCGTGAAACGGACGGTGAACTTCGACGATCCGCAGACCTATCACCTGTACTACGGTGACGAGACCGGGACGCCGGGGAGCATCATGACATTCTTCCCGTGGCCCGGTGCGCGGCGCGGCCGACAGGGAGTGGGCCAGCTCGCCGTCACCTCGTTCGCGATTCTTCCGAGCGCGCTCGGTTTCTGGGTCGAGCGGCTGCTGCGCCACGGGATCAAGTACAACGGTCCCGTGAAGCGCGGGTCGACGGGCGACGAGGAGCAGGTCATCTCGTTCACCGATCACGACGGTCTGATGCTGGAGCTGGTGGCGCATCCGAGCGCCGAGGCGCGTCCCGCATGGGAGGGCGCCCCCGGCATCTCGCGCGAGCACGCCATTCGCGGCTTTCACTCGGTGACACTCTGGGTCGACAAAGCTGATCCGACCGAGCGGGTGCTCGTGGACACACTCGGCTTTCGCGCCGTGCGCGAGGACGGCACGACGCGCCGCTACGCGGTGAACCACGGCGGCGCTGGCGCGCTCGTCGACGTACGCGCCATCGGTGGCTTCGGTCTCGGTGCGAGTGGCGCCGGCACAGTGCATCACGTCGCATGGGCCGTCGAGAACGACGAGAGCGAGCTCGCGATGCGTGCACGCGTCGCCGACGCCGGGCTCGGGCCGACGCCGGTGATCGACCGCAACTACTTCCACTCCGTCTACTTCCGCGAGCCGGGTGGCATTCTCTACGAGCTGGCGACGAATCCGCCTGGCTTCGCGATCGACGAACCGGTGGCGCATCTCGGCGAGAAGCTCATGCTGCCGCCGCAGTACGAGCCGCACCGTGCGGAGATCGAAGCCGTGTTGCCACGCATTCACTTGCCGGCGCCGGCGAACGTCGCGTCGGTGCTTGTCGACACCACCGGGCCGGAAGACGTGAGCGGTGACGCCCTCGGCTTCACTCATCGCTACATTCCGCCGGCTGCGGAGGGCGAGCTCTCCGGGAGCACCACGCTCCTGTTGTTGCACGGCACCGGTGGTGACGAGGACGATCTGCTGCCACTCGGGCGTGCATTGCTGCCCGGCGCGGGAATGCTCAGTCCGCGTGGCAAGGTGCTCGAGCGTGGCGCGCCGCGCTTCTTTCGCCGGCTCGCCGAGGGGGTGTTCGACCAGGAGGATCTGGCGCATCGCACGGCCGAGCTGGGCGACTTCATCGTTGCGGCGACGAAGACGTACGAGCTCCAGCCCGACGGCGTCGTCGCCGTGGGATTCTCGAATGGCGCGAACATCGCCGCGAGTCTGCTGTTGCGGCGGCCGGGCGTGCTGCGTGGGGCCGTGCTGCTGAGCCCCATGCTGCCGTTCGAGATGGACGCGCTGCCCGATCTCAGCGGCACGTCCGTCTTCATCGGTGCGGGACGCAACGATCCCATCGTCCCGGCGAGACAAGCGGAGCGCCTCGCCGATCTGCTTCGTCAGGCCGGAGCGGACGTCACGCTGCATTGGGAGCCGGGTGGGCACGGCATCACGAAGGGCGAG
The DNA here is from genome assembly GCA_964438255.1 of uncultured Gemmatimonadaceae bacterium. Taxonomy (GTDB): domain Bacteria; phylum Gemmatimonadota; class Gemmatimonadetes; order Gemmatimonadales; family Gemmatimonadaceae; genus AG11. Next base: position 72,038 of record CAYTKA010000001.1, on the reverse strand, counting down.
GTGGACGCGGCACGTCGCTGGATCAGTCAGTGTCTCGCCGCGCACGCGGCGGAGTGAGGGCAGAGCGGAAGCGTGACGGCGTGGGCGACGCCAACTAGCTTCACCGACATCGCCACATTGCACCGAGATGGAGAATTTCCTTCCGACGCTCGCACTGATCGGCATCGTCGTCGTCGTCGCTTCGCTGCTGTCGGGCGTGGTGGAGCGAAAGGGCGTGCCGCTCGTCGCTGTCTTTCTCGCTCTGGGCGCATCACTCGGACCGTGGGGACTCGGCGTCACCGACGTCGGCCTTCAGTCTCCGGCACTCCGCACGCTGGCGACACTTGGTCTCGCGCTCGTGCTGTTCAGCGATGCCGTCACGCTCGACACCCGCGAGGTCCGTGAACGGAGCACGCTTGCGCGGCGGCTGCTATTCCCGGGAACGTTCATTCCCGCCGTGTTGATTGGCCTCGCCGCGTGGTGGCTGCTCGGCGTCTCCGTACCGGCGGCAGCGATACTCGGCGCCGCGCTCGCGTCCACGGATCCCGTCCTTCTGCGGACGGTGCTCCGCTCGGGCACGCTGCCGGCCGTGCCGCGCATCGCGCTGCGGCTCGAGACGGGAATGAACGACGTCGTCCTGCTGCCGATCGTCGTCCTGAGCATGCTGCTGCTGCGCGACGCCGCCACGGTCACGACGCAGGAGCTGACGCGTCACGCCATCGGGCTGCTGCTGCTCGGTCCGGCGCTCGGCGCCGTCGTTGGATGGCTGGGCATCGTTGCGCTCGAGCGTGTGCGTGCGCGGTTCGGCGTCCGGCGCGACTACGAGTCGCTCTACGCGTTGGGGCTCGCGTTCAGCGGTTTCGCGGCGGCGGAAGTGGTGGGAGGCAGCGGATTTCTCGCTGCATTCGCCGCCGGTTTCATGGTCGCGTCGCAGGACGTGGAGCTGTGCGACTGCTTTCTCGAGTACGGTGAGGCGACGGCGGAGATGCTGCTGCTGCTGACCTTCGTCGCGTTCGGGATGTCGCTCATCTGGACGGGACTCACCGTCGTGACGTGGCGCACGCTGCTGTTTGCTGCGATCGCCCTCTCGGCGCGCACACTCGTATTGCTTCCGCTGCTCAAGCGCGTGGGACTGAGCGATCGCGATCGGCGACTGATCGCGCTGTTCGGGCCACGCGGTCTCAGCGCGCTGTTGTTCACACTCCTTCCGGTCTTCGCCGGCGTGCGCGGCGCGGAATACCTCTTCGCCGTGGTGTCGCTCGTCGTACTGTTGTCGGTGGTCGTGCACGGCGGCGGAATCGCGGTCTTCATGCGCAGGACTGGTGTGGGGCGCGTACAGGGTCACGCGGCGGGGCTGGCGGACCCCGAGCCGTCCGTCACGCCCCTGCCGGCGAGTGCCACGCCGGCACCGCAGGACGCTCCGGTGCAACTGCAGAGAGCGCCTCCGGTGGCGACGCTGGCCCCCGCTCGCATCGAGATCGGCGAGGTACGCTCCATGCTCGAACGCGGCGAGCACCCGATCATCGCCGACGCGCGAGCGGATCGCAGCTATCGCGCGAGCGACCTGCAGGCGAGCGGCGCCGTTCGTCTTCCACCCGACGATCCGGTGCGAGCCGCCACGGAGCAGCGGCTCTCCAAGCACGGGGCGCTGGTGGTCTACTGTGCTTGAACGGACGAAGCGACAAGCACCCGTGTGGTGCGACAACTTCGTCAGGCTGGATGGACCAACGCGCGCGCACTCGTCGGTGGATGGGCAGCGTGGCAGGGCGAGGGGCTGCCGGTGGAGCTCAAGGCCGCCGAGGTCTAGCCGCCGCGTCGGTCCAGCCGCCACGTTTCGTCATCTCGCACGAATGAGGTAGGCGCGGGTGTGCCCGTTTCCGCGGATCACGTTTCAATGACCCAAACCTGAATCCTGCATGTCGATCTTCGAACCCTCGCCGTCACCCTGGACCGGCCGGATGCTCAGCATCCTGCGCATCGTCGCCGGGTTGATGTTCCTCTCTGCGGGAACGATGAAGCTGTTCGGCTATCCGCCGGCACCCATGCCCACCGCGCCGATTCCGGTGATGTCGCAGCTCTGGTTCGGCGGAGTGATCGAGCTGATCGGCGGGTCGTGCATCGTCCTCGGACTGTTCACCCGTCCCGTCGCGTTCGTCCTGGCCGGTGAGATGGCCGTGGCGTACTTCCAGTTCCACTTTCCGCAGGCGTTCTTCCCGACGACGAACATGGGCCTCCCCGCCGTGCTGTATAGCTTCCTCTATCTATATCTCATGTTCGCCGGCGGCGGTCCGTGGAGCCTGGACGCAGTGCTGGCGCGGTCGAGAAGGGAGGTGCTGAGGGCGGCCCCGTCGACCTAACTCGTTGTTACGACATTGGTTCGAGCTCAACGGCGCGGCGGTCGAAAACTCTGTCGGCCGCCGTGTCGATTTCGTGGACCGTCGTTCGACGTGTAGATAGAGCGAGGGAGGACCGAACGAGATCGCTCGGACACTTTGCTCCGCACCTGAACCTCAAACGGAGACACGACGATGCGAGTCATGGTCCTGGTCAAGGCCAACGAGGACACCGAAGCCGGCGTCATGCCGAGCGAACGGCTCCTCACCGAGATGGGCAACTACAACGAAGAGCTGGTGAAAGCCGGCATCATGCAGGCGGGGGAAGGACTTCGCCCGAGCTCCAAGGGCGTGCGCATCAAGTTCAAGGGCAACAAGCGCTCGGTGACCGACGGCCCGTTTGCCGAGACCAAGGAGCTGATTGCCGGCTTCTGGATCTGGAAGGTGAAGTCGATGGACGAGGCGATCGAGTGGGCGAAGCGCTGTCCGAATCCGACCGGGGAGGAGTCCGTGCTCGAGATTCGCCCAATCTTCGAGGCCGAGGATTTCGGTGCCGAGCTGACGCCTGAAGCGCGCGCGCAGGAAGAGCGGCTCCGGAAGGAGATGGCGGCGAAGACGAAGAAGTCATAACCGGAGGCGACGATCATGCGCTTCATGATGCTGATGATCCCGAAGGGATATGAGACGGCGGCGCCGGGCACGATGCCGGATGCAAAGGCCGTCGCCGCGATGATGAAGTACAACAAGTCCCTCCAAAAGGCCGGCGTGCTGCTCGCGCTCGACGGCCTGCACCCGCCCTCGATGGGCGCACGGGTCTCGTTCCCGGGGGGCAAGCCGACGGTGACCGACGGTCCGTTCAGCGAGGCGAAGGAGGTCGTCGGCGGCTACTGGATGATCCAGGTGCGGTCGAAAGAAGAAGCGATCGCGTGGGCGTCCCGCTGCCCGGCGTCGGAGAACGAGGTGATCGAGCTGCGACAGGTTCAAGAGCTCGCGGACTTCCCCGCCGACGTGCAAGCGGTGATTCCGGAGACGTTCACCGGTACAGCGTGACCGATGACCCGTGAACCGTTGACCGTGAACCGTAACTGCAACCGCCGTTACGGTCCACGGTTCACGGACTTGCCGACGGAGGTTCGCCTGGTGTGATTGCACTCCGTGAGCGAGTCGAGCACCCATCGTACGATCGAGGCTGTCTGGCGCATCGAGGCGGGGAAGCTCATCGCTGGTCTCACGCGCATCGTGCGTGACATCGGGCTTGCCGAGGATTGTGCGCAGGACGCACTGGTCGCAGCGTTGGAGAAGTGGCCGGAGTCGGGGGTTCCGGACAACCCCGGCGCGTGGCTGATGGCCGCGGCCAAGCGCCGTGCGATCGACGCCGTGCGGCGCGACAAGATGCTGGAGCGCAAGCACGGCCAGCTCGGTCACGAGCTCATGGCGCTCCAGGAGCGCGCCGTCCCCGATCTCGATGCGACGATCGACGATCACGTCGGCGACGACCTGCTCGGCCTCATGTTGACGGCGTGCCATCCCGTGCTGTCCGCGGAGGCGCGCGTCGGCCTCACGCTTCGCCTGCTCGGCGGGCTGACGACGGCCGAGATCGCGCGCGCCTTTCTCGTTCCCGAGGCGACGATTGCACAACGGATCGTGCGCGCGAAGCGCACGCTCGCCGACGCGGGCATCCCATTCGAGGTGCCACGCGGCGCGGAGCTCACGGCGCGTCTGTCGTCGGTGCTCGAGGTGATCTACCTCGTGTTCAACGAGGGGTACGCCGCCACCGCGGGCGACGACTGGACGCGTCCGGCGCTCTGCGAGGACGCGCAGCGGCTCGGCCGCATCCTCGCGGAGCTGGTGCCGGAGGAGCCCGAGGTGCATGGGCTCGTCGCGCTCATGGAGATCCAAGCCTCGCGCCTGCATGCGCGCGTCGGGCCGAGGGGCGAGCCGATTCTCCTGCTCGATCAGGATCGCGCGCGGTGGGATCACCTGCTGATCCGGCGTGGGCTCGCGGCGCTCGAGCGCGCGGAGTCGCTCGGCGGCGTGGTGGGGACGTACACGCTCCAGGCGGCGATCGCGGCGTGCCATGCCCGGGCGCGCGTGGCTGCGGAAACCGACTGGGCACGCATTGCGGCGCTGTACGACGCGCTCGCGCAACTTGCGCCGTCGCCGATCGTGGAGCTCAATCGCGCCGTCGCGCACGCGATGGCGTTCGGGCCGGCCGCCGGCCTCGCGATTGCGGACACATTGCGCGGCGAGCGTGCGCTCGAGGGCTATCATCTGCTGCCCAGCGTGCGCGGTGATTTTCTCGCGAAGCTGGGGCGGTTCGACGAGGCCCGGAAGGAGCTCGAGCGCGCGGCAGCGCTCACGCGGAATGCACGTGAGCGCACCCTCCTGCTCGATCGTGCCGCTGCTTGCGCGCGCGAGGGGGCGGTCTCCGGATAGCACACTCCTCGACCAGCGTCGATGCATGCAACGCACGCCCGAACGAGGGAGTCGCCGCGCGACCGTTGCTACCGGCTATCGACCGATGTTGTCGAGCACGACGGCTGCATTGCGTTTGAGCCCTGCGAGCTTCGCCCGCTTCATCGGCGAGCCGGTGAACGCGCGGGAGAATTCCTCCTGCGACATCGCCAGCAGCTCCCGTGCGAGCGTCCGCGCGTCCTTCCCCGCGATCGCCTCGCGCGGAGCGAACGCCGGCTCCTTGAGCTCGCGCGCGAAGCTGACGTTCCACGGACACACGTCCTGACAGACGTCGCACCCGTAAACGTGATCGCCGATTCCCGCGCGCAGTTCCTCGGGGATCGCGTCGTGCAACTCGATCGTGAGATACGAGATGCAGCGCGTCGCGTCGAGCCGGCGCGGTGCCGTGATGGCTTGCGTCGGACACGCGTCGATGCACCGCGTGCAGGTGCCGCAGCGATCCGCCTCGAAGGGCGCGTCGGGGACGAGCGCGATGTCGAGCACGAGCGTGCCGAGGAAGAAGAACGAGCCGAGCGTGGGGTTGAGCAGGTTGGTGTTCTTGCCGAACCAACCGAGCCCGGCGCGCCGCGCGAGATCGCGCTCGAGGATCGGGCCGGTGTCGACATACGGCTTGCCGAGAATCTTGCGGCCCGCGTCGCGCTCCAGCCGCGCGTGCAGCTCGCGGAGCTTCGACTCCATCACGTCGTGGTAGTCGTCGCCGCGCGCGTAGCGTGCGACGGGACCGCTCGGCTCCCTACCGCCATAGTCGAGGGCGACGACGATCGCGTGTGTCGTGCCCGGCAGTGGATGTCGCGTGTCGCGCCGCTTCTCCGCGCCGCGCGCGAGGTAGTGCATCGTGCCGGCGCGTCCCTCATGCAGCCACGCCTCGAATGCGGCCGACGTCTCAACGGGACCGAGTGCGGCAATGCCCACGAGGTCGAAGCCGAGCGCGAACGCGTGCGCTTTGGCGAGACGCGATCGCTCGGTCGCGTCCGACGCGAGCGCCGTCGACGCCGGGGGTGCCTCGATCATGCGCGCGTGTCCCGCACGGCCCATCGTGCGTAGCGCACGACGTCGTCCGCCGGCGGCACGAAGCCATCGTCGCCGTAGGCGGTGTACATGCGCCAGCGCACGTAGTCGCGCGCCGGAAGGGGGAGAAAGGGCGGGCGACGCCACCAGTCGCGCCGGCGAAGACGCCACGCAACGCGCAACAGCGCGAGCCCTGTGGAGGGCGAGCGCACGCCCTGCCAGGCGAGTCGCAGCGACAGACGGGTCCAGCTCATCAGTGTAAGTTGTCGGGATGCGATTCCTCGATCAACTCGTCTCGCTCATCGGCGCGGCGCTCATCCTCGGGGCATACGTCGCGCTGCAAAGAAGCTGGCTTCCACGCGAGAGCCGCGCCTTCAACGCGATGAACTTCGCCGGCTCGGCGATGCTGACCTACACTGCCGCGCGCAGCGGCAATCTCGGTTTCATCATCCTCGAGGGAACCTGGGCGCTCCTCTCGCTCCCCGGAACGATCCGGCGCGCGCCAACGTGACGGCGCGGCACACGAGGGATCATTCGATGCCGGCGAACACCTCGGCGAGATCGATCGTCACGATGCTGTCGAGCGACGGGACACGCCAGCGGACGACGTCGCGCACGATCTCGCAGGACGAGCGCGTGCGCCACACCTCGACGCTCTTGTCGAGGTAGTCCACCAACCAGAGCTGCGGAACGCCGAGCGCGAAGTAGGCGTTGCGCTTGATCTCGCGGTCGTAGACGCGGGATGACCGGCTGAGCACCTCGATGGCGAGCCAATGTTCGGTGACGTCGACCCACTCCGCCATGGGCCCAAACCGCGCTGGCACCACCAGAACGTCCGGTTCGAGCTGCGTAGCAGGCGGGACAGAGACTGCGCCGGGGCCAACGACGTACGCCCGCCCGGCGAGCTCCAACGCGTTCGAGAGGCACACCTGAAGCCGGTTGGCAACGATCTGGTGGGCCAGTCGCGGCGCGGGCGTCACGAGCAGGACGCCGTCCAGCAGCTCGTAACGGTTCCCGTCGCGAGGGAACCGCTCGAGGTCATCCACGGTGTAACGCGGGACGCTGAGCGCCATACCCATAAAATACCCCCTCGGCAGCCTGCTTGTCCACTCGGCACCCGCACATAATGGGCTGGGGCGCCTCGTCGCCGTCACCGTTCGACCGTGCGGTGGCGCCGAACACTGCGATGGGGGTACGACGGCGGGACTCGCAAAGACCTGATCTGCGAGGATCCGTTCTCGACCACCGGTTGAGGTCGCCAGCACGTGGCTCGATTGGTGACGTGGCATACGGCGCGTCATCGAACGGGAGCGCTTTCTGCTATGCTCCGTCTTGTCGCATCGTCACTCGTTGAAGCCGTCCCAGTCTCATGCAGCATTCCGTGGAAGCGCCCACGCTGGCCGCGCTCGCCGACCTCGTGGCGCGCTGCGATCAGATCAACCGCTATGCAACGCAGCTCACCGCCGTCGAGGAGATGCGTATTGCCGCCCTCGCCGCGGGCATTCTCGTAATGCGACAGGTGCTGGAGCTGAAACCGATCGACGCGAGCTCGCTGCCGGCGCGACAAGCGCGCAGCCAGCACTGGGCACTCAGCGGCGGTCATCTCGCCGATGCGGAGACGCCGGCGATCCGTCGCGTGCGCGGTCTGCTCGTATTGGACGAACATGAACAGCTCAAAGTGCTATCCGACCGGACATGGCGCGGACAGTGGACGTCGATCACGCTCTGGAGGAACGGCGAGCAAGGGATCTCGTCCACCGATATGATGGACTATCTCGCGCGGATCACGCGCGTGGCGCAGGCGCGAGCGCCGCAGATCGCGCGCTCACTGCTCGCGCGGGCCGAGGCCGTCGTGGCGACGCAGGGGATGCACGCCGTGGGGCCGCGTGGGCGCGGCGGATGAGGACCTGGCACGCTCATCCGCCGCCTGCACATCGCGTTCACGTCAATGTGGACGTCAATACAGTCTCGCCAGCACTTCCTGCACGATGGCGGCAGGCACGTTGACGAAGGTCAGACGCTCGACACCGGGTCTGACGATCGCGCGGCGCTCGGTGCCGTCGGGCAGCCGATAATACACGTACTGCGACCGGCCGGCCGGTGTGAGACGCACCACCGTGTAGCCGCGCTGGACGAGAATGTCGCGCAACACGTCTGCGCCCTCGCTCGTCCCATAGCGCTTCTTGTACTGGCCGGGCGGCATCCCGCCGGGCTTCTTCGCGAGACCCGGCGGCAGATTGCCGGGCCGCTTGTCCAGCCCCGGCGGCACGCCGGGTTCGTTCACGACCACGCCGCCGCGCGAGACGACGTCCTTGTCGTGCCCTTTCGCCTTCCCATGCCCCTCACCCTGCGCGCCGGCGCCGCCTGCGGTGCACACCGCCAGCAGCAGGGCGAGGGCCAGCGCTCCACTCTTTCCGGCTCTCATGAACCACCTCCGATGATCGTGACGCAGGCGCGCGTCGCACGCCGCGAGATCGTCACCGGTGCAGGTTCGGCGCCACGTCGTGCGACCCGACCCGGTCCTTCCCTGGCCCGAGACCGAGTCGAGCAAGCACGGCACGCCGCATCAACGGCGGCGGCAGCGATCCTTCGTCCAGCAGCGCGGCATGGAAACGCGCGAGATCGAACGCCGGCCCCTGCAACGCCGCCACCTCGGCGCGCAACGAGTCGATCGCGCGATTGCCGACGATGTAGCTCACCGCCTGCGTCGGCCACGTCGTGTAGCGCGTCACTTCGGCGAGCGCGTCGGCGCGCTCGAGTCCGACCGTATCGATGAAGAATTTCACCGCATCCTCCACCGACATCCGTCCCGTGTGCAGCGACGGATCGATCACGACGCGCGCCGCGCGCCACATGCGCATACGAAGCTGTGTGAGCCGTGCAAGTGGCGACGAGAAGAAGCCGTGCTGATACATCAGCTCCTCGGAGTAGAGTCCCCATCCTTCGCCGAACACCTCGGAGCCGTAGACTTTGCGCAGCAGGTCGGGCTGTCGTGCGGCGCGTACGTGCTGCAGATGGTGCCCCGGATAGCCCTCATGCACGGCGACGACGGTGATCCAGCCGTAGTTGTGCCCGCGCAGCTTGCTCTCTTTCTGCTGCGCGGTCCACGTGGATTCGACCGGCGTGACGAAGAAGCGGCCAACCTGCCGCTTCTCGAGCGGCGCCGCCGACGAGTAACCGCCGTACGCGTACGTCTGCCGCAGGTTGGGTGGTGTGAGAATCATGTCCAGCCGCTCGCCGGCGGGGAGCACGAACAGCTTCTGGTCGAGCAGGAACTGGCGCGCACGGCGTGACTCGGCGCTGTACGCTGCGAACACGGAATCAGCGGGCGGATGCAGCAGCTTGCTCGAATCGGTGATCTGCATCCACGTGCGATGTGGGTCGACGGTACGCGCGAGCGCTTCGAGCTCCGCCCGCGTGGTGTGAATGGCGCGGAAGCCGAGGGCGATCAGCGAGTCGGCGTTGGTGTCGAGCAACTTGGCGTGCTGCAATCGCCAATCGTATTCCTCGCGCCCGTACACCCACGTGCCGCGCGCCTGTGGCTTCAACGTGTCACGCATCCATGCGGCGTACGCGTCGAGCACCGGGGCGACGCGAATCACGGCGCGGCGGAGCGCCACCGTGTCGCCACCTTGCGTGGCGACTTCGGCCGCGAGCTCCGTCCGCAGATAGCTCGCGATGCGCGTCGCATTGCCGACGTCGAGATCGACCCAGAAGGCCGGCGTCACCTCGGGGCGCACCTGCGCACGTCCGACGGCGAGACGCGCCGGCCATTGCTCGAGCCGCGCGACGAGCGCGCGCATGCGTACGGGGCCCGCCGGTTCGGTGGAGGTGAGCAACCCATAGATCGCGCCGAAGGGGACGTACGACCCGGGCCGTCGCTCCCACTCGCGCCGGCGCGCGTCCTGGCTCGCTGCGTCGAGCGCCGCGCTCAGGAGCAGCCAGTCCACCCGTCGCCGCTGGTCGAGTCGGCTCGTGTCGATCCCCGCGAGCGTGCGTTGCTCGGCGAGGATGCGTGCCGAGTCCGCGGCGAAGGCGGCAGCCGTCCGATCATCGAGCCGATCGTCGGCGGTGTGCAGTCCGACGGAGGTCGCCCACTCGGGCGAACGCTTGGCGCGCACCGCGAGATGGCGCTTCACGAGTGCGTCGAAGGCCGCGTTGGCGCTCGGCACGGAACGTCGCGGCGTCGCGCCGAGGGAGGTGAGCAGTACGAGGGCGGGAAGGAGCATGCAGCGAATCTGCGGCGAGTCCGCGGTCCAGGCCAGATCGGCCGTTCAGAGAAACGACCGCCCATCCACTCGCACCCGCGCGGGAATGCCGAGTGCGGCGAGCGTGCTCGCGAAGAGATCGGTCGTGCGCTGCGGCGGTCGCGCGGGAGGATGGTTGGTCAGCAGCGGTACCAGCACGTGATCTCGGCGCAGTCCCCCATGTGCGCTGCGATGCGGGATCGGCTCGTAGCGGTCGCGAAAGTCGTAGCCCGGGCTCGCCGACAGGATCAGATCCCCCGACCGGCTCGCGCCGGCGAGCGCAGCGATCTGCACGATCGAATCGGGATACGTCGAGTTGCGTGTCGCCTCGAAGGCGACGTCGGCGTCGCCGTCGACGTCGCAGCCGACGTCGAGCGGATCACCATCCTCGCGCCGATACACGAACCGGGCGCCGTATTGCTCCACCATCGCGCGTCCGCGCGATGCCGCGCGCACCTCGCATCGCGCCGCCGAGTGCGGCAGCAGGAGGAGATCGACCGATGGTCGAGCGAGGAGCGTCGACGCCAGACTCTCCCACCGCGACGCCAGACAGTCCCACCCCGGGCGCGCACGTCGCCGGAGATCGACGTAGAGATGTGCCATGGCGTTGCCGCTCACCATCACGGCCACGTCGGCGCGAAATCCGGCCGACCATGGATGCGCGACGATTCGAAGCCCCGCCGCGGCGAGCGCGCCGGCGATGTCGTCGTGCGTGTGCACGTCGGCATGGCCGTGATCGCTCGTCACCCAGAGGTGCGTGTCGCTCCAGTAGCCGCCGCGCTCGGCGTCGTGCCGCAGCCGCGCGGCGACGTCGTCGACGATGGCGAGCGCCTCCCGCACCAGTGGATCGGAGGAGCCGCGCGCGTGGGAGGACTTGTCGACGCCCGTCAATGCGACGAAGAGATAGTCCGGCCGCTCCTCGCGCATGCGTTCCACGACCGTGTGGCCGATCTCGCGATCGAGATCGAGCCAGCGCTCGGCACGGCCGCGAAAGTGTGTCCACGCCGCACGGATCGCCGAGCGCACGGTGACGCCGCCGATGCGCCGCTCGCGCGCCAGGCCGCGCGTGACGACGCTCAGCGCGGCGATGCTGTTGGGCACCAGCTCGAAGATCGTCGGCGACGTCGCGTCCAGATCGCGGTCGATGCGGGCCATCTCGTAGCCGACGTAGCTCCGCGCATGATCGGGCCAGCCCGCGGCGCTGCGACTGCGGTCGTACCAGCGAAGGCCGGGAATGCCCACCGGACCGGGAAAGCGACCGAGCAGAAATGGCGCGTATGCAGGGCCGGTGACCGATGGAAAGACCGAGGTCAGCTCGTGAAATCCGCCCTCCGCACGAAGGCGGCGGAGGGCCGGAAGACCGGCGAGGTCGCCGCCGAGCGCGGCGGGGCGGGCGCCGTCGGCAACGAGAAGGATCACGGGCACGCGGCAGGCACCGTCGGCATCGAAAGAAGAAAAGCGGCGCCCTGGCAGTCCGGCAAGCGGCGCGAGCCGCGTCGCCGTTGCATCACGGATGCGAGGTGGCGCGAGATGGCATTCCCCGACTACACTCCCGCATGGCAACTCCCAAACGGAGCTCGACCCGTCCGAGCAAGAAGACGGCGTCGCCGCCGCCAGCCGAGGCGCCGGAGACGCCGGACAATGGCGCGCGACGCCTTGCGAAAGCGGTCGGCGAGAAGACGGCGGGCCGCACGCCGCGCACGGCGGGGGGGAAGCGCGGTGATCCGGCGCAGCGCGCCGCGGCCCAGATGGAGGCGCGCGAGGGACTGCGCGAGCGCACCGAGGAAGGGCACCGCGCCGCGGGACGCACGCCGCCGTCGCAGCTCACGGCGCGCCGCTCGAGCGGCGCCGTGCGCAAGGTGGACGAGGATCTGCGCGACTTCACCGGCCCGATTACCGAGGACGAGAAGCTGCTCCAGGCCCCGGTCGCCGATCGCCGCGCACCGGGAGACTTCACGCGCACCGATACGTGGCGCGTGATGCGCATCATGGGCGAGTTCATCGAGGGATTCGACAACCTCGCCCGCATCGAGCGCGGGGTCGCGATCTTCGGCTCGGCGCGTACGGCCCCGGACGATCCGCAGTATCTCGCCGCGCAGGAGACGGCCCGTCTCCTCGCCGAAGCCGGCTTTGCCATCATCACGGGCGCCGGCCCGGGAATCATGGAGGCGGCCAACAAGGGCGCAAAGGAAGCGGGTGGCCGATCGATCGGCTGCAACATCGAGCTGCCCTTCGAGCAGGGCGCGAATCCATACATCGACACGCTCGTGAACTTCCGCTACTTCTTCGTCCGGAAGACGATGTTCGTGAAGTACTCGAGCGCGTTCATCATCTTCCCCGGCGGCTTTGGCACGCTCGACGAAGCGTTCGAGGCGCTCACGCTGATCCAGACGGGAAAGATCTATCAGTTCCCGGTGATCCTCTTCGGGCGACACTACTGGGCCGGGCTCATTCGCTGGCTCCAGTCGCGCGTTCTTGGGGAGCGAAAGATCTCGCCGGGCGACCTGGACCTCATGCTACTGACGGACGATCCGCGCGAGGCTGCGCACGCGGTCGTCGAAGCGTATCTCGCAGCGAACGGGGCGACGTCAGCGGTCAAGGAAATTCCATGACGGCGAGACGGTAAGGCGGTACAGCGGTGCGGCGGTCGCTGCGAACTGCCGTCACCGCAGCACCGCCATACCGCCTCACTGTCTCACCAGTCTTCAGAATGTCCAAGAAGAACAACGACCACGGCCGCGACCGCGGCGGCTTCAAGGCTTCGCGTCACGGCACCGGAAAGAAGGCCTCGGCGGCGGGGAACAAGAGCGCGCAGAAGCGCGCCGCCGAAGAGCGCGAGCAGCGCGGGAAACAGCACACGTCGCATGCGACATCCAGGTTTCTCGGCGGGGGGAAGATCGCGCCGCGTCGTATCGACGGCAGCGAGTCGGCCGCCGATCTGATCGACGGCACCTTCCTCGCCTACAACGCCGCGCGACTGCGCGAAGCCTGTCAGCTCCTCACGAAGAAAATGCTGGAGCCCGACGTCACCGTCGGGCTGACGCTCACCGGCGCGCTCACCCCCGCGGGACTCGGCATGGCGGCACTGATCCCGCTCATCGAGTCGGGGTACGTCGACTGGATCATCTCGACGGGCGCGAATCTCTACCACGACGCGCACTTCGGGCTCGGGCTGTCGATGCACCGCGGCAACCCACAGGCGTCCGATACCGTGCTGCGCGAGGAAGGGATCGTCCGCATCTACGACATCTTCTTCGACTACGACGTCCTGCTCAGCACCGACGCGTTCTTCCGCAAGATCATCCAGGGTCCGGAGTTTCAGCGCTCGATGAGTAGCGCGGAGTTTCACGCGCTGTGCGGCAAGTACATCCGCGAACGCGAGAAGGCGCTCGGCATCGGCAACAAGTCGCTGCTCGGCGTCGCGTACGAATGCGGCGTTCCGGTGTACACCTCGTCGCCCGGCGATTCGTCGATCGGGATGAACGTCGCTGCGCTGGCGCTCGAGGGGAACAGATGCGTCATCGATCCAAACGCGGACGTAAACGAGACGGCGTCGATCGTGCTCGCCGCCAAGCGCGGCGGCGGCAAGAGCGCGGTGATGATCTGCGGCGGCGGCAGCCCGAAGAACTTCGCGCTCCAGACCGAACCGCAGATTCAGGAGGTGCTGGGCATCGACGAGAAGGGCCACGACTACTTCCTCCAGATCACCGACGCGCGTCCCGATACGGGCGGTCTCTCAGGCGCGACGCCCGCCGAGGCGGTGAGTTGGGGGAAGATCGATCCCGACCGTCTTCCGGATGCCGTCGTGTGCTATCTCGACTCGACGGTCGCACTGCCGCTCATCACGGCATACGCCCACGCCCGTCACGCGCCGCGAAAGCTCAAGCGTCTGCTCGACAAGCGTGAAGCGAACATGGCGCATCTGCGCGACGAGTTCAGAAAGGCGAACCACGAGCCTCTCCCCGCCGAGGAGACGGAAACCCTCCTTCCAATGCACCGCTGACCACACGATTCGTGGCGGCCTGAATGCACATCTCAGAGCTGTTGTTGCCCGAATACGGCCGTGGACGCTGAAAGCGGCCGGCAATCCGGTGCTCACGCAGCCGCGCTACACGATCCTGTGGCAGATGGTGCTCGACCACCTCGTGCACCACCGAGCGCAGCTCGGGCACTATCTCCGGCTCGCCGACCAGAAAGTACCGCAGATGTACGGGCCGACGGCGGACGAGCGCTGACGAAGAGCGGCAGCGCAGGGGTGTACCCAGCGGGCCTCCCGCTGGCTCGCTGTACGCGGCAGTCGTGGACTACGTTCCGGTCCGCGCCTGACGGTCCCGCATGACGGCCCGCACGAGTGCCCGTCGCGAGTACTCTCCGCAGCTCGCGAACGCCGTCGCATCCTCGCGGCCGAGCACCCGACGTGCGATTGCTCGCGCCGGCACGCCGCGCACGGCCAGTCGCTCGATCTCACCGATGATCCCCTCGAGCCACGCCGCCTTCGCCAGTAGCGTGGCCGTCGCGTCATTGATCGGACCGCGGTGCGCGTCGAGCAGGAGGCGCGGCTCGAGCGCGGACGCACGCCGCAGACTCTCGAGCAGACGGCGCGGTGACTCGCTCTCGTGCGCCACGCGCACCTTCACGCCGAGAAACAGGTCGCCCGAGATCAGCACGCGACGCTCCGCGTCCCAGACCGCGAGGTGATCCGGCGAGTGCCCCGGAAGATGCAGCACCTCGAGCGGCGCCGGATCGAAGGGCGTCAGCGGTGCGGTCAGCCGCGGCGTCGCGCCCCACACGATGCGGCGGTACGCGCGGAGCGGCGGCTGTGCGCGCAACGTCGCCTCGCTCGTCGTGTGCATCAGCAGCGGCAGTCCGCGCGCCGCGAGCGCGGGCGCGTTGCCCGCGTGGTCCTCGTGCCAGTGTGTGACGATCCCCCCGCGCGGGGCGATCGCGTCCACCGCGGCGAGCAGCTCGCGCCGGGCGCGCGCGAAGCCGGTGTCGATCAATACCCCGCGCACGACGTACGCGCTCACCTCGTAGCCGACGAGCCGCGCCTGCCAGGACCGCAGCCGGAGCCGCGTCACGTCCGGCTCGATCGCGTCGACGTCGACCGTCATACGACGCCGGAGAGAATTGCCTCGGCGGTCGAATCGCTATAGTATACGGAAGAGACGCGGCGCCCGGCCCTCGGTCGGGCGCTCCATTTTTTTCGGCACGCGCAGTCCGGCATTCTCATGATCGAAGCACTCAAGTCCAAGCTGGGGGAAGAGGTCGAAAAGCTCCAGTACGAGCTCAACGTCACCCTGCCGAACGAGATTCGGAAGGCGGTGGAGATGGGCGACCTCCGCGAGAACAGCGAATACAAAGCGGCGCTCGAGCGCCAGCAGTTCGTGCAGGCACGACTCGGCCAGCTCCGCGAGCGGCTGAGCAAGCTCTCGTCCATCGATCTCACGCAGATCCCGCACGACCGCGTCGGACTCGGCTCGCGCGTCGCCGTGCGCGACGAGAAGACGGGGCTGAAGGAGACGTATCACCTCGTGTTCGGCGACGCCGTGGAGTTCGAGGAGGGACACGTCACGATGTCGTCGCCGATCGGGCGTGCGCTGCTCGGCAAGAAGGTCGGCGAGATCGCGTATCTCAAGCTCCCGACGATGGTACGGCAGCTCAAGATCACCGAGCTTCAGACCATTCACGAGGTTTCGGAAGACGACGTCTGAGCGCGCGGCGCGCCGTCAGGTCGGCTGCGCCACGGTCGTCTCGATGCGGAAGAGGCGCTGGACTTCGGCGTCGTAATCCTCGAGCGCCGCAGCGATCTGCGCGGCGCTCCAACCCAGCCACCGCGCGACCATGGGCGCGACACGCCGCGCCGCGCTGCGTCCATGGTCGCGCGTCTCGAACGCGAGCGGAACGCGGCGGATCAGAAGATCGCCGAGTGTCAGCGCGTGCTCCTCGGCCACGGCGTGGCGCAGCTCGGCGAGCAGATATGGACGCGTCGCCTCCACGCGGGCGGCCAGGGCCGGCTCCGACGCCGCGAGCAGCCACACCGCGCGCCATTCGTCACCATGGGCGTACACGAGCCGTGTCGCGACCGCCCGATCACCCACGATTCCCTCTGCGGCGGCGATCTCGGCCCGGACGTTGGTGACCGCCCCGCCCTCGAGGGGCGCCCGCGCCGTGCGCGAGGGCGTGGGGGTGAGTCCGAGTGCTTCCTGCACCGCATCGACGACCTCGACGGCCATGGCGCGATACGTCGTGAGCTTTCCACCGGTGACGGTGACCAGTCCCGGCAGGCGACGCGTGATCGCATGCTCGCGTGAAACACTACTGGGATCGTCGCTGCTGCTCGATTGCGCGGCGAGTGGTCGCAATCCAGCCCACGCGGAGACGACATCATGATGCGCGAGGCGCGCCTCCGGGAAGAAGTGATTCGCCGCCTCGAGGAGGTAATCGACGTCCGCTTCCGATGCACGCACCTGATCGGGGCCGACGCGCTCGTAGGTGTCCGTGGTGCCGATGATCGCGAAGTCGCCAGCGGGGAGCACGAACATCACGCGTCCGTCTTGCGGCGCGAGCAGCGTCACGGCGCCCACATTCCCCACGCGCTCGCGAGGGACGCACACGTGCACGCCCTTGCTGCCTCGCACGTGACGCGGAGCGCTCCCGTCGGCCAACTGCTCCACCTCGTCACTCCACGGGCCGGCGGCGTTCACGACGACGCGCGCACGCACGTCGATCCCCGTTCCATCGATCGTGTCGAGCACGCGCGCGCCGGTCACGCGTCCGGCTGAGCGCGCGATCGCTTTGACGCGGGCGTGATTGACGACGAGCGCGCCAGCGTCGGCTGCCGAGCGAATCGTCGCCAGGGTGAGCCGGGCGTCGTCGGTGGCCGCATCCCAGTAGCGCGCCCCGCCGAGCAGCGCGTCGGCGCGCACCCTGGGCTCGCACGCCAGCACGCCGCGCGTGCTCAGCCGCTCGTGCCGAGCGACGTTGCGGAAGAGCGCGAGCAGGTCGTACAGCGTGAGCCCTGCCGCCAGCTTCCAGCGCGGCACCCGGGCCCCCTCGTACACCGGCCACGTGAAGGCGAGCGGCCGCACCAGATGCGGTGCGATGCGGCGCAGCGTGCGACGTTCCGCGCTCGACTCGAACACCAGGTGCAGGTGCCCGTGCTCGAGGTAGCGCACTCCGCCGTGGACGAGCCGCGACGACCGACTCGATGTCCCGCTCGCGAAGTCGCTCTGTTCGACGAGCGCGGTGCGCAACCCGCGCATCGCTGCATCGCGTGCCACCCCCGCGCCCGTGATGCCGCCACCGATGACGAGCACGTCGAACGGCGCCCCGGCAAGGGCGCGCAGACGGAGCCGGCGCGCGGCGAGCGGCGGTGAGGCTTGGTGAGTGCCGTCGGGGGGCGTGGGAGCGTCCTCTGAGTGACGTGGCGAGGTGTTGCGCCAAAGCTAATCCCGATCCTTCACTCCCGCCTCAAGATCAGCGTCCCTCCCGGTCGCCAGCGCGAGGCGTCGATTCTCGATGACGAGCGCTTCACGTTCCCCGCCCGCGTCCTGGCGCATCTGCTGTTCTACGTGAAACGAGCGGAGGCACGCATCCGCACCGGGCGCCGCCCTCTGCGCGACGCGCAAGCCCAGGCGCGAGCGCTGTAACGCGGCCCACTCCAGCCCGCCCGAGCGCCGCTAGTCCGCACGGGAAGCACCTCGTAGCTTCCTGTGCATGCCAACCTTTGGCTCTCCGGGCCGCCGCGTCGCCGTCGTGGCGGGGCTCCGCACGCCGTTCGCGCGCGCGGGCACGGCGCTCAAGCCCCTGTCGGCGATCGACCTTGGCAAGCAGTGCGTCGCTGAGCTGATCCAGCGGAGCGACGTCGACACCAAGCTCGTCGACGCCGTGGTGTACGGGACCGTCGTCCCGTCGGTGCTCGCGCCCAACATCGCGCGCGAGGTGTCGCTGCTCCCGATGCTTCCGAAGGGCGTGCAGTCGTTTACCGTCAGCCGTGCATGCGCATCGGCGAACCAGGCGATCACCGACGCCGCCGATCAGATCGCCCTCGGCCACGCCGACATGATCATCGCCGGCGGGGCCGAATCGCTGTCGAACGTGCCCATCCTGCATTCGCGCGGCATGCGCGACGCGCTCGTCGCTGCATCGAAGGCGAAGACCCTCGGCGGGCGCGTGCGCGCGCTCAGTCGTGTGCGACCGAAGGATCTCATCCCCATCACGCCGGCGATCGCCGAGCCGTCGACAGGCGAGACGATGGGCGAGTCGGCGGAGAAGATGGCGAAGATCAACGGCATCCCGCGCGCCGACCAGGATCATTTCGCGCTGCGCTCCCACCGCCTCGCCGCAGCGGGTACGCAGGACGGCCGCCTCACCGCGGAGATCGCGCCGATCTACGTGCCGCCGTCGTTCGACTCGATGTCATCGGACAACGGCATTCGGCCCGACTCGACGATGGAGCAGCTCCGCGCGCTCACGCCGGTGTTCGACCGCAAGTACGGCACAGTGACCGCGGGCAATTCGTCCCCGCTCACCGACGGTGCGAGTGCCGTGCTCCTCATGAGTGAGGAGCGCGCCACGTCGCTCGGCTACGCACCGATCGCGTACATCAGGAGCTACAGCTACGCCGCGCTGGATCCGGGCGAGCAGCTCCTCATGGGTCCCGTGCTCGCCGCGCCCGTGGCGCTCAAGCGTGCAGGTCTTTCGCTCCCCGACATCGATCTCGTGGAGATGCACGAGGCGTTTGCGGCGCAGGTGCTGTGCAACCTGCACGGGTTCGAGTCGCGACAGTGGGCGGAGCGCGCCGGATTCAGCGAACCGGTGGGCGAGGTGGACCGCGCGCGACTCAACGTGATGGGCGGCTCGATCGCCATCGGCCACCCCTTCGGCGCCACGGGCGGGCGCATTCTCATGACGCTCGCGAACGAGTTGGCGCGGCGCGACGGACAGTTCGGGCTCATGACTGTGTGCGCCGCGGGCGGCATGGGACACGCCATGGTGATCGAGAGAACATGACCTCCGCGCTCAGCTTCGAGCTCATCGACGGCATTGCCGTCGTGACGGTCGACCTGCCGGGCGAGCCGGTGAACAAGGTCACCGCCACTCTCCGCGCCGGCTTCGCTGAGCTGTTCGACAAGCTCGAGGGCGACAGCTCGGTGCGTGGGATGGTGCTCGCATCGGGGAAGCCCGACACCTGGATCGCCGGTGCGGACATCGACGAATTCCTCGCGCTGCGCACCGCGGCGGAGGCGGAAGCGCTGAGTCGCGGCGGCCAGGCGCTCCTCGCCCGACTCGGGGCGATGCGCGTCCCTGTCGTCGCGGCGATTCATGGTGCGTGCCTGGGCGGAGGGTTGGAGACGGCACTCGCGTGTCGTTATCGCATCGCGTCCGATCATCCCAAGACGATCCTCGCGCTGCCGGAAGTGCAGCTCGGCCTCATCCCTGGTGCTGGCGGCACACAGCGCCTCCCGCGGCTGGTCGGCCTGCAGCACGGGCTCGACATGATTCTCACCGGCCGCAACGTGCGCGCGAAAAGGGCGTACCAGATGGGACTCGTCGACGAGATCGTGCACCCGGCGATTCTCGCCGACGTCGCCGTCACGCGGGCGCGAGAGCTGGCCGACCACTCCGTGCCGACGCAGCGCGGGAAGAAGGGGCATGGGGCGGGCCGGGCGCTCCTCGAGGGGAATCCCATCGGACGCTCGGTGATCTTTCGCAAGGCGCGCGAGAACGTGCTGGCCAGGACGCACGGCCACTATCCCGCGCCACTCGCCGCGCTCGATGCGGTGCAGGCAGGGTACGAGAGCCGCGCGAAGGGATCTCGCGAGGAAGCACGCCTCTTCGGCGAGATGGCCGCCACCGACGTAGCGAAGGAGCTCATCTTCCTCTTCTTCGCCACGAACGCGCTCAAGAAAGATGCGGGCGTTGCCGCACCCAGCCCCACGGCGCACGAGGTGAACACGCTCGGCGTGATCGGCGCGGGCTTCATGGGTGCCGGCATCGCGTCCGTCGCCGTGCAGCAGAAGACCCCTGTGCGGCTCAAGGACACGGATCCCGCACGCGTGGCGAAGGGACTCGCCGCGGTGAACGAGGTGTTGAAGGAGCGCCTGAAGAAGAAGCAGATCACGCGCCTCGAGTACGAGGACGAGCTCATTCTCGTCGGGGGGACCACCGATTACTCCGGCTTTCGTCACGCCGATCTCGTCATCGAAGCGGTGTTCGAGGACGTGGCGCTGAAGCATCGCGTGCTGGGCGAGGTCGAGCCGTTGCTCGCGTCGAGCGCGGTGTTCGCCTCCAACACGAGCACCATCCCGATCGGCCGCATCGCCGAGGCGTCGTCGCGACCGGGACGCGTGCTGGGGATGCACTTCTTCTCCCCCGTGCACAAGATGCCGTTGCTCGAGGTGATCGTCACCCCACGCACCGAGAAGGACGCGACCGTCACCGCAGTCGCGTACGGGAAGAAGCTCGGCAAGACGGTCATCGTCGTGAACGACGGGCCGGGGTTTTATACGACGCGCACCCTCTCCTCCTACATGAACGAGGCGGGACATCTGCTCGACGAAGGCGCGCGCATCGAGGACATCGACAAGGCCCTCGTCGACTTCGGGTTTCCGGTCGGCCCCATCACCCTGCTCGATGAAGTTGGGATCGACGTGGGCGGAAAGGTGGGCCAGGTACTGGCTGACGCCTTCGGCGCGCGGGTCGCGCCGAGCGAGTCGCTGCGGCGCGTGGTGGAGTCGGGGCGGGCGGGACGCAAGGGCAAGCTCGGCTTCTATCGATACGACGCGCCCGGCGCCAAGGGCGACGTGGACGCGACGGTGTACGACTTGCTGCCGAATGGCGCGGCACGACGCGACGTCGACGCCTCGGAGATACGGCAGCGCTGTGTGCTCGCGATGGTCAACGAGGCCGCGCTGTGCCTTCAGGAGGGAACATTGCGAAGCCCCCGCGACGGCGATGTCGGCGCCGTGTTCGGGATCGGGTTCCCGCCCTTTCGGGGCGGCCCATTCCGGTACGTGGACGCGGTGGGGGCGGGGCGCATCGTGGAGGAGCTACAGTCCCTGAACGATCGGTTCCCTGGCCGATTCGAGCCGGCCGCGCTATTGGTAGAGCAGGCGCGGGCGCACAAGCGGTTCTATCCGGCGCAGGGGCATCCGTTTCCTTAGATTGATTGATGGTCGGACTGCCTGACTGCCTGACTGCCTGACTGCCTGACTGCCTGACTGTCCGACCGTCCGACCGACTGCCCGACTGTCCGACTGTCCGACTGTCCGACTGCCCGACTGTCCGACTGTCCGACTGTCCGACCCCTAAAGTGACGGTGTGATTTGAGCGAAGGTCCAGTCGGTATGGAGAGCACGGACGCGGCGCTCGTCGTGCGAGTGCTGCACGGCGACGTGAACGCGTACGGCGCGCTCGTCTCGCGGTATCGGGATCGATATGCCCGGTACGCGGTCCACATGCTCGGTAATCGGGAAGACGCGGAGGAGGCGCTCCAGGACGCCTTTACTCGTGCCTACCGGTCGCTCGCGCGGTGCGAAGAGCCGGAGCGGTTTGGCGCCTGGCTCTTCCGCATCCTCGTGAACCGGTGCCGTACCACCGGGGCACGGCGTGTGCGCAGAGGACAGACGTTTGTGCACGACGACGGCGCCCTCATGAAAGCCTCGCAGGAACACCCTGCGGAGCAGACAATGTGGCGTGAAGAGATTGACCGCGCGCTTAGCGAGCTCAGCGCGGACCAGCGTGAGGCCTTTCTCTTGAAGTACGTAGAAGAACTCGGATACGACGAAATGTCTGAGATCACCGGCGTAGGTGTCTCGGCATTGAAGATGAGAGTGATGCGCGCCTGCGATCGGCTGCGCACCCTGTTGCGGGAGGTTCACAGTGGCTGAGTGGGGTGGGGGACGTACGACACTCGAGCTGATTGTCGAAGAACTGCAGCATCCCGTACATCTCGACGAATCGTTCGATCGCCGAGTGATGGTGCGCGTGCGCCGTCTCCACGCGCAGCGCCGGAGCCGCGGTTGGCTCGCCGTCGCGTCGCGGATCGCGCATCATCCGGGATGGGCGGCCGCCGTCGCCGCCGGCGTCGTGGCCATCGCGACGATGGGCATTCTGCGCGGCCGGCCGCACCGCGCCGCGGTGCCGCTCGAGCCGGTGCAGTTCGTGCTCGTCGCGCCCGACGCGGAGAGCGTCGCCGTGGTGGGCGATTTCAACGATTGGGGACTCAACGACTCCGCACTCGTGGCGACGAATCACCACGGTGTGTGGAGCGTCACAGCCCCCGTTCCCGCAGGCGTGCACCGTTACGCGTTCGTCGTGAACGGCAAGCACTGGGTCGCTGATCCCAGCGCGCCGCGTTCGGCGGGCGACGACTTCGGCATGCCCAGCAGCGCACTCGTGGTCGAGGATAGCACCAGATGAAGCTTCGGCCGGCACGTAGTCTCGTTACCCTGTCGCTCGCCTGCGCGGCACTCGCGTCCGCAGGGGCGCAGGATCCGCGCATCGGCAACCGCCTCGATGCGCCCACGCGCGCGGCGATCAGCGCGCTCGTGGATTCCGCGCGTGCCCAGGGGATTCCGATCGGTCCGTTGATGGAGAAGGTCGACGAGGGCGTGGCCAAGGGTGCGGATGGTCCACGCATCGTCGCCGCCGTTCGCTCGCTCACGGTCGAGATGGCGGGCGCGCACCGTGCGCTCGGTACGGTTGCGTCGGCAGACGAGATCAAGGCGGCGGCTTCGGCGATGCACGCTGGCGTTCCGGCCGTCGAGCTCGGGAAGATGAAGAAGGAGAGCAAGCTGCGCCGCTCGCTCACGCTTCCCTTCACCGTGCTCGCCGACATCGTGTCCCGCGGCGTGCCGGTGCAGACGGCGGCGAACGCGGTGCGCTCGCTCGTTGGCGCGGGTGCACGCGACGCGGACATCAACAAGTTTCAGAAGAACGTGAGCGAGGACATCCAGCAGGGCGCGCCCCCCGCCGCCGCCGCCGAGACGCGCGCCAAGGGCGCGGTGCCGCCGAAGCCGGATCAGGAGGAACAGCTCTGAGCCGCGGTGCCCGGTGAACGATAAACTGCAGGTCTGAGGGCTCAACGCTGAAGAAGAGAGAGCGAGCTGCTTACGGGTAAGCTTCAGCCCGAAGCCCGAGGGGTGTGGCGCGAGAGTCTCGGCGCGCCGCACCCCTTTCCGTTTGCCTTTCATTGTGCATCGGTGCTCGTTCCCTGCCCCTTCCCACAGCACCAGGATACAATTCAAGTCTCTACTCACCGTCCGACTCTCATGCGTCTCGCTCGTTCTGCCGCTCTCATGTTCGGTGCCGCATTCGCGGCCGCGCTCGCGCCGCTCGGCGCGCAGTCCACCGATCACACCCGCATCACCGTCGAGCGCATCTTTGGATCGCGTGACTTTCTCGGCGGCGCCATCCCGCAGCCGGCGTGGCTGAGCTCGGGGAGCTCGTACATTGAAGCGCGACCTGCGAAGGACGGCGGCACCGAGCTCGTGAGAGTGGACATCGCGACCGGGAAAGAGACCGTGCTCGCCAATGCCGACCAGCTCGCCGCCGACGGCAAGCGACTCGACGTCGAAGATCTGACGCTCAGTGGCGACGAGCAGCTCGCCGTGCTCTTCCACAACTCGGTGCAGGTCTGGCGGCAGAACACGCGCGGACTCTTCACGATTTACGACTTCCGGACCGGCAAGCTCACCCCCGTCTCGCGGAAAGGCGGGCTGCAGATGTTCGCGAAGGTCTCCCCCAACGGGAAGAAGGTCGCCTTCGTGCGCAACAACAATCTCTTCGTCACCGACATCGCCACCGGCCGCGAGGAGCAGCTCACCACCGACGGCAGCGAGAACATCATCAACGGTACCACCGACTGGGTGTACGAGGAGGAGCTCGGGCTGCGCGACGCCTTCCGGTGGAGCCCCGACTCGCGGCGCATCGCCTTCTGGCGCTTCGATCAGAGCGAAGTGCCTGCAATGCCCATCGTCAACGAGACGGCGGACGTCTACCCCAAGGTGGCAACGCTGCGCTACCCGAAGGCGGGGCACGCCAACTCGCGCGTACGGGTCGGCGTGATCACGCTCGGCTCCAACGCGAAGCGATGGCTCGAGGTGGGCCCGGACACGGGGCAGTATCTGGCGCGCATGGAGTGGGTCGGTAGCGACTCGCTCGCCATCCAACGCATGCCGCGCAAGCAGAACTCGGTCGACGTCCTCCTGATCAGCGCACTGTCCGGCCGTGGGCGCACGCTGATGGCCGATCGCGACTCCGCGTACGTCGATGTCGAGAACGGTGATCTGCGCTGGATCGGCAAGGGGCAGCAGCAGTTCCTCTGGCTCTCTGATCGCTCGGGATGGCGCCAGCTTTACCTCTACGGCCGCGATGGTAACGTCGTCCGCCAGCTCACCACGGACGGAATGGATGTCCTCGGCGTCGTGGGCGTGGACGAGCCGAACGGTGATGTCTACGTCACGGCTGCCGCTCCTACGCCGATCGAGCGCAACGTGTATCGCGTGCCGCTGAACGGCGGGCCGATGACGCGCCTCACGCCGCAGCCCGGGACGCACATCGTGAGCATCAGTCCCGACGCGAAGTACGCCGTGGACATCTACAGCACGATCGCCACGCCCGCCGTCGCCACGCTGTACTCGCTGCCGTCCATGAGCGTGATCCGCGTGCTTCAGGACAATGCGCCGCTCAAGCAGCGCCTCGCGCAGGCGGGGTTCAGGCCCGCGACGTTCATCAAGGTGCCGATGCCCGACGGGACGCTGCTCGACGGCTATCGCGTCACGCCCGCCACCTTCGACAGCACGAAGAAGTATCCCGTGCTGATGTACGTGTATGGCGGTCCCGCCGCTCCGCAGGTGAGCGATGCGTGGGGGGGCACGCGTCATCTCTGGCACCAGAGTCTGGCGCAGCAGGGCTACGTCGTGGTGGTGGTGGACAACCGTGGCGCGGCGTGGCGCGGGCGGGATTTCCGCAAGACGACGCAATACCGGCTCGGCATCAAGGAATCGCAGGATCAGATCGACGCCGCGAAGTGGATCGGGCGCCAGAGCTGGGGCGATGCGAGCCGCATCGGCATCTGGGGGTGGAGCTACGGCGGCTATATGAGCTCTCTCGTCGCCGGTCGTGGCGGCGACGTCTTCAAGATGGCGATGGTCGTGGCGCCGGTGACCGATTGGGATCTCTACGACACGATCTACACCGAGCGGTACATGTGGACGCCGCAGCAGAATCCCGAGGGTTACCGCGTGAGCTCGTCACAGGCGTACGTGAGCGGCGTGCGGGCGAAGCTCCTCCTCGTGCACGGCACCGGCGACGACAACGTCCATCCGCAGAACACCATTCAGTACGCGAACCAGCTCGAGGCGGCCGGCAAGCCGTTCTACATGCTGCTCTACCCGAACCGCACGCACTCGATCTCGGGCGGCAACACCTCGCTGCACCTGTTCAACTCACTCACCCGCTTCGTGCTCGACAATCTGTGAGCGGGCGTCATGAAGTCGCGCTGAGGCGGTGGGCTCCTCTCGCCGCCTTCGTGCTGTCCGCCTGTGACCCGGCGCTCCCGCTGCGAGCACCCGCTCGTCTCGCACGAGCCCAGCAATTGCGCGTGACCTCCAGCCGTGCCGCCGTCCCACCGACGGCGCCGACCACGCGGGCCGAGCGCAGCCACTACCTCGAGACGTCCACCTACGCCGACGTCGTGGCCTTTCTCGATTCACTGAAAGCGCTGGGCGCGCCCTGCGTATTCGGCTCGATCGGCAAGACGTTCGAGGAACGCGACATCCCGTTCGCCATCGCCTCGCGTCCGCCCGTGCACACCCCGGACGAGGCGCGCCGAACAGGCAAGCCGATCGTCTACGTGCAGGCGAACATTCACGCCGGCGAGGTCGAGGGAAAGGAAGCGCTTCAGGCGCTGCTGCGCGACCTCGCGTTCCCGCGCGCGCCGAACGTGCTCGACTCGATCGTGCTCATCGCCATCCCGATCTACAATGCGGACGGCAACGAGCGATTCGCCTCGCAGGAGAAGCAGCGCACGGAGCAGAACGGCCCGGAGCTCGTCGGGCAGCGCCCCAACGGGCAGGGCCTCGACCTCAACCGCGACTATGTGAAAGCGGAAGCGCCGGAAACGCGTGCCTCGCTCGCGATGCTCGACGCATGGGATCCCGACGTCTTCGTGGATCTCCATACGACCGACGGCTCGTTTCACGGGTACGCCCTTACCTACTCGCCGTCGCTCAACCCGGCGGCCCCGCTCGGCGACTACACGCGCGCACTGCTCGCCGAGCTGCGCAGGCGCGTGCGCGACCGCGACGGCTACGAGACCTTCGACTACGGTAACTTCAGCGACGCATTCGGCAACGAGGTGAGCACCGACACGCTGCACAGCGGATGGTACACGTACGACCATCGACCGCGCTTCGGGACGAACTATTACGGACTGCGGAATCGCGTTGCCGTCCTCAGCGAGGCGTTCTCGCACGATCCCTTCGAGCGGCGCGTGAAGAGCACGTACGCCTTCACGAAGGAACTATTGTCGCTCGTTGCCGAGCGCGGTGCGCAACTGAAGGCGAAGGAACGCGCTGCTGAGCGGCGGATCGAGCGGACGTCACGGGGCGTCCGCTACGACGTGCCGCTTCGATCCGCGCTCCCTTCCACGGCCCCGTCCCAACCGGTGCGGTTCGAAGTGCTCGCACGAACGGGGGATTCGACGCGCACTCAACCTGGAGTTCCGCGCGGACTGCGCCGGACCGGCGAGATTCGAACGCGCGTGATGCCGGTGTTCGACCGCTTCGTCCCCACCCTCACGCGACCTCTGCCGGGTGGATACCTGATCAGCGGACGCGACACGGCGACCCTGCGGCGGTTGCGGGAGCATGGCATCCTCCCGACGAGGTACTCTGCGCCCGCTCCCCGCGGTCTCGAGCGATTCGCCCTCGACTCGATCCAGCGATCGCCTCGCGCATTCCAGGGACACAACGAGGTACGCGTCGTCGGCCGATGGCGGCCGGCAGGATCGGTGCAGATCGCCGATCCATATGTGGTGTCCGCCGCCGACCGACGGGGAGTGCTCGCAATGTACCTCCTCGACCCGGAGTCTGATGACGGGCTGGCGACCTGGAACGCGTTCGACGATCAGATCGCCGTCGGCGGGTCGTTCCCTATTCTTCGCTTCGGGTCGCCGCCGCATCCGGCGGCCAAACGAAGACGCGAACGCCGTCCCTGACCCCGCGCACTGCTCGCATTTACATTCCCCAGCTTCTGCCGGCCCCCCCACCCCGGCCGCTGTTTCGAGGCATCATGATCCGCAACGTGCTGCTCTACCTCTCCAATCAGCCGAAGGTCTTCAGGTTCGTCCGCAACAACCGCCTCGCGAAGCAGTTCGCGCATCGGTTCGTTGCCGGCGAGACCATCGGTGAAGCCATCGCTGCGGTGAAGGAGTTGAACGCCAAAGGCATCACCGCCTCGCTGGACCTCCTCGGCGAGAGTGTCCACAACGAGCGCGAGGCCCGCGCCGCGCGCGACGAGTATCTCCAGGTCCTCGACCGCATTCGCCAGTCGAAGGTCGACGCCAACGTCTCCGTGAAGCTCACGGCGATGGGGCTCGACATCGATCACGAGCTGTGCGTGTGCATCATGCAGGATGTCCTGGCGCGCGCGCAGGCATACAACACCTTCGTGCGGATCGACATGGAGTCGAGCCAGTACACCGAGATCACCCTCAAGCTGTTCGAAGAGCGGTTATATCCGGCGTACAAGGCAAACGTGGGGGTCGTGCTGCAGAGCTACCTGTATCGCACCTTCGCCGACGTCGAGCACATGAATACACTCCGGGCGCGCGTGCGCATCTGCAAGGGCGCGTATAAAGAGCCGGCCACGGTCGCGTATCCGGACAAGAAGGACGTCGATGCGAACTACATCCGGTGCATGCGCGAGCTGATGCTCAAGGGCAACTACCCGGGCATCGCGACGCACGATCCGGCGATGATCAACGAGGCGAAGCGGTTCGCGAAGGAGCAGGGCCTCGGCCCGGACCGTTTCGAGTTCCAGATGCTTTATGGCGTACGGCGCGATCTTCAGGAGTCGCTCGTGAAGGAAGGGTACCGGGTCCGCTGTTACGTGCCGTTCGGGACGCAGTGGTATCCGTATCTCATGCGCCGTCTTGCCGAGCGTCCGGCCAACGTGGCGTTCATCACGGGCAACGTCGTCCGCGAGGCGCTCCACGGCCGCAGGTAGCGCGCGTCCCGTGCCCGGGCAGCATCTCCCCGCCGATCACTCGCGTGGCGACGCCAACACCATCGGCGGCTACGCGGCCGTGCACGGCCGGCCCGCGGCATTCGAGGGGACGGATGGGTTCTCCTACAGCGTCGAGATCGTAACGTCACTCACGGGCGACGCCGAACGGCCCTGGGGCGCGTATCTCCTGTTCGTGCAGTGGGGTCGCATCGGTGGGACGTCGCCGATCGGCCACCTCGAAACGGACGTCCTCGCCGAAGCGGACACGGAAGCGGACGCCCGTGCGATCGTCGGCGCGCTCACACTCTCGCAGGTGCGCGCGGCACTCCACGGCTTGATCGCCGAGAAGCACGGCGGCGCGCCGATGCGCCGGTGGTGGGACGCGATGCGTGACGACGATGCTGCAGACGGCGGTGTGACGTGACGGCGAGCACCGACTCGGCAATGCAGCAGGGGATCGTGCTCAGTGGCACCGGTGGCGTGTGGCGCGTGCGACGCGACGACGACGAGATCGTCGAGGCCTCGCTGCGTGGGCGCGTGAAGAAGTCCAATGCCGGCCGCCGCGCCGACGGCAGTCTGCGTCGTGACACGGTCTCCGCCGCCGCGGACACGCTCAAGCTCGCGATCGGCGATCGCGTGCAGCTCGAGACGGATGAACGGGGCGCATCGGCGATCGCGGGCATCCTGCCACGCCGTTCCCGTCTGGCGCGCCGCGCACCCGGCGGCGGCCACGGCGAGCGTGTCGTGGCCGCGAATGTGGATCAGGTTGTCGTCGTCTTTGCCGCGGCGAAGCCGGAGCCCCACCCGCGTATGCTCGACCGCTTTCTCGTCATCGCCGAGGCGAACGGGCTCAACGCGCGCGTCGTCATCAACAAGGTCGAGTTGGTAGGAGGTGCCGACGTTGCGCAGCAGCGTTGGGCGGACTACGAGCGTGCGGGCTACCCGGTGCATTACACGAGCGCGAAGCGGCACGAGGGACTCGAGGAGCTGCGTCACGCGCTCACCGGCGTCGTGAGCGTGTTCGCGGGACCGTCGGGCGTGGGCAAATCGTCGCTGCTCAACGCGATATTCCCCGGCCTCGACCTGCGCGTGGGCGAGATCAGCGCGTCGGTGAACAAGGGACGCCACACGACGGTCGGCGGCTATTTGCATCCGCTTCCGGGCGCCGAGGGGGGCTACGTCGCCGACACTCCCGGACTGCGCGAGGTGGGGATGTGGGCGTTGCCCGCCGCGGAGCTCGACGTCTGCTTCCCCGAGCTGCGCCCGTACCTCGCGGAGTGTCGCTTCAGCAACTGCACGCATCGCGTGGAGCCCGAGTGCGCGGTGCGCGCGGCGGTGGAGGCGGGAGAGCTCAGCCCCGCGAGGTACGACAGCTACGTTCGGCTACGTTCCGAGATCGAGGGAGAGTGAGCAGGATCACCAGCTCCCGCGTTCTCCCGCAACTTCGATCACCCGCGCGAGCCGCTCCGCCGCGTGCCGCCAGTTCGTCTGAACGGCCGCCTGCGCTTCTCCCGCATCACCGCTGTCGATCGCATCGATGATCGCGTCGTGCTCGGCCACCGACGCGCGGATGTCGCTCGTCAGCATGCTGATGTACATGCGGATGTAGCGCTCCGCCTGCGGCTTCACGCTGTCGTGCAGTGCGATCAGGCGCGGACCCGCGCTCGCGTCGACGATCTTGCGATGGAGCCGTTCGTCCGCTTCGTACAGCCGGCTGTGATCGATCGGCGCCGAGCGCCCTGTCCTGTGGAAGTCTGCGTTGAGCGCCTTGAGCTCCTTGGCGAGCGGGCGCCGCTCCGCTACGGGAAGCCCCGCCGCCCATCGCGCTGCAAGTCCCTCCAGTTCGCCCACGATGTTCAGCAGCTCGTGCACGTCGGCCCGCGTGAGCGGCGCCACGGTGAGCCGCGCCTGTTGCGCGCCCGGTGCACCCACGACGAACCCTTCCTGCTGCAAACGCTGCAGCGCCTCGCGCACCGGAGTGCGGCTCACGCCGAGACGTGTCGCTACCTCCGTTTCCACGACGCGACTACCCGGGGCGAGCAGTCCCTGCACGATCAGATCGCGCAGGCGCGCGTAGACCTGATCCGGCCGCGATCCGTGCGGCGCCGCAGGGGGGGAATCCGCCGCGGCGCGTGAGGTCCCGTCTTCCCGTTCCCCCCCTCGACGTGCAGCGCTGGGCTTGGGGATCCGGCTGGAGGGGGGAGGGCGGCGGGCAGGCATGGGGCGGTGGTGAGAGCGGACGCCTCAATATACGGGAGCGCGCTGCATGTCGCGCCCCCTTGCGATGACGGAACGGAGTCGCACGCGTGCAAGGCCGATCAGACATCGCGTCTCCTCCCCGAACCCTCTCAGGAGAGGTCCGTATGCGACTCACATTCCTCGACGCGGGCCATTGCCGCGCGTCTCTGCTGCTGGCCGCGGCGATGCTCGTTCCCACGCTCGCCGCCCGCGCGCCGAAGACGGCGCGCCCGGCCCTCGCGACTCTCGCCGTCGTCAAGGGCAGCGTCGGCGACGCACGCGGCAGGCCGGTCGCCCAGGCGATCGTCTCCGTCCAGAGCCGCGCCGCCACGGCGACGACAGACGCCGCCGGACGCTTCATCCTTCGCCTCACGCGGACCAGAGATGGTGAGCTGGTGACAATGCTCGTGGCGCACCGCGACCTCGTGGCGCAGCGCGTGACGGTCGCGCTCAGCCGCGACACGGTGCAGGTCCAGGTCGTGCTCCAGGGGGGCGCGGTCGCCATGACGGGGGCCAGTGCCGACCATCGCGTGATCGATGCGCACCCCGCGAGCCCTGGTCCTGTGTTCGAGCACGCGATGCGCACGGAGACGAGCGCCATGCGGCTACGTGGGACCGCGGCGGGCCGACCATGGCGCCATATGATCACATCGAGGAGAACGCATTCCGATCCCCGCTCGTCACGCCGCTGTCGACGTTCTCGGTGGACGTCGATCGTGCGTCGTACTCGAACGTGCGCCGCTTCCTGAACGGCGGGTCGCTGCCGCCCAAGGACGCCGTACGCATCGAGGAACTGTCCGACCGTCCGACCGTCCGACCGTCCGACCCTCCGACCGTCCGACTGTCCGACTGTCCGACTGTCCGACCGTCCGACCGTCCGACCGTCCGACCGCTTGCAGCGCAGAGCCTGCAGCTTGCAGCTTGCAGCTAGCAGCTCTCAACGCTCGCGAGCCCACATGCCCGACTACCACCATCTCCGCGTTGTCACGTCTTCGGATGGCGTGCGCACCCTCACCCTCGATCGCCCTGAGAAGCTCAATGCCGTCAACGGTGCGCTCGCCGCATCACTCGTTGCGGCGCTGAGCGAGGCGGCGCGTGACGACGCAGTGCGCGTCGTCGTGATCACGGGGGCAGGGCGTGCGTTCTGCGCCGGTCTCGACCTCTCGGCGCCTCCGGAGCTCCCGAGCGCGACACGTGTCGAGCGACTCGATCCGTACGCCTGGGTCGGCGACTGGATACGCGCCGTCGTTGCCTGCGAGAAGCCCGTGATCGCCGCGGTGAACGGTGCGGCGGCCGGCGCCGGCTTCGGGCTCGCCCTCGCGTGCGACGTCCGCATCCTTGCCCAGTCTGCCAAGCTCACCGCCGGCTATGTGCGGCGCGGGCTCAGCCCTGATGCCGGCGTCAGCTATTTCCTTCCGCGGCACGTCGGCCTGGGGCGTGCCGCGGAGATCCTCTTCACCGGCCGTGACATCGATGCGCCCGAAGCCGAGCGGATCGGGCTCGCTGCCGTATTTGCTCCGGATGCGGACTTTGCAGGTACGGTTGCCGAGTACTCTGCGACGCTCGCTGCCGGTGCACCCGTCGCCCACGCCCTCACCAAGCGTCTACTCGCTGCGACATTCGACCGTCCCCTCGATGCAGCGCTGCGTGAGGAGCTCGTCCACATCAAGTACTGCTTCACCACGGCCGACGTCGCCGAAGCGATCACTGCGTTTCGCGAGAAGCGAGCTCCGCATTTCAGCGGGCGCTGAGCTCGTAGTCGGGTGGGCGGGCTTCATCTCGCTTCGGTGCACGCAACCTGCACCAGGAGGCGGGACGCGCCTCGACAATGGCGCGGCAAACCCACTAGCAGGAGCGTCTCATGAAGCAGGTCTACGCACTCGCCATCGCCTTGACCGCGGCTCTCACGGTTCCCGCCGCTGCGCAGGGCACCTATGGAGGAACCGGTGGCGCGACCGCCCAGCGCGACACAGCGACCCATCGCGGCACGCGGACCGCGACCGGCAAGAAGAAGCATCACAAGCGCAAGCACGGCACGAAGAAGCACACGGCGACCTCGGGGGGTGAGGTCGATTTGACGCGTGGCGGGACGATCGACCGCGATTCGATGCCGCGCGGCATGAACGCCGTCGGCAGCACGATCAACAGCGTGCCGGCGCCCGTCGTGAATAGCACGAGCAGCGTCACCGCGGGCACGAGCACCCGCGTCCACCCCGATACGGGCATGCGCGTGATGTCGTCGACCGCTGCGACGGTGGACGTCAAGGTCGATCGGGCGGTCGCCAGTACGGCGCGTGTGACCGCGGACTCGGCGTTCGTCCTCGCTCGGCGCGCCGCGAATCGGGGCGAAGTGAGCTCGGCGGAGCTCGAGGAGAAGGACGGCCGGCTCGTCTATGAGGTAAAGCTGCTCAACCCGCACAAGAAGGCATCGACCGTTTGGATCGACGCCAGAACCGGCGAGACCCTCGAAGCCACGGCGCACGGGGGGCTGAAGGCCACGTACATCCACCACAAGGAAAACAAGAAGCTCCTCGACGCGAAGCGCGATTCCGCCGCCAAGAATCCGTGAGCATACGCGCGGCGCTTGCGTCGCGCACTACCAGACAGGAGCTTGAAGCGCCCGGCCGGACACGTGAGTCCGGCCGGGCGCTCGTACGTTCACCCGACCGCCATCCTCGTGCGCCTCTTCGCCACCCAATCCGTCGTCCTCGCTCTCCTTGCGCTGCATGCTCCGAACGCCAAGCTGTCGGCCGCGAGCGTGGAACATGAAGCCTCGCGCGCACGGCTTGCAGCGCCAACGCGGCTGCGCATCGCGTATCGGATCGCCATGGCCGATCCGGCCTCGCATCTCTACGAGATCGCGATCGACGTCGAGGGCCGGCTCGGCGCGGCGCTGGCGCTGCAGCTCCCCGTCTGGTCGCCCGGCCGATACGCGAAGATGGACTTCGCGAAGAACATACAGGAGTTCAGCGCTACCGATGCGAAGGGAGCTCGGCTGGCGTGGGACAAGACCGACGGCGCGCGGTGGGTCGTCCGCACCGGAGGCGCGCATACGGTGCACCTTCGCTATAAGTCGTTCGACAACGCGCTCTCGGGTACGTTCAGCGTGCTCGACACCGCGCACGCGAACTGGAACGGTGCGTCGCTGTTCATGTATGTCGAGGGCCACAAGCAGGATCCGGTCACCCTCTCGATCGCGCCGCCGATGGGGTGGCACATCATCAACGGCGATACGCGCACCGCTGACCAACACGACTACCGGTTCGAGAACTACGATCGCCTGATCGATACGCCGACGGAGATCGCGCCCTCTTTTCTCGTCGACTCGTTCTTCGTCGACGGCAAGAAGTACCGCACCGTGGTACATCACAACGGGGAGCCGCCGGCAGCAGTCCGCCCCCGCTTCGTCGGCGACGTCGAGAAGATCGTGCGCTACGAGAACAGCGTATTCGGTGCGCCGCCACTCGAGCAGTACACCTTCCTGTTCAACATCGGCTACGCCGGCGGGGACGGCATGGAGCACCTGTACTCCACGCAGATCATCAACCGCCGCCCCTGGACCGGCAACGACACGATGACCGTGCTGCCGGGGGTCGCGACCGCCGCGCACGAGTACTTCCACGTGTGGAACGTGAAGCGCGTCCGTCCGGCAGCGCTCGGACCGTTCGACTACACGCGCGAGCAGTATCAGCCGAGTCTCTGGGTGGCCGAAGGATGGACGCAGTATTACGGGCAGGCGGCGCTACATCGGTCGGGGATTACGGGGCTCGATGAGTTCTACCGCAGCATGGCCGGCATCATCCGCGACAACCTTACGGCGCCGGGTCGGAAAGAAGTCTCGGCGCGCATGGCGTCGTTTCATGCGCCCTTCTGGGACGGTGCGCCGCAGGCACAGCCGACGAATGGCGCGAACACCTTCTTCACCTACTACTCGAAGGGCGCAGGGCTCGCCCTGTACCTCGACGTCTACCTCCGGGAGAAGACTGCCAACGGTCGCTCGCTCGATGATGTGTTCCAAGCGTTGAAGCGCCGGACGTGGCATGCGCCCGATGCCTCCTACTACCTCCAGGGGCGCGGTTACACAGAGCTCGACGTCGAGCGCGCCGCGAGTGAGGTGGCCGCGGAGGACATGCATCCGTGGTTCGAGCGCTTCGTGGGCGGCACGGAGGATATCGACTACGATGCGCTGTTGGCGGGAGCTGGGCTGCGGCTCGTCCGCGGCGACACGTGGCGGATCGAGGAGATCGCCGGCGCGACGTCGGCGCAGCGAGCGGTCCGCGCTGGATGGACGTCGGGTCGCCGCGGCTGAGCGTTTGCAACGGGGCACATGCCCTCCACACGATCGTTTCCCCGGCCAACCGGCATGTCCGACGAATCGGCTCAGTCGTCCGGTCCTCACGCATTGATGCTCGCGGAAGCGCTCGACTCGCTTCCGGATGCCGTCACGGTGCTCGACTACGAGTTCCGCATCCGCTACCTCAACGGGGCGGCGGCGAGAAACGCGCGCGCGGCCGGTCTCGATCCAGAAGCGATCATTGGTCGGGTGGCGTGGGAGGCGGCGCCCTCCACGGCGGGCACGGAGTGGGAGACGTCGCTGCGCCGTGCCGCGGCGGAACGCACCATCGTGACCTTCGAGCGCCACGCGCCGGCGCTCGGCCGCTGGACGGAGACGCGCCTGGTCCCCTCCGAGACGGTGATCACGGCCTACACGCGCGACATGACCGAGCGTCATGAAGCCGAGCGGCGCGCCGACGAGAGCCGCGCCCTGCTGCACGCGATCCTCAACAACACGACCGACGGCATCTTCGTCAAGGACAAGGAGGGGACATACCTCGCCATCAATAGCGCCGGCGCGGCGGCGTTGCACCGTACGCCGGAGGAGGTCGTTGGTCACACCAACTTCGACTTTCTTCCGTACGACGTGGCGTCGACGCTGCACGAAGTCGAGCTCGACGTGCTGCGTACGGGCGTCACCAAGCATCGCGAGGATCGCGTCATCGTCGACGGCGTCGAACGCTACTTCCTCTCGGCGCGCGGCCTCTGGCGCGACGCGACCGGCCTCGTGGCCGGCATCGTCGGCATCGCGACGAACATCACCGAGCGCCGCCGCCGCGAGCAAGCCACGTCGCTTCTCGCCGACGCCGGCCGCGTGCTCGCCGAATCACTGGACTTTCGCACCACGCTCAACACCGTTGCGCAGCTCGTCACACCCGCCCTCGCGGATTGGTGCTCCGTCGTGCTGCAGCGCGATAACGGCGAGCTCGAGACCCTCGCCGTCGCGCATGCCGATCCGGGCAAGGCGAGATGGGCCCGCGAGGTGGGCGAGCGCTATCCGATCGATCCCAGCGACCTGGGTGGCGTGCCGAACGTCATCCGCACGGGCAAGTCGGAGCTGTACTCGGAGATCACGGACGACATGCTCGTCGCCGTCGCGAAGGACGCCGAGCATCTCGCGCTGTTGCGCTCACTCGGGATGCGCTCGGTGATGATCGTGCCCATGCAGGCGCACGGCCGTACGGTGGGCGCGCTCACGTTGGTCGGTGCCGAGTCGGAACGGCAGTTCACCGAGCAGGATCTCCCGATCGCCGAGGAGCTCGCGCGGCGTAGTGCGCTGGCCATCGAGAACGCGGAGCTGTTCCAGGCCGCCGCCGCCGCCAACCGCGCCAAGTCGGAGTTCCTCGCCAGCATGAGCCACGAGCTGCGCACGCCGCTCAACGCGATCCTCGGCTACACCGCACTGCTCGCCGACGGGATCACCGGGCCGGTCAGCCCGGCACAGCACGATCAGCTCCTGCGCATTCGCTCGAGCGCCACGCACCTCCTCGGTCTCATCGACGAGGTGTTGAGCTTCTCGCGGCTCGAGGCCGGACGCGAGCAGCTCTCCATGCACGACGTCGACGTCCGTGCCGTGCTCGACGAGGCAACGTCGATCGTGCGGCCGATGGCGGCGGCCAAGCATCTTCCCCTCGAGACCGATCCGCTCCCCGAGCCGCTGCACATCCGGTCGGACGTCCTCAAGCTGCGGCAGATCCTGGTCAACCTGCTCACGAACGCAGTGAAGTTCACCGACGCCGGCGCGGTGGCGGTGGGTGCGCACGCGGAGGGAGACGACGTGGTGTTCACGGTGAAGGACACGGGCATCGGCATCTCGCCGGCGCATCTCGAGCACGTGTTCGATGCGTTCTGGCAGGTCGAACAGGCCGCGTCACGTCGCGTCGGCGGCACAGGCCTCGGCCTCAGCGTCTCCCGCCGTCTCGCACGGCTGCTCGGCGGCGACGTCTCTGTGGAGAGCGTGCAGGGCGAGGGCAGCACGTTCAGCGTGCGTCTCCCGCGCGGCGGGTCCCGCTAACCGCGCGCGATCAGGCCGCAGCGCGCTGCGCTTCGGGCGCAGCCGGCGAGGCGTCACGGGCGATCGTGATGATCGCGACGCCCGCGAGAATCACCGCCGCCGCGAGCACCGTGCGCGCGGTCACCGGCTCGCGCGCGATCAACCAGCCGAGGAGCACCGCGACGACCGGATTGACGTACGCGTACGTCGCCGCTTTCGCGGCCGTCGTGTGCGCGAGCAGGTACACGTACGCCGTGAAGCCGATCAGCGAGCCGAATGTCACCAGGTAGACAAAGCCAATCCACGACGACGTCGCGGCGTGCGCGACGTCCAACGTCCGGAGCTCGCCAGTGAGCGCGCCGGCGAGCAACAGACACACGCCGCCGGCGAACATCTGCGTCCCCGAGCCCCGATTTGCCGAGCTCGGTCGCGGCGCGCGCTTCGTGTACAACGAGCCGATCGCCCACGAGAGTGAGCCGCCCATCAGGACCGCTGCACCGATGAGACTGACGTCACCGCCGCCGTGCAGCGCGTCCGGGCCGACGAGCAGCGCGAGCCCGGCGAGCCCGAGCGCGAGGCCGACGAACACGGGCGACGCTGGCCGCCGCCCATCGGGGCGGAGCCAGTCGAGCAGCACCATCCAGAGGGGCACCACTGCCACGAGCAGCGCCGCGATTCCGGATGGCACCCGCTGCTCGGCCCACACGACCGCACCATTGCCGCCGAGTAGCAGTAGCGCGCCGCTCGCGAGGCCGGTGATCCAATCTCGGCGCGTCGGAGTCGAGCCCTCGCGCAGTCGCGCCCAGAGGAGGAGGATGGTGCCCGCGATGACGAACCGCGCGCCGGCCATCAGCAATGGCGGCAGCGTCGCGACCGCGTAGCGGATCGCGAGGTAGGTCGAACCCCAGATGAGGTAAACCGCTGCGAAGGCGGTGAGCAGACGTGCGCGCATCGCAGGAACATAGTCGAGCGGACGACACCCGCCCGGCGTCGTCCACTTGCAAATTCGGTTCGACAAATGTATAGTTGACAAGTCAATTAATCGAGGCCACAAATGACGACGGCCACATTCGCCACGCCTCCCGCACTCGGAGCCGACTCCGACGCGCCGGGCGTGGCGTTCGAGGTTGTGAGAGGGCGGGGTCCGATCCCTACCGGCGATGCGGCGCGCGATGCGGCGTTCGAGCGGGACGCGCTCCCGTGGCTCGACGACGTGTATCGCTTCGCGCTGTCGCTCACGCGTGACGAGGCGGACGCGGACGACGTCGTCCAGGAGACCTTCCTGCGCGCCTATCGCTCCTGGCATACTTTCATCCCCGGCACCGACTGCCGCCGGTGGCTGTTCACGATCTGTCGCAATGTCTTTCTGCGCTCGCGCGAGCGGCAGCGTCCGACGGTCGATCTCGAGGATGGCGAGCAGGATGCGGTCGCCGCGGGATCGGTCTACGCTGCCGCACGCGAGCGTGGGTACGATGACCTCTATGCACGCCTCGATCTCGCTCCGGCGCTTCGCGAGGCGCTCGACGAGCTGGCAGAACCGTTCCGCTCGGCCGTGATCCTCGTGGACGTGGAAGACATGACCTACGAGTCTGCGGCCGAGGTGATGGGCGTCCCGATCGGCACGGTGCGGTCGCGGCTGTTCCGCGGACGCCGGCTGTTGCAGGAGAAGCTGCTCACGGTGGCCGAGGATCTCGGCTTCACTCCAGCGTCGGCGGGTGGCGCGCGATGAGCGCTCCAGCGCGCACGCAGCTCGAGGAGATGGGCCTTTCCTCCACCTGCGCCGAGGTGCTCCGACACCTCTGGGACTACCTGGACGAGGAGATCGCCGCGGAGGGCGCGCAGCGGCTCGAGGCGCACATGGCGTCGTGTCGGCAGTGCCAGGAGTACCGCGTGTATCAGTCGTGCTTCCTCGAGTCGCTGGCGCGACTGCATGGACAGCTCACCGCGCCGCACACCCTGCGCGAGCGGCTGGCGGAAGGGCTGAAGGAATCCGGTTGCGGCTGCTGGGAGAAAGTGCGGCGCGCTTGACGCTCGAGGAGCGGCGCCGCACGAAGGGCACGATCAACCCACGATCCGCTGGCTCGTTGCCGCTCCCGGCACTCCGTTGACGACGACGGTCGTCGCTACCTCGATGTCCGGCGCCAGCGACGCCGCCAC
Organism: uncultured Gemmatimonadaceae bacterium; assembly: GCA_964438255.1. Lineage (GTDB taxonomy): Bacteria > Gemmatimonadota > Gemmatimonadetes > Gemmatimonadales > Gemmatimonadaceae > AG11. Next base: position 33,039 of record CAYTKA010000001.1, on the reverse strand, counting down.
CGAACAGTACTTGTCGAACGCGAGCGCCACGGCGCGCTCGGCGTGCACGGCCTCGATCCCCGGGCCGTCCACACGGTAGACGAGCGAGATCTTCAGGAATCGCCGCGGCATCGCCTCGCGTCGCTCGCCTGCTACGTCGATCAGCAGCCGCTCCGGCGGCGTCCGCCGCTTCGTCAGAATGTCCACCACGTCGATGCCCGAGCACGCCGCGAGCGCGCTCAGGAGCGCGTCGACGGGACTCTGGCCCGTTGCGCCGGAGCCATCGAGGCGCGCCGTTGGACCGTCGGGTTTGCCGGTATCGAAGCGATGCTCCCCGGCCCACGTGGCGCGAATGCTCGCGATGCGCTTTGGGGAGGAAGTCGCCGTCGTCGTCTCGGTCACGTTCGTCGTCACGGGGGTCACCTCTCGATCGGGGCGCGCACGGCGTTGCCCCACTCCGTCCAACTGCCGTCGTAGTTGCGCACTTTGTCGTATCCGAGCAAATGCGACAACACGAACCAGGTGTGCGACGACCGCTCTCCGATGCGGCAGTACGCGATCACGTCGTCGCCCCTCTTCAGTCCCGCCTCTCCCTCGTAGATCTCGCGCAGCTCCTGCGCGTTCTTGAACGTGCCGTCGGCGTTTGCGGCGCGGGCCCACGGAACGCTCTTGGCGCCGGGAATGTGGCCACCGCGCAGCGCACCCTCCTGCGGGTACTCGGGCATGTGGAGCTTCTTCCCCGTGTACTCGTCGGGCGAGCGCACGTCGATCAGCTTCCCCTTCGCCTTCATGTGATTGAGCACGTCGGACATGAACGCGCGAATGTGGCGATCGTCGCGCTCCTGCGCCGTGTACTGCGACGGCTTCACGGCGCGCACCTCGGTCGTCATCGGACGACCCTCTGCCTCCCACTTCGCGCGTCCGCCGTCGAGCACCTTGGTGTTCGTCAGGCCGAACAGGTGGAACACCCACAGCGCATACGTCGCCCACCAGTTGTTCTTGTCGCCGTAGAACACCACGGTGGTCTTGTCGTCGATGCCAAGCCGGCGCACGAGCGCCTGGAACTGCTCTCGATCGACGTAGTCGCGCTGAATGGGATCGTTGAGATCGGCGTGCCAGTCGACCTTCAGCGCGTTGGGGATGTGGCCCACCTCGTACAGCAGCACATCCTCGTCACTTTCGAGGATGCGCACGTCGGGGTCGTCGAGATGCGCAGCGAGCCACTCGGTGCTCACCAGCGATTCCGGATGCGCGTACTGCTTCTCGGCGATGGACTGGGCGGGGGCGGGGGCGGGGGCAGACATATGTCGGGACCGGGAAGGGTAACAACTGCAAGCTAATCCATCCCGGCGCGGCCGGGTTCGCGCTCGGGCAGCGCGTCGATCCAGGCGAGTGCCCGGTGGGCTACCTCTTCCCATCCCGGCTCGGAGACGAGGAAATGCCCGTGTCCTTCGGCCACCTGTAATGGCGCGCCGTAGCGGCGCGCGATCCGGCGCGCGACGGCCATCGGGATGAAGCGGTCGTCGTCGCCGCTCACGACGAGCACGGGCACGCGCACCGCGTCCCGGGCGACGGCGATCGCACGGAGCGCTGCCTGCCGCGCCGCGCGGCCGCTGTCGGGGCCGAGCCGCTCGCGCAGGTGCGCGCGCTCGGAAGGCGGGACTCGATTGAGGACGAGGGCGTCGAGATCGGCGTCGATCGGACGGAACGGGCGCGAGAAGAGCAGTGCGGGGAGGTAGCGTCCGATGCGCGCGAGCAGCGGACCGCTGAGCACCGTGATGCCGCGCGGCGGCGCCGGTGCCAGGAGCACGATGGCGCGCGCCAGTCCGCGCGCGGCGAGCACCTGCGCCACGAGGCCCCCGAGCGAATGCCCGATGATCACCGGGCGGCCAAGCGCTCGGACCGCGACGCACGCGTCGTCGACATAGTCCTCGAGCGAGACGCGGCCGAGGTCGGCGACCGGCGCCGACGGCGGATGTCCGCGAAACGAGAGCGCCGCCGCGGGGCGGCCGCGGGCCGCGATCATGGGCAGCAGTCGCTCGAACGCCCACGCGCCGGCGAACAGCCCGTGCAGGCACAGCACGGGCGCGCTGCGCGGCGTGGCGACGTCGATCGTGTCGAGATGCAGCGCGCCCAGGGTGCGTGCGAGCATGGGTGCAAGCTATCTGTTTGCGCGTGCGCCTGTTCAGTCGATGGCGCCCTGTATCGGCGGGCGGGCCGAATCGTCCTCCCTCTTGGCGGTAAACTCCTCGGCGCGACGAACGCCTCCCACCCGCGCGCTGACTCCCTCCACCGGCCCGCGCATGACCACCGACGGCTCTTCACTTCCTACTCCGCCGCTCGACGCCGCGCCACTGCAGTTCGACGCACCAGTTCCTTCGGGCGAGACAGCAGCACCGCAAGCGATGAGCTGCGACGCGTGCGGTCAACCCATTCAGGCCGTGTACTACGAGACCGCGGGGCAGGTCATCTGCGCGCGTTGTCGCGGGAAGCTCGAGTCGCGCATCGGCACGTCGGGGAAGGGTGGACGTATGCTGCGCGCCTTTGGGCTCGGTCTCGTGGGCGCGATCGCCGGTGCGGTGATCTACTACGCCATCACGGCGGCGACAGGGTACTCGATCGGACTCGTCGCCATCCTCGTTGGATTTCTCGTCGGCAAGGGCGTGTTCATCGGCTCGGCGCAGCGCGGCGGGCGCGGCTATCAGGTGCTCGCCGTCGGGCTGACGTACTTCGCCATCGCCTCCACGTACATCCCGTTGGCGCGCGACGCCATGAAGGAGAAGATCGCGGCGCGCGGACACTCCACGTCGGCTGCGACACCGAAGGCGAACCTCGCCGCCACGACCGCGGATTCGACACCGAGCGCGGCTGACAGCGTTGACGCGTCGGCAGAGGAGAAGGCGGTCGCGGATTCGGCGCCGGCCAAAGCGGCGGCCAAAGCACCAGCGAAGGCGGTGAAGCTTGGCGTCGGCGGTCTGCTCCTCGCCATCGCGGCGGGGATCGTCCTCTGCGCTGCGTTGCCAGTCATCGCCGGATTCGGCAGCCCGATCACGTTGCTGATCACCGGCTTCGCGCTCGTGCAGGCATGGCGGATGAACCGGAAGATCGCGCTCGAGGTCACCGGCCCGTATCGCCTCGCACCCCCCACGCCCGAAGCAGCGGCGTGAGCACGCTCGCCGCTCCGCTCACCGAACGAATCGCCTGCCGGCACTGCGGGTCGCAGCTCGCGCCAGCGCTGCTGAGCTGTCCGGCGTGTCACACCCTCGTGCACGCCGAGCGCCTCAAGCAGTTGGCTGCTGAAGCGCAGACGGCGGAGGGGGCGAACGACGTCACCATCGCGCTCGAGCGGTGGCGTGAGGCGATCGCACTGCTTCCCCCGTCGTCGCCACAGCACCCGGTGATCTCGGCGCGGATCGGTGCGCTGAGCAGAAACGCGCCGTCCATCACGCAGGCCCAGCGCGGTGCGGAGGCCGAGCGCGTTCGCGAGCGCTGGAGCAAGGGAAAGCTCGGCGGCATCCTCGGGCCGATCGCCGTCATCCTGTTCAAGCTCAAGTTCGTCATCATCCTGCTGCTCACGAAGGCCAAGCTGCTCCTGCTCGGCTTCACCAAGATGGGGACGCTGCTCTCCATGCTGGCGACGATGGGCGTGTACTGGACGATGTGGGGCTGGCCATTCGCCGTCGGATTCGTGCTGTCGATCTACGTGCACGAGATGGGGCACGTCTCGGCGCTGAGACATTATGGGGTGAAGGCGGGCGCGCCGATGTTCATTCCGGGGATCGGCGCGTTCGTGCGGCTCAAGGAAGCGCTCCACAGCGATTGGGAGAACGCGATCGTCGGTCTCGCCGGCCCACTGTGGGGGCTGGCTGCGGCGCTCATCGCGTACGGAGCATTTCTCGCCACCGGGCTGCCGGTCCTTGCGGCCATCGCGCATTCGGCGGCGTGGCTCAACCTGTTCAACCTGCTCCCCGTCTGGCAACTCGACGGCGGCCGCGGCTTCGCGGCGATGTCGCGCACGCATCGGTTGATCGCCGCCGGTGCGTTACTGGCCGCGTTCGCCGTGACGCACGAAGGGTTGTTGCTGATCGTGGGGGGCGTGGCTGCGATGATGGCATTCGCGAAGCCCTCGCGGGAGCCCGACGCGCGCATCGCCGTGTATTACGTTGGGCTGGTTGGGGCGCTTGCCGCCATCAGCTCGCTCGCGACGACCGCGGCGAAGGCGGCGGACGCACCGCGCTGACGTCAACCCGCTCTCTCCACAATCGAGTGACACCGTCCCGTGCGACGCTCGCGGCTCTCATGGAGCCGTACGCGCGCCATGTCTTCGTCTGCACCGGTGGTTTCTGCTCGCCGAACCGTGAAGGACGCGCGTTGTATGCGCTCCTGGCGCGGTTGCTCGAGCGCGAGTCGCTGCTCTTCGGCCCGCGCCGCGTGAAGCGCGGCGAGACGCCGTGCCTCGGCGTGTGCGCCGAGGGGCCGATCGTCGTCGTGTATCCCGACGGGGTCTGGTACTCGAACGTGACGCCGACGCTACTCGAGCGCATCGTGGTCGAACACCTGAGAGATGGGCGCGTGGTCGAGGACGCGGTGTTTCACCGGCTCTGACGGAGCGGCCCGGCGTCGGAGGAAGAGCGTCCACCTTGCGACCTCTTCCTGTCCGCCGCAGACTCTCGCGATGCTCGACGACTCCATCCTCTACAGCCGGCGTCTCGCACACGGCCCCGCCGTGCGCGTGCGGCGCACCAGCAGGCCGGGGGAGCTGCCCGTGACGGCGGTCCTCGAAGTCGATCGCCGCGCCGGCACCACCCGGGAGCACGCCGGCGGCTACCCGCCGCCGCTCATGATCGTCGAGGGGCGGAGCGATGCCGAGGTGCTGGCCCTTCTGCAGCCGCACGCCACCGACGACCGGTTGGTCGCGGGGCTGATGCGCGACAAGGGCCTGCGGTAAGCCGTTTGGACGTCGGCGGACCGCCGTCAACGCCCCTTACGAAGCTCCTCCTCGACCGATCGCAAGAGCCTGGGCCATACATGCCCCGCCGCAGACCTGAAGAAGTGCTCCCGCGCCACCGGGTCCGCGCGCAGGAACTCCGCGAGGCGCATTCCCCCCTTCCGAGCGTTGCACCCCCCACACGCCGTCACTAGGTTCCCCCCGGACCGGTCACCGCCGCGCACTCTCGGCTGCACGTGATCGACCGTGAGAGCGTCGGGCTCGTAGCGCTCGCCACAGTACACGCATCGGTAGTCGTCGCGCGCGAAGATCTGCTCTCGTCGCAAAATGGATAATCCTCTGCTGCCCTCGCTGCCCTCCCGGCGCAGCCTCTTCAAAGCTGCCGAACGCTACTTGCTCGAGCAGACCGAGGAGAAGCTCGACCGGATCGGCGGCGAGCCACCGCGTCTCACCTCCCAAGCCATCCAGAAGGTCAGCATGTCCCGCTCCCGCGAACGCATCCTCGCCAACATCGACGACATGTACCGCGAAGCCTTCGAGCGCGCCAAGGAGGCGGGCGACGAAGCGCAGATGAAGACGCTCGACTTCGCGTACCGCCGGGAGCAGCTGTACTTCGAGATCCTGCTCGACGTGCGGGATGCGCTCGAACGGCGCTGACCCGCCCTGACCAGCGAAGCACGACGTCCTGGTTCAGGGCTGTTCAGGAGGGAGTGCCCCGAACACCGACCCTGTCTTCCCCTGGGGTGCTCGTGGCTTCGCCGGCCAGATCAGGGAAGCGGCGATCGACGCGAGCAACACGCCCACCACGATCGCCAGCGAGACCAGGATCGGGATGTGGAGCCAGTGCTCGACGAGCATCTTCGCCCCGACGAACGTCAGGATCACCGCCAGTCCGTACTTGAGCAGGTGGAACTTCGTCACCACGCTCGCCAGCAGGAAGAACAGCGACCGCAGCCCGAGCACGGCGAAAATGTTCGACGTGAAGACGAGGAACGGATCGCGGGTGATGCCGAAGATCGCCGGAATAGAGTCGACCGCAAAGATGAGATCGGTCGCCTCCACGAGCACGAGCACGAGGAGCAGCGGTGTCGCGTAACGCCGTCCCGCCTCGCGCGCGAAGAAGTGCTTGCCGCGATAGCCGTCGGTGAGCGGCAGGAAGCTGCGCACGAACTTCACCACGGGGTTCCGTTCGCCCTCGAACTCCTCGTCCTGCTTGACCGCCATGCGAATGCCGGTGACCACGAGCAGCGCGCCAAAGAGGTAGATGATCCACTCGAAGCGCGCGAGCAGCGCGGCACCCAGGCCGATGAACACGCCGCGCATGACCAACGCGCCGAGAATGCCCCAGAACAGCACGCGGTGCTGGTACTGCGCCGGTACGGCGAAGTACTGGAAGATCAGCACGATGACGAAGATGTTGTCGACGCTGAGCGACTCCTCGATCAGATAACCGGTGAGGAACGTCAGCGCCGCCGGCCGGCTCGCGAGGACGGCAAGACCCGCCGCGAACAGCAGGGCGAGCCCGACCCACACGGCGGTCCAGATCGCCGCCTCCTTGGCGCGCACCACGTGCGGCGTCCGATTGAACACGCCGAGGTCGAGCGAGAGCATCGCCAGGATGAAGGCGATGAAGGCGACCCAGAACCAGATGCTGGTGGCAACCATGCGCGCGGGGAAATGCGTGAGCGATACGACGTACTACCGTCAGATACACGACGGGCGAGCCACACTACGGCACGCTCGGCGTCCGTAGTGGTCTCGCCCAAGGCTCACCTGCGCCCTCCAGCCGACCGGGAGCGCTCCCACGCTCCGTCTTGACGATCGGCCGCTCCAGCGCGGGTTCGTTCGTCGCGCCGGCCGGCTACTCCCCACTGTTCCCGAAGCCTTACCCGCGTGACGCCGCCCGTCAAGCGGCTGGCAACCGTCATCCCGCGCGCAGCGAGTGTGTGGATCGAGCCTCTTCCGCGTTCATGGCATTGGCGACACTCTCTCCGCATGCCAACCCCGCCGCGCTACTCTTCAGCACGCGTCGCCCTTGCGGCGCTCATGCTCGTTCCATCCTCCACGCACGCCATGCAGCAGCCTGCTCCGTCTGCCACGCTCGCGCCTGCCCCGCCCCCCGTGACCGCGCTTGCGATCGTGAACGCCCGCGTGTGGACGGGCGATCAGCGCCGCCCGTGGGCCGACGCGGTGCTCGTGCGCGGGGAGCGCATCGAGGCCGTGGGCTCGAGCGCCGAGGTGAAGAAGCGAGCCGGCCCATCGGTGAGGACGGTGGACGCACGTGGCATGATGCTTACCCCGGGCTTCATCGACGCGCACGTGCATTTCCTCGACGGCGGATTCGCGCTGTCGTCCGTGAAGCTGCGCGACGCGAAGACGAAGGAGGAGTTCATTCGCCGCATCGCCGCGTTCGCGAAGACGGTCCCTGCCGGCACGTGGATCCTCAACGGCGATTGGGACCACACGAACTGGGGAGGTGCGCTCCCCGAGCGGAGCTGGATCGATTCCGTCACGCCGAACAATCCCGTCTGGATCAACCGGCTGGACGGCCACATGAACCTCGCCAACACACTCGCGCTGCGCGCCGCGGGGATCGGGCGCGACACGAAGGACGTCGCCGGCGGGACGATCGTGCGCGACGCCGCCGGCGAGCCGACGGGGATTCTCAAGGACAACGCGCAGGACCTCATGTGGCGCCACGTCCCCGAGCCGAGCATGGAGCTGAGTCTGCGCGCGCTGGACAGCGCTATGACGTACATGGCCGAGCGCGGCGTCACGAGCGTGCATCACATGGGCTCGTGGAGCGATCTCGCCGTCTTCGAGCGTGCGCATGCGCTCGGCGCGCTGCGCACGCGTATCTCCGCCGCCGTGCCCCTCGCCACGTGGGCGCGATTGCGCGACACCGCGGCCGCGCGCGGCCGCGGCGACATGTGGCTCCGCATCGGCGGGCTCAAAGGGTTCGTCGACGGCTCGCTTGGCTCGCACACCGCGGCGATGCTCGAGCCGTTCAGCGACGCGCCGAACGATCGCGGTTTGTTCGTCACCACGCCGGAGAGCCTCTACGCCTGGACGTCGGCGGCGGACAAGGCCGGGCTCCAGCCGATCGTCCATGCCATCGGCGACCGCGCGATCCGCACGCAGCTCGACATTTTCGCGCGCGTCACCCGGGAGAACGGGCCGCGCGACCGCCGCTTCCGCATCGAGCACGCGCAGCACATCGCCCCATCCGACTTTCCGCGCTTCGCGCAGCTCGGCGTGATCGCGAGCATGCAGCCCTACCATGCGATCGACGACGGGCGATGGGCCGACAAGGTCATCGGTGCCGAGCGCGCGAAGGGGACCTACGCGTTCCGCTCCCTGCTCGACGCCGGAACGACACTCGCTTTCGGCAGCGACTGGTTCGTCGCGCCCGCGTCGCCGCTGTGGGGCATCTACGCCGCCGTCACGCGCCGCACGCTCGACGACGCGCACCCGAACGGGTGGGTGCCGGAGCAGAAGATCAGGGTGGAGGAAGCGCTGCGCGCCTACACGTCGGGCGCGGCGCGGGCGGGCTTTCAGGAGCGGGAGCTCGGCACCATCGCGCCGGGAATGCTCGCCGATCTCGTGCTCGTGGACCGCGATCTCACGCGTATTCCGCCGGAGACGATCCGCGACGCGAAGGTGATGCTCACGATGGTGGGCGGGCGCGTCGTCTTCGACCGGGACGGACTGGCACGCTGAGCCGTCCAGCGGCGTGGAACCTGCGCGTACGACGTGCGCTCAGCTCTGGAGAATCGCATGCGTCGCATGGTCAGATCGACGTTCCCGCTCATTGGCGTCGTCGCGCTCGCGTCCGCGGTGTGCGCCAAGCCCCCGGAGTCCGACGGTCGTGAGACGAAGTCCGTCGACGCGGTGATCGCCCGTCCGCCGGCCACGGAATCACTTCCGCCGAGGAAGAACGAGACCGACACGGCCGACCAGACGAAGCTGTCGCGTCTCGAGCGTGAAGCACGCGCGATCGCCAGGACCGACGGCTGCGATGCGCTGGCGCAATGTCGCACCGCTCCGGTCGGCTGGCGCGCCTGCGGCGGTCCGCGCACGTACGTCGTCTACTGCACCGCGGCCACGGACACGGTCGCGCTCTTCCGCAAGCTCGAGGCGCTGGAGAATGCCGAGAAGGCGTACAACGCGAAGCACGGATTGCTGAGCACCTGCGAGTTCCGCACGCCGCCGAAGACGAAGCTGGAGGGGCGGAGCTGCAGGGAAGTGCCGGGAGGGCAGCCGTAGCTGGTGCTGATTCGAAGCACGCGCTGAAGTACGGTCGTATTCCGTACTGAGCTACGAGGCCGATGTTCGGAGGCGGTCGTCATACGGCGACCGCTTCCTTGCGTGACGCTTTCGTCCCCTGCTGCTTGCCTTCGTCGATGGTCGCATCCCCTCCGCGCTCATCCCCGAGTGCGTGGACGAGGTGCTGGAGGACACGGCCCTCCGCATCATGTTGGGGAAGGGGACGGTTACCACCTACGAGTGGAATTTGGCAAATCACTCGGGAAAGTCGGCAAGGAGTTGGGAATGTCTGCACTCAAGGGCGCCGCGTTCGGTGAGGAACTATCGCCCGGCATTCGTCCTGAACCTCATTCCCGGTGTTAATGTCTTGTCTACCGGCTATGCCGCTAAGGAGGCGTGACTTTGACGTTCCATCATCGCTCCTTTCGAACCGTGATGCGGGACGTAGGGTGGGGCTTGAGCAACGCACTCGGGGTTGTGGGACTCTTCGGGGCGATAGCCACCGTTCTTCGGCTGGTGGTTGGGTCGAGCTACATCCCAGGCGTCAGCCTCGCGCGGCTGATTCTTAGCTACGTGATCATCGGCGTGGTTGCGGGCCTGCTCATCGGGGTGTTCCGCCAACTCGCGCGCCACGCGCTTGGCGCTGCGATCCTTGGGGCCGTCTGGGGCATCGCCCTCGCACTGGTCATCCTTTTTCCAGTCGTGACCTGGGCACCGTTCCATGCGGTCTTCATATTGATATTCTGTGTAGGCGGAGCTTTCCTGGGAATGCAGATTCGCCGTGCAGCATTGCAGATTGAGGCGAAGCGTCGAGCCGGACTTCTTTGATTTACTGGTCGACGCGGAGTGGACAGGAATCCGGAGTCAGTCGCTCCACCAGAGGTAGGGAACACACAGACGCCCGACGCGTGGGGCGTCTGTGTGTTCATGCCTACGGCCCATCGGACGTCCGTGGGCGCAGAATCAGGGGCAATACTTCGATTTGAACCCGCCACTCCGATCTTTCAACCGACTCTGTGAGCTGCGCCGGGTTCCGTGGACACCAACATAAGGTGTTCTTTCGGAACGGAGGTGGCTCATGGCAACGCAACGCCGGCGATTCAGTAGGGAGTTCAAGGTAGACGCGGTCCGACTCGGGCTCGAGCGTGGGGTATCCGCCGCGCAGGCCGCGCGCGACCTGGGGATCCACAGCAATGTGCTGCGGAACTGGGTGCGGGAGCAGCGGGCCGACCCGACGCATGCGTTCCCCGGGAATGGGCAGCAGAAGCCCGAAGACGCGGAGATCATCCAGCTGAAACGAGAAGTCGCGCGACTGAAGATGGAGCGTGACATCCTGAAAACAGCCGCGGCCTACTTCGCGAAGGAGTCGATGTGAAGTTCGGCTTCATCGCGAAACATCGAGGGATCTGGCCGGTGGACGTGCAATGCGAGGCGCTCGGGGTCTCGCGCAGTGGGTTTTATGCGTGGTGCATTCGCCCGCAGAGTACGCGCGCGTGCCTGGATGTCGCGATCCTGCAGACGATCCAGGCGTGCTTCGCCGCGTCGGATTCGACGTATGGTGCGCGCCGCATGATCGCCGATGTACGGGCCGCGGTCACACGTGTGGGCGACAGCGCGTCGCGCGCCTCATGCGCGGAGCGGCCCTGCGCGCGCGGCCCAAGCGACGGGCGAGGCCAGGCGATCTCGGGGGAGCGGGCGCTGCATCTGATCGCGGACAAGGTCCTGGACCGCGACTTCACCGCCACGGCGCCCAACCAGAAGTGGGTGGCGGACTTCACGTACATCTGGACGCACGAAGGGTGGCTGTTTGTCGCGGTGGTGCTGGATCTCTATTCGCGTCGCGTCGTCGGCTGGGCCATGCAGGCGACGATGACGGCGCAACTGGTCACGGATGCCATGCTGATGGCGGTCTGGCGTCGCGGTCCCGCCGCGTCCTTGCTGACCACTCCGATCAGGGGAGTCAATACAGCAGCGAGCAGTTTCAGCGGGTGCTCTCGGAGCTCGGGGTCGCGTGCAGCATGAGTCGCTCCGGGAATGTCTGGGATAACGCCGTCATGGAGAGTTTCTTCTCCACGATGAAGATCGAGCGCTGTCACCGGAGCCAGTACCGCACGCGTGACCAGGCACGCGCCGACATCTTTGACGACATCGAGCGCTTCTACAATCTCACGCGGAGGCATTCGTCGCTGGGCAACCAGAGCCCCATCGACTTTGAGCGAATGGGGGCAGTAGCTTAACTCGTCGTCCACTGATCCCGGAGCAGCTCAGTTGCAGAGTTATCGGACGGAAGTGGTGGACTGAGCACGACGAACCCCCAAGCACAATCGGGTACAAAAAAGGAAGCCGGACGAATATCCGTCCGGTTTCCTTTTTTTGTCGCACATGAAGTTGACAGCCGTCCTTTACTTCGTGATACGGGGCGCCGTCCAGCATCACAACGTTGCTGCGTTCAGCCGCCAACTCCCGGCCGTCCATACTGAGCGCTCCGGTACTCACGACACGACTCTGTACTACGTTCTGCGGTCCTTGCGCGAATAGCAGATGCTATTGCTAGTTCCGCGTAATCTCTACCACAACTCCGGGCGCGTCCGTCTTAACCGACAGTTGTCCCTTTGACGTTACGCGACCGAGCTGGATATGGATCTCGTCCGGCCCAACTGCTCCCACCTGCTTGACCAGAGTCGCGCTAGCCGTCTCCGGATTCAGACCGTACCAGGAGCCAGTCATGCCGTCAACGACTACGCCGACTAGGCCGGTGAGTAGAACGTCGGCAATTACTGTCCCGACACCGATACTATTCGTAACGTTGACGGTGGCAGGCGTATATCCCGGAGCGCTGAACGTGAGCACGTAATTGTTTTTCCGCTCTAAGCTAAGCGTCCCCGGGGCAACGACGGTGGTTGAAGCAGGACTCGTCTGAACCGTTGCCCCAGGGACAGAGCTCTGTACCGAGATGTCCTGACGGGAGCCGTGCAACATTGCGCCGCAGCCAGCGAGCAAAGAACACGCGAGGACGGCGACCATTCGAGTGAGTGTCATCATGATGGGGTTGGGTGAGGGAGGGAGTGTGCGCAATGACTATGCAACGTTGCCGCGTGCTTTAGCCAGACTGGAAAGAGTCTCTCGCGTCACGGCAACCCTAAGAATCTTCTTAGGTTAGAAGCGCACGCGATTGAAATTCTCCGCAGTGGCGAGCTTTGGGCTCGGGACACTGCCACATTTGATCCGCGGCATGTCGAAGGCCACCGAGAGCGGTTCGCTCTGGAGGCCGCCGTACTTCCGCTTCCAGCGGTGGAACGCGGTCTCGGTGACGCCGTGCCGGCGGCACAGCTCCGCGATCTTGGCCCCCGCCTCGTGCTCGTGCAGCACGCCGACAATCTGCGCGTCGGTGAATCGACTCTTCCGCATCAGTCCTGTTCGGGTCGAGGACTGACATAAGACTTGGATCAGCTCCCGGGGGGTCATGTCAGATTGTCTTGTTCCGCGCGGACGGCACAGACCAGCGGGGAATCGAGTTTGGCGAAGCAGTCGCCACGCTACGAGGCCGAGCCCGCACAAGGGGTTGTTCTTGGTACGGTAAGCGCCACCCCAGAGGTCTGGTGGTCAGGCACGCTGACGATGCCGCAGGACAGCGAGCCTGCATTCGTGGAGCTGAGGCGTCACAGGCCGTTGTCTACAAGCGACGACGAAATCCATGCAGCGGTCTGCCGTGATGAGTTGCCCGCTGTGGTGCTGCTATTCACTCGTCTAGCAGCCGACGCGAAGCGACTATAGGCACGTGCATCCCTGGCCAGGGAAAGGATGGGGGGTGTGGACCTCACCCGATTTGATGGACACCGAGTTTAGGCGGCGCGCTGTTGCGCCTCGAACTCGACGGGGCTGATCGAGCCGAGGCTCGTGTGGCATCGTTGCCGATTGTACCACGCGTTCGATGAACTCGAACAGCGCGTGCTGCGCTTCTCGTTTTTTGGTGGCGAAGGGATCGAGCGCCAGAAGCTCGTGCTCCAGCGTCGCGAAGAAGCTCTCCGCCACGGCATTGCCCCAGCAATCGCCCTTGCGACTCATGCCCTCGCGGGAACCCGTGCGCGCCAAGCACCGCGCGGTACGCCCGACTGCAGTATTGCGACCCGCGATCCGAGTGATGAATCACCTCGGGCGCCGGCCGCCGTTGCGTGATCGCCATCCGCAGCGCCGCGAGCGGGAGCGCCGTCACGAGCGTGTCGGCCATCGCCCACCCGACGACGCGCCGGCTCGCCAGATCGAGCACGAAGGCCAGATAGAGAAAGCCCTCCGCAGTCGCCACGTAGGTCAGGTCGCTCACCCACGCCGTGTCGCAGGCGCGCGTGCCGACGGCGAAGTCGCGCGCCAGGGGATTGGGCGCGACGGGTCCACGTGCTCGGAGTCGGTCGTCGTCAGCACGAAGCGCCGTCGACCGCGCGCCACCAGGCCCTCCTCGCGCATGAGGCGGGCGACGCGCTTTTCGCTCGTCCGCTCCCACGCGCGGACGCTCGGGTAGTGCGCATGACGCAGGGCAAGTGACACGAGAAGCCCGGCCAGCGGCAGTAAATGATCAAGGGCCGGCGTCCGCACATGGACGCCGGCCCTTCGTATGACAGATCCGCGCCGATCCGGCTCTCGATCCGCGTGGATCCGCGTTCCTAGAACGCTGCAACCTCCGCGATCGCCCTCTTGAACGTCTCCACCTGCGGCAAAATCGCATCCTCGAGCTGCGGCGCATACCCGACGAAGGTATCGGTGCTCGCCACCCGCTTCACCGGCGCATCCAGCCACGCAAAGCAATCATCGGCAATCCGCGCCGCGATCTCCGCCCCGTACCCCCACGAGATCGAATCCTCGTACGCCACGATGACGCGCGACGTCTTCTTCACCGACGCGTACACCGCCCCCTGATCCCACGGCGACAGCGTGCGCAGGTCGATCACCTCCGTGCTGATGCCGTGCTCCTCCTGCATCTGGTTCGCCGCGGCAAAGGCACGCTGCACGGTGGCGCCGTACGTCACGATCGTCAGATCGGTCCCCTCGCGCACCACGCGCGCCTTGCCGAAGGGGATCATGAAGTTCGGGCCGGGATACGCCGCCTTGTTGTACGTCTGCCGGTAGAGATGCTTGTGCTCGAGGAAGATCACCGGATCGTCCGAGCGGATGGCCGTCCGCAGCAGGCCGTTCGCGTCGAGCGCGTTGCTCGGGCACACGACACGCAGCCCGGGGCAATGGGTGAACAGCGACGCGCCCGTCTGCGAGTGGTAGATGGCGCCGCGGATGTAGCCGCCGTACGTCACCCGTATCACCACGGGGGCACTGTACGCCCCGTTGGAGCGCCACCGCATCGTCGCGAGCTCGTCGCGAATCTGCATGTACGCGGGCCAGATGTAGTCGAAGAACTGGATCTCGACGACGGGCTTGAACCCGCGCAATGCCAGCCCGATCGCGCGGCCCGCGATGTTCGCTTCGGCGAGTGGCGTGTTGAACACGCGCGTGCCCCCGAACTCCTTCTGAAGCCCCCACGTCACCTTGAACACGCCGCCCTTGCCCTTCACCTTGCCGAGGTGCTGCTCGCGCGACACGTCGGCCACGTCCTCGCCGAAGACGAGGATCTTCGGATCGCGACGCATCTCGTCCTTCATGCACGCGTTGAGGAGATCCACCATCGTCGTCTCGTTCCCCGAGAACTGCGGATCCTCCTCCGTGTCGAACTGCTCCGACGTGGGATCGACGTCGGGCGAGTACACGTAGTCGTACACGGTCTCGGCGCCGGGCTGCGGCTGCGCGAGCGCGTCGTCCGTGGCCGCCAGCACGAGGCCATCTACCTCAGATTGGATCTGCTCGATCTCGGCCTGCGTCGCATGTCCCTGCGCGACGAGCCACCTGGGGAACTGCGTCACCGGATCGCGCGCCGCGTCAGCGTCGCGCTCCTCGGGCGGCCGGTACATCACCTCGTCGTCCGACAGTGAGTGCGAGTACGGACGAATGACCTTGGCGTGCACGAACGCCGGACCCTTCCGCTGCCGCGCGTGCTCCACCGCCTTCCGCATCACGTCGTAGCTGGCCACGAGATCGCAGCCGTCCACCTCCTGGACGTAGAGCCCGGGGAACGACGCCACGAGCTTGGAGATGGAGCCGCCGGCGGTGCCGACCTCCACGGGGACGGAGATGGCGTAGCCGTTGTCCTCCACGAGGTAGACGACGGGAAGCCTCAGGTTGGATGCGGTGTTCAGCGACTCCCAGAACTCTCCCTCGCTCGTCGTCCCGTCACCGGTGGTCACCAGCACGACCTCGTCGTCCTGAAACCCTTCGACGATCTCGAGCGCCCGTGCCCGCTGCGACGCCTCGGCACTCCCCGCCGCCTGGAGGAACTGCGTTCCCGTGGGCGACGAGGTCGATACGATGTTGAGCGCCTTGTGCCCCCAGTGGCTCGGCATCTGGCGTCCGCCAGAGCTGGGGTCGATCGCAGCGCCGACCGCCTCGTACAGCATCTCGTTCGGGGTCATCCCGAGCTGGAGGCAGAGGGCGCGGTCGCGATAGTAGAGGTAGAACCAGTCGTAGGCCGGCTTGAGAACCATCCCGGCGGCCGTCAGGACCGCTTCGTGGCCCGCCCCCGAGATCTGGAAGAAGATCTTGTTCTGACGCTTCAGCTGGATCTCTTTGTCGTCGAGCCGGCGCGACAGCAGCATGGTCCTGTACGCGCTGACCAACTGCTCGCGGGAGAGACCGCCGGAGGCGGGGGTGGGGGCTCCGGGACGCGTGCCCTTGCGCTCGGTACGGGTCTGTGTGGCCATCGGGATGCGGCTCGATGTGCTGGATGAAGACGATGCGGCGCCGTAAGATAACCCCGCTGCCCAGCCGGGCCAGCCGCCAGGATGAAACGTTTGTCCTTGACAGCCAAGCGTGCGACGCCGACTGTGATTCTCCTCACAGGTTAGTCTATGCGGCAATTCGTCCGATCCGCCGCCTCGCTCGTCCTCGCAGCGAGTGTCGCGACATGCTCGGATAGTCTCTCGGCACCCGGTGCGAGCACGACCGGAGCGCTGCGTCTCGCGTTCCAGCCGCACCTCTCGGCGGAGGCCTCACGGGCCCTCCAGAGCCTCGCGTCGGCAGGGGTGAACATCGACCGCGTGCGCGTCGTGATCGTGCGCCCGCCAGCCGATACGCTCAAGGATACCACCGTCGTCTTCCCGGCCGGCGTAGACGTCCTCCCCCTCGAGCTCCGCGTTGCCGCGTCGCCCGGCGAGCAGCTCGGCGCGAACCTCGGATACTACGCCGGAAGCACCCTGCTGTTCACCGGCTCGGCGACCGTCACCGTGCAGGTCACCGGGACGCAGGGAGGGACGCCGCCGGTCGTCGAGGTGGTGTACGCCGGCCCCGACGTGGTCGCGACACGCCTCGTCATCTCGCCGAACGGAGGCACGTTTGGATCGCTCACGCCTGTGCAGTTCAGCGCGCAGGCGTTCGACGCGAACAACGCGGTCGTGGCGAACGTGCCGATCACGTGGAGCACGAGCAACGCGGCGATCGCGACGATCAACGCCCTGGGCACCCTCCAGTTCACCGGCGCCTTCGGCAGCGTGGTCGTGACCGCGACGACGCCAAAGGGGCTGGCAGCCAGCGCCACCGTCAACTTCGGTTCACTCGCGCCGGCGAAGATCACCATCGCGCCGACTGGTGGAACGCTCGCATCGCTCGGCGATCTGCTCGCGCTGTCGGCGACTGTGCGCGATCAGTTCGGTAACATCGTTGCGCAGGCGCCGGCGTGGGTGAGCCGGTCGCCGGCGATCGCGACGGTGACGTCAAACGGCACCGTGCAGGCGAGGGCGAACGGCACCACCTACGTCGTCGCCACGGCGGGTACGGCGACGGACAGCGCGAAGATCATCGTGCGCCAGCTCGTGGACACGCTGCTGCTCTCGCGCGATACGCTGAAGCTCGCCTTCGGCGACACCGGCACGATCTCGGCAACGGCGTTGGATCGCAACCGCAATGTGATCGCCGACGCCGTGCCGACGTACAGCTCGTCCAACCTCGCCATCGCCACGGTGTCGGCGTCCGGTCTGGTGCAGCTCGTCGGCTCGGGGACGACCAGCGTGGTCGTCACGGCGGGAAGCAAGAGCGCCACGGCGGTCGTCATGCAGGGGCAGGCGAGCATCGGGATCAAGGCGGCCTTCGCGTACATCCGCATCACGCCGGGCGGCGGCTCGCTCCGCATGGGCGCGTCGACGCAGCTCGCTGCCGAGTACGTCGACGCCACCGGCAACGCGACGGCGGTGGTGCCGCAGTGGGCATCGAGCGATCCCGGGCGGGCGCCCGTGAGCGCAGCGGGAATTCTGCTTCCGACGGACACCGCCACCGTGACGATCACGGCGACGAGCAACGGCGTCGTCGGCCACGCCACGTTCACCGTACTGCCGCAGCCGACGGTGAGCGCATTCTCGTTCGCCCCACGCGCCCTCACCGGAGCCAGCACGTCGGCGGTGCGCTTCAGCGTGACCGTGAGCGCATCGGAGCCGGGCGGCGGCATCAACGCTGTCACCGTGGCGTTCGCCGGTCCGGGTGGCGCGGCGCAGTCGTGCGCCGCCACCACGCCGACCACCGGCGTTCCGGCGCGGGGCACGTGGGACTGCGTCATCATCCTTCCGGCCGGCCTCGCGACCGTTGGCGTGTGGCACGCGACCTCGGTATCGCTCGCCGGCGTGATCAGCCGCACGTACAACGAAACGGACCTCACTCCGTTCGGCGTCACCACGCTCACGGTGGCGCCATGAGCCCGCCACTGAGAGATCGTCGACGTGCTTCCCCAGCGCACGCGCACTCCGGCCGCGAACGTCGATCCGTCGATTCACCCCCCCGCGGAATCCCCCGCATGTCACGCTTCCCTCGCTTCGCACAATCGTTGGTCGTCGCGCTCGCCGCGGCGGTCGCGGCGAGCTGTCACGACTCGCCCACGCAGCCGCTCGCGGACCGGCCGCTGCAGTCCGGACAGCTCGCCGTCTACGCGGCACTGCCGCAGCTCGCCGCGGGCACGCTCGTGGTGCAGGTGTCCGGTCCGGGCATCGTGAAGAGCGACGGCACGACCCCCGACACGCTCGCGTTCAACATCCCGGTGGCGAACGGCGTGGCGTCGGGCTCCATCACCGTACCCGCCGGCCCGCAGCGCGTCATCATGGTGCGCGCCTACAGCGGCGTGACGGAGACGCATCGCGGCTCGGTGACGACGGACATCGTCGTCGGCACGAACCCGACGATCACGGTCACGCTCGTCCCGCTCGTCGGCGACGTGCCGATCACGGTATCGGTGGGCACGACGATCGTCATCGTCCGCCCGGGCGTGGCCACGCTCGGCGTCGGCGACACGCTGCGAATGTCGGCCGAGATTCATGATCAGAACGGTGCGATCGTCGTGGGCAAGGTGCGGTGGGCGACGCTCAACCCGATGCGCGCCTCGGTGGACACCGCCGGCCTCGTGACGATGCGCGACACCGGCGACGTGCAGATCGTCGCCACCTACGGCACGGTCGGCGGCTCGGCCAAGCTGAGCGGCACGCCGAAGACGTCGGCCATCGCGTACCATCTGACGTGGAACGGCAGCGTGAGCACGAGCTGGGCGGAGCCGAACAACTGGACGCCGCACGGCATCGGTGCGGCCCGCGCGCCGACGGCAGCGGACAGCGTCGTGATCACGGCGTCGGCGGCGAAGCAACCGATCGTGGATTGCACGGCGGACGTGTCGGTGCGCGATCTGACCATCCAGGCCGGTGCGACGCTCGGCACGAGCTGCGGGTACGGGGTGAATGTGTACCGCAGCGCGAGCGTGAAGGGCGCAACGACGGCACGCGTGTTCGCGCGCCCCGGTGCGTTGCTCGCCGGTGTGTTCGCCAATCTATACGTGTACGGCGACACGGTGACGCTCGCCGATTCGGTGCGCGCGTCGTACGTCGAGGTGAACTCGGCAAGCTCTCCGAATGCCGGGCTGCGCCTCGCCGGTCATACCCTCAATGTGACGGGCGACCTGAACCTGTACGGTACCGCGACACTCTCACTCGCCGACCCCGATACGCTGATCGTCACGGGCAACGTGAGCTGGAACGGCGGCGACCAGACCGGCCGCCTTGCGGGCGGGGTCGTTCTGTATCGCGGCACGAGCTTCTACGGCTACAAGTACAAGGCGAGTGGGAAGAACCGCCTCGTGTTCGATCGGTCCGCGACCGGTCAACAGACGATCGGCGGGTTCGACAACACCGGCGGCGTGTCCGCGCTCGCGCACTGGGACGTGCGCAATCGCGACGGCGTCGCGATCTGTGGCTACCTCGTCGCCCTGGACTCCATCATCATCACCGCGGGTGCGACGCCGCTTTCCGTGGACAACGGCACCTGCGGCGGCTACCCCGTGCACGCGTACGGCGCCGTGGTCACGAGCGCGAACACGAGCGTGACGAGCTATCTGTGGGATCTCCGGCACGCGAGCGGAACCTCCGCCATCGCCGGCTCATGGGCGCCCACGTACACCGATCTCTCGGCGGCCAACGCGACGATCAAGCCCGGTCTCTCGTACGTGAACCTGCGCCTCTACGCGAACAACGCCTTCCTCGGCCGCACCACGACGACGCAGGGGCTCGTCCTGGACGGCGCGAACGCGGCGACGGACGTGGCGTTGAATGGCAAGCGCGTGACCGTGGGGGGCGCATTCACCGCGCAGAACGGCGCCGTGCTCACGATGACCAACGCCGCCGATTCGTTGATCGTCGCCGGCGGTGCGTCGTTCAACGCCGACACGAGAGTCGCCGAGTTGACGCGCATCACCGCCGGAGTGATCGAGGTCGGTGGAACCTTCTACGGAAACGGCTTCAACGCTGCGGGCACGAGCAAGGTGCGCCTTACCGGCACAGCGACCGGAACCAATTACCTGAACGGTCTCAACTATCTCAGCTACGATCAGGCGTTTCAGGATCTCGAGATCGTCGCCAACGCGCAGATCGGCCTGTGCGGCTCCACGCGCGTCAAGGGAACGCTCACCGTGCGTAGCGGCGCGGCGTTGAAGGAATATTGCGGCGGGTCGTACATCCGCACCGAAGGGGACCTCGTCACCGAAGCGACCAGCTCGGTCAAGCCATACGTCGTCCAGATCGGAAACGCGACGGGGACGGCCAACGTCGCCGGGACCTGGGCGCCGCTCTACACCGAGTTCCGCACCGCCGCCGCGCCGGTGAAGGCAGGACTCAGCTACGCCAATCTGCGCTTCTATGCGTCGAACAAGCTCCTCGGCCCGACGACTGCCGACAGCACACTGCTCGTCGACGGATCGGGGGTCGATCTCAACCTGAACGGCCAGTCGCTGTCCGTCGGGTCGTATGCCACCGTGAGCACCTCGGCGACGCTCACGATGCAGAACGCGAACGACTCCCTGGACGTGAAGGGCTACATGTCCTTCAACTCCGACATGAGCTCGACGGAGCAGGGCAAGCTCACCGCCGGCGTGATGCGCGTGGGCGGATACTTCTACGGATACGGATTCAGCGCGTCGGGCACGCATCGTGTCGTGCTCACCGGCGTGGCCGCAACAGGAAACATCCAGGCGATGGACTACAACGCGCGTCCGGCGCAGCAGTTCCAGAACCTCGAGCTGGCGGCGAGCACGACGTACGGATTGTGCAGCGCACCGCGCGTGCGTGCCATCCTCACCGTGCGCACCGGCGCCACGGTAAAGGAGTACTGCGGCGGCTCCACGCTGCGCGTGGACAGTACGTTCACCACCGAGGCGGGGAGCACGGTGACGCCGTACGCCGTGGCGCTCTTCAACAGGACCGGGACCCAGGGCGTCGCCGGCACGTTCACGCCGACCGTCACGGCCATCTGGTCACCGCTCGCCGCCGGCCAGCTCAAGCCGGGGCTGGGCTACGCGAGCCTCGACGTGCGCACGGACGTCGCGCTGAGCGGCTCTCTCACGGTCAACGGCAATTTGACGGTGCAGGGCACGGGCGCGAACCTGACCGTCAACGGATGGCCGCTCTTCGTGAAGGGCTCCCTGACCGTGAACAACAGCGGGACAGTCACGATGACCAACGCCAAGGATTCGATCATGGTGGACAGCTCCGCGTACTGGTACAGCGGCGCGGGGGATCACACGGCGAAGCTGACCGCGGGCACGGTGATCGTGAAGGGGCGGCAGTTCAACGTGGGGCGCTACTACGCGACGGGCACGCACGTCACCGTGTTCGATCGCACCGGTGGTACCGTGAGCGTGGAAGGCTCCAGCAGCGCCGATCCGTCCACGACGCCGCTCAACGAGGTGTACGTGCGCAACGGTGGAGCGACCGTGTGCTACTACATGAACGTCACCGGCAAGATGCACGTCGCGGCCGGCGCGCGCGTCGACGCTTGCAGCGGGGCTATGCTCTGGGTCGGCGGCGCGCTCGACGCCGCTGCCACCTCGCAGATCGGCAACGGCGCGTCGGGGGCCAATCTCACCGTCGTCCTGAAAGACCCCTCGGGCACATCACAGATCCTCGGCACCTATTCGCCCGATCTCACCCGGTTCCAGGGATTGAACGCGTCCATCAAGAGCGGGCTCGGATATCAGAACGTGGCCATCGATCAGACCACCACACTGGTCGACTCGGCGACGTTCGCCGGGCGCCTCGACATCAACAACAGCGCCAGCTTCGCGCTGGGCGGCCACAGGCTCACCGTGAACGGCAGTCTGAACGTGGCCGGCGCTGGCGCCTATCTCGTGATGACGAACGCGGTCGACTCGCTGAACGCCGGTGCCGGAGATCCCCTCAACACCACCTTCTACGTGCAGAACGCCGACCACACCGGCAAGCTCACCAACGGCGTCGTCCGGTTCTTCGGGAGGACCTTCTACGGCCCCAAGTTCAACGCCACGACGCCGCACAAGTTCGTCTTTGCGGACAACGTGACGACGGGGCCAGCCATCACCCTCGACGGCACTCCGACGCTGGGACGCCTCGAGATCGCATCTGCGCGGACCGTGAACATCTACAATGGCGCCACCATAGGCGACTCGCTGAACGTATCGCGCGCCACCACGTTGTCGCAGAGCTTCGGCACCGTGCAGGTAGGCGGTGTGCTCGCGTCGGTCGCCGGCAGCACGATCTCCATCGGGAACTTCGAGCTGCAGGACAACAGTGGGACGACACAGGTGAAGGGCTCGTACACGAGCAACGGCGTGACCCGCTTCAAGGCTGCGCGGCCCAGCGTCCAGCTGGGATCGACGTTCACCTACACGAACATCGAGGTCGCTGGATCGGCGTCCGTCGCCGGTACCGGGCCGCTGACGGCCAACGGTGGTCTCAAGCTGCTGGACGGCGGCACGTCGTTCAGCGTGCCGGACGGGTCGACGTTCTCCGGAACGATCGAGACGAACGGAGCGCTCACCTTCGCCGGCGGTGCTGTCACGAACGGCAATCTCAACGTCAACGCGGGTGGTAGAGCGACAGCCGCTGGCACTCTGAAGGCGGTGGACGTCAACAACATCTCGGTGTCTGCGGCATCGGGGGCGCTTGCGGCGGGAGCTCTCGACAACTCCGTCGGGACGGCGAGCGTCGGATTCCGGTACAAGACGGGGCTCACACCGTACTACGGCGCGGGCATAACCGTCAACGTGATCGGGCCGGCGCCGTCGACTCATCCGTAGGTTGTCGGTCCCCGAGTCGGGAGCTGCGACTCCCAACTTCAGTGCTGAGGCGACCAAACGACGTGTCGGTTCTCGTGGCATTGCCTGTGCGCTTGTGGCCGCCGCAATCAACTACTCGCGAGGCCTCATGCCCCCGGCTCAATCGCCGTCCTGCCCGTTCTGTGACCTGATTCACGGCGCGGGCGAGGTGTCCATGTGCTTCGAGGACAGCGACGTCGTCGCCTTCCTCGACATCCAGCCCGTCAACGCCGGGCACGTGCTCGTCGTCCCACGAGAGCATTACGAATCGCTCGAGGACATCCCGCATCCCCTCGCCGCGCACCTGTTCGACGTCGCCATGCAGCTCGCCCCCGTCGTGAAGCACGTGGCCGGCGCCGACGGATTGAACGTCGTCGTCAACAGCGGCGCTGCGGCGGGGCAGGACGTCTTTCACTATCACGTACACGTCATCCCGCGCCGCACGGGTGACGGCTTCGACATCCCGCTCCCCTTTGGCGGCTCGCAGATGCCCGATCGTACCGTGCTCGACGCCACCGCGGCGCGCATCATCTCCGCCTTCCGCGATCCCGTCGCCTCCCGCACGCGCGCCGAGCGGCGGATGGGCGTTACCGACCGTCGGGCACCGTCGTCGCATAAGTGAGGGCACGAGGCTGCCGCTGCCTCTTGCGCCGATGGCATCCCGGCTGCACTAATAGCGCGGCGGGAGGCCCTCCCGCCGCCCCGACGCACCCGGAGGCCAATGCCGGAAGTACCTCTCGGAGAGATGGTCCAGCGAGCGATGCGAGCGCGTAACGCGCAACGCGTCGCGTGGCCGCTCCGGTGCGACGCCACCGACCACGTAGCACGACACCCCGCGACAGGGAACGCTTCCCTGCGCGGGGTGTCGTCTTTTCCAGCGAGGTCAGATTGCCCGCTCGACACGGTCATCGCGTTCTCCCACCCCATCCTCGCGCCCGTCGCGGACTGCTCCGCCGGGTACAGCGCCTCCTCCCCGCCCAGCAGAAGCGGGCGATCAAGCTAGCGGCATTGCGCGACTGCGGCCGCCGGTGCGTGTACTGCGCCGCGCCACTCGATTACGCGCGCGCCACGCTCGATCACGTCCATCCGCTCGCGAAGGGCGGCGCGCACGCACCCGGCAACGTCGTCGTCGCCTGTCCTTCCTGCAATCGCCTCAAGACCGACATGCTCCCCGCCGAATTCTTTCTGCGCTATCCGTGGGCGGGCTCGAACTTCATCCATTACGCGCGCGCCGTGCATCGGGCGCTGAAGCGACAGGCGCGCCGCGCCGTGAGCCTCGCGTTTGCGCGGGTGAAAGCGGCATAGCCCTCGGTCCCCGTGACCAACGACACCAACCGGTTGAACCTCGTGCGTCAGCTCGTTTCGTCGGGCACACAGTGGGAGCCGATCGTCGGCTACTCCCGCGCCGTCCGCGTCGGCAACATCGTCCACGTCTCGGGAACCACCGCCACGGACGGGAGCGGCCGCGTCGTCGGTATCGGCGACGCAGGAGCACAGACGCGGCAGACGCTGGAGAACATCAAGGCAGCGCTCGCGAAAGCGGGCGCGCGGCTGGAGGACGTCGTGCGCACGCGCATCTACGTCACCGACATCTCGCGGTGGGAAGCGATCGGGCGGACGCACGGCGAGTACTTCGCCGCCATCCGCCCGGCGACCTCGATGGTCGAAGTTCGCAACCTCATCGATCCCGACATGCTCGTGGAGATCGAAGCGGAGGCGATCGTGTCAGACGCCGCCGGGTGATCTGCTCGGTACGCGCGTCGCCGGATTGATCGGGAAGGGCGCGTTGCGGATCACCTCGCCGGGCGAGCGCCAGCCGCCAGGTGGCTCGCGCTGTGTCGAGGGCTGCGGAGCGCGCGGACGGCCCTGCGCCGGAGTCGGCTCGGGGGCGGGTGGCTCGGTGCGCACCTCTGCCGGAGCTGGCTCGGCGGCTACCGGCGACGGCTGCGCGGCAGCCGGCGTTTCGTGCCGCACGCTGGGCATCGCCGCGCGATGACCGCGCGCCGCGCTCGGCGCACGCGAGACGGCGGGCGCCTTGGGCGCCGCCACAGCACCCTCGACGCGCTCGGCCGCCGAGACCACCTCCGTCCGCTTGGTTGGCGCGCCGGCGAGCATGACGTCGCTTCCCCCGGCCTTGGCCAGATCCTGCTTCAGATCCTCGCTGAGCGTCGGCTGCTCGGCACCGCGCGAGCAGGCGGCGAGCGCCACCATGGCGGCGGCGGCGAGTGTGAGTCGGATGGAGTGTCTCATGAAAGCCCGTACCCCAGTTGGCGCAAAAGGAGCCGTCCAGGACGGCGTGTCGATGAATCGCAAGCCTGACCTCACGGCCGGTGCTGCGTTCGTGCTGCACAACACGATCAGCGAGTACTGCTTGCCGACTGCCGCTTCACCGATTGGATCGCCAGACCCTTGTCCCACCGCGTCCCGCCGCAATCGAGCCCATCGTGCGCCGCGTGGCGACGGAGGTCGTGTACTGCTCGGTGAGATCGCGCGACGGATCTTCGGTGCCATCCCGGTGCTTGATGAGGAGCCACTGCGGGCGACCCGGGCGCCGCATGCGCACGAGCACCCAACCGCCTTTCAGCCGCTTGCCGTGCAGCACGATCTTGAGGTCGCCCTTCTCGTAGCCACGGCGCAGTGACTCCACGCCACCACCGTCCTCGGCTTCGTAGGTCCCGCGATCCCACAGCATGACCGTGCCCCCGCCGTACTCACCCTCGGGGATCGTCCCCTCGAAGGTGTTGTACGAGATCGGGTGATCCTCGACTTCCATCGCGAGCCGGCGCACGGACGGATCGAGGCTCGGCCCTTTCGGCACGGCCCACGATTTCATCACGCCGTCGAGCTCGAGCCGGAAGTCATAGTGCAGATGACTCGCCTCGTGCTTCTGCACGACGAAGTGCAGCGTCTTCCCGCGGCTGCGCCGCACCGTCCCCGCCGGCTCGCGCGTGCGCGTGAAGTCGCGCTTGCGATTGTACTCCGCGAGCGGAGCAGGGCGTGTGGTCATGGCCCGTTTGGCCGTCGCTCGTTTGGCCGTGGGCTGTTTGTTCGCCGATGATGTCTTCGCCGGTCGCTTCCCGGCGCGCCTGGTGGACTTTCTCGTCGCCATGCGGCCGCACGGTGCGAAGACCATGCCCACGGCGGCAGTCCGACCGTCAGACCACACTTCCCGGCTCCACTCGCTCCAACGCCTCGCCGGGCAGTCCGATCATCACCCAGCTCTCCGCAGCGAGCAGTAGCGAGGCAGCGGAGTGTCGTCGTCTTGCCGCCGCCGTTCGGGCTGACGAGTCCGAGTACCTCGCCCGGCGAAACGGTGAAGGAGATGTCGTGGACGGCGGTGAGATTTCCGTAGACGCGGGCCAGCGAGCGAACGGAGATCACGCTGGCCTCCGGGGCGCGCTAGTAATCCACGGGGCGCAGATAACTCTCTCCGATTGCCGAGCTGCTGATCATCGCCACCGTCGGGAGCCGGCGCTTCCAGTGCGTCGTCGCGACGCGCTTGTACACCAACGCCACCTCGGCGCCATCGAAGCCGCGTGCGACGAGATCCGCCTCGGAGTAGCCACTCAACATCCAGTTGAGGATCTCGTCGGCCTTCTGATACGTGATGCCGAAGTCACTCTCGTCCGTCTGCCCGACGATGAGGTCCGCCGACGGCGGCTTGCCGACGATCACATCCGGCACGCCGAGGTGACGCGCCAACACCCACACCTGCGTCTTGAACAGATCGCCCAGCGGATTGATCGGCGGTGAGTCGTCGGCGTGCCAGGTGAAGTAGCCGAACAATCGCTCGGTCTTGTTCCCCGTGCCCAGCGGGACCGCGCGATGCCTGGCCGACAGATCGAAGAGCGTGATCATGCGCATGCGCGCCATGACGTTCCCACGGCGTCCCGCATCCGCATCCGGCTCGTGCACGAGATACGCATCCACCGCGGCCGAGATGTCGATCGTGCGCGTCTGGATACCCAGCGCGTCGACGACGAGCTGTGCGTGCGACAGGCTCTCCTTGCTCGACAAATGATACGGCATCCGCACGCCGATGACCTTCTCCGTGCCGAGCGCCTTCGCAGCGAGATATGCGGTGACTGCCGAGTCTACACCGCCGGAGATCCCGACGACGGCGCAGTCGAAGCGGCGGCGCGACATCTCGTCGCGGAGGAATTGGACGAGCCACTGCTCCACGAGCGCGGGATCGATCGTCAGCGGCGGCGGTCCGATGCGTGGCTCGGCGCGCACCACGGGAACCGATGTGGCGACACGGAGTGCGGTCGCGCTCGGAGCGGCGGCCGGCGTCTTGGAGGTGGCTGGTGCGCTCGCGGAGCTCGCGATCGCCTCCATGCCGTCGAAGGTGAGCAGATGCGGCGTGCCGGCCTCCACTCGTGCCATCGCGTCGCGCAGATGCGGCACCATCGTCTCGAGATCGGCGATGAGTGGCATGTCCGCGCGCGCGCGCGTCACGTCGTCGAGGTCGATCGTGGCCGTGACGAGCGCCTCGTCCCACAGCGGACCGCGCACTCGTACCTCGCCCTTGGGGCCGGAGAGCATCGCGGCGCCCGGGAACTGCTTGCCTCCCTCGCTGCCGACGAGGTGCACGAGCGCGACGTAGACGCCGTGCTCGTCGGCCATGTCGCGTGCAAGCCGTTCCCACCGCGACACGCTCGCCGGCCCCGGGACGTCGTCATGCTTCGGCCAGGCGCCGCGCGCGGGCGGCGCCGTGGGGACGACGATGAGCTGCGCGCCGTCGAGCGCGGCGATCGTGCCGCTGAGTGAGTGCCACGCGTCCTCGCACACGAGGATCGCCACCCGTCCCCACGGCGTCTCGAACGCGCGAACGTCGCGCCCGCGCTCGACGAAGCGCTCCTCGTCGAACATCCCGTAGGTCGGGAGGAACACCTTGCGATGCACGTGACGAACGAGCGGAACCGCCTCGCCGAGCGTCACGTAGAGCGCGCTGTTGTAGAGCTTGTTCTGCCACACCTCGTAGAAGCCGACACAGACGTCCACCGCCGGGCCGCCATAGACGCGTGCGAGGTCGGCGGCGAGGCGTCCGGCGGTGACGGCATGCTCGCGCACGCCCCCCTCGAGGAAGTATCCGCTCAACGCGGTCTCGGGAAAACAGACGAGCTGCGGCCGTGGGTCGAGCGTGGCGGCCTGCGTCAGCATGGCCCCGATGCGCGCAAGGTTGGCGGCGTAATCGCCCTTGCGCGGCTTGAGCTGGGCGAGGGCGAGAGTCAGAGCAGGGGCCATTGAATGAAAATCGCGCTCGGCCAAGGCGGATGCAACTCGGACGAACGGCCCGGAGATCCGGTGCCTGAGCGGGCGACCCGGCGAGCAGTTCCGGGGTATATGGCCCCATGCACCCGGTGGCGTCCGTCCGATACTCGTGTCGGTCGTTAAGAACCGCCGGGTCAGTCGTTTATAGAGGAACCCGTTCATCGACCGCATGCCTCGCCCCATCCTCCGCCTCCAGCTTCTCCTCACCATCACCGCGTTCTCCTCGGCGTTCGCCCAGACCGCAGCGCCGCGTGAAACGGGTGATGTCTGGCAGATCGTTCCGCAGCCGCAGTCGTCGCTCGTGTACTCACGCGACGGGCAGCTCATCGGCGAGATCGGACGCGTGTCGCGGACGAGCGTATCCATCCGCACGCTGCCCAAATACGTCGGTCAGGCATTCGTCGCGGTGGAGGATCAGCGCTTCTATCAGCACGACGGTGTCGATCTCATCGGCGTCGCCGGCGCCATCAAAGGAAAGCTGCTCGAGAAGATCACCGGCGATCGTCGTGGCGGCGCGAGCACGATCACGCAGCAGCTCGTCGGCAACATGCACCCCGACCAGATCGACCGCCGCGACATGAGCCTCGAGCGGAAGCTCCGCGAGCAGCGGGCGGCGCGCGAGATGGAGACGCACTACTCGAAGGAGCAGATCCTCGAGGCGTACATCAATCAGATCAACTTCGGCCACGGCTGGTACGGCGTGGAGTCCGCGGCGCGACACTACTTCGGGAAGGGCGCGTCGCGACTCACCCTCGCCGAAGCGGCGACGCTCGCCGCGCTGCCGAAGTCGCCGGTGGGATACGATCCGACGCGTTTTCCGCTCAAGGCGAAGGCGCGGCGTGATCTGATCCTCGGGCTCCTGGCGGCGCAGGGGTTCATCACCGTCACGGACGAGGCCCGCGCGCGCGAAGAGCCCATCGTCACCGCGCCCAACGGCGGGATGGCTGCACCGTCGAACTATTTCGTCGACGCCGCGCGCCAGGCCGCGGAGCGCGCCGGTATCAACGTGATGGCAGGGGGCTATCGCATCTACACCACCGCCGACGTCGCCCTCCAGCGCGCCGCGGTGCAGTCGCTCGTGGAAGGCACGATCGCCGTCGAGAAGCGCCCGGGCTACACACATCCCACGCTCGCTGCAGCGAGGAACAAGAGCGACGCGCTCGAGGGCGCCGTCGTGGCGATCGAGCCGAGCACCGGCGACGTCCGTGCCCTCGTGGGCGGACGTGATTATCAGCTCGCCCCATTCAATCGTGCCGTCAGCGCGACGCGGCAGCCCGGCTCGTCGTTCAAGCCGTTCGTGTACGCGAAAGCGCTCGAGGACAGCCTCAGCGCCGCGACGATCGTCCCCGACACCGCGCTCGCGATCGTGATCGACAGCGCGCGCAACGAGTTCTATCGCCCTGAGAACTCCGACGGGAAGTTCCTCGGCCCGATCACGCTGCGACACGCGCTCACGCTCTCCCGCAATCCGGTTGCCGTGCAACTCGCACTGCGGGTCGGTCTCGACTCGATGGCGGCCATGGCCAAGCGCGCCGGCATCACGACGCCGATCATGCCCGTGCCGGCCAGCGCGCTCGGTGCGTCAGTGGTCCGTCCGATCGAGTACGTCGCGGCGTACACGATCTGGGCAAATCTGGGCAGTGTCGTTGAGCCGCGGGTCGTGACGCGGATCGAGGACGCCTCGGGGCGCGTCGTGTACCAGCGTCCCCCCTCCGTCCCGCGCTCGGTGATGGATCCGCGCGTGGCATTCATCATTCGCGACATGATGCGCGATGCCGCGGAGCGGGGCACCGGCGGCGCGGCGCGGCGCGCCGTGCCGTCGCCGATTCAGATTGCCGGCAAGACGGGCACAACGAACGACAACGTCGACGTCTGGTTCATGGGGATGACCCCCGATCTCGTCGCGGGTGTCTGGCTCGGCTTCGACAAGCCGGCGACGATCGCCCACGGCGCCCAGGGCGGGACGCTCGCGGCGCCGATCTGGGGGGCGATGATGGCGCGCTACTACGCGGGCCGCCCAGCGCCCGCGCCGTGGGTGCCGCCGGTCGGCCTGCTCACCGCGGAGCTCGACCGCACCACGGGCCAACTCGCCGACAGCACGACGCCGCCGGAAAAGCGCTACACCGAGTACTTCGTTCCCGGCACGGAGCCCGAGCCGCTGCACAGTGTGCCGTGGAAGATGCCGGTCTTTGGAGTCGGGATCGCGTACTGACGACGTTCGGCGGCTGTCGGCGCACCAGACCGGAAACACAACGACCATCGTTCAACGAGTTGAACGATGGTCGTTGCCGCATGGAACAGCACGTCACAGTACCCAGTGACGTCGGAGCGGGTCCCAGTACCTGATACTCGCGTACTCTGGACTGGGCGTCGTGCTGAGTGGACTAGTTCAGCCTCCGTCGACCGGACCTGTCCGACTCGCCGTGATTAGCGGCCGAGCTTGACGACGTTCTCAGCCGCCGGGCCCTTGGCGCCCTGAACGACGTCGAACTCCACCTGCTCACCCTCGGCGAGGGACTTGAAGCCCTTCCCCTGGATGGCCGAGTGATGGACGAAGCAGTCCTTGTCGCCGTTGGCCGGAGTGATGAAGCCGAAGCCCTTCGTGTCGTTGAACCACTTCACGGTGCCGGTCGTACGCATAGCTGAACCCTCAATGATGTTCGTCGTCGCAAATGCGACGGCTTGTTGAACGTGAACGGCGCCCTCACGCGGGGGCTCGCCCTGCACGGCCGGCACTGTGTCGGCACGCGCAGCGACGCGGGCGAAAAAAAAGAGGCCCGCGAGTAGCAGGCCCCTGATCCATCGGAACTAGGTCCTCATGCGGAAGCACGAGGTGCGTCGCTCGGAAAGAAGTTAATACCTCCCGACGCACGGCACTAGGGGGCTCTTTCGGGCGGGCGCACGGAGCGCCGCCCGCCCTACGCGACCGCCTGCTCCGCCTCCTCCATGATCGTCGGCTTCGCCGGTGCCGGCGTACCATTACCCACCGGCATCAGCGCGATCGCGAACGCCTCGTCCAGTGTGGACACGGGATGGAACGTGAGCTGGTCGCGCACTTCGTCCGGGATGTCCTCCATGTCCGCCTCGTTGTCCTTCGGCAGGATGATGGTCGTGATGCCGGCGCGATGGGCGCCGAGCACCTTCTCCTTCAGCCCGCCGATCGGCAGCACGCGGCCGCGCAGCGTCGCTTCACCAGTCATGGCGACGTCGCGCCGCACGGGGCGCCCCGACATCGCGCTGACCAGTGCCACGGCGATCGCCACGCCCGCGCTCGGCCCGTCCTTTGGGATCGCTCCCGCCGGTACGTGCACGTGCACCTCGATCGAGCCGAGACGATCCTCGGGGATCTTCAGCGTCGAGGCGTGCGTTGCTGCATACGTCAGGGCGGCGCGCGCCGACTCCTTCATCACGTCGCCGAGCTGGCCGGTGAGAATGAGCGACACATTCCCCCACCCACTCACCTGTACTTTCTGTTCCTCGCCGTCCGTCGCGCGCTGCGCGCCGTGCAGTCGACGGATGGCCGCCTCGACGAACATGATGTCACCGCCAACCGGCGTGTAGTACATCCCCGCGGCGACGCCGACCTCGTTCTGTTCGGCGGCCCGCTCCGGATGCACGCGCGGCCGTCCGAGCAGCTCGCGCACATCCTCCGGCGTGATCGTGAGATCGTCCGCTTCTC
Source organism: uncultured Gemmatimonadaceae bacterium (assembly GCA_964438255.1). Lineage (GTDB taxonomy): Bacteria > Gemmatimonadota > Gemmatimonadetes > Gemmatimonadales > Gemmatimonadaceae > AG11. Next base: position 1,209 of record CAYTKA010000001.1, on the reverse strand, counting down.
CCGACGCGAGCTTGCGCGCCACCTTGCGCGCCACCGCTCCCACCTGCCGCTCGAGCTGACGCACGCCAGCTTCGCGCGTGTAGTTGGTCACGATCGTCGCCACGGCCTCGTCGGTGAACTTCACGTGCTTGCTCTTCAATCCCGCATCCTCGAGCTGCCGCGGGATGAGATACTTCTTCGCGATCTCCGCCTTCTCCTTCTCCGTGTAGCCGGCGAACTCTACGGCCTCCATGCGGTCGTACAGCGGACCAGGAATGTTCTGGACGAAGTTGGCCGTCGCGATGAACAGCACCTCGCTCAGGTCGAACGGAATGCCGAGGTAGTGATCGGTGAACGTATCGTTCTGCGCCGGATCGAGCACCTCGAGCAGCGCGCTCGCCGGATCGCCCTGGAACGACGTGCCGAGTTTGTCGACCTCGTCGAGCAGGAAGACGGGATTGCGCGTCTTGGCCTGCTTGAGTCCCTGGATGATGCGCCCCGGCATCGCCCCCACGTACGTCCGCCGGTGTCCGCGGATGTCCGCTTCGTCGCGTATGCCGCCGAGCGCGACGCGGACGTACTCGCGCCCGAGCGAGCGCGCGATCGATTTGGCGATCGACGTCTTGCCCACGCCCGGCGGGCCGGAGAAGAGCAGAATCGGCCCCTTGGCCATCGCTCTGGCCTTCGCCTCCTTCTTGTCCGTCACCGGACGGTTGAGGTCCTCGCCCACGTTGAGCGCGGGCGTGGCGTCTTCCTTCGTCGGCTTGAACGACGCGACCGGGACTTCGCCGGTCTTCTCCAGCTCCTGCGCCATCTCCTGCGCGCGCAGTTGACGCACCGCGAGGAATTCGAGCACGCGGTCCTTCACGTCGGGGAGACCGTAGTGGTCCTCGTCGAGCACCTGCTGGGCCCGCGCGAGATCGAGATTGTCGTCGCTGCGGTTGTTCCACGGCAGCTCGGCGATCCACTCGAGATACGTGCGGATGACCTGCGCCTCCATGGACTCGCGGCCGGCGCGCTCGAGGCGGCCGAGCTCGCGCTCGACCTCGGTGCGGGCGGCCGCGGGCAGATCGAGCTTCTCCAGCTTCTCGCGCAGCTCGGTGATCTCCTTGCTCTGATCGTCGTCGCCGAGCTCCTTCTGGATCGCCTTCATCTGCTCGCGCAGGTACATCTCCCGCTGCCGCTCGCCGAGCTCTTCCTGCACCTGCGATTTGATCTCCTCCTGCATCT